>CAJTER010000125.1 GCA_910575405.1 Clostridia bacterium | reverse complement strand
CTTCTTTGGCAGTTCATCCAGCTTCAGGTAATGGATTTCTACCACATCTGTCAGCTCGGTTTTCTCTTCCAGCTCCATGTATCGGTAGATGCTGTGGTATTTTTCGCTTCCTGCCCGCAGATCGCCTTTTACTATGCTGATATGTATGGTTTTCTTCAGTTTACCATACTCCTGGCCTCTTTCCAATCCCTCTGCTGAAATTTGCGCCGTATACAGGATTGTCCGGTTCACGTATTCGCTCAGGTTTTCCACCTGCATTTCCAGATTGATTTGTTCTCCCAGAGAAGTCTCCACTTTAAT
>CAJTER010000124.1 GCA_910575405.1 Clostridia bacterium | reverse complement strand
CGATTCGATGTGGAAGAACCTCGACACTTTTCAACATGCATACTCCTTGCGATTTACAGGCGCAGCAGCCTTATCCACATCTTTTTTTAGATTGTATACGATAGTATTCACAGCTGCCTGTGAATAAACCGTTTCTTACAGTTGTTGCGGTTCCAATGGGTTTCGGTGATTCAACAAAAGAGTTATCCACAGGGAATACAAAAAAAGGAAATCGCAAAGAGATGGAAACAAAACAGCCGTCTGCTGGTTCGGATCGTTCCAGCAGGCGGTGTAGAGAGAGGGGAACAGGGAATCAAGAGAAGGACATGATT
>CAJTER010000123.1 GCA_910575405.1 Clostridia bacterium | reverse complement strand
TCGATCTGAGCGTCTGTTGCGCACAGCGGGCACAGGAAACGAATTACGTTGTTGTAAGTTCCTGCTGCTTCCAGAAGGAGTCCCTTCTTGACAGCTGCCTGTACAATATTCTTTACCAGATCAGCATTCGGTGTCTTGCTCTTCTTGTCAACTACGAATTCTACACCCATCATGGAGCCCATTCCTCTTGCATCGCCTACTACTTCGTACTTGTCTTTCCATTCGTTGAACTTAGCCATGCACTTGTCTGCGATTGCTCTTGCCTTTGCAGGATAATCTTCTCTTTCCATGATCTCTGCTACCTTCAGTGC
>CAJTER010000122.1 GCA_910575405.1 Clostridia bacterium | reverse complement strand
CCCTTGAAATAAAAGGGGTTTTGCAGTAAACTATACTCTATACATACATAAATACGAATGTTCTGTTTTTTTGAAGGATGGACTTATGAAGAAGAAAACAAAAACCAGAAATACAAAGGGAAAAATCGTCTCAGCCGCCTGGAAGCTCTTTTACCAGCAGGGCTACGAGGATACAACCGTAGAGGAAATCGTGGAAGCCTCCGGCACTTCCAGAGGTTCTTTTTACCACTATTTCGATGGCAAAGATGCGCTGCTCACATCCCTGTCCTATCTGTTTGATGAAAAATACGATGAGCTGGTGGAAACCATGGA
>CAJTER010000121.1 GCA_910575405.1 Clostridia bacterium | reverse complement strand
TTTTTCTTGTCGCCTTTTACCGGTACGATCTCGTTCATCTTTTCAGCCATTTTGATGTACGGTTCGTGGGTTGTGATGTTCATCATAGCGTGGAAGAACTTTTCTGACTGATCTTTTACTGCTTCGATCAGCTCCGGATGGCTGTATCCGATATTCAGTACACCAACTCCACCAATCCAGTCTAAGAAGATGTTGCCGTCAACGTCTTCGAACATTGCACCTTCACCTCTTGCGATTACGCAAGGATATGCACAGCTGATTGCGCCTGGCATTGCAGCAGCTCTTCTGTCGATGATTGCCTGTGCCTTTGGTCCTGGTAAAGTTGG
>CAJTER010000120.1 GCA_910575405.1 Clostridia bacterium | reverse complement strand
CCTTGTATTATAATCTCGTAGCTATAACGTACTCATTTGTACTTGATGCTATACTGTTTGAGATACTGTGGATTGGTTCGTTTCTCCTACCACTTGATGGTTAACGAAAGGCTCCAACCACAGCTCTCTGCATCATTGTTGATCAGTTAGATACCGCATGACGGTTTATGTCGAACAAGGTTACGCCAGCAGCGAGTCCGTGGTCCGAACAGTATCAGAAGTTATTGACTGTGCCAAAGGAGGAAACATGATTGACGTAGGAATCGATGTCGCAAAAGACAAGCACGACTGTTCCATCTGCAATTCAGACGGTGTTGAGCTTTACCC
>CAJTER010000119.1 GCA_910575405.1 Clostridia bacterium | reverse complement strand
GAGCCGGGGTTGTCCGAGCCGTAGCCCTCCAGCAGATTGACAACGCCCCAAACGCCGAGGCCCGCGCCCAGCGCGATAACAAGGGTCTGCAAAGTGGTGATAGCGGATGCGAAAAATGCCATATAGTCCTCCATTTCTCCGGGATTTTCCCGGGCACAAGAAAAGCCGCCCGGTGTAGGCGGCAGGTGACACTTCGGGACAAAATGTCCCAAAGCTATACAAAAGCGTCCGGGTCGTCCAAATCGTCATAGTTGAGGATGTCCTCGTCCTCGTCTATGGGCGTTCCGTCCGGCACGTCCGCCTCGTACACGGTGTACTGCTCGTTGGGATTGAGC
>CAJTER010000118.1 GCA_910575405.1 Clostridia bacterium | reverse complement strand
AAAACTTCTTAGTTTTCTCTTGTATTTACTCTTCTGCAAATACCTCGATTTCGTTTTTTCGTTGTGTTTGTTTTCACATTTGCATTATTCAGTTTTCAAGGTACAAGTCGCATTTGCCCCTTTACCGGAAGCATTCGCTTATTCAACATTCAAAGTGTCTCACGCCCGCATTTCTTATCGCTCGCTTTCGCTTACGGGAAATGCTCACGGGAATTTTGCCTTGCAAATCACTCGCTTCCGCTCATTCTTTGCGCAAAATGTCCTGGTGGGCTTGGGAGGACTCGAACCTCCGACCTCACGCTTATCAGGCGTGCGCTCTAACCACCTGAGCTACAAGCCCCTACAATCTTCATAGTG
>CAJTER010000117.1 GCA_910575405.1 Clostridia bacterium | reverse complement strand
TCTTCCCCTGTATCACATTAACTACTGTTTTTTATTTATTTCCTCCGCCCGGACCGGTCAAAGCGGACGGTTGAAATCATAGTAAGTCAGAATGTCAGTTTCTCGGCGACTTGGTAATGCATTTGGGCGGCTCGTGCGTCCGTTCGTAGACTTCCCCTCGCAGAATGGACATTTCCTTTGGCGCGTCAATGGCCAGTTTCAGGGAGCCGTCTGCCGATACCACCTTGACGACGATATCATCGCCGATTACCACGTATTCCTCCGGGTTCCTTCCCAGCATAAGCATAGTTCCTACCTCCTTGTAATGAATTAGTTTGAGTGAATTTGCTCGAAAAAGCTTAAAAAGAAAGGTATACTTTT
>CAJTER010000116.1 GCA_910575405.1 Clostridia bacterium | reverse complement strand
CTGCCTAAGGTGAAACCAATGACTGGGGTGAAGTCGTAACAAGGTAGCCGTAGGAGAACCTGCGGCTGGATCACCTCCTTTCTAAGGAGACGGAAGTTTCTGCACTATGAAGATTGCGGGGAATTAGCTCAGCTGGGAGAGCACCTGCCTTGCACGCAGGGGGTCAAGGGTTCGAACCCCTTATTCTCCACCAGGAAGCTTTGCCCAAGTCGCTCAGGGATGGGCGATTTGGAAGGTAAAGCGGTCATCTGTACCTTGAAAACTGAATAATGCAAATGTGAAAACAAACACAACGAAAAAACGAAATCGAGGTATTTGCAGAAGAGTAAATACAAGAGAAAACTAAGAAGTTTTTCCGAGAGAAG
>CAJTER010000115.1 GCA_910575405.1 Clostridia bacterium | reverse complement strand
TGGCGAAGCCATGCATTTACCCTTGACACTGGCGGAGCGATGATTAGAATGAATGCCACCAATCAGGAGAAACGTTAAAAAAACAGCCAGCACCATACGATACTGACTGTACAACAATCTTATTTTGTTTCAATGTCCTCTTGACGGGGAGCGGTTCAATTTTGCTTGGTTTGTGCGACAGCCCCTTTGTTTCCTAAGTCGTAAGTAAGATGATAATCAAATCTATCTTATTTTACCTTTACCTTCTTCACAGCACTGTACGTACCATAGTAAGTCTTTCCATCGACTGCTTTGTATGCACGTACCTTCACCTGATAGGTCTTTCCACTCTTCAGCTTCTTAACCGTCTTCTTGGTTGCGGTGGTGTTGGTTCC
>CAJTER010000114.1 GCA_910575405.1 Clostridia bacterium | reverse complement strand
GGTGATGTTTCCCGCTTCACTCACAAAGGAGCTATCACTGCCTTCGCTGGTGTTGACCCCGGCGTAAATGAATCCGGTTCTTACGAACAGAAAAGTGTGCATACTTCCAAAAGAGGTTCTGGCACTCTTCGTAAAACCTTATTTCAGGTAATGGATGCCCTTATCAAAACCAAGCCACAGGATGACCCCGTTTATCTGTTTATGGACAAGAAACGGTCACAGGGCAAACCTTACTATGTCTACATGACTGCCGGTGCGAATAAGTTTCTTCGCATCTACTATGGACGGGTGAAAGAATATCTTTCATCGCTTCCGAAATAACCATCTCATACATACCTTTATTTCAGACCAGCGAATATCGGTGGTCTTATTTCAATGTTCAAAATCCTAC
>CAJTER010000113.1 GCA_910575405.1 Clostridia bacterium | reverse complement strand
CTTATTTAAAGCAACGGAGGACTCCTTCATCTTCATCTTGGATGAATGGGATGCGGTATTCCATGAAGACTTTATGAAGGAAAGCGATAAAAAGGAACACCTGAAATTTCTGCAAAGGCTGTTAAAAGATCAGCCCTATGTGGAGTTGGTTTACATGACGGGCGTCCTGCCCATCGCTAAATATGGAAGCGCTTCTACTATCAATATGTTCCGAGAAGATCACGCCATGAAAAACGGGAAATATGAAGAATTCTTCGGCTTCACGGAACAGGAAGTAAAAGCCTTATGCGAAGAGCAGCAAACAGTCCCCTATGCAGAACTGAAGCAGTGGTATGATGGCTACCGCATGAAAAATGGAGCAAGCCTCTTTAACCCACGCTCGGTTGCTTACGCCCTGATGGATGGAGAATGCCAGAACTACTGGACGGA
>CAJTER010000112.1 GCA_910575405.1 Clostridia bacterium | reverse complement strand
TCCACCGATGCCTGAGCAATCTTCAGATCGGAAAACAGACTGCCGCTGTCCAAGCCTTTGGTGTAATAGGCGGCCAGCATATTGGCGTTCATGGTCTTGCCAAAGCGCCTTGGCCGGGTAATGCAGATGTATTGGTCATTTGTATTGATCCATTTGGATACACGTTCAATCAGTAAGCTTTTATCTACAAAGATTGAACTGTTCCTTGCCCTCTGGAAAAGGATCTTTGGCTGTTCGGTATTCAAATAGTTCATGGTGTATTCCCCCTTTGACTTCCTTTATTATACCCCAGAATAGAGGACTCAGCAATTGAAAGGCGGAAAAAAGCAAGACGAGTCTTTGGGTCTCAAGTACTCTACCCATACCCCACCAAAGAATTATGAATTACCTTGCATTGGCAGGGATCTGCCCTTTTACGACCCAGAAAAAACCAAAGAGATACAGGAGGAATGATTA
>CAJTER010000111.1 GCA_910575405.1 Clostridia bacterium | reverse complement strand
CCCCAGGCAGATCATCACAGCTGTCAGCAAATCATAATCTTCCCGCTTCTCGGCTACGTCGCCTATGATGTTCTCTTCCTTCATCACGTAGCGGGTGATGGTATTCTGTCGATTCTTCGGCGGTTCTGCACAGAGCCAGATGCTGTATACCTTCTTGATCTTGTCATACTCCTGATGTACAAATTCCGTCCCATATTGGGAAGAGATCATCCGACAGCAGTAATATAAGGCTCTCTTAATTAACGGATATCCCTCATAGAAATCGTTTTGCACTTCCAGGTTGATGATAATTTCAATCAGTCCGTCCGTTCCCGGTGCCGTTGCGTAGAACCGGATATCATAGGTATTGGTGTTTTCTTTGACGGTACTGTCTTCTACGTTGGCCCCTCGGATTTGCTCGGGGAGCTTGGTTTGCCTCGGCTGGTTTGCTTCTGTCTCGCTTTCTGCTACTTCATCTGGAAAGACGGCTATGGTTCCGAT
>CAJTER010000110.1 GCA_910575405.1 Clostridia bacterium | reverse complement strand
ACTTTCACGTTTTGGGAGAAATGCGGCAGACATTCTAAATTCATTGGAGTTTGTTCAGTCTTATGGGATAAACCTTATTTGCATAGAGGAGGGGATTGACTCATCCCAGACAAGCGGAAAGCTGCTCATATCTGTCCTGTCGGCGGTTGCCGAGATTGAGCGGGAAAATATCATTGAGCAGACCATGAACGGACGCAGGGAAAAAGCAAGGCAGGGCGGTTGGAACGGCGGTTTTGCCCCATATGGGTATTATCTGAAAGACAACCATCTTTTAATAGAGGAAACAGAAGCCGAAGCAATCCGAATTATATTTGATAAGTTTGGAAATTTAGATATAGGGCTTGGGGGAGTTGCAAAATACCTTAATCTGCAAGGGATAAAGAAGATACCCCGCCAGAATGGAAAGTTAGAAACATGGAGCAGCCATTTAATACGGCAGATATTAGACAACCCTGTTTACTGCGGAAAAATCGCATATGGCAGAAGAAC
>CAJTER010000109.1 GCA_910575405.1 Clostridia bacterium | reverse complement strand
CCGGGGCTCTTGCTCCGCTTTTCGTTTTCCGCGGCGATCCTCCAGACCGGCTTCACCAAACTCGGCATACTTCTTTACCCAGGTGTAGACCTGCTGATAGCTGACATTGATGTGGTATAAAAAAAGTTGACACCACATTCTCAAGGATTTGAGATATAATCAAGAGAATAAGGAGTGAACAAAATGGCAGAAAACAGACAATATGACCACGAATACAAAGTACAAGCAGTGAAGCTCGCTAAAGAAATCGGACAAGCTAAAGCCGCTAAAGAACTGGGAGTTCCCAAAAACACCCTGTATGGCTGAGTACGGGCTAACCGTCTTGGCAATTTTGACATTGGAGCTGGCTCACAGACCCCACAAAGCGCTATGACGCTTAATGAGGAACTCCTAAAGCTTCGCCAGCAGGTAAAGGAACTGGAGAAAGAAAACCGCCGTTTGAAGAAAGAAAATGATTTTCTGGAGGAAGCCAGCGCTTTTTTCGCCGCGAGCCGTCTGA
>CAJTER010000108.1 GCA_910575405.1 Clostridia bacterium | reverse complement strand
TTTACAGAAGAGGAAGTCTTTGCATCCCTGGACGAATACGGCCTTTCCGACAAAAAGTATGAGGTGAAAAACTGGTATGACGGATTTACCTTCGGAACGAAAACAGATATTTACAACCCCTGGTCCATCATCCATTACCTGAACAAGAAAAAGGTGGGAACCTACTGGGCTAATACCAGCTCCAACAAATTGGTGGGAAAGTTGATTCAGGAAGGCTCAGAGGAGTTGAAGCAGGACTTTGAAATCTTGCTGCAGGGAGGCTGTTTAAAAACAGAGATTGACGAGCAGATCACATATGGATTCCTGTCCGGAAAGAAAAGCGCCATGTGGGGCCTGCTCCTTGCATCCGGCTATTTGAAAGCCGCAGAGCGGGAATTCTTTGAGGAAACCGGCCGATACCAGTATACATTGGCTTTGACCAATCGGGAGGTACAGCTGATGTTCAAGGACATAATCCGGGACTGGTTTCGGGAGGAGGCAGAAGGCAGCTACAATAAGTTTGTCAGGGCTCTGCTGTCTGGCGAT
>CAJTER010000107.1 GCA_910575405.1 Clostridia bacterium | reverse complement strand
TGCCAGAACTACTGGACGGAAACTGGTCCCATGAACGAGGTAGCCGACTGCATTGAGCATAATGCAGGGGAAGTACGGGAAGACATCGTCCAAATGGTGGCAGGAAACCCAGTGGAAGTGGAGTTAAATGGCTACAGCGCTGCGGAGCAAAGCATGAATACCCGGGATGAAATCCTCTCCGCCATGGTGGTCTACGGCTTTTTATCTTATCATGAGGAAGAGCTGCAGATCCCCAACCATGAATTAATGCTGAAATTCCAGAGAGTTCTGTCCCGCAGCAGCATGGGCGGAATCAGCGAGATTGTCAAACAGTCGAAAGCCATGCTCCAGGCGACCCTTGCGGAGGACGAAGAGAAGGTCGCGGCTATCCTGAAGGAAACCCATAACCGGGAAATCCCCTTTTTGCAGTACAACGATGAAAACTCCCTGTCCTGCGTCATCACCCTGTGCTACCTGTATGCGAGAAAAGACTATCAAATTGACCGGGAAATCCAGGCGGGATCTGGGTACTGCGACTACCTGTTTACCCCAAAGAAAACTGGAAAGCCCGCTATTGTTTTAGAATTGAAGGCAGGAAAATCTGCAGAAGAAGCCATTCAGCAGATCAAGAACCGGGATTATGCGGCGAAAGTCCGCAAGTACAGAGATATTCTGCTGGTTGGAATCAACTATGATAAAGACAATACCGCCAAGCC
>CAJTER010000106.1 GCA_910575405.1 Clostridia bacterium | reverse complement strand
GAATCGGGAAGGAAAGAAATGTGTTCTGTATCCAAGAGTAAGTACCGAGATGCAGGTTGACGGATATAGCCTTGAGGGTCAGAAGAATAGCTTGAAGCGATTTGCAGACCGTGAGGAAATGGAAGTTGTCGGCATCTACGAAGATGCAGGAAAGTCGGGAAAATCAATCGAGGGGCGACCCGCATTTAAGAAAATGCTGTCCGACATAAAAAACGGGTTGGAAATAGAGTATATCCTTGTCTATAAACTTTCACGTTTTGGGAGAAATGCGGCAGACATTCTAAATTCATTGGAGTTTGTTCAGTCTTATGGGATAAACCTTATTTGCATAGAGGAGGGGATTGACTCATCCCAGACAAGCGGAAAGCTGCTCATATCTGTCCTGTCGGCGGTTGCCGAGATTGAGCGGGAAAATATCATTGAGCAGACCATGAACGGACGCAGGGAAAAAGCAAGGCAGGGCGGTTGGAACGGCGGTTTTGCCCCATATGGGTATTATCTGAAAGACAACCATCTTTTAATAGAGGAAACAGAAGCCGAAGCAATCCGAATTATATTTTGATGTGGTATAAAAAAAGTTGACACCACATTCTCAAGGATTTGAGATATAATCAAGAGAATAAGGAGTGAACAAAATGGCAGAAAACAGACAATATGACCACGAATACAAAGTACAGGCAGTGAAGCTCGCTAAAGAAATCGGACAAGC
>CAJTER010000105.1 GCA_910575405.1 Clostridia bacterium | reverse complement strand
TCATTATTCTCTCTGTATCCCATTTTTCTGGGAACAATACCGCCATAATATGAAACGCATCCATCAGTCCTGCAATATACGCATGAGTGCCGTACTCAAAATCCTGCTTTTTCCTGCAATCTATAAGACGTTGGCAAACTTCCCTTTGTTCCTCCGTCAAATCAAGCTGGTTAAAGGCATCCTCCGCATATCCCTCATCCTTACTGTCTTTTTGATAACTGGCGTCAGCCTGTAACAGTTTCAATACGGATTCGTCTTTTAATTTTTCTACTGCTATCTTCACCAGTTCTTTAAATTCCTTATCGCACATCACTTCCCCCTGCCAGTTCTACTCTTAATTTTTTTATAGGTGCATGGATAACCTTAAAAATAAGTTCGTCAACGCAGTCCGTATATCTGCCCTGCTGTATGAGCTGATTTTTCAGTTCCACAAGGCTATGCAGCAAAATACTTCGTTCCCCACTATCCACATACAAATGATTTTTCTTTTCTCTCATAATCAACACCAACCTTTTTTGATTTCATTATATAGACGAATGGCAGAATGTTCAAAGATGCAAATGAGCGAAAAAAATAAGCGTACCACTATTTCTAATGATACGCTCACGGTTTTAAATAACCTCAAAGTGTTTCAAAGCCTCCTTTATCGCTTCCGCTTTCTCCGCCGTCGGATGCTTCCTCGGCTGTTTCAATTCCTCTACCGCATTAGGGGCATCATACATCGGCAATCCTAACTCCCTTTTAACCTCTGCGATATATGCGGTATGTACTTTGAAGCCATACTTCGCTTCTATGTATTCCTTAATCATCTT
>CAJTER010000104.1 GCA_910575405.1 Clostridia bacterium | reverse complement strand
AAACAGGCAGATGCAAAAGGGGCTTTTCATCTGCCAAAATGGCGCAAAGCCTGCGTCAGGAAAGGGGAACCTGATGGGAAACGATGGAATAATTCTAACACTGAAAAACGATGTAATCTTTAAAGCCGTCTACGGGAGCGATACGGAGGAATGCAAATTCGTCCTCATGGCGCTGCTCAATCATATTCTGGGAAGAGAAGAGGATCCAATTGTCTCTTTAACCTACAAAAATCCCTTCCATCTGCGGCAGCACGTGAGCGAAAAGGAAAGCATCCTGGACATCAAGGTGGAAACGGGAAGCGGCGAGCTCATCGACATTGAAATGCAGCTTTGCAGCTACGACTATCTGGCAGAGCGGCTCATTTATTACCATGGAGGAACAATTCGTGAATCGTTGAAAAAGGGGAAGGAATATGATACAATGCTGAAAACAATTACCATATGTATCGTAGATGAAGTCATGTTCCCGGAGACAGAGCAGTTTCTGAATGTCTTTTCCCTGCTGGAGGAAACGACGCATATTGCGCTTTCGGACATGACGGGCATCTGCGTAGTAGAACTTCCCAAGGTGAATCCGGAGAAAAAGCCGCCTCAGGAGCTGAGCCCGCTGGAGCTTTATCTGGAATATCTGAAATGTGCGGATGAAGAAGGCAGCGAGAAGCAGGAGGAATTGGTTCGGCTTGGGGGAAAGGAGCTGGAAATGGTACAGCATCTACTGAAAAAAGCGACGGAAGAGGAGATCCTGAGAGAAAAAGCGCTGGCAAGAGAAAAATACCTGCGGGATGAAGCCCACTTTGCATTTCTGCGGGAGGACACGAAGAGAAT
>CAJTER010000103.1 GCA_910575405.1 Clostridia bacterium | reverse complement strand
GTTTCCAACATCGTAAAGGACTACAGAGATCAGGGATTGGATGCAACGGTTACCTACAAACGGAATCCAAATTCCAATGCCAGGCGCAAAACCGATGGGCGTGATGAGGCTCGCATCATAGAACTGGCTTGTTCGGAGCCTCCGGAAGGCCATGCGAGATGGACCCTGCGCTTGCTGGAAGAACAGGCAAAAGTCGTGTTGGATACACCAATTGGCAAAGACGCGATTCGGGAGCTTTTAAAAAAACAGAACTTAAGCCTCACCTAAATACCTACTGGTGTATCCCGCCAAAAGAAAATGCGGAATTTGTTGCTCGGATGGAGGATATTCTGGATGTGTATGAGAGGCCGTACGATCCACAGCTTCCTGTGATTTGCATGGACGAAAAGCCATACCAGCTGTTAGGAGAGGTCAGGGAACCCCTGCCCATGCGGCCAGGAGATACCAAGAAAACGGATTCGGAATATCAGAGAAATGGAAGCTGCAGTATCTTTGTCTTTAGCGAACCATCAGCCGGATGGAGACATGTCACGGCCCGCAGTCAGCGCAGAGCCGTAGACTGGGCAGAAGAAGTGAAAACGGTTTTGGACGGATTCTATAGGGATTATGAACGGGTAATCCTTGTGATGGATAACCTGAACACCCATACGGAAGCGTCCTTTTATAAACGGTACAGCTCGCAGGAAGCGCGACGTCTTGCAAAGAAGCTGGAGATCCACTATACACCCAAGCATGGAAGTTGGCTGAACATTGCAGAAATCGAATTAAATGCCATGACTCGGCAATGCCTTGCCCGGAGGGTCGCAACGCTTGAGGAGCTGAACAAAGAACTGGGAGCATGGGAACGGGAACGAAATGCAGCCTGCAAAACCGTCAACTGGCATTTTAAAATGGAAGATGCCAGAGAAAAACTGGTATCCCTCTATCCAAAATTCGAATAAGATTGGGAGAAACAATACCATAAATATCAACACGACACTACACTAG
>CAJTER010000102.1 GCA_910575405.1 Clostridia bacterium | reverse complement strand
GGCACGATTATGTCGAAGTTCCACACTAATCATACCACAGTCCTGGCAACGTTTGAAGACTTTCTTACAACCGTTTTTGTCATCATCGATGATTTGTATTGCCGCTATGCGCCACCGGAAGTGACGAAAAGACGGCACGTCCTGGATGCCAAGCTGTCAGATTCGGAAATCATTACAATCAGCCTATGTGGGGAGTTGGCTGGGATTGATTCCGAGAATGCATGGTATTCCTTCATAAAGAGGAACTACCAGCACCTGTTCCCGAACTTCTGTAGCAGGAGTCGCTTTAACCGGACAAGGCGGGCCTTGCTCCAGACGACGGAACTGCTGAGGCAGAAACTACCCTCCGCTTTTGCGATTCCCTCTGGCAGGTGTTCCATCGTGGACAGCTTCCCCCTTGCCGTCTGTAAGTTTGGAAGGGCCCGCTACTGCCATACCTTCCGCGGCTTTGGGGCCGACTATGGGAAATGCCCGTCTAAGAAGGAGACGTATTTTGGCTATAAAGTCCATGCTATGGTCACCCTGGAGGGATATGTTACGGCATTCGAAGTCACGCCGGCCTCTACAGATGACAGGGAAGGGCTGCGCGACTTGGTGGATGGGCAATCGGGTTTGGTCATCCTTGGGGACAAGGGCTATGCTGGCAAAGCCCTAGCCGAGGATTTGTCAAGACAAGGAATCTGTCTTATGGCGCTTAGGCGTTCCAACAGCAGGAACGACTGGCCCAGACATGTGCGTCAGCTGATCTTTCGGCTACGCAGGCGGGTGGAAACCGTATTTTCACAGCTTAGCGGGCAGCTAAATGCAGAACGGGTGCTTGCCAGAAGTTTTCAAGGACTATGCACGCGTCTTGCGAACAAGATTCTTGCATACAACCTATGCATGGTATTGAACCATATCTTTGGCGAGGATTGCGAACTTGCCCGCATAAAGAAATTTGTTTTCTAAAACCATTGGGCCAGGTGTCTTTTGCGTATCAGAAATCCGATAGGGAATTTCTGCGCTTTTGAA
>CAJTER010000101.1 GCA_910575405.1 Clostridia bacterium | reverse complement strand
CTGCCTAAGGTGAAACCAATGACTGGGGTGAAGTCGTAACAAGGTAGCCGTAGGAGAACCTGCGGCTGGATCACCTCCTTTCTAAGGAGACGGAAGTTTCTGCACTATGAAGATTGTAGGGGCTTGTAGCTCAGGTGGTTAGAGCGCACGCCTGATAAGCGTGAGGTCGGAGGTTCGAGTCCTCCCAAGCCCACCAGGACATTTTGCGCAAAGAATGAGCGAAAGCGAGTGATTTGCAAGGCAAAATTCCCGTGAGCATTTCCCGTAAGTGAAAGCGAGCGATAAGAAATGCGGGCGTGAGACACTTTGGATGTTGAATAAGCGAATGCTTCCGGTAAGGGGGGCAAACGCGACTTGTACCTTGAAAACTGAATAATGCAAATGTGAAAACAAACACAACGAAAAACGAAATCGAGGTATTTGCAGAAGAGTAAATACAAGAGAAAACTAAGAAGTTTTTCCGAGAGAAAAACTGTTAGGGTAAACGATTTCTGCAGTCTGGAAAAGAGACTGCAACCGAGAGAAACCAGAAAGAGCTGATTCACAGAGTGAATTAACGATAAGAAAGACCTGATTACGCTAAATCAGGGGAAGCTTGAATGGTCAAGCGAAGAAGAGCATAAGGCGGATGCCTTGGCACTGGGAGCCGAAGAAGGACGTGACAAGCTGCGAAAAGCTGCGGTAAGGAGCAAATATCCGTTCACCCGCAGATATCCGAATGGGGGAACCCACTTACGGTAATACGTAAGTATCGCATACTGAATCAATAGGTATGGAGAAGGCAACGAGGGGAACTGAAACATCTAAGTACCCTTAGGAAGAGAAAGAAACATCGATTTCCCAAGTAGCGGCGAGCGAACGGGAAAGAGCCCAAACCGAAGACTTTAGTTTTCGGGGTTGCGGACCACTTAAAGGACATAAGCTACCTAGCCGAACACACTGGGAAGTGTGGACAAAGAGGGTGAAATCCCCGTAGGCGAAAGGGAGGTTATGCAGGAGTGGCACCAGAGTAGGACCGGACACGTGAAACCCGGTTTGAAGCAGGGGGGCCCACCCCCCAAGGCTAAATACTACCCAGTGACCGATAGAGAATAGT
>CAJTER010000100.1 GCA_910575405.1 Clostridia bacterium | reverse complement strand
AAAGACAGTAAGGATGAGGGATATGCGGAGGATGCCTTTAACCAGCTTGATTTGACGGAGGAACAAAGGGAAGTTTGCCAACGTCTTATAGATTGCAGGCAAAAGCAGGATTTTGAGTACGGCACTCATGCGTATATTGCAGGACTGATGGATGCGTTTCATATTATGGCGGTATTGTTCCCAGAAAAATGGGATACAGAGAGAATAAGAGAAGCCTTATCACGAAAGAGCAGATAAGACGGATAATAAAACAGAATAAATTTTTACATAGCCGATTGGTGTAGTTTAGCAAATAAAACAGCCAGTCGGCTTTTTTATTGCCATGAATCCTTTACATAGCCACCTTGACAAAGTGGCTAAATCTATGCGAAAGGAGGACGCACCCTATGTCAAATTGCAAAGTAATCGCTTTAACCAACCAGAAAGGCGGCGTTGGCAAGACCACCACGGCGGTCAATCTGGGCGTGGCTCTGGCACAGCAGGGCAGGAAAGTTTTGCTTATTGATGCCGACGCACAGGCAAATTTAACCATGTCGCTCGGTTACAGCCGACCAGACGACTTGCCCGACACGCTCTCCACCATCATGCAGGACATCATTGATGATAAACCCGTCGATGTTTCCAGAAGCATCCTGCACCATGACGAGGGCGTTGACCTGCTCCCGTCCAACATTGAACTGTCGGGACTGGAAGTAAGGCTGATTAACGCCATAAGCCGTGAAAGTGTATTAAAAACCTGCATTAACGAGGTAAAAAAGAATTACGATACTGTCCTCGTTGACTGTATGCCGAGCTTGGGTATGCTGACCATCAATGCGCTTGCGGCTGCTGACAGCGTGGTTATCCCGACACAGCCCCATTATCTTTCCGCCAAAGGCTTAGAGCTGTTGCTTCGCTCCGTGTCTAAAGTGAAACGGCAGATTAACCCGCACCTGCGGATTGACGGCATCCTTATGACAATGGTAATGATGTGGTATAAAAAAAGTTGACAGCCCATTCTCAAGGATTTGAGATATAATCAAGAGAATAAGGAGTGAACAAAATGGCAGAAAACAGACAATATGACCACGAATACAAAGTACAGGCAGTGAAGCTCGCTAAAGAAATCGGACAAGC
>CAJTER010000099.1 GCA_910575405.1 Clostridia bacterium | reverse complement strand
GACGTACTAACTTCTTGGCTGCATGCGAGATGGCGACAAAGTAATGTTTGCCATCAGAGCGCTTTTTCGCAAGGTAGGCCTTAAATGTGGGGTCCCACATACAGACATACTGAGTGGCATTGAACAGAGCATATCGAAGGTAGCGTGAACCTCGTTTTTCCATGTGAGCATAAGATGATGTCAATTGTCCGGATTGGTAAGTGGAGGGGGACATTCCTGCATAAGCAAGGATTTTATCCGGGGAAGAAAACCGGCTCAAATCACCAAGCTCTGCAAGAATCATTGCTCCCATACGGTAGTTAATACCGGGAATCCCAAGAATCGGGGCATCCAAGGTGTGCATGATTTTTTGAATGGAAGATTCGATCTCATCGATTTCTTCCGTAAGAATTCGGATTAGCGAAATCGTATGCTTCAGCTCAAGAGATTTCGCAGGCATATCAGAACCGATGGAACGTCTTGCAGCATCACGAATAGTCTCAGCGGTGTCTTTACCATAGCGGCCTCTAGAACTGTCGCTGAGAAGATGTTTCAGACGAGTCATATGAGCTGTTGAAATATGTTTTGCTCCAGGAAACTCAGCCAACAGTGCATAGACAGACTTTATATGGAGTGTTGGAACCAGCTTTTCAAGCTCTGGGAAGAGAATCGTAACCAGTCTGGAAAGAGACTGTTTCAGTTTTGCCCGTTCACGGACTTTATCAAAACGGTATCTTGTAAGTGATTTCAGTTCCTCCATATGGTATGATGTTTTCGAGTAGGACGTAAGATTCATACCGGAAGAAAGCATCATACAGATGGTACGGGCATCAACCTTATCCGTTTTGGTCTGTCTAAGGCTTAGACTTTTGCGAAACAGATTCGTGTGTAACGGATTAATCAGGGAAACGGGAGATCCTTGGGAGATCAGGTATCCAAGTATGTTGTATGAGTAATGACCGGTAGCTTCCAGTCCTACTTTTACTTTGGAAAGATCATCTGATACAGCTTGGATATGATCCATGAGATTCTCAAAGCCCTCTAGATTGTTGGCGATAATGAATGGTGGGTAAAGCTCAACACCGTCTGAATTGCAGATGGAACAGTCGTGCTTGTCTTTTGCGACATCGATTCCTACGTCAATCATGTTTCCTCCTTTGGCACAGTCAATAACTTCTGATACTGTTCGGACCACGG
>CAJTER010000098.1 GCA_910575405.1 Clostridia bacterium | reverse complement strand
CTGCCTGTACTTTGTATTCATGGTCGTATTGCCTGTTTTCTGCCATTTTTGTTCACTCCTTATTCTCTTGATTATATCTCAAATCCTTGAGAATGTGGTGTCAACTTTTTTTATACCACATCATTGTGCTTTCAGACGGTTCTGTTGCGGAACAGGGAACGCCGGAAAAACTGATGAACACAGGCAGGATTTACCCGCATATGGTAAAACTACAAATGATTAGCAGGGATTGGGGTATTTAACATGAATACCGAATGGATAATATGCCCCATATGCCAAAGCAAAACAAGGTTAAAAATGCGGAGTGATACCGAACTGAAAAACTTTCCCCTATATTGCCCGAAATGCAAGCACGAAACCATTATTAACGTACAACAAATGAATATATCAGTTATCAAAGAGCCAGACGCACAGACGCAGAGCCGATAACACGCAGATTAAAAATGCGGTTATCGGTTCTTTCTTTTTGGTAACACTCATAAGCCGCCGTTTCTTCAAAACGGACAGCGGAGGACTTTTAGAAACCATGACTAATAATGCGGCGGTATCAGGAGGTACCGTCGTGTTATTTTTATATCCGCAAAATCAGACAAACTATTTTCTGTCAAAAAAACGCAATGTTCGTTTAGGGGATATACTACCCATGAATATGAACTGTCAAATCATTTAGTATATCTTGATAACTCGTATTACCCAAATACCTATGTTGCTTTATTACTTTGTCGGCTATCGTGATGAAGTAATCGGTAGATTGTACGGACGTTGCAGAAGTTCGATAAACCGCAGAAGAAATGTTGCACTGAAACAGTTACGAAAAGAATGGGAGAGATTGGAACATGAGGAATAAAAAGCTGATACCTTTTGAGGTAATCCAAAAAGCTGTCAAGGGTAAACTTCGTGCTACGCGCCCTTGACAGCTTTTCCCGCCTTTGATTGTGGGTAGTCAAGAGGGCGAAATCAGTAGACTACTTTCGCCCTCAATCCAGTATGGAATGTTTGTTACATGATAGAGGGTGTTTCTCGCTTGATTTAAGCGCATTACAGCGGCGATAAGGACAAGGGTAAGGGTTTTTATACTCCTACCCTACTACAATATAAATTGGTTAATATACTTAACAACCAGTTAGGTTGTTAGCCATCTTATTGCTTAAGCTGTATAATGATGGGGCAATCGGTATATCGGCTTCCTTTCCTGGACTTACACGTCCGTTTTTAAGACTGATAACCAGCTCCTCATT
>CAJTER010000097.1 GCA_910575405.1 Clostridia bacterium | reverse complement strand
ACTTTTCAATATCTTCTGCCAGGCATCCCCAAGGACGCCTGTTTTGTCATGCAGTTTTCAATGTTCATTGCTGATATCTACCGCTTATTAAACTAACCTTTCAGCAGCGGAGGGCTTCAGCTTTTTACCCTTGACTTTTAATAGTTAGTCTTTCTACTACAATATAAATTGGTTAATATACTTAACAACCAGTTAGGTTGTTAGCCATCTTATTGCTTAAGCTGTATAATGATGGGGCAATCGGTATATCGGCTTCCTTTCCTGGACTTACACGTCCGTTTTTAAGACTGATAACCAGCTCCTCATTCGCAGCATTCGTTTTATGCAGGTTGAACCACTTTCAGTGCGTTCGTGTCACACCACAGTAGATTGAATAGGCAATGAGTAAAGCTGGTATTTATCTTTTGCACTATAAATCTTAAGGAGTGACAAATTTATGAACATGAACGCGGTGGGTATTGATGTTTCCAAAGGTAAAAGTATGGTTGCCATCCTTCGTCCTTATGGTGAAATTGTTTCCACACCATTTGAAGTCAGGCATACAGTCAGCGGTATTCGCTCTCTTATCGAGCATATCCAGGCCATTGATGGTGAGTCACGCATTGTTATGGAACATACGGGGCGTTATTACGAACCCCTTGTCCGTGAACTCTCACAGGCTGACCTTTTTGTATCTGCCGTAAATCCCAAACTTATCAAAGACTTTGGAGATCATTCCCTCCGCAAAGTGAAGTCTGACAAGGCAGATGCTGTAAAAATTGCCCGCTATACTCTTGACAGTTGGGCAGAACTCAGACAGTATAGTCTCATGGACGAAATTCGTAATCAGCTTAAAACCATGAACCGCCAGTTTGATTTTTACATGAAACACAAAACCGCCATGAAGAACAACCTTATCGGCATTCTTGACCAGACTTATCCGGGTGCAAATGCCTATTTCGACAGTCCTGCCCGTGAGGACGGCAGCCAGAAGTGGGTTGATTTTGCAACCACCTACTGGCATGTGGATTGTGTCCGCAAACTGTCTCTTAACGCATTTATCGACCACTATCAAAAGTGGTGCAAACGTAGAAAGTACAACTTCAGCCAGTCAAAAGCTGTTGAAATCTATGAAGCATCTAAGGAGATCGTTTCTGTACTTCCAAAAGACGATTTGACAAAACTAATTATCAAACAGGCTGTAGAACAATTAAATACGGCTTCCCAGACCGTGGAACAGCTTCGTACCATGATGAATGAAGCTGCCTCCAAACTACCTGAATATCCTGTTGTAATGGCTATGAAAGGTGTCGGTAAATCACTTGGTCCCCAGCTTATGGCTGAGATTGGTGATGTTTCCCGCTTCACTCACAAAGGAGCTATCACTGCCTTCGCTGGTGTTGACCCCGGCGTAAATGAATCCGGTTCTTACGAACAGAAAAGTGTGCATACTTCCAAAAGAGGTTCTGGCA
>CAJTER010000096.1 GCA_910575405.1 Clostridia bacterium | reverse complement strand
ATTGATCATGAAGGGAGTTTTTCTATGCCAGTCAAAACGAAAGCGACACCTGAGGAGAAAATCAGGATTGCCCAATTATGTGACTCGGGCAGATTGAGTCAAGGACAAGCTGCTGAACAGATGGGAGTCAGTAAGATTACAATTCAAAGCTGGCTCGCCAGATATCAGGAACAAGGAGCGGTTTCTTTGGCACTAACCGAGCGAAATCAATCCTATTCGCCAGATCTGAAGCTTAAAGCAGTTACAGACTACCTTTCCGGTAAAGGGTCTCAACTGGTCATTGCAGCAAAATATGGATTGCGATCAAAAACTCAACTACAGCGATGGATCAAGATGTATAATGAAGGTAGAGATTTCGGTCAGAAAAAATCAGGAGGAAGCCGAATGACTACATCTAAAAAAACCTCAAAGGAAGAACGTCTTACCATTGTTAAGGATTGCCTTGAGAACGGCTACGACTATACAGAGACTGCAAGGAAACACAATGTCAGCTATCAGCAGGTCTACACCTGGGTAAAGAAGTATGCCGAGTTTGGTGAAGCCGGTCTGGAGGATCGCCGCGGAAAACGAAAAGCGGAGCAAGAGCCCCGGTCTGAGCTTGAAAAAATGAAAATTCAAATGGCAAAGCTGGAACACGAACTGTACCGGACCAAAGTGGAGCGTGATCTGTTAAAAAAACTCAAGGAACTGGAAAGGAGGGATGCCTTTCACAAGTGAGACAATCGCACCTCTACGAAGCGATCCAGTATTGTGCCGAAGAATATGACGATCCAGTGGAATTATCCTGTGAGATCCTCCATGTAGCAAGATCCGCTTACTACAAATGGCTCAAAGGCGATTTCGGGAAAAGGGTCCGCGAGAACGAGCGGATCGCCGAAACGATCGAGGAGATCCACAGGAAAGATCCAGACAAGGGATATCGAAGAATTCGGGATGATCTGGAACGATATCACGGAATGGATGTTAACGACAAAAGAGTCCTGCGTATCTGCCGCAAAAGAGGAATCCAATCTACAATCCAATACGCAAACCACGGATGCACCAGACAGGCCCGTAACCCACAGCATATTGCGGAGAATGTGCTGAACAGGGAATTCACAGCAGAGAAGCCAAACGAGAAATGGCTTACCGATGTAACAGAATTCAAATGGTATGAAGGAATCACCATTCACAAGGTGTATTTGAGTGCAATTCTTGATTTGTATGATCGCCGGATCGTCTCATTCAGAATCGGAGATCACAATGACAACCCCCTGGTGTTCGATACATTCAATGCAGCCGTTAAGGAAAACCCGGATGCCCATCCCCTGTTCCATAGTGATCGCGGATATCAATACACCAACCGTACGTTCCACAAAAAGCTGATGGATGCCGGGATGACGCAAAGTATGTCCAGAGTGGCAAAATGCATCGACAATGGTCCAATGGAAGGATTCTGGGGAATCCTGAAACGGGAACGATACTACGGCAAGCGCTTTGAAAGCCGGGAATC
>CAJTER010000095.1 GCA_910575405.1 Clostridia bacterium | reverse complement strand
AAGAACCGGGATTATGCGGCGAAAGTCCGCAAGTACAGAGATATTCTGCTGGTTGGAATCAACTATGATAAAGACAATACCGCCAAGCCACACACCTGCAAAATCGAACGAATCCAGGGGACACAAGACTGAACGTTACAGCCGCTTGATTCCCTGTTCCCCTCTCTCTATACCGCCTGCTGGAACGACTCGAACCAGCAGGCGGCTGTTTTGTTTCCATCTCTTTGCGATTTCCTTTTTTTGTATTCCCTGTGGATAACTCTTTTGTTGAATCACCGAAACCCATTGGAACTGCAACAACTGTAAGAAACGGTTTATTCACAGGCAGCTGTGAATACTATCGTATACAATCTAAAAAAAGATGTGGATAAGGCTGCTGCGCCTGTAAATCGCAAGGAGTATGCATGTTGAAAAGTGTCGAGGTTCTTCCACATCGAATCGTTTTCCCTATTGCGCTTCCGAGCAACCAATCCTTCTATGTTTTTCTCAAAACCAGCCCTGTCCTATCCGGCTAAGCTGCCCCACCAAAGAATTATGAATTCTTTGGTGGGGTATGGGTAGAGTACTTGAGACCCAAAGACTCGTCTTGCTTTTTTCCGCCTTTCAATTGCTGAGTCCTCTATTCTGGGGTATAATAAAGGAAAGCAAAGGGGGAGAACCGTTATGAACTATTTGAATACCGAACAGCCAAAGATCCTTTTCCAGAGAGCAAGGAACAGTGCAATCTTTGTAGATAAAAGCTTACTGATTGAACGTGTATCCAGATGGATCAATACAAATGACCAATACATCTGCATCACCCGGCCAAGGCGCTTTGGAAAAACCATGAACGCCAATATGCTGGCCGCCTATTACACTAAAGGGCTGGACAGCGGCAGTCTGTTTTCCGATCTGAAGATTGCTCAGGCATCGGTGGATTCTGAGGGAAAGCCCAAAGAACTGTTTTATCCGAACCACCTAAATCAGCACAATGTGATCAAAATCGACTTCAGCCAAATGCCGGATGACTGTAGTTCCTACACAGAATATATTGAGGAGATACGAAATGGTCTGAAACAGGATTTGGAAGAAACCTATCCCCATTTAGATGCAAACGCATATCACAACCTGACCCGCTTATTTAAAGCAACGGAGGACTCCTTCATCTTCATCTTGGATGAATGGGATGCGGTATTCCATGAAGACTTTATGAAGGAAAGCGATAAAAAGGAACACCTGAAATTTCTGCAAAGGCTGTTAAAAGATCAGCCCTATGTGGAGTTGGTTTACATGACGGGCGTCCTGCCCATCGCTAAATATGGAAGCGCTTCTACTATCAATATGTTCCGAGAAGATCACGCCATGAAAAACGGGAAATATGAAGAATTCTTCGGCTTCACGGAACAGGAAGTAAAAGCCTTATGCGAAGAGCAGCAAACAGTCCCCTATGCAGAACTGAAGCAGTGGTATGATGGCTACCGCATGAAAAATGGAGCAAGCCTCTTTAACCCACGCTCGGTTGCTTACGCCCTGATGGATGGAGAATGCCAGAACTACTGGACGGAAACTGGTCCCATGAACGAGGTAGCCGACTGCATTGAGCATAATGCAGGGGAAGTACGGGAAGACATCGTCCAAA
>CAJTER010000094.1 GCA_910575405.1 Clostridia bacterium | reverse complement strand
GGATGCCGTTCTCCGCCCGTCAATCTGGATTTTCAAAAAAATTCAGATTGATTGGAGGAAATTACAATGCTTGAAAAGCATCCAAACCGAAAAAAGGACAAGTATAACCCGTACACTTTGACGATAACCGAGGGGCATTATTACCTCTCTTTTAAGGACGGACGTGGAAAGCAGCAGAATATTGAGATTGACGAAATGCTGTACCAGACGTTTGACAGATTTGAGCTTGAGGACATATCCCATCTGAACAGGGTGAGCAGGCACATTGAACACTCCGAGCTGACCGATGAAACGCTGAATGACAGAGCTTTTTATAAGGCAGAACGGATTGAGGATATTGTTTCAGAGAGCATTGAATACGAGCAGCTACATAGGGCGGTTTCCGAACTTCCAGAAGTGCAGCGGCGCAGGCTGAAGCTGTATTTCTTCGGGGAGCTGACCTATGAACAGATTGCAAAGCTAGAGGACTGCAAATATCAAGCTGTCAAGTGCTCTATAAAAGCGGCATTAAAGGCGATAAAAAAATTTATGAAATAATTGCCTTGTGTTGTGGCGGTTGAGTGAGCAAACAGGTGAAGGGGCTTAAGCCCTTTTACCTGTTTTGCTTTATGGCGAAAACGGGACGGCTCTTTGACAACCAAATACCCATTCACCAAGTACATTCTCTTTGTGGCTGGAATAAGCATAAGCGTGTGCAGCAGTACGCCATGACCCGCCGAAAGGCAGTAAGCGAAAAAATACCGACTGGAAATATCGGGCAGCTCCCGATTCCGCCATGACCCACAAAGAGGACAATGATACTCCCGTCCAGCTACAGTCCGAGCGGTAACCAATCTGCCGCAGGCAATGGGGGCGGCTCTGTCAGACCGACAGTTGGGGTGCAATTCCCGTGGCGTCAGTTCGCTGCTGACCATTTGGTGATTTCCCTTGCGTTATCACACATCAGCATTAATGGTTCGGAAAATAATTGTGCGAATTAGTGGAAATGGGAGGATTTGCACATTAGTCAAATGACGACTGTATCCATATAATTTATGGCATACAGCCGTTTAGCTTTGCGGAGGTATATAGATGGAAAATGTCAAAGAAATTCATAATGCAGAACAGCAAAAGAATGAAACTGACGAAGCAGAAAACTTTGATGTCTTTATAAATGCTATGGTACAGGCAGTTGAAAAATACGGAAGATTTGTTTTGCAGGAACTGGATTGTGTTGCGTAGGCTTACGCAACTTTACATATCACATTTTCCAAAATTATCGGAGGTGATAGAATGAATCGGGAAGGAAAGAAATGTGTTCTGTATCCAAGAGTAAGTACCGAGATGCAGGTTGACGGATATAGCCTTGAGGGTCAGAAGAATAGCTTGAAGCGGTTTGCAGACCGTGAGGAAATGGAAGTTGTCGGCATCTACGAAGATGCAGGAAAGTCGGGAAAATCAATCGAGGGGCGACCCGCATTTAAGAAAATGCTGTCCGACATAAAAAACGGGTTGGAAATAGAGTATATCCTTGTCTATAAACGTAGGGTAGGGTAAAGGCGCCTTGCCGCCGCTGGCGGTAGGTTTCCTACACCCTCCCTCAGAACCGGACTTACTCCTCTCAAAGTATCCGGCTCCCCATTAGTAATTG
>CAJTER010000093.1 GCA_910575405.1 Clostridia bacterium | reverse complement strand
TGATAAGAGAGTTGCGGTTACTATTACAGAAAGAGGGGACACGAGGAAAAACACCTTACAGAAATGGAAGTTACTCTTACAATTGGCGCTGCGGGAGTCTGCTACAGTGGCGAAAAAGCCGTTTTTGGGCATAGTCCATCGGGCGGAATTTAGACACTTTTTTTGAGTGTAAGACTAACTTCCACCTGAATTGGACCGATTCAGTTCCCGGCAGATGCCACATGGTTTTAGGCGATTAACGATTCTTTTTGTTCTTTAAAAGGTATGGCTTAAGTATGACGCTGTCACTTTCAATCCTGCGGATACCGAAGGCAAAGAGCCTCTCGTAGAGGTCCGGGTAAAGGAACGCCGTCAGTTCCAGGGGGCTCTTGCCGCCCAGGGACTCCACAGGAGCGGAGTTCACATGGCTCAGGACGAGGTTGAGGTCGTCCTGGCAGGTCAGCCCGAGGCCTCGCAGGTCGGTCTGCTTTGGAAGGATGTAGCGTAACTCAATGTGCTTGTTCTCCAGGGAGCCTTTCTGGCCGGACTGCATGGGGTCGCAGAAGAACACCCTGGTGCGCCTGGAGCCGTCAGTGGCAGTCTCCATGGCCTGCGCTGCGCAGAACTCACTGCCCCGGTCGGTGAGGAGGACGTGCACGTACTTGCGAAAGAGGGCAGGGGTGAGGATCGTTTCCAGGAGGCAGATACCGGAGAGCATGGCGGAAGCCGTTTTCTCCTGGTGCAGGAGCGCAACGAGCAGGCCGGCCTTCACGAACTTGAAGGTCTGGATAAAGGGGCCGCTGGATTCGTCATTGTATACGGTATCCATCTGGGTAACGAACCCTTCTGGGTGTTCGGCAAGGTAGGTGCAGTAGTCCTGGTATGTACGTCCCTGGAGATAGCGCCTGTCCTGCCGCTTCTTGTAAGTGGCGGCCTTGCCCCTTCTGAGCTTCCTGGAGACCTTCCTGCGCAGATCCATGACGGTGATGCCAGCCACTTCGTGGAATACATCGGACTCAATGTAGTTGTAGAGGGTCTTCTCGCAGATCCCGAGCTCGGGATGCACCTGAAGGATCTGGTAGGGAGAAAGCCCTTGGCGCAGGAGTGGACCGATGATGTCGGCCATAGCTTTTGCTTCTGCAGAGGTCAGGTTCACTCCGGCTCTGGAGTCCGTTAGAGTTTGCCGGTAGACAGCGTGAGCCTGTTCAGGGTGATATTCAAACTTGTCGAACCGGCACCTGCTGCGGTTTGGGCAGCCATTGCAGGCACCGGGGGAGCGGTCGCGCCGGGAGCAGCGGAAGGGCGTATACTCCGGGCAGTCCAAAGTGCAGAGTCTGTGGAAAGGGCACTTTCTGTAGGCGGAGCATTCCAGAGGCAACGAGCATTTCTTCACAAGGATGCGGTGAGCCTTGATCTCCTTGCCGACGGTGGATTTGTCCTTGCCGATGGTCTGTGCGATGGCGGTCTTGGTCGAGCCATGGGAGATGCCATTGAGGATGATGCGGCGCTCCTCCAGTGTCAGATGGGAATAGGTATTCGTATGTTTCATAGGGTTACCTCCATTCAGGGAGGCATCTGCCCATAAAGAAAGTGTAAGGCTAAGTGCCACTTGATTTCAAGTGGAAGTTGGGGAAAGACTAACTTCCACTTGCACCCCTTAGATGTGGAAGTTAACTTTTCACTTCACA
>CAJTER010000092.1 GCA_910575405.1 Clostridia bacterium | reverse complement strand
TGATTTTGTCAAGATTAGTTGACACATTTTCTTCAAGGATTTTGTATCCTATGCTGCTTCTTTCAGGGAATCATAGTATTGCCGTCGCTTAACCATAGGAGGAAGCCCTCCATTGGCAGAGCAGATTCTTCGGTTATTCCAGTAGCTGATGAAATATCTCCAGATGATCGTCCTGAGTTCATCCGTGGTCATTTTTTCCGTATCATAACGGTCATACAGCAGTTCTGATTTCATCCTTGCCCACATACTTTCACAGCGGGCATTATCGTGGCATCTGCCGCCTGCACTGTTCATACTTTGCTGTATGCCGTACTGCCGGATCGCATCGCGGTAAAGCTGGCTGGTGTACTGGCTCCCCCTGTCACTATGGATAATGGCTCCACGGATACCGGGGTACGCATTAAAAGTATTTTCCAGTGTCTGAACACATAACGACGCCTTCATGTTGGTATCCATTGCCAGACCGACCACGCTGGAATCAAAACAGTCAAAAACAGCAGAAACATACAGTTTTCCATCACTGGCTTTGATCTCTGTTATATCTGTAACACATTTTGTCAGCGGCTCCTCTGCATGGAAATCACGTTTTAACAGATCGTCTGATTTTCTGGCTTCCCTGTCCACTTTTGTGATCCCATTTGGCTTGCGTCTGGGATGATGGCTGATTCCGATCTCTTCCATGATACGGTATACGGTGCGTTCACTGGGAATATCCACATTTTCCGGCTGCTTCAAGGTTAATGCCTGATACATGCGGATACGGCCATAAGTATCATTGCATTCATCTTCCGCGAGGATCTCTTTCATGGCATCCGCCAGTGGCTGATATTTCCATGGACGGTCTTTGTTTGCAAGATACTGGTAAAATCCCTGTCTGCTGACATGGAGGACTCTGCAGTAAAAAGCGATATCCCGCGGCGAAAAAAGCGCTGGCTTCCTCCAGAAAATCATTTTCTTTCTTCAAACGGCGGTTTTCTTTCTCCAGTTCCTTTACCTGCTGGCGAAGCTTTAGGAGTTCCTCATTAAGCGTCATAGCGCTTTGCGGAGTTTGTGAACCTGCCCCAAGGTCGAGGCTGCCAAGGCGGTTGGCCCGTACCCAGCCATACAGGGTGTTTTTGGGAACTCCCAGTTCTTTAGCGGCCTTTGCTTGTCCGATTTCCTTTGCCAGTTTCACTGCCTGTACTTTGTATTCATGGTCGTATTGCCTGTTTTCTGCCATTTTTGTTCACTCCTTATTCTCTTGATTATATCTCAAATCCTTGAGAATGGGCTGTCAACTTTTTTTATACCACATCAATGCGAGATGGCGACAAAGTAATGTTTGCCATCAGAGCGCTTTTTCGCAAGGTAGGCCTTAAATGTGGGGTCCCACATACAGACATACTGAGTGGCATTGAACAGAGCATATCGAAGGTAGCGTGAACCTCGTTTTTCCATGTGAGCATAAGATGATGTCAATTGTCCGGATTGGTAAGTGGAGGGGGACATTCCTGCATAAGCAAGGATTTAATCCGGGGAAGAAAACCGGCTCAAATCACCAAGCTCTGCAAGAATCATTGCTCCCATACGGTAGTTAATACCGGGAATCCCAAGAATCGGGGCATCCAAGGTGTGCATGATTTTTTGAATGGAAGATTCGATCTCATCGATTTCTTCCGTAAGAATTCGG
>CAJTER010000091.1:676-1699 GCA_910575405.1 Clostridia bacterium | reverse complement strand
ATGCCTGTCATGAGTGCCCGGTACAGGTATGGGTTGGTTTTAAAGGTTGAATTAAAGAGGCTTCGCATGAATCCGCTCATTTCTTTCCAGTAACCATTCATATAGGCTTCCTGCATGGGCGTATCGTATTCATCCAACAGGATAATAACCTTTTTTCCATAGTAGCGGTTCAGGTAATCGGATAATGCTTTCAGGGAAAATGCGGCTTCACTTTTTGTCATACCAGGAGATACATTGCAAAATTCCCGTTTTTCCTCCTCACCGAGAAGCTGACTTTCCAACAAAAAATCGTATCTTTTGTACAGCCTGCGGATGATACGGCAGATTCCTTGCTGCGCATCTGTAAAGTTATCCTCTTTCACATCCGCAAAACTGAGAAACAGAACCGGATATGTCCCCTGCAGCTGCCGGTATTCCTCATCTTCCCAGATGGAAAGACCTTCAAACAAATCGCTTCTTCCGGCATAATTGATGGAAAAGAACGTTTCCATCATGCTCATATTCAGTGTCTTGCCAAAACGTCTGGGGCGGGTGATGAGGGTTACGCTGTCTTTGTTTTCCCACCACTGCCTGATAAAATCTGTTTTATCAATATAAAACAGATTTTCATTGCGAATGGTCTCAAAATCCTGGCCCCCGATGTGAATTGTTTTTCTCATAGTCTCCATAACATACCTCCCCTGCTTTCCTCACTGTCTGGCAGGTTGAATCGTATCGCCTGTTCAAACAGATCCTGGTTATGATGCGGCACTGTATACTGCCTTGCCTTTAATCATTTCCCAGCATTTCCAAATAACGATCCAGCCTTGCGTTTACATAGCCCGCAAACAGCTTTTCCATTGCTCCGGGATTGCGGCTCGCATGGTATTCATCAAACGCATTATAATAGGCAACCCGGTCTGCAAATTTAATGTCAATCGGCGGATATCCTGCCTTCATCAACTCCAAATTCACAAGCAGCCGCCCGGTTCTGCCGTTCCCATCAATGAAGGGATGCGTCCTTTCAAATTCAATATGAAACTG
>CAJTER010000091.1:0-667 GCA_910575405.1 Clostridia bacterium | reverse complement strand
AAATATGGCTGTACCGGTTCATGCTTTGCACCCATAATCCTGACAGGTACTCTTCTGTAAACGCCCCTGTCCTCCCGTTTATCCGCAAGTACAAGGCAGTGAATCTGCTTGATGATACTCTCCGATAAAGGCACCTGTTCTTTCACCAAATCCCGCACAAGCTCAAAGGCTTCTTTATGTCCGACTGCCTCCATGTGGTCTTTTAAAGGCTTCTTGTCAATGGTCAGACCGCGCAAAACCATATCCGTCTCGCGCAGGGTCAGGGTATTTCCCTCAATCGCATTGGAATTATAAGTGTATTCAACAACGAACTCCTCTGTCAGGCGCTCTAATTCTCCCTCTGTCAGCGGGCGTCTTAAGTTCAGTTCTGTTTTCTTTCTGTCTATGGCGGCCAGTAAGCTTTCCGCAGCCTGCTTTCCTGTTATATGCATAAAGAATCGCACCTCGCTTTCCACAACAGTATACCACTTATGGCAGCAATATCAATTGCCCTTGCAAAGCCCTGCCAGAAATTTGGGCATCAGCATGGAGGAATACTGGCAAAGTGAATAGTTTCCGCTGGAAATGCACCAGTCATACATCATCCCCCGTTCAAACATGGCATAAGCCCGGGTAATATCATTAATGGACAATTCATCCCTGAAAATCCCCTTTTGCTGGCCTTCTA
>CAJTER010000090.1 GCA_910575405.1 Clostridia bacterium | reverse complement strand
TAAGGCTTTCAGATTCCTTTTTTATTAAAATCCCCCACTTTTTTGTCAAAACACTTGACAATTCAATCGAAAAATGCGGCGCTTCGCGCCCTTATTTATAAGACATATTTTTCGATTGGAGGCGATTTCATTTGTTACCTGTTAACTGCGGCAGTCATTCTGACTACCAAAACTTTGTTGTTGAAAACTTACGTAAATATTATCCAAATCCTGATTCCATCGCCCGCTCCACTTGGGATATCATTGACCGCTTTTGGAATCTTGACCTTTCCTACACCGATGAAAAACTGAAAAGCACATATTCTGTCTTTGGACCTGAGCCAAGAACCCCTTCCTGCATGCACCGTTCCTACCTGCTGTCTTTGGATTTTAAAGTCACTTCCCTGACTGAGTGGGCTGCACAGCTGAAAATCAACCCTCTTTATGCCATTCTCAGCGGTTTTGAATTCGGTGACACTCCCGGTGTTGGTACTTTCTATGATTTTTTGAACCGTCTTTGGGATTCTGATCAAAATAACCTGACTCCCCACATTCATCCCGTTAAGGCTTCTGTCAAAAAGCCTTCTGACAAAGGTGCCAAGGCAAAATCTGTTGAAAAAATATCTGTTGGGCAGCTCTTACAGGAACTGGAAAATACTTCCCTCCCTGTTTCTGAGCAGCCTTATGGTTCTCTTTTTGACCTTTTTAATCAGGAATTCCTGCAGCAGTCTGTTTCTAAAGGACTTATCAATCCTGATGCACTGGCTCTTGCCGGTGACGGCACTCCTGTTGTTACATCTGCCAGGGAGCGGAAACACCGTGTCTGTGACTGCCCCTCCAAAGGGATTCATGACTGCTCCTGCGATCGTTACTTTTCCCAGCCCGACTGTGATATCGGATGGGATTCATCCCGCTCCTGCTTTTATCATGGTTTCGATTTATACATGCTGGCTGCTTCTGATTCAGAAAGTGACCTTCCTGTTTTTCCTTTGCTGAATCCTGCCTCAAGACATGATTCCCATGGATTCCTGCATACTTTTTTTAGAATGAAAAGCTTTCTGCCTGAATTTCAGATTTCCAGGCTGCTTCTTGATTCTGCCCATGATGCCATGCCGATTTATAAATACTGTAAACGCAAAGGAATTACTCCCTTTATTGACCTGAATGAAAAACGGGGAATCAAAGCCAAATATAAGGATGATTTTACCATCGGTAAAGATGGCGTTCCTGTTTGTAAAGAAGGGCGTCGAATGAATCATGACGGTTCAGAGCCTTCCAAGAACAGAATTAAATTTCGCTGTCCCCTTGCAAGCAGAAAATACGGATGCTCATGCGAACATCCCTGCTCTGATTCCAAGTATGGAAGAACAGTTCACCTTGCCACAAAGGACAACCCCCGATTAATCAACATACCGCCCCGTGACAGTGACGAATGGAAAACGGAATTTAATGCAAGAACTTCTGTAGAACGTTCCAACAAACGTGAGAAATATGATTTCTTATTAGAAAACGGCAGACACCGCTCTACTAAGATGTGGTACTGCCGCCTCTATAACATCATGATGCTCCAACATCTTGATGCATGGGATTTGCCTTATGAATCCGCCCTGAGAAAGTTGATTCTGAAAACGACATAATCCTATGGGTATTATACACCTTTTTAAGGCATAGCGACAGTTATGTCTGTTTCTCATGTTTATTTTTATTCATTTCAGATAATATTCACTTTTCAATGTCCACTGCCAACTGTGCTGACTATAATCACTCAGGATTCCGAGAGATTAT
>CAJTER010000089.1 GCA_910575405.1 Clostridia bacterium | reverse complement strand
AAAAGCAGGATTTTGAGTACGGCACTCATGCGTATATTGCAGGACTGATGGATGCGTTTCATATTATGGCGGTATTGTTCCCAGAAAAATGGGATACAGAGAGAATAATGAAAGCCTTATCATGTAAGAGCAGATAAGGCAGAGAATAAAACAGAATAGACTTTTACATAGCCGATTGGTGTAGTTTAGCAAATAAAACAGCCAGTCGGCTTTTTTTATTGCCATAAATCCTTTACATAGCCACCTTGACAAAGTGGCTAAATCTATGCGAAAGGAGGACGCACCCTATGTCAAATTGCAAAGTAATCGCTTTAACCAACCAGAAAGGCGGTGTTGGCAAGACCACCACGGCGGTCAATCTGGGCGTGGCTCTGGCACAGCAGGGCAAAAAGGTACTGCTGATTGATGCCGATGCACAGGCAAATTTAACCATGTCGCTCGGTTACAGCCGACCAGACGACTTGCCCGATACGCTCTCGACTATCATGCAGGACATCATTGATGATAAACCCGTCGATGTTTCCAGAAGCATCCTGCACCATGACGAGGGCGTTGACCTGCTCCCGTCCAACATTGAGCTGTCGGGGCTGGAAGTAAGGCTGATTAACGCCATAAGCCGTGAAAGCGTACTGAAAACCTGCATCAATGAAGTAAAAAAGAATTACGACACGGTTCTCGTGGATTGTATGCCGAGCTTGGGTATGCTGACCATCAATGCTCTTGCGGCTGCTGACAGCGTGGTTATCCCGACACAGCCCCATTATCTTTCCGCCAAAGGCTTAGAGCTGTTGCTTCGCTCCGTATCAAAAGTCAAACGGCAAATCAACCCGCACCTGCGGATTGACGGCATCCTTATGACGATGGTAATGCCACGCACGAACATCTCCAAGGAAATTACGGCAACGGTTAAGAGTGCCTATGGGCAGAGAATCAAGGTATTTGACACTCAGATACCCCACTCCATCCGTGCCGTGGAAGCCACCGCAGAGGGAAAGAGCATTTTTGCCTACGACAAAGGCGGCAAGGTAGCCGCAGCTTACGAGCAGTTCGGAAAGGAGGTGGCAGAGCTTGGCGAGAAGCAGAGAAAACAAAATCGAGCTGACCGCATACGATGACCTTTTTGAAACGGACGAGAGCCGTGCGGAAGCGAATCTAAGCAAAATTAGGGAAATCCCGATTGCGGAGATTGATGAGTTCCCAGACCACCCGTTCAAGGTCTTAATGGACGAGGACATGGAGCAGCTTGTGGACAGCGTAAGGCGGAGCGGCGTGATGACCCCTGCCACAGTCCGCCAGAAAGAGGACGGGCGGTATGAGCTTATCAGCGGTCACAGGAGGAAAAAGGCTTGCGAGCTTGCAGGGCTTGAAACGCTCAAATGCGAGGTCAAGGAGCTGACCCGTGACGAAGCGATTATTGTCATGGTTGAGAGTAATCTCCAAAGGACTACTATCTTGCCGAGTGAGAAAGCCTTTGCGTATAAGATGCGGCTTGAAGCCATGAAGCGGCAAGGTGAGCGAAGTGATTTAACTTCGTCCCCAGTGGGGACAAAGTTACGGAGTGATGCTGAACTTGCCGAAAAGGTCGGGGAAAGCCGCAATCAAATCCAACGCTATATCCGTCTGACCGAGCTTGTACCCGAAATCCTGCAAATGGTAGATGAACGCCAGATTGCTTTCCGCCCTGCGGTGGAAATCTCCTATCTTTCCGAGGAACATCAGTACACGCTTTTAGAAGCGATGGGCTACAACTGATGTGGTATAAAAAAAGTTGACACCACATTCTCAAGGATTTGAGATATAATCAAGAGAATAAGGAGTGAACAAAATGGCAGAAAACAGACAATATGACCACGAATACAAAGTACAGGCAGTGAAGCTCGCTAAAGAAATCGGACAAGC
>CAJTER010000088.1 GCA_910575405.1 Clostridia bacterium | reverse complement strand
GTGCGCCCAGATAGGGCGCTGTGCAAAGCAGTTTAAGGTACTGCCGCACACGGCAGTGTGCGAAACAATCTGCCTTACCGACTAAGGAGAAATCCTTTACGGGAACAGCGCATGGCAGAAAAAGGAATAGTCACCAAAGGACTTAGGTGCGACTGTTTCCTAATGTTAAGAAGATATGAGGATAAGATTGGGTTTATCGAATGTAAGGTTCCAGTTCCTGTTTTTTGCAGGTTTGGGAAAAGTCCTGAAACCCATGTCATAACGCTGTCACGTCATCTTTCACGGCGGGATAACTGCCAACACGTTATGAAACAGGCGTGAGAACACGTCACAACGAACCGAAAGCATATCCGACAATCTTTACTAACCTATGCACAGTGCTAACTGGGGATTGCCTAAGTCCGGCTCATTTGCCGGATATGGTAACGGAGGCTCCATAGTAGTCCGAGAGGGGTAATGACCCTTACATGGCGAAGGGAGCCAGTTAGTAACATCTAAAATGTAAGAATGAAAGGGAGGAGAAACCTCAATGAAACCAACATCTGAAATTTTAGAGCGTATTGAAAAGTGTTCCAGCGAACACAAAGACGGCGTATTCACAAGACTTTACAGATACTTGCTTCGTGAAGATATTTACTACGCCGCCTATCAGAAACTTTATGCAAACAAAGGTGCAACAACACAGGGTATCGACGACGATACCGCAGACGGTTTCAGTGACTTCTATATAAAAGAGTTAATCCAGTCACTAAAGGACGGAACCTACAAGGCTAATCCTGTAAGGCGTGAGTATATTCCAAAGAAAAATGGAAAACTCCGTCCGCTGGGTATCCCGTCTTTCCGTGACAAGCTCCTGCAAGAAGTTGTCAGAATGATTTTGGAAGCTATCTATGAACCTGTCTTTGACAGTCATTCCCACGGTTTCAGACCGGGCAAAAGCTGTCATACCGCACTGCGTCAGATTTCTTCTGACTTCACAGGCGTGGTCTGGTTTATCGAGGGCGATATACAAGGTTGTTTTGATAACATCAATCACGAAAAATTGATTGAGATTTTGAGCAGGAAAATCAAGGACAGTCGTTTTCTGAACATCATTCGCCAGTTTTTGAAAGCTGGGTATATCGAGAATTGGAAGTACAACGCCACTTACAGCGGTTCTCCGCAGGGTGGTATCTGTTCCCCGATACTTGCAAATATCTATCTGAATGAGCTGGACAAGAAGTTTCGGGAAATCGCAGAACTCTTTGATAAGCCGAGGTCTGCATATCAGACACTGGAATATCATGCGGCAAGCAAAGAATTAAAAAGACTGTCTTACTGGATTGACCATACCTCTGATGAAGCGGCAAGACAAGAACTGATTGACCAGCATAGGGCGCAGAAGAAAGCTATGAGAAATCTGCCCTGCAAACCTGCCGACAACAAGAAGTTTACTTTTGTCCGTTATGCGGACGATTGGCTGGCAGGCGTGTGTGGCACAAAAACGGAATGTGAGGAATTGAAAGCCGAAATCGCTGAATTTCTAAGCACAGAGCTGAAATTAACTCTGAGCGAGGAAAAGACGCTGATAACGCACAGCTCCGAAAAAGTCCGCTTCATTGGCTATGATATTTGTGTCCGCAGAAATCAGGAAGTCAAAGGTCACAGAATGAAAAACGGAACGTGGAGAAAATCCCGTACCCTGCACATGAAAGTTGCCTTGTCTATTCCCCATACGGAAAAGATTGAAAAATTCATGTTTGCAAAGAAAGTCATTCGCCAAAAGGAAAACGGGGAGTTTCAGCCGATACACCGAGCCGGACTTCTCAACCTTGCGGATTATGAAATTGTGGAACAGTACAATGCCGAAGCAAGAGGGTTATGCAACTATTACAATCTGGCTTGTGATTATCACACGTTGGACTACTTCTGCTATCTCATGGAGTACAGTTGCTTAAAAACGATTGCTAATAAGCATAAAACCAGTATCCGCAAAATCATTCGCCAGTATAAAGACGGGAAAACATGGTCTGTTCCTTATGAAACCAAAACAGGGACAAAGCGTGTGCGCCCCGTTAAAATCGCTGACTGTAAGCGTGGCGAAGCGAGTGACATCATCTATCAGAGAAAGAAATTTAGTTGGAAAACCACTATCAGACAGCGGCTCAATGCCAGAGTTTGTGAATTATGTGGGTGTAAAGAAGCCGATTTGTATGAGGTTCACGTTATACGGAACTTAAACGAATTGGGTAATTCTGATTGGGAAACCGTGATGAAAAAGAAGCGGAGAAAAACGCTTGTCGTTTGCAGCAAGTGCCATGAAAGAATACACAGACACTAATCAATACGTCAATTACTAATGGGGAGCCGGATACTTTGAGAGGAGTAAGTCCGGTTCTGAGGGAGGGTGTAGGAAACCTACCGCCAGCGGCGGCAAGGCGCCTTTACCCTACCCTACG
>CAJTER010000087.1 GCA_910575405.1 Clostridia bacterium | reverse complement strand
TTTTTCAAGCTCAGACCGGGGCTCTTGCTCCGCTTTTCGTTTTCCGCGGCGATCCTCCAGACCGGCTTCACCAAACTCGGCATACTTCTTTACCCAGGTGTAGACCTGCTGATAGCTGACATTGTGTTTCCTTGCAGTCTCTGTATAGTCGTAGTCGTTCTCAAGGCAATCCTTAACAATGGTAAGACGTTCTTCCTTTGAGGTTTTTTTAGATGTAGTCATTCGGCTTCCTCCTGATTTTTTCTGACCGAAATCTCTACCTTCATTATACATCTTGATCCATCGCTGTAGTTGAGTTTTTGATCGCAATCCATATTTTGCTGCAATGACCAGTTGAGACCCTTTACCGGAAAGGTAGTCTGTAACTGCTTTAAGCTTCAGATCTGGCGAATAGGATTGATTTCGCTCGGTTAGTGCCAAAGAAACCGCTCCTTGTTCCTGATATCTGGCGAGCCAGCTTTGAATTGTAATCTTACTGACTCCCATCTGTTCAGCAGCTTGTCCTTGACTCAATCTGCCCGAGTCACATAATTGGGCAATCCTGATTTTCTCCTCAGGTGTCGCTTTCGTTTTGACTGGCATAGAAAAACTCCCTTCATGATCAATCGTGTTTTTTTGTTTCACTGTCTCTCATAAAGGGAGCATATCACAAATTTCTGGCGCGAGAAGCCCCTTTCTCGATCTATTCCGGAGAAACCTTGGAAAATAGGCGTTTCCTACAGAAGAAACGCAGGCGCGCGCTTTACGCTAAAAAGAGGCAGCATCTCTACTGTCCCGATTCAACCTGATTTGGTGGTTCTTGTTTTAACTTGCAAACTTAAGCCGTTTCTTCGGTATCCGTTTTTAGCGCATACAGGTGTTCCCCTAGCTTGTCGTTCTGGATCCGGCTGTGCGCCAGCCCAGGTTATGCCCCATCGCAAAGAGTGCGCTTTCTGCAAAGACCGCTTCCGTTCCCCGGCATAAAAACCGGGTAAACCCGCTGTCTGCCTTGATATCTCCAAAGGAGCCTTCCACCTGGATGCTTCGGTTCATCCGCAGCTGTTTCCCTTCTTCGCTCTGAATCCGCTCCTCAGATTTGGCCCGCAGCCGCTCAAACTCTTTGGATACCGTCAGATTCTTGTAGCGCTGCTCCAGGGGCTTCTTCCAGTTCTTCCCCGGCATACACGGCTCCCGGTAGGGGCATCCGCCGCAGTCACTGCAGTGGTACTGGGTTTCCGTCCGCAGGTAGCCGCTTGCTGTTTTGTGCTTCTTCTCTCCCACATTTCTCCCACATTTTCGATTCGTTTTCCGTTGGCACAGATATAACAGTCTTCCTCTGCATCGTATTGCAGGTTTTCCTTTTTGCTGATCTCTTCTGCGAATTTCTTTGTCTTTCGCTGTTTGTAATTGGCTGGCTTGATGTAGGCTTCCATTTCCTTCTCTTCCAGATATTTGAGGTTCTCTTCGCTTTCATAGCCCGAATCCGCAACCAGCCGCTTGAACCGCAGCTTCAGGCTTTCCTCCATTTGTTCCACAAAGGGTTTCAGCGTCAGGGTGTCTCCCGGATTGGGGAAGATTCCTACCATCACGATGTAGCCGGAATTGACCGCGTGCTGCAGGTTGTAGCCTGGCTTCAGCTGTCCGTTTTTCATGTGGTCGTCTTTCATTTGCAGAAAGGTGGCATCCGGATCCGTCTTGGAATAGCTGCCTCGGTTCCCACAAATGTAAAACTTTGTTTCGTATTCCTTCAGCTTCTCCAGGCTGGCCTGCAGAGCTTCAAGGTCTTTTTGCAGTTGCTCTTTTTTGTGGCCTCTTCCTGTGACGAATTCTAAATGTTCTTCCCTGGCTTTCTTCCGTAGCCGTTTCAGCAGCTTTTTCACATGTCTTTTACGGACCAGTTTTCTACACAGCGGCTTCCTGCCATAGCGCCCGATGATGTCGCCTACCAGCAGGGCCGTTTTCTGCAGGGCTTTTGCCTGATGTTTGGTAACCGATTTCTTCCATACAAACGTATAACGGTTGGCATTGGCCTCGATTTTCGTTCCGTCTACAAAGAGCTCGGTTTCGGTGATTTCTCCCAGGCTGTGCAGGAATTCTGCCATCTGGGCCAACAGGGACTTTGCGCAGGGGCCAACATGGTTAGTCCGGAATCTGGCAAAGGTGGAATGGTCGGGTGCTTTCTTTCCTTCCAGCAGATACAGGTAGTTGATGTCTCGTTTGCAGTGTTGTTCCATCTCCCGGGAGGTAATTCCCCTGCGTTCATGATAGGCGTACAGCAGCAGTTTGAGGAGAATGTCCGGAGTCGGATGGTTCCCCGATGGCAGCCGCTCATAAGTATTGTATAATTCCGTCAGATCCAATTCCTCCACAAATTGACGGATGAGCCGGACACCGTCATCGGTGGGAATGCAGACTTCCAAATTGATGAGAAGTTTTAGTTGATATTCGTGTTCATACCGTGTATAATCGGTTTGTAAAATGTGGTGTTTAGTCATACCAATATTTTACCGCAAGGTCCTGCCAAAATCGAGAGGCAGGGCCTTTGTTTTTTGTATACTTGCTTGGGGAACATTCCATACGGAAAAAGGGCTGTGCACAAACCGATTTGATATGCTCCCTTTATGAGAGACAGTGAAACAAAAAAACACGATTGATCATGAAGGGAGTTTTTCTATGCCAGTCAAAACGAAAGCGACACCTGAGGAGAAAATCAGGATTGCCCAATTATG
>CAJTER010000086.1 GCA_910575405.1 Clostridia bacterium | reverse complement strand
GTGGACTTGTGTCAATACTTTGGACAAAAAAAGTTGAAAGATTATGCTGTTTTTTGAGTTCTTCATCCTCCTTTTGCTGCGGTGTCAGATAATCGATAGAGCTGTGTATCCGCTTGCGGTTATACCAGCCTTCTATATATTCAAAGATTGCTCTGCGAGCTTCCTTTGAATCTTGATAAGTATGGAGATAAATCTCTTCCTTTTTCAGTACAGAATGAAAGGATTCGATACAGGCATTATCGTATGGATTTCCCTTACGGCTATAGGAATGCAGGCTCCCTTTTTTACTCAGACAATCTTCAAATGCCTGGCTCGTATATTGGCTTCCAAGGTCGCTGTGTAAAATGATCCCTTTTGTATCACGGACGTTCAGGCAGGCATTCTCTACCGCTTGCACTGCCAGTCCGGTTGTCATAGATTTACCATAGGCATAGCCGATAATCTTGCGGCTGCATAAATCCATGACGGAAGCCAGTTAAGTCCATCCTTCTTTCTGCACATGTATGTAGGTAATATCTGTGCACCACTTTTGGTTGATGGTTTCCGTCTCAAAATCACGTTTTAGGATATTCGCTTTACCATCTGGGACACTGCCGTGATTGGCATGGTGGTTGTATTTCTTTCCTACGACAGAACGCAGTCCCTGCTGCTGCATATGCCTCTGGACACGTTTGATACTGCAGGGTGTCCCGCTGTCATTAAGTATGCGGCATATTTTGACGGCTCCATACCTCTGTTTGGAATCCTCGTAAGCTTGCTTCACCTTCCTGCCAAACGCTTTGTACTCCTGACGTCTGTTTGAGGGTGCACAAACCAGAGCTTTGTAATATGTGCTTCTTGGGAATTTCAAGGCACTGCAAAGCTGGGATACCGAGTAATCAGTTCAATTATTCTGGATAAAAGCCACAATCTCGGCTATTGTTCTTTTGCGAATATGGCGGTCGCTTTTTTTAATATTTCGTTCTCAATCTTAAGGCGCTGGATTTCTTTCTGGAGAGCCTTATACTCCTTAAGGGTAACTGTCTCTTCCTCCGATACTTTGATGGGGGAAAGCTGCTTTACCCATTCGCTAATTGTGCTCCGATTTACGCCATATTCACGCTCCAGTTGTGGATACGAGGTTCCTCCGGCATTGTACAAATCTACGATCGGCTGCTTGAATTCCGAAGTGTAAGATTTTTGGTTTTTTGCCATGCTGAACAACTCCTTTACTCTTTCACTTGATAGTATAGATTGTTCAACTTTTCCTGTCCACTCTTATATACTAACACCATGCTTATGTTTATAAGTGTGATTGTGGCACTCATAATTGAGTACATAAAAACCTACTAACAAAAGTCAAGACTTTTTAGCAGGTTTTTTATAAATTTTTAGTATGAATTTTTTCCACGACGATTAGACCGGTGGAAAATCCGGTCTGTCGTATTCTCTGCTTTAGTTCTTTTTAATTCTGGTATACTTCCATTACACGTGCATAATAAATCCTGAGAAATTTATTTAATCCTGCTATCTTAGCTGCACGTTTCGATTTCCCTTCTTTTTCTTTCTTCAAGATAAACCTATACACTGCTGCGTCTTCTGGTTCTTTATGTGTTTTCAGGCATCTCATCACTTCATATCCAATCTTACGCAGACTGGAAGATCCTCTCTTGGATATTTTTCTCTCTGTTCCAATGAACTGCCCTGATTGATATGGAGGCGCATCGATTCCTGCGTGGGCTATCAGGGCTTTTCCACTATGGAATCTCCTCACATCCCCAATCTCTGCGATCAATTTGGGCGCAAGCACATTTCCAACACCTCCCATTGCCCTGACAACCGGATATTCCGGCAGACTCTTGGCTAATGCCTGCATCTGTGTTAGAATGGTCATCAGAGTGTTATCGACTTCTCGTAACACCCGCACTGCCTCCTGTACCAGCATTTTGGTCGATGGGGTATCGGAGGGTACTGTGGGGATGCCTTCTTTTGCCAGTGCATAGATCTTGACGGCTTTATCCTGGCTCTGATGGTATCCCTTCTCTTTTGCCCATTTCAGATAGCTCTCTATAAACTGTTCCTCCGATTTCTTCGTGATATTGTCATAATGCCAGTATTCTTCCGCAAAATCCCCCAGCTTATCTTTCCCATTTGTTTCATTCCAGCCTTTCAGCAGCGTTTTGATCCCAGGCATCGTATAGTCCAGAAGATGAGTCAGTTCCAAAACGCTCTCCACACGCATCCGCATATAGTGACGGTACTGCCTTCCCAAAAGCTTCAGCTCCGCATAGACGCTGTCTTCTGCCTCATAGTTCTTCAGCCTGTACCAATGGTCAATCCCATAGTTAGAGATTGTAATGGCATCCTGCTTATCCGTTTTCACACGTCTTAACCCCTGACAGCGGTATTCCTTCATCTCAAATGGATTAATCACTGCCACAAACAGCCCTTTTTCTTTCAGATAGCTTAATACAGGCAGATGGTAGATCCCAGTAGCTTCCATGACCACACGGATGTCATCATTCAGACGCAGCAGCATGGAAGTCAGTTCGGACAGTTCTTTCTCCACATGACAGACTTCAAAAGGCCTGCTCACAACCTCACCATAAGGCTTTAAGATACATACGGTACTTTTTTCTTTTGAAACATCAATTCCTACACTTATCATCTGTAACCTCCAAAATAAATCTGTAATTGTCCCATCCACACTTATTACCACTCATTTTAGTTCGTTACACGAAAGCACCTTACGGGTTTCAACCTGCTTAAACGACTGCTTATAATAAGGGGTGGTTGACGGTTTTTATGACGGATGTGGTTAATCCAAAAAGCACCTCGCCAGACCAATTACTCCCTTATCATAAAAAAATAAGTGCAGAAGGTAAAGCACTGATGAAATGCTTTATCTCTTACACTTATATGGTACTAAAAA
>CAJTER010000085.1:2771-3325 GCA_910575405.1 Clostridia bacterium | reverse complement strand
TTTCCCTTGTACAGACAGCAGAAGGAGCGTTAACCGAAGTACACTCCATGCTGAACAGAATGGTAGAACTGGCTAATCAGTCTGCGAACGGAACTTATGACAACGACGTAGACCGTGCAAACCTGCAGAAGGAAGTAGACTCTCTGATGGATGAAATCGACCGTATTTCCAAGGGAACCAACTTCAATGGAATTAACCTGTTAGATGGAACGTATGCTTCCACATCCGACAAGGTGACCATGAGTGAAAGCACTGGAATCAAAGTGCTCAGCCAGACAGCTGGCACAGTTGCCGGTGCAAACACAATCCTGCATAAGGATGGAAAAGCAGCTCAGGATCCGCAGTTTACAATTGATTTCTCAACTGTAAAAATAGATGGTGGAAGCACGGGCGGTACATTTAAAATTAGTATTGGTGGCGTTGATGTTACTGCCACTATAACAGGGCCAAACATGACCAGCTCGGATCTTGCAAAGGCTGTAGCAGATGCAATTAATGAAACAAAAGCTGGTGCCTTAACGCATACAGGCGTTAGTGTCGTTGCAGCAGGAGGC
>CAJTER010000085.1:0-2349 GCA_910575405.1 Clostridia bacterium | reverse complement strand
TGGAGCCATTTACAAGGCAGAAGTAAAGGGTGATAAGGTTGTCTTTACTCTTGCTGAGTCCACAGCTGGAAACAAACAGGCTCTGACATCGGATATGGATCTGATTCCGGAAGGACAGGTTATAATTAATATGGCTGACGCGGCCAACACAGGGCTGAATCTTACATCAAGCTTTAATACTGGTTTTCTGGATGTACGGGAAGGTATCGTAAATGACGGAACCCAGTATGCAAATGCAGAATTCAATCTGAGCTTTGGTATGATTAAAGATGGCACGCAGCTGACTATCGGCAATGAAACATACACCTTCCGTGTTGGAAGTGATAGCTTTGTAAGCGCAAAAGACAAGAATGTAGTAGACCTGTCTGACTTTGATTTAGATGACCTTGATACTGATGCGAAAAAGTTGGACTTCATGGAAACTGTTGCTTCCAGATTGTCAGAAGCAGCAGTAAATAATGATATGTTTACAGTTGGTGTCAGCAATAAGCAGGGAGGTGGCAGTACAGGTGTTGGCGTTACAAAGGATGCAATCACTGTTGGTCTTCGTGAAAAGGCTACCTATTCTGGCGATGCGGATCTGGCCAGCATAAAAGGCATTGAAGCACAGCTGTCCTACAAGACGGTAACCGACAAGCCAGCAGCAGAAGATTCCAAGGGTCTGACTCTGCAGATCGGTGATACATCCGATTCCTTCAACAAGCTGTCCCTGAACATTGCAGCTACCAATGCAAAATCTCTGGGAATTGCAGATATCAATATCGGCACACAGGAAGGTGCAGCAGCAGCCGTTGACAAGATCAAGGCAGCGATCAACAAAGTATCCTCCATCCGAGGTGACCTCGGTGCAATCCAGAACAGACTGGAACACACCATCAACAACCTGAGTGTAACAGCTGAAAACATGACCGCAGCAGAAAGCCGTATCCGTGACGTTGACATGGCTAAGGAAATGATGGCTTACACCAAGAATAACATTCTGGTTCAGGCTTCTCAGGCTATGCTGGCTCAGGCAAATCAGGTTCCACAGGGCGTACTGCAGTTATTACAGTAAGCGCAAGCGTTCTATCCAATGGAACGATTCTGATGAACCTAAAAGGTCGGGCAGGTTCTGTCCGGCCTTTTTTCTGTCAAAGTATTTAAAATCCGAGAGGAAGAGGGAGCTTCCAAATGGCAAAGAAAGCAAAGAAACCCGGAAATCATAAGAGGAAGAAACCGACCCTGACGGTTCGGTTGTCCCAGTGCATGATTGTAAAAAACGAAGAAGAGCATATCGAACAAGCGCTTTCCTGGGGAAAAGGCATTGTCTGTGAACAGATTGTAGTGGATACCGGTTCCACAGATCGAACGGTGGAGCTGGCCAAGAAGATGGGTGCAAAGGTATTTCACTTTACCTGGAACGATGATTTTTCCGCAGCAAAGAATTATGCCATAGGGAAGGCAAAAGGGGACTGGATTGCATTCTTAGATGCAGATGAATGGTTTTCAAAAGAAGATGCAAAGAAATTGCTGCCACTGATTGCAAAGATCCATTTCCAACAAAACGTCAGTGTGGTGCGCTCCAAACTGGTATGTCTGGATGAAGCGGGAGGCGTAACCGGAGCCTTCTGTCAGGATCGGATCTTTCGAAGGGATCCAAAGCTGCGCTACCGTTATCGGATCCATGAGGAATTGTATCGAATCGGGACAAAGAATCTGGTTTATGAAGACGCCCAGGAAGAGCTGATGATTCTGCACAGTGGTTATGCAGGAGAGGGGACTGGTCTGGAAAAAGGCGCCCGAAATGCAAGGCTTTTGGAGCAAGATTTGAACGACCATCCAAAGGATGCCATGCGTATGACGTATCTGGGTGACGCCTACCATGCAGCGGGAAGGAAAGAAGATGCCCTTTGCTGTTATAGGAAGGTATTGGAAGACCCGGAAATGGAAGTGACCCATGTGATTGCACCGTTGCGGTCGGGCCTTCAGATTATGGGCATTCTGGTGGATGAAAATCCGGATGAAACAGGGGAAGAGATTGCCCGAATTCGACAAACACTCATGGATTTGGGCTGGGATATGCACCCGGATCTGGACTACCTTATGGGTTGCTGGCAATTGAGAAAAGGCCTCATTATGGAGGCTGCGGTGCTCTTTGAGCATGCACTGGAACAAGCAAAGACTTACCATGAGCGGGACATTGCGAGGATTACCTCGAATCTGGAGTTTGTAAACCGCATCATTGCGACTGCAGCATTGCTGAATCAGAATCCGCAAAAAGCCGTTCCCTTTGCAGTGTCTGCCTTGCAGGTAAACCGGTATTCGGCCGATGCCATTCAGCTGCTGCTGAGAGCATTTTTGTCAGAATGG
>CAJTER010000084.1 GCA_910575405.1 Clostridia bacterium | reverse complement strand
TACGTACCATAGTAAGTCTTTCCATCGACTGCTTTGTATGCACGTACCTTCACCTGATAGGTCTTTCCACTCTTCAGCTTCTTAACCGTCTTCTTGGTTGCGGTGGTGTTGGTTCCGATGGCTTTCAGTCCGGATGCCTTGCAGATGACTCTGTATTTTGCTCCAGTCTGTGCTTTGTATGCGACGGTGATCTGCTTCGTTCCTGCCTTCAGGCTGGTGATGCTTTCCTTCGCTGGTTTTACGATAAAGTTCTTTGTGATTGTTCCCGTATAGTTTCCAGTTCCGGTTACAACAGCGGATGCTTTTCCTACTGCTGTGTTGTTTTTGTAGGCTACGGTGTAGTCTACGCCAGATGCTACGCTTACGGCTGGCTTTACAGCCTTTCCGGTGTAGGTTGCGTTTGCTACCTGAACCATGTCAGCGGTCAGAGCGGCTGGCTTGATGGTGAAGGTTGCAGTTGCTTCCCCATAGTAATCGCTGGTTGCTTTAGCTACGATTGTTACCGTTGCTTCTCCAACTTCCAGGTTGTTGTCATAGCTTACATAGTAGTTTTCTGCTGCGATTTCATTGCCTTCCCCGTCTTTTACCACGATAGCCGGTTTGATGGCTTTCCCAGTGTAAGTCTGCTCAGCAATGGCTTCTACAGTTGCCTTTTCCAGGGAGTATACGTTTTCGTTTGCTCCGTTCAGGGCTTCTACCAGTGCGTCATATGTTTTCTTTACAAATGTAGGGTCGAGCCAATCGGTATCCAGATATTCGTTGTCGATATAGGACTTCAGCTCTGCTACTTTTGCGCGCTCTTCTGGTTTTAATCCTGCTTTCACATCAATTTCAACCAGTTCTTCCCAGATTGGGTTTACTCTTTTTTCCATCAGTGCTTTGTAGTCTTTCGCATAGCTATCCAGTTTTGCTTTGTTGGAAACGGAGTCTTTTTTAGCGCCAAGTGCATCTAAGTCATCCTGCGCTTTTCTCAGCGGTGCTGCATAAGCTTCTACGGTTTCCTGATCTGCAAATGTGCTTGGCAGGTCTTTCAGTTCGGAGATTTCTTTTTCTACTGCAGCGATATCTGCTTTTTCTACTTTTTCTACAGCTTTCTTGAAGTTGTCAATCTGTGCCTGAGTCAAGTAGCCTTCGCTGACGGTTTCCAGAGTTGTTACTGCACCAGCTGGTAATTTTGCATATGCTTTGTTTGCAGCGGTTACTTTTGCAACTTCTTCGTCATTAGCTACGTCCAGAGTTTTTGCATCTGGAACAGCCTTGATCAGAGTTGCGACATCGTTCAGGGTGTTATATGCTTCAATGTTCTTTTCTGCTAATTCTAATTTTGTGTAAGCTTTTGTCTCATCGCTTACAGTTTTGTTTTCTACTGAGAAGTCAACTGCTTTTTTTGCATCTGCAGACAGACCGTCGTATGCAGCTCTTGCGGATGTAGTTAAGCGGGTGTACTTAGCTGTTACAAGATTAGAAGCAGTGATATTATCCATATTGCCTCCGACTGTTACTGCATCGCCGATAAGCGTTACAGCATCAACAAAGTCTTTTACAGCAGCGGTATCCTTTGCAGACAGCAGGATAACATCTGAGAAATCATAGGTTAATGTTTTTTCACCAACTACGTATTTTACTGCTGGGTTTTCTTCAGTTGCAGTGCTTGAACCACTTAAAAGTCCCTCTAACTGGTTAAATGTATTGTAGTTGGTTGCTGTAGCCATGGTCTGTTCATCTGGAATTTTACCTGCCTGCTTTAAATCATTTTCACTGGCAAATCTCCAGCCACCCACTTCAGTACCTTCTGTTCCAGCAGTTTTATTCCATTTTGTTAACGTGTTAAGATATGTCTGTGCAGCCTCTGATAAGTAGCAAACTTTAATGGAGAAAGTAGGGTTGTCACTATTCAGTCGCTTTGTCCATGTCTTGACTGCAGTATCGCCATGTCCTTCTCCTCCAACTAAACTCATCCGATTAATTATATATACGTCGCTATAAGTTTTAGGCTCTACACCAGGAGCGCTTGTCGTATCTTGCTCTTCAGACTGGTCAAATTGAACAATTTTTTTAACATTACTGTCAGCTACACCTGGAGCGAATCTACTTACATTTACAAAATATCCAGTTGAAAAATTTGCAGCATCATTATAACCTGTGACTCCTGTCAACTGAGGTAACCATCCTGTGACTTTTAAAGTTCCATTAGAAAAAGAGCTCTTTAAATTTTTCATTTTTGGTGTTACTATTGCATCTAATGCATCACCATCTGCAGGTACAGCGTTCAATCCAATTGTTGCGCCAGCACCTAATTCGCTCGTGCCACCTGTAGTGGATACTGCCGCGAAAGCCGAAGCCGGCACCATGGTTGCCACCATAGCAAGAGAAGCTACGATAGCAATTAACTTTTTCTTCATAATCATTCCTCCTGTATCTCTTTGGTTTTTTCTGGGTCGTAAAAGGGCAGATCCCTGCCAATGCAAGGTAATTCATAATTCTTTGGTGGGGTATGGGTAGAGTACTTGAGACCCAAAGACTCGTCTTGCTTTTTTCCGCCTTTCAATTGCTGAGTCCTCTATTCTGGGGTATAATAAAGGAAGTCAAAGGGGGAATACACCATGAACTATTTGAATACCGAACAGCCAAAGATCCTTTTCCAGAGGGCAAGGAACAGTTCAATCTTTGTAGATAAAAGCTTACTGATTGAACGTGTATCCAAATGGATCAATACAAATGACCAATACATCTGCATTACCCGGCCAAGGCGGTTTGGCAAGACCATGAACGCCAATATGCTGGCCGCCTATTACACCAAAGGCTTGGACAGCGGCAGTCTGTTTTCCGATCTGAAGATTGCCCAGGCATCGATGGACTCCGAAGGAAAAACCAAGGAACCGTTTTATCCAAACCATTTGAACCAGCATAATGTGATTAAAATTGACTTCAGCCAGATGCCGGATCCCTGCCGGAGCTATGAAGCCTACATCTCCTATATCAAAGAGCATCTTGCAGAGGATATTTTGAGTGCCTATGGGATTTCCTACAGAGTGAATATGCCAATGAGCGAGCTTTTGAACGCCACTGGAGACTCCTTCATCTTCATCCTGGATGAATGGGATGCCATCTTCCACCGGTGCTTTGTTACCAAGCAGGACAAAGAGGACTTTCTGGAATTCCTGCGGGATTTGCTCAAGGACAAAGCCTATGTGGAGTTAGCCTACATGACCGGCGTGCTTCCCATTGCCAAATACTCCAGCGGCTCTGCCATCAACATGTTCCGGGAAGATCATGCCATGAAAAACGGGAAATATGAAGAATTCTTCGGCTTCACGGAACAGGAAGTAAAAGCCTTATGCGAAGAGCAGCAAACAGTCCCCTATGCAGAACTGAAGCAGTGGTATGATGGCTATCGGATGAAAAATGGAGCAAGCCTCTTTAACCCGCGCTCGGTCGCTTACGCCCTGATGGATGGAGAATGCCAGAACTACTGGACGGAAACCGGCCCTATGAACGAAGTAGCGGATTGTATTGAACATAACGTCGATGAAGTGCGAGAGG
>CAJTER010000083.1 GCA_910575405.1 Clostridia bacterium | reverse complement strand
TTGTAAGAGTAACTTCCATTTCTGTAAGGTGTTTTTCCTCGTGTCCCCTCTTTCTGTAATAGTAACCGCAACTCTCTTATCATGGCCTTTACAAGTGGAAATTATCTTTTCACTTCAGCTTTTATGTCCCGTGCGTAAATTCCCAAAGTAAGTTCCAGACTGGAATTTGTGGTGGAATTTAGTCTGAGACGATTTTCTGGTAGAATTTAATCTGGGAAATAATCTTCGCCAAGAAAGTTCTGCGTCATATCATTGTCAGCCTCCATCGGTTACCTGTATCAATAGCCAGGGCAGTATCTGTATCATATTCTGCAGACCGAAGAGCTGAGTGTCTCCAAATCCACACTTTAGAAAAAATGGACGAAATTCTTTTCCGCGTCAAATTCCATCTTACCGAAAGCTACTCTGAAACGCCTTGCGTTTTGACTTGTCCATCTTGCATAAGTTTCTGTACTTTTGTATGGTTTATCTCAAATGAGACAAAATCACTTCGCTTTTCTCTTAGGATTGCCTTTTTGGCCCTTGATTTCCCAAACTAAATGCAACCTTCGGCACCCTTCGCATTTATTTTGAGAATCTACGTTTATAGCCTGGCAAGTATAAAGACGGGCGACTCTTTTTGGAGGATGTTACTACAGTCTACAGAGGAAATCATTAAATGATGACGCCGTAACATCTCGGACGCATTAAAACAGAGCGCGGACCGCGCTCTGTTTTGCTTCCTAAGTCGTAAGTAAGATGATAATCGAATCTCGTTTTATTTCACCTTTACCTTCTTCACAGCACTGTACGTACCATAGTAAGTCTTTCCATCGACTGCTTTGTATGCACGTACCTTAACCTGGTAAGTCTTTCCGCTCTTCAGCTTCTTCACCGTCTTCTTGGTTGCAGTCGTGTTGGTTCCGATGGCTTTCAGTCCGGATGCCTTGCAGATGACTCTGTATTTTGCTCCAGTCTGTGCTTTGTATGCGACGGTAATCTGCTTCTTTCCTGCCTTCAGGCTGGTGATGCTTTCCTTCGCTGGTTTTACGATAAAGTTCTTTGTGATTGTTCCCGTATAGTTTCCAGTTCCGGTTACAACAGCGGATGCTTTTCCTACTGCTGTGTTGTTTTTGTAAGCTACGGTATAGTCTACTCCGCTTGCTACACTTACGGCAGGCTTCAGAGCCTTTCCGGTGTAGGTTGCGTTTGCTACCTTGACCATGTCAGCGGTCAGAGCAGCTGGTTTGATGGTGAAGGTTGCAGCTGCGCTTCCTGTATAAGTAGCTCCTTTTGCAGCTACGGTTACGGTTGCTTCGCCTGCATCCCTATTATCGCTATAGATTACAGTGTAATTGTCTGTTGCGATTTCTTTTCCCACCTTATCGGTTACGGTTACAGCTGGTGTTTTCTTTGTTCCGTCATAGACCAGAGCATCTGCATCATTTACCGTTACAGTTGCTTCGGACAGGTCATATTCGTTGCCCAGTGCTGCGATCAGTGCATCATAGGTTGCCTGATCAAATTTTGCAATATTCTTAGTAGCAATATATTCGCCCTCTACATAGCCTTTCAGTTCGGTAATCAGTGCAACATCTTCAGCGGTCAGAGCATTTTTCAGATCAATGGCTGCTGCCTTCTGGTAAATCGGATCAACGAATGCTTTGATTAGCTTGTCATAATCAGCTCTGTATTTCGTCAGATCAGATTCGTTCGTAACATCCTCCTGCTGCTCTTTTGTCAGTTCATCAAATGCTTTTTCTGCTGCTACCATTGGAGCATATGCAGCATCAATCGCAGCCTTATCCACAAAAGCAGTTACCGGGAGGGTCGGCAGTTTATCAATCGCATCCACTACAGCTTTTACTGCAGAATCATTTACTTTTGCTGTAACAGCATAATAGTTGGATACCTGATTCGAAGTCAGATAGTCGTTGTCACTTGTGGCGAGAAGAATATTTTTAGCTCCTGGTGCTAATGCTTCTACGTCAGCATAAACATCTTTTACCTGTTTTACAGCGGCTGCATCATTCAGATCCAGTTTGTCTGCCGCTGGAAGCGCTGCAACCAGTGCTGCTACACCAGTAAGCGTATCATAGGACTTGATGTTTGCTTCTGCTGTTGCAAGTGCTTTATAGGCTGTTTTTAATGTAGTTGTCGCACTTGCTGCGACGGCATCTTCGATTGCTTTCTTTAAAGTAGAATCTAATCCATCATAAATCGCTCTTGCTGCTGTGGTTGCCTGCTTATATATCGGACTCACTTTATCATTTTCGTCAATATTTACAGGGTTTCCCGTACCGCTCGAAACACCATCCTGTGTTTCATCAATCCGTTTTACGGCAGCAATAAATCCATCCATAGCTTGTGTCTCTGCTTTTGTTAAGAGAGTTAAGGCAGAGGTATCAATCGTAAAGGTTTTCATACCAGCTACCTGTGCAGAATCTTTTAAAGCCTTTTCTAAATCAGTTAATTTTTTAGCTCCAGCCTGATCAGCTATGGGCATTTTGGCAATTTCACTTGTGCTGAAGTATACACCATTTGTCCAAGCAAATGGAGCTACGCCTTCAGTTTCGGTAGCGGTTTTATTTAGGAAAGCAATTGCAGGAGTTGCAGTTTTTCCCTTTTCTAAGCGAAGGGTTGTAATCACAGTAGCTCCATGCTGATACTGTGCTGCATCTCCAACCGTCGTCCATGTTTTTAATTTTCTTCCTTGATAAATGTTAGTGTCTTCACCAGCGCCTTTTTGCCTTGCTCCGTTTAACATTGCGATGGTGTCTGTATCTGTTGCCGGGCGTGGCAGGTTTTTAAAATTGATTGCAATGTAATTTCCCTGCTGATCGGATGTAATATTGGCATCAAAGGCGGTATTTGTTCTGTATGGAACACAGCCAGTAAGGCTTAAAGTTCCCTTTGAAAATGTACCGCTTACATTTTCGTTTGTTTCTTTCCAGAAATTAATCGTATCAGCATTACCAGTAAACTCTACTTCGATGTCTCTGGCTTTAGCCACTTCGGCTTCTGCTTCTGACATGTCAAGCTTTGTGGTTGTTGCGCCAGTGGCAAATGCCGAAGCCGGCACCATGGTTGCCACCATAGCCAGTGAAGCTACGATAGCAATTAACTTTTTCTTCATAATCATTCCTCCTGTATCTCTTTGGTTTTTTCTGGGTCGTAAAAGGGCAGATCCCTGCCAATGCAAGGTAATTCATAATTCTTTGGTGGGGTAGCTTAGCCGGATAGAATAGGGCTAGTTTTGAGAGAATCATAGAAGGATTGGTTGTTCGGAAGTGCGATAGAGAAAACGATTTGATGTGGAAGAACCTCGACACTTTTCAACATGTATACTCCTTGAGATTTACAGGCGCAGCGGTCTTATCCACATCTTTTTTTAGATTGTATACGATAGTATTCACAGCTGCCTGTGAATAAACCGTTTCTTACAGTTGTTGCGGTTCCAATGGGTTTCGGTGATTCAACAAAAGAGTTATCCACAGGGAATACAAAAAAAGGAAATCGCAAAGAGATGGAAACAAAACAGCCGTCTGCTGGTTCGGATCGTTCCAGCAGGCGGTGTAGAGAGAGGGGAACAGGGAATCAAGAGAAGGACATGATTCAGTCTTGTGTCCCCTGGATTCGTTCGATTTTGCAGGTGTGCGGCTTGGCGGTATTGTCTTTATCATAGTTGATTCCAACCAGCAGAATATCTCTGTACTTGCGGACTTTCGCCGCATAATCCCGGTTCTTGATCTGCTGAATGGCTTCT
>CAJTER010000082.1 GCA_910575405.1 Clostridia bacterium | reverse complement strand
AATGCACCAGTCATACATCATCCCCCGTTCAAACATGGCATAAGCCCGGGTAATATCATTAATGGACAATTCATCCCTGAAAATCCCCTTTTGCTGGCCTTCTAGGGTGATCTGGCGCAACAGCTTGTAATAGGTCCGGTTGGGGCTGAGGAGATGCCGCTGCCCGTTTGTGGTCAGTTGGGCGGCAAAGAGCCTGCTGAGAAGATCTACGGATACAGTATTTTCAATCATGAGGAACAGCTCCTGGTTCATAACCGTCAGCTTTTCCACCGGAGAAAGGCTGGGCTCCATGGTTTCCACCAGCTCATCGTATTTTTCATCAAACAGATAGGACAGGGATGTGAGCAGCGCATCTTTGCCATCGAAATAGTGGTAAAAAGAACCTCTGGAAGTGCCGGAGGCTTCCACGATTTCCTCTACGGTTGTATCCTCGTAGCCCTGCTGGTAAAAGAGCTTCCAGGCGGCTGAGACGATTTTTCCCTTTGTATTTCTGGTTTTTGTTTTCTTCTTCATAAGTCCATCCTTCAAAAAAACAGAACATTCGTATTTATGTATGTATAGAGTATAGTTTACTGCAAAACCCCTTTTATTTCAAGGGGTTTCCGGATCCTTTATGCAGAAAATCCGGTATATTATATAAACTTGGTTCTGTATTTTGTTCTGGTTTTAAATATGGTAAAATGGGAACCGTTAAGAATTTAAAAGGAATACTGCAAAGGAGGAACCATGAACGCAGAACTTTTCGCATTTGTTTTATATTTTGTCATGTTAGTGGGCGTTGGTCTTTTCTTTTTCTTTAAAGGAAGGAAAAAGGCTAATGAGAAGGAATATTTTTTAGGCGGCCGCTCCATGGGACCCTGGGTTACGGCAATGTCGGCCCAGGCTTCGGATATGTCGGCCTGGCTTTTGGATTTGGCCAGATGTGGATCGGCATCGGCCTTGCCCTGGGAACAGCGGCCAATTGAATTTTTTCAGCAAAACGGCTGAGGAAATTTTCAAAGGCAGCGGGAGACGCTATCACAGTGCCTCAGTACCTGAGCAACCGGTTTATGGCTAAAAGCCACACCCTGCAGATCATATGCGCCATTATTTTCTTTGTATGCTTTACCGTTTACGTGGCCTCCGGGTTCGTTGCAGGAGCATCTGTATTTACAACTATTTTCCCGTCCCTGAGCACGAGAACCGCCATGCTGGTATTTGCGCTGGCCATGTTCATATGTACCTTTTTCGGCGGCTTTAAGGCCGTATGCTGGACCGACTTTTTCCAGGGCCTGCTGATGTTGCGGCGCTGCTGGTGGCATCCAGCTCCTTTACCTCGGATATTTACAAGCCTCTTCTGCGAAAAAACGCAGGGGAAAAAGAGATTCTCTGGGTTGGACGGCTGGTAGTGCTGCTGGTAGCGGTCATCACGTTCTTTATTGCTTCCAGCAAAGGCGCAGGGGCGCAGGCTATCATGAATTTAGTGGAAAACGCCTGGGCAGGCTTTGGCTCTTCCTTTGGGCCGGTGGTACTGCTGTCTCTGTTTTGGAGAAGGTTTACCTATAAAGGCGCTGTGGCTGGAGTTATCAGCGGATCTCTGACCGATGTTCTCTGGTACATGTTCCTGTCGGAGTCCACCGGCATCTACGAATTGTTCCCAGGGTTTATCGCAGGCCTTCTCTTCTCGGTAGTGGTGACGCTCCTTGACCGGCAGCCGGAGGAAGCGGTTTTAGCGCTGTTTGATAAGGCTATGGATTCTACTTTTGATGAATAGGGTGGGGATATAGCCATTTCGATGTTCGCTTAAATAATATGTAAGCAAAAAGATCGATCCATGCTGGTCGGTCTTTTTGTTTGCGCGCGTGCTGCCGGGTTTGATGAAGCGCCTTGTATTTTGGCTTATTCGCCTTTCATATTTTTCCAAAATTTTATACAGGTTCATCCCCTGGGCTGCAGGTTCGGTTCGTAATATGTAAGTGGCTTTTTGTTCTGCCATTTTATGTTCCTCCAATCAACTCTGAAATTGTTTCTCAAAATCAGATTTGATTGGAGGACTGCGGCAGAATGTCAGTATTTTTCGCTGTTGAAAGAATCGAGTTACAAAAAAATCTGTAAGATATATCTTGCCAGTCTGGCGATTTTGCTCATTCCGATAGGTGTTTGCCAAAAAGGATACTGGTGTACTGGCCACCTGGGAATTGTGCTTCCGTATCTAACTAGCTCTATGCTTGATGTACAAAATTACTACTTTTATTTTGATATAATTCCATCCTCAATCGTTAACACTCTATCACAATATTGTGCAATATGAATATCATGTGTTACTAAAATAACCGTTTTGCCTTGTTTCCTTATGTCCAGAAACAAGTTCATAATCGCTTCACTCGTTCTCGAATCCAGTGCTCCTGTAGGTTCGTCAGCCAGTAGAAGGCTCCCTTTTGTAATCATGGCTCTTGCGATAGCCAATCTCTGTTTTTGCCCACCAGAAAGTTCTGTAGGATATCTTTTGCGTTTCTCTGCCAGACCCACGTTTTCCAGAGCCTCTCTTGCCCGAATTTTCCAAGTTTTCCTGGGTATTTTAGAATAGTGTAAGGGAAGAGCCACATTTTGCTCTACTGTATACTGATTGATCAGTCCAAAATTTTGCAAAACAAAGCCAATCGACTCATTTCTCAATTTCGCTCTCTGACTGTCTGCCAAAGTAGAAACATCCTTTCCTTCTAAGAAATAAGTATCCCCTGTAAGTGTATCAACCAACCCTAAAATATTCAACAGAGTTGTTTTTCCAGAGCCAGATGTACCCATAATTGCAATCATCTCTCCCTTTTCAACTGCAAGATCGATACTTGACAGGGCTCGAACAGCTTCTCCCTTTCCCTGATAAATTTTCTCAATTCCTATTAATTTAATCTGCTCCATTATTCATTTCTCCTAAGAATATCTATGATCGCATATCTTTTAAATGTATAGAGAGGATATGCTGCAATACCTATACCATAAAGGAAACTGAACAATATTATACATGTTATGAGTAATGGCTGCTGAAACAAAACTATAATCCAAATATCTGCAATCAGTGATGGTGCTCCAACCTGCATGAAAATGCGAAATATTAAAGCTTTATTCCTAGCACCACACAAACTATGTATCGCAAATTCTCTTAGCCTTTGTTGGATATAGCGTATCATGTATGAAATCATCCCTGTTGTTGCAAATACAAAAATGAGAACCATGACACTCCCCATAGTTAATGCTTCATTCTTCAAATCATTGATATCTCTGGCAATTTGCTCTTCTAAACTGCGGTATTCGAAAGGCAAAAGGTTTAGGTTATGGGCTTTCTGCACGATCTTCTCCATAAGGGACTCATCCTCAGTAAGAAAATATGTACTTACCAAATCTGTTAAATATCCAATCCCCTCACTTAGAGGTTCTGCAAGACGCGGCACCATCATCCAATTATCTAGGATAATTGCTTTCTCCGACTCAAAAGGGGCTGCGTAGGCTTCTCCCGCTTTTAAGAACCCCATTACTTCGTATTGCCTGCCGCTACTGTCGAAAAACATTTCTCCTTGTATTATAATCTCGTAGCTATAACGTACTCATTTGTACTTGATGCTATACTGTTTGAGATACTGTGGATTGGTTCGTTTCTCCTACCACTTGATGGTTAACGAAAGGCTCCAACCACAGCTCTCTGCATCATTGTTGATCAGTTAGATACCGCATGACGGTTTATGTCGAACAAGGTTACGCCAGCAGCGAGTCCGTGGTCCGAACAGTATCAGAAGTTATTGACTGTACCAAAGGAGGAAACATGATTTACGTAGGAATCGATGTCGCAAAAGACAAGCACGACTGTTCCATCTGCAATTCAGACGGTGTTGAGCTTTACCCACCATTCATTATCGCCAACAATCTAGAGGGCTTTGAGAATCTCATGGATCA
>CAJTER010000081.1:0-3533 GCA_910575405.1 Clostridia bacterium | reverse complement strand
CAACTTTTTTTATACCACATCAATTATGTCGAAGTTCCACACTAATCATACCACAGTCCTGGCAACGTTTGAAGACTTTCTTACAACCGTTTTTGTCATCATCGATGATTGGTATTGCCGCTATGCGCCACCGGAAGTGACGAAAAGACGGCACGTCCTGGATGCCAAGCTGTCAGATTCGGAAATCATTACAATCAGCCTATGTGGGGAGTTGGCTGGGATTGATTCCGAGAATGCATGGTATTCCTTCATAAAGAGGAACTACCAGCACCTGTTCCCGAACTTCTGTAGCAGGAGTCGCTTTAACCGGACAAGGCGGGCCTTGCTCCAGACGACGGAACTGCTGAGGCAGAAACTACCCTCCGCTTTTGCGATTCCCTCTGGCAGGTGTTCCATCGTGGTCAGCTTCCCCCTTGCCGTCTATAAGTGTGGGAGGGCCCGCTACTGCCATACCTTCCGCGGCTTTGGAGCCGACTATGGGAAATGCCCGTCTAAGAAGGAGACGTATTTTGGTTATAAAGTCCATGCCATGGTCACCCTGGAGGGATATGTTACGGCATTCGAAGTCACGTCGGCCTCCACAGATGACAGGGAAGGGCTGCGCGACTTGGTGGATGGGCAATCGGGTTTGGTCATCCTTGGGGACAAGGGCTATGCTGGCAAAGCCCTAGCCGAGGATTTGTCAAGACAAGGAATCTGTCTTATGGCGCTTAGGCGTTCCAACAGCAGGAACGACTGGCCCAGACATGTGCGTCAGCTGATCTTTCGGCTACGCAGGCGGGTGGAAACCGTATTTTCACAGCTTAGCGGGCAGCTAAATGCAGAACGGGTGCTTGCCAGAAGTTTTCAAGGACTATGCACGCGTCTTGCGAACAAGATTCTTGCATACAACCTATGCATGGTATTGAACCATATCTTTGGCGAGGATTGCGAACTTGCCCGCATAAAGAAATTTGTTTTCTGAAACCATTGGGCCAGGTGTCTTTTGCGTATCAGAAATCCGATAGGGAATTTCTGCGCTTTTGAACATGGCTGCTATGCTTAACAAGTATTAGCACAACAGGTTAAATTAGAAAACTATTATTGCTGGGGGCAGGATGTATATGCTCCCTGCAATGGGATTGTTGTCACAGCAGAGGACGGTTATGAAGAACGGTCAAAAACAAATTTATTTTCAGATATGTCAAATGCATATAAAAATGCACATTATTTTAATATAGAAAAAGATGATATACAATCAGTTGCGGGTAACTACATTATAATAAAATTTGACGATGGAATTTATGCTGTGCTATGCCATCTTCAAACTGGTTCTATTCAGGTTTCTGTTGGGCAGGAAGTAACAAAAGGGGAAATGATTGGAAAAGTGGGTATTCAGGGAATTCCTTTGCTCCACATCTGCATTTTCAACTTATGGACAGTAATGACATAGCCAGTGCAAATGGGATTCCGTGTGCCTTTGAGGAATATGAATTATTCGAAAATGGGAAGTGGGAAAAGGTGAAAAATGGCATTCCGACAGATAAAGACAGAATAAGGTTTCAATGATATGTTGTTGAGAGAAAATATTATTTTTATTCAGTGAAATTTATGGAGATAGAATTGGAGTAAAATCTAACTTGCTTTTTGATCAACAGGACGGTATACTGAAAAATCCTACACTCTAACACCAGATTTTGAAAGTGTGTAATAATGAGGATGGAGGTGTACTGGATGAACACATATAAGACGATTGACGTTGCCAGGATATTTGGCATTCATGTGAATACGGTCCGGCTGTACGAAAAATATGGGCTGATCCCAAAACCGGAAAGACGCAGTAATGGTTACCGCATATTTACTGATATCCACATTGAACAGTTCAGGCTGGCGCGTGCTGCCCTACAGGTTGAAGTCCTTCAAAATGGCCTTCGTAAGCTGGCAGTCGATATTATTAAGGTTTCTGCATCTGGAGATTATGATGAGGCTGCCGAACTGGCCAGAAGATATATGGCAAAGGTAGATGTGGAAAGGGAGAACGCAGAAGAGGCAATTGAAATTACACGGAACATACTCTCAGGAATTGTTGGGTCTGATGGTACCGGAAAATTGTCTTTATCCAGGAAAGAAGCGGCAGAATTTTTAAATGTAACAGTGGATACCTTGCGGAACTGGGAATTGAACGGATTGTTTACTGTCAGAAGGCTTGAAAATGGATACAGGGTATATTCAGAAAAAGATTTACAGCGGTTAAAGATCATACGGTCTTTGCGCTGTGCAAATTACTCACTTTCATCTATTTTGAGAATGCTTCGGGCTCTTTCCGCTGATCCGAATACAGATATCCGTGAGGCAATAGATACGCCGGGAGAGGATGATGATATTATTACGGCCTGTGACAAACTGCTTACTTCATTAAGTGAGGCAGAAAAAAACGCCAGATATGTAGCCAGGCAGATAGAAAAGATGAAAAAAATGAAGTCAGAAAACCCTCCACTTGCCCACCAGCCTGAAATAAAATGCTAATCTTAACGTACTTCAAAAAAGGAGGTACGAAAAAATATGGAAACAACAATCCAGATTTCCGGGCTGAGTAAATCCTATACCGGAAATAAAGTGATCGAGAATCTCAGCCTATCGGTCGCTGCAGGTGAGGTATATGGTCTGCTTGGCGCAAACGGTGCAGGAAAATCCACAACAATAGAATGCATACTGGGTACGCGTGAAGCAGATTCTGGAACGGTTCGGATCCTGGGAATTGATCTGATTTTGTCAAGATTAGTTGACACATTTTCCTCAAGGATTTTGTATCCTATGCTGCTTCTTTCAGGGAATCATAGTATCGCTGCCGTTTTATCATGGGAGGAAGACCTCCATTAGAGGAACAGATCCTCCGGTTATTCCAATAGCTGATGAAATATCTCCAGATGAGGGTTTTCAGTTCATCCGTGCTCATCTTCTCTGTATCGTAGCGGTCATAGAGTAGTTCAGATTTCATTCTGGCCCACATGCTCTCGCAGCGGGCGTTATCATGGCATCTGCCGCCCGCACTGTTCATGCTCTGCCGTATGCCATACTTGCGGATTACATCCCGGTAAAGCTGGCTGGTGTACTGGCTTCCCCTGTCACTGTGGATAATTGCCCCATGGATGTCCGGATATGTCTTCGCCGCATTTTCCAGTGTCCGCGCACATAATGGGGCTTTCATATTAGTATCCATCGCCAATCCTACCACGCTGGAATCGAAGCAGTCAAAAACAGCGGAAACATACAGCTTTCCATCGCTGGCTTTGATCTCTGTTATGTCTGTTACACACTTGACCAGCGGCTCCTCTGACTTGAAATTACGTTTTAACAGATCTTCTGATTTCCGGGCTTGCCGATCCGCTTTCGTGATTCCGTTTGGTTTGCGCCTGGGATGGTGGCTGATGCCGATATCCTCCATGACACGATAAACAGTACGTTCGCTGGGAATATCCACATTTTCAGGCTGTTTTAACATTAATGCCTGATACATGCGGATCCGGCCGTAGGTGTCATTACAATCATCTTCC
>CAJTER010000080.1 GCA_910575405.1 Clostridia bacterium | reverse complement strand
ACTTTGTATTCATGGTCGTATTGCCTGTTTTCTGCCATTTTTGTTCACTCCTTATTCTCTTGATTATATCTCAAATCCTTGAGAATGGGCTGTCAACTTTTTTTATACCACATCAAAAGACGAATTCCTTGCCTTTGTCAAGGCTATGGATAATATACCAAGGGACAAGATGGATTATAAGATCGCTTTTATGCTTGCCCTGTTCTGCGGCCTGCGGCGTGGAGAAATCTGCGGGCTGAATGAAGAGGATGTTGACACAGAGTTGTGTGAGCTGGTTGTGAAGCGGACCAGGAACATTTCAAAGGGGCAGGTATATGAGGATTCCCCAAAATCAAAGTCATCAGTTCGGGCTTGCGCAATCCCGCAGGAAATGGCAGTAGAAATTGACCGCCTGCGGATTTTTCATAAGGAGCAGCAGCTGCTACTCGGCAGCAGGTGGGAACAGTCCCCGACCCTGCTAAAAAATATGTTCGGCGGGCCGATGTATCCGGCGACGCTACTGGACTACCTCAAACGGTTCTGCAGGGATAATCAGCTAAAGCAGACACACATTCACGCCCTGCGGCATACCCAATGATGAATTGGCTTGGATATGATATTATTGATGTCAGCGCAGACCTGGGACATTCTGAGAAGTCTACAACGCTTAATATCTATGCTCATATGTGCGAGGACAGAAAGGAAAAATCCCACGCAATGGCTGCGGGGATTTCCTCGTTACTTTCCAGCGTCAAATAGTTTTTACGCCATTTTTGATTTTAAAATCAAAGATCGTTGAAATTTCAACGTTAAAATGGTGCGCGTAGAGGGACTCGAACCCCCACGGTCGCCCACTAGAACCTAAATCTAGCGTGTCTGCCAATTCCACCATACGCGCAAAAGTTTTAAGTTATCGTATCTTGTAAATTATACTATATTGAAAAATGGAAATCAAGGCTTAAATAAATTTATTTTTCCAGGCCCCTGATGTTTGCTGAAAGCTGGTAAAGCGAAAACATCCTTCGCACAGATTGCAAAAGTGTGCTATAATGATACGTAAAATGCAGTTTGAACATTTTAAAGCAGATAAGCATGTACACACAGCAGTTCACGAAACAAACAGGAGAACAAGTAAAAATGAAGATTTTAGGAATGATTTCAATGGGTGTTGGTATTATTGGCGGAATTATTATCGCATTAAGCGGACGAATTCCTGATGCAATTGCCGGAGCCACTATTTTTATCGGCCTTGGCGTTTATTTTACAAAAAAGGCAAAAAACAACGGCTAAAGGCCTATTACAGAAAGCATGCAAGCTAGTGCAGAATCGAACCGATGCACAAGCAGTAAAATACCGGAAAGTAATCTGCAAACCGATCGAAAAAACCATCTGAAAATGATTATCTCAGATGGTTTTTCTTTGGTGACCCTACCGGGAATCGAACCCGGGTTACCGCCGTGAAAGGGCGGTGTCTTGACCGCTTGACCATAGGGCCATGTATCAAAAGACAGCTACTTTCGCAGCTGTCTTTTGAACAAAACCGGCAACGTCCTACTTTCCCAGGCAGTCTCCCACCAAGTATCATCAGCGCTGGGGAGCTTAACTTCTGTGTTCGAGATGGGTACAGGTGTGTCCTCCCCGCTATTGCTACCGGATTCCTTTTGCCTGCTTCTAGCTGCTTTCTGCCTCCACAGACTCTTCTTCCTTCTTTGAATGTACTCCTCTGTACCTTCAAAACTGAATAATGCTCTTGCTACTTCCCTCCTTACAACCCTGAAACCATTGGTCAAGCGTTCGACCGATTAGTACCTCTCAGCTCCATACATTACTGCACTTCCACCTGAGGCCTATCTACGTGGTAGTCTTCCACGGGTCTTACCCTTTCGGGCGGAGATCTGTTCTTGGGGGGGGCTTCGCACTTAGATGCTTTCAGCGCTTATCCCTTCCATACTTAGCTACCCAGCTATGCCTTTGGCAAGACAACTGGTGCACCAGCGGTATGTCCATCCCGGTCCTCTCGTACTAAGGACAGCTCCTCTCAAATCTCCAACGCCCACAGCGGATAGGGACCGAACTGTCTCACGACGTTCTGAACCCAGCTCGCGTACCTCTTTAATGGGCGAACAGCCCAACCCTTGGGACCTACTTCAGCCCCAGGATGAGACGAGCCGACATCGAGGTGCCAAACACCCCCGTCGATGTGGACTCTTGGGGGGTATCAGCCTGTTATCCCCAGGGTAGCTTTTATCCGTTGAGCGATGGCCCTTCCACTCGGCACCACCGGATCACTAAGCCCGACTTTCGTCCCTGCTCGACCTGTTTGTCTCGCAGTCAAGCTCCCTTCTGCCTTTACACTCTTCGTGCGATTTCCGTCCGCACTGAGGGAACCTTTGGGCGCCTCCGTTACTCTTTAGGAGGCGACCGCCCCAGTCAAACTGCCCGCCAGACACTGTCCCAACACCGGTTTACGGTGCCTGGTTAGAATTCCAACATTACAAGGGTGGTATCCCAACGGTGACTCCCGCAATACTGGCGTACTGCGTTCATCGTCTCCCACCTATCCTGTACGTGCAATGCCGAAACTCAATATCAAGCTGCAGTAAAGCTCCATGGGGTCTTTCCGTCCTGCTGCGGGTAACCGGCATCTTTACCGGTACTACAATTTCACCGAGTCTATTGTTGAGACAGTGCCCAGATCGTTACGCCTTTCGTGCGGGTCAGAACTTACCTGACAAGGAATTTCGCTACCTTAGGACCGTTATAGTTACGGCCGCCGTTTACTGGGGCTTAAGTTCTTGCCTTCGCTTGCGCTAAGCATTCCCCTTAACCTTCCAGCACCGGGCAGGCGTCAGCCCCTATACTTCAGCTTTCGCTTTCGCAGAGACCTGTGTTTTTGCTAAACAGTCGCCTGGGCCTTTTCACTGCGGCCACCTTTCAGTGGCACCCCTTCTCCCGAAGTTACGGGGTCATTTTGCCGAGTTCCTTAACAATAGTTCTCTCGCTGGCCTTAGGATTCTCTCCTCATCTACCTGTGTCGGTTTGCGGTACGGGCACCTACAGTCTCGCTAGCGGCTTTTCTTGACAGTCTGAAATCAGCAGCTTCCGGTACTTCTTTTCCCTCCGCATCACGCCCCAGCATTGAAATGACGGTTTTGCCTGTCATCCCTGCCTCAACGCTTGCACGCACGCAACCAACGGTGCGCTCTGCCTATCCTCCTGTGTCCCCACTTCACTCATACGACCTTCGGTGGTACTGGAATCTCAACCAGTTATCCATCGCCTACGGCCTTCGCCCTCGGCTTAGGTCCCGACTTACCCTGAGCGGACGAACCTTCCTCAGGAATCCTTAGATTTTCGGCCGACAGGATTCTCACCTGCCTCTCGCTACTCATGCCAACATTCTCTCTCGTATACCGTCCAGCATTCCTTCCAAAACACCTTCTTCCTGTATACGATGCTCCTCTACCATACATTCCGTATCCTAAGCTTCGGTAGTAAGTTTTAGCCCCGTTTATCTTCGGCGCAGAGCCACTCGACTAGTGAGCTGTTACGCACTCTTTAAATGAGTGGCTGCTTCTAAGCCAACATCCTAGCTGTTTATGCAGCTCCACATCCTTTTCCACTTAACTTACATTTTGGGACCTTAGCTGTAGGTCTGGGCTGTTTCCCTTTCGACCACGAAACTTATCTCACGTAGTCTGACTCCCGGGTATGATACTGCGGCATTCGGAGTTTGATAGTTTTCGGTAACCGGTGAAGGCCCCTAGAACATTCAGTGCTCTACCTCCGCGTATCTTTTCCCGAGGCTAGCCCTAAAGCTATTTCGAGGAGAACCAGCTATCTCCGAGTTCGATTGGAATTTCACCTCTATCCACACGTCATCCCAACACTTTTCAACGTATATGGGTTCGGTCCTCCACGAGATTTTACTCTCGCTTCAACCTGCACATGGATAGGTCACCCGGTTTCGGGTCTACAGCATGAAACTTTCTCGCCCTTTTAAGACTCGCTTTCGCTTCGGCTCCAGCGCTCCAGCGCCTTAACCTCGCTCCATACCATAACTCGTTGGCCCGTTCTACAAAAAGTACGAGGTCACTTTCGCTCCCTCTGCTTGTAAGCATAAGATTTCAGGTTCTCTTTCACTCCCCTCCCGGGGTTCTTTTCACCTTTCCCTCACGGTACTATTCTCTATCGGTCACTGGGTAGTATTTAGCCTTGGGGGGTGGGCCCCCCTGCTTCAAACCGGGTTTCACGTGTCCGGTCCTACTCTGGTGCCACTCCTGC
>CAJTER010000079.1 GCA_910575405.1 Clostridia bacterium | reverse complement strand
GCTTGTCCGATTTCTTTAGCGAGCTTCACTGCCTGTACTTTGTATTCGTGGTCATATTGTCTGTTTTCTGCCATTTTGTTCACTCCTTATTCTCTTGATTATATCTCAAATCCTTGAGAATGTGGTGTCAACTTTTTTTATACCACATCATTTAATTACGGTAGATGAATATGAAGCCATCAAGAAGCGGCTTATGAGAGATTACAATGTCGTTACGAACCTTGCGGCATGACATTCATCAATAAATATTTTGGAGGTAAATCATATGAGCGATGTGCAGGTAATCAAAGCAAACCGTAGTGAAAACCGTATCCGTGGCAGAAAGGTCGAAGTGTTAAGGGTAGCCGCTTATTGCCGTGTCAGCACGGACAGTGAAGACCAGCTCAACAGTTATAAGTCACAGGTCACATATTACACGGATTTGATTAAGAAGAAACATGAATGGACACTGGCGGACATATACGCTGACGAAGCCATAACAGGCACGCAGGTAGCGAAGCGAGAGGATTTCCAGAGAATGATTAACGACTGTATGAATGGGGATATTGATATGGTAATTACAAAATCCATTTCAAGATTTGCCAGAAACACACTGGACACTCTGAAATATGTCCGTATGCTGAAAGAGAAAGGCATTGCCGTTTTCTTTGAAGATGAAAATATCAATACCTTAACGATGGACGGCGAACTGCTGTTGGTGGTACTTAGCTCCGTTGCACAGCAGGAAGTGGAGAATATATCTTCCAATGTCAAAAAGGGATTGAAAATGAAGATGCAGAGGGGCGAGCTTGTAGGGTTTCAAGGCTGTCTGGGATATGACTACCATAAGGATACAAAAAGCATATCCGTAAATGAAAAGGAAGCCGAAATTGTAAGGTATATTTTCAATCGGTATATTGAGGGGGCAGGCTGCACGGTCATCGGGAATGAACTGGAAAACTTGGGATACAAGACAAAGTACGGCAGTTCAAAATGGGTACAGTCTACAGTCATCGGAATTATCAAAAACGAGAAATACAAAGGCGACCTGCTTTTAGGAAAGACATTCACGGTTGACCCGATTTCAAAAAGGCGGCTGGAAAACTTCGGGGAAGAAGATAAGTTTTATATCCGTGACCATCACGAACCGATAATCAGTGAGGAAATTTTTGAGGAAGCACAGAAGATACTGGCGAAGCGGAACACAAACCGCAACGTGCATCAAGAGGGGCAGAAAAGGAACAAGTTCAGCAGGAAATATGCGTTTAGCTGCATGATAAAATGCGGATTTTGCGGCGGCACTCTGACACGGAGGAACTGGCACAGCAGTTCCGCATACACTAAGACAATCTGGCAGTGCGTCACCGCCACAAAAAACGGGAAAAGGCATTGCCCACATTGTAAGGGAATCCCCGAAGAAGTGATTGAGAACGCTTTTGTAAAGAGCTATCAGCTTTTATGTACAGACCAGCAGGAGATTGTCGATGAGTTCCTGCAAAAAGTTGAGGGAATCCTTAATGACGATACTTCTCTGAAGCGTCTGCCTAAGATTGAAAAGGAAATGGCTGACTTACACAGGCGTAAGGAAAAGCTGCTTGATTTAAGGCTTGATAACAATATCGACAGGGATATTTACGAAAAGAAAAACCAAGAGCTGTCCGAGCAGTTGAAGAAGCTCCAAGAGGAACAGGAGCGGTTGATGGAATTGAGCAGGAATCAGGATAACACCAGAATACGGTTAAGGGAGTTCAGAAAAGTGTTAGGTTCTGGGGAGATACTGGAGAGCTTCGACAGGGTGGTTTTTGAAAGCGTGGTTGAAAAAATAGTCATCGGAGGTTATAATGATGAGGGAGTGGAGGAGCCTTTGAAGATAACCTTTGTGTATAAAACTGGTATCCACTCCAATTTTAATGGAAAGGATTTTAAGCCAAAGCGTAAAAACGCTGCGGCTGTACATAATGACGCAGAATTGTGTTCCTATACGAGTGACGAGGCTGAAAAATTGTGTTTACATAGTAGTTCCGACACATGTGGAGACGGTTGTAATGCTTTCCCACAAAAAACCCGACAGCGTAATCAACGTAAAAGTGGAGTTTGGCGAGGGTGAAGGTAAAGTACCGCTTGATAATATCGCCAAGAGAGCCGAAGCGTACAAGCCAAAAGAGCGGGTTACATACAAGATGATTAAGGAGTATATAGAAGCGAAGTATGGCTTCAAAGTACATACCGCATATATCGCAGAGGTAAAGAGAGAGTTAGGATTGCCGATGTATGATGCTCCTAATGCGGGAGAGGAATTGAAACAGCCAAGGAAGCATCCAACAGCGGAGAAAGCGGAAGCGATAAAGGATGCTTTGAAATATTTGAATAAACTCTAAAGATAGTAATTCTTTTACAAGATTTCTTGATGGAATTAAACCTTTAGAATTAGACAGTGGCTTGTTGAATGAATATATTTGTGAAATATGCAAAGGTATTGTTCCGCAATTTTTAATAGATGAGGTAGAAGATTTGTATTTGGAAAATAGATATTCTGTAGAACGATTGGAATTGGTTGATGTCATAGGAAATACAGACGTAATATTTGACATGCAAGATATTCATCAATGTTTTTTGTTGATGGATGATTTAATAAATGGTTCGCATAACTGCAAAAAAATTGCTGAAGTATTTCCTGAAAAACTCGAGATAGTAGAGGATGAGAGTATAAATGAAGTGTTAGATGGAATAGCTGAAATTTGTAAGAAATTCCTTGAAGGTAAGATAAAATCGGTTTCTTTCATTAATGAAAGAAAATCTTATTATATTAAATTTGTAAAATTTTATAATTATCAACAAAATGATGCAGATATATAATTTTAAAGGAACTGTTTTAAAAGATATGAAGTCGAATAACGAGAAGGAGACAGATTGATGAATCAAAAGTTTTATGATGAAATCAAAAACATTTTATCTACAGCAAGAAATAAAGTCTATCAAACTGCCAATTTTGCAATGGTTGAAGCTTATTGGAATATAGGCAAGTCAATTATTGAAGAGCAAGGTGGCAATGAAAAAGCAGAGTATGGTACAGGATTATTAAAAGAATTGTCAAAACAAATGACACAAGATTTTGGCAGAGGTTTTACAGTGACAAATTTGAAGTATATGAGGCAGTTTTATTTGATGTTTCCAAATGGTCACGCACTGCGTGACGAATTGAGTTGGACACATTACAGACTTTTAATAAAAGTGGAAAATCATAATGCACGAGAATTTTATATGCAGGAGGCTGTAAAATCACAATGGAGTACCAGACAGCTTGAAAGGCAGATAAATTCTTTCTTTTATGAAAGATTATTATCCAGTAAAAACAAAGAACAGGTTGCGGAAGAAATTCAAACATTAGAGCCTGCTAAAAAACCAGAGGACATTATTCGTGACCCATATGTTTTGGAGTTTCTTGGTTTAAGTTCAAATGATGATTTTTATGAAAGTGATTTGGAGCAGGCATTGATTACTCATTTGCAAAAATTTCTTTTAGAGCTTGGGAGAGGATTTTCGTTTGTTGCTAGACAGAAGAGAATTACTTTTGATGGGCGGCATTTTAGGATTGACCTTGTATTTTATAATTATATTTTAAAATGTTTTGTCTTGATAGATTTAAAAGTTGGGGATTTGACACATCAGGATTTAGGGCAGATGCAGATGTATGTTCATTATTATGAGCGTGAGCTAATGAATGAGGGAGATAATCCACCTATTGGTATTGTGTTATGTGCAGATAAAAGCGAATCCGTGGTTAAGTATACATTGCCCGAAAACGAAACACAGATTTTTGCTTCGAAATATAAATTGTATTTGCCGAGTGAGGAGGAACTATTGCGAGAATTAAATCAGGAATATAAAGCATTAGAAGATGGAAAGATAGAGAGAAAAAATATTGGTGGTATGAAAGAAGATTAAACTTTGCACCAGGGTGGTGCAAAATTGATGGAGCTTATGTTTTGTGGGAAAAGGGCTGCACGAACGGTATTAGTACTGTATAAATATTGCCCATATTTCCGTAATTTTGTGGGGATATGTTCTAATTTGGTACGCATGTGGAGACGGTTGTAATGCTTTCCCACAAAAAACCCGACAGCGTAATCAACGTAAAAGTCGAGTTTGGCGAGGGTGAGGGCAAAGTGCCGCTTGATAATATTGCCAAGAGAGCCGCAGCGTACAAACCGAAAGAGCGAGTTACATATAAGATGATTAAGGAATACATAGAAGCGAAGTATGGCTTCAAAGTACATACCGCATATATCGCAGAGGTTAAAAGGGAGTTAGGATTGCCGATGTATGATGCCCCTA
>CAJTER010000078.1 GCA_910575405.1 Clostridia bacterium | reverse complement strand
GTTACTGGAAAGAAATGAGCGGATTCATGCGAAGCCTCTTTAATTCAACCTTTAAAACCAACCCATACCTGTACCGGGCACTCATGACAGGCATTACCAGGGTTGGCCGGGAATCCATTTTTTCCGACTTTAACAATCCGGAAATTGTTACCACAACCTCTGAAAAATATGAAGACTGCTTTGGTTTTACAGAAGAGGAAGTCTTTGCATCCCTGGACGAATACGGCCTTTCCGACAAAAAGTATGAGGTGAAAAACTGGTATGACGGATTTACCTTCGGAACGAAAACAGATATTTACAACCCCTGGTCCATCATCCATTACCTGAACAAGAAAAAGGTGGGAACCTACTGGGCTAATACCAGCTCCAACAAATTGGTGGGAAAGTTGATTCAGGAAGGCTCAGAGGAGTTGAAGCAGGACTTTGAAATCTTGCTGCAGGGAGGCTGTTTAAAAACAGAGATTGACGAGCAGATCACATATGGATTCCTGTCCGGAAAGAAAAGCGCCATGTGGGGCCTGCTCCTTGCATCCGGCTATTTGAAAGCCGCAGAGCGGGAATTCTTTGAGGAAACCGGCCGATACCAGTATACATTGGCTTTGACCAATCGGGAGGTACAGCTGATGTTCAAGGACATAATCCGGGACTGGTTTCGGGAGGAGGCAGAAGGCAGCTACAATAAGTTTGTCAGGGCTCTGCTGTCTGGCGATGTAAAGGTAATGAACCATTATATGAATGATGTAGCCCTGAAAACCTTCAGCTATTTTGACACGGGAACAAACCCATCCAGAGCCGAACCGGAACGCTTCTACCACGGTTTTGTGCTGGGACTGATGGTAGAGCTGGCAGACCGTTACACCCTGACCTCTAACCGGGAAAGCGGATTCGGCCGCTACGATGTGATGCTGGAGCCAAAGGAGCAGGAAGACGACGCTATCCTGCTGGAATTCAAAGTCCACGATTCAGAGGATGAAAAGGATCTGGAGGAAACCGCCGCTGCGGCCTTGGCTCAGATTGAAGAAAAGCAGTATGCAGCCGCCCTTGAGGCAAAAGGCATCCCGGCAGAAAATATCCGCAGCTATGGATTTGCCTTTGAGGGAAAGCGGGTGCTCATTCGGGGCGGTGCGGTGTAATTTACAAAGTTCCATGAAAAAATAAAAAAGAATAAAAAGCAGGGTTGTAAATTCAGCTCTGAAAGTGGAAACAGGTGAAGGGATAAAAAAGTCCCAACACCTGTTTTCTTTATGAGAAGACAGGATTGCACCTCGACAAGTGAATACCCATTCATCAGGCACATTCCCATTGCCGGCGTGATGAGCGCCAGCCATTTTAGCAGATGCGCCAGGAGCCGCAGAAGGGCAGACAAATAGATTGCAAATTACGTGAGAGATAAGTCTGTGTGATGGCCCTTCTGCGGGGAGCCGAGGGCAAATGCCAGCATGATTACATAGCAGAAGCTGTGTGAAGGAGGTTACGATGAAACGAACGATTTTACGCGGGGATATTTACTGCGCAGATTTGAACCCGGTTGTAGGAAGCGAGCAGGGAGGCCGAAGGCCGGTGCTTGTGATTCAAAATGATCTGGGAAACCGCTACAGCTCTACGATTATTGTCGCCGCGATTACTGCCCGAAAAAAGGTCAAGCTGCCCACTCACGCTGCCTTAGGCTGTATCCCGGAACTGGAGCGGGAATCCATAGTTTTACTGGAGCAGCTGCGGACCATTGATAAAGCGAGGCTGGAGCATTACATTACCACCCTGGACAAGGCCGCCATGAAGACCATTAACCAGGCTTTGCTTGCCAGCATCGGGCTGAAAAAGCAGGAAGGGCAGCCTCTGGTTTTGTGCCTTTGCTCTGTTTGCGCGAATCAGTTTTACGATAACCCGGCCTACACCATCCGGCGTCTGGATCCGGAGCAGAAGGAAAAGGACACCTGTATGTACTGCAATGTGCGGCAGGGCTTTGATTATGAAGTGCGCAACAAATAATTCGTATATTGGCCACCTGGTAATTGGGGCGGATACCCAATGAAATTGGACAATGCTGTAAACAAGCACATTTTTGCCGCAAAGTCAAGGATGCGATTTTTATTTTCGCACCTTTGCGCATTTTGCCGGAAGGTAGTATCGTATGGGCAATGCAGGAGCTGCATAAGAAAAAACAGAACATCCATATCGGATACAGGAGAGGAGGAACCTTACTTATGAATACGGAAGAAAACAAAGTCTTATTAAACGTGGTCGAGACAGCCGCTTATCTCAATTTGGGACAAACCAAAACACGGGAGATCATGAAACGGAACCAGAAAATCTTTGTCGTGCGGATCGGCAATCGGAATTATGCGCACAAAGGCCTGCTGGACAAATGGCTGCTGGCTCAGGCAAAATTATGAGCCATGAGCCTTGCCATATGGGCTGGGGACAAAGGTGCGGCATTCCGTCCTGCGCCTTTGCCCCTGTCAGTCAGAAGAAATGCGCCTACAGAAATAGTTTGGAAAAAGGAGGATAAGAGCGATATGCCAAGGAAAAAACTTCCAAAAGGAATACGGGAAAACAAAGGAAGCTATGAAGCAAGAGCGACCATCAACAAAGTAAAAATCCATCTATATGGAAAAGATCTGCAGAAGCTGGCAGAAGACTTTGAACGGGAGAAGGAGCGGGTTCGGCGTGAGACGGACTACCGGAGCGGAGAAATCACCCTGAATGACTGGTTTGAGACCTGGTTCACCAATGTAAAGTCCCATCGAATTAAAGAAACCAGCGTGGCGCCCATGAAAAACAGCTTTAAACGGAGCTTTGGTTTTTACATCGGCACCATGAAATTAAAGGAAATCCGGCCATTGGACATCCAGCAGGCAATCAACGCCATGGAACAGGAAAAGGTGGCCATCCGTACCATACGGGACGCCTTGGGCCGGCTGCGGGAATGTATGGAATTTGCCGTAGGGAACCAGCTGCTCAACTACAACCCATGCACCATTGTGGAAGTCCCATGGAGCTACCAAAAGGCAAAGACCGAAATTGCCCTGACACAGGAAGAGCAGGATCGGCTGCTGGCAGAAATGGAGAACCACTGGTATAAAGAACTGTTCTATTTCATGTGCCTGACCGGAGTACGGGTAGGCGAGCTGGGCGGGTTAAAATGGAAAGACATTGACTTTGAAAAGCAGCTCATTTCCATCCAGCGCTCCTTAAGCTGCAGCTACTGCGACGGAGTAAAGCGGGAAATGCTGGTATCGCCAAAGACCATCAACTCAACCCGGACGATCCCCTTTATCGGAGAAATGGAGCACATTCTCAAATCCCAGAAAAAGAAACAGATCGCCTTGAAAAGGGAACTGGGCGACCGCTGGCGCAGCAAGGGAGAACTGGACGGACTCGTCTTTACAACGGGAATGGGAAGCCCCTGTAGCCGATACATAGTAGAAAAGGAAATCAAGAAAGCCATTCAGCGCATGAGGGAAAACGAAGCGATTCTGGCCATGCAGGAAAACCGGAAGCCCAGGGAAATTCGGGACTTTCATCCCCATACCCTGCGTCACACCTTTGCCACCCGTTGCTTTGAAAAGAAAATGGAACCAAAAGTCGTGCAGCAGCTGATGGGCCATTCCAACATCAGCGTTACACTGAATATCTACACACATGTGCTGGAGCAGAAAATGAATGAAGAATTTGACAAATTCGGATATGCCAGGACAGAACGGCCGGACCTTCCGGACATAAACGTACCGAGAATCACGGCCATGAGCCATAGCTGAAAAACAGCATATCATAGAAGTTTTACGATAAGTGAGGGCGAAAAATGCCCTCCTTATTTTTTATGCCCGCGGCCCGCACACAAAGCGTGTTCGGCAGCTGCCCAAACGGCAAGCCCTGTGATGGACTGGCAGCCCAAGGTTTTATAACCCAAACAAAGAAAAAGCGATACAGGAGCCTGCCGGCTATGCTATAATCAAGATAGAAAATGTCTTAACGAGACAGAAGGCACATTGGACATGGAAAACCAAATCAGCTTTGAGCTTTTCAAAAGCAATGTTTGCCACCGAGTGAAAGAACTGGGAGACCTTGATTTTTTTATACAAACACTGAAGGCAGAGGCCATTCCGGGATTTATGCGCTTTAATATTGTGGAACGCGATATCCGTAATGTGGTCTGAGAAAGCTATGCTAGTCAGGTTTAAAAGGGCAGAAAAAATTTTTCTTACAGTATGTATGTAAACGGAAGGGCAGGAAGTATAATCAATTTGGGATGGGAGTCAGGCGATATAAAATCAAATAAGGTGAATCGGAATGGAAATTTTAGAAAAAGATAAGATGGAAGGCGATTATCAAAAGGAAACAGACCTTTATATGGCCCTTGATAAAGGGATTGATGATATGGAGAACGGCCGTGTTGTTTCCCACGATGATGCAAGAATGATGATTCAAGATAGATTGCTGGGAAAGGAATATCTGTGAACGTAAGTAGCCTTGAAACTTGAAACAAGTGAGGAGGGAATCATAAGTGCCAATGGAAAACATATATGAGCGTTTAGTCATGGGGTTGTCGAGGATTTACGGCAACTTGCTGATGATGTGGTATAAAAAAAGTTGACAGCCCATTCTCAAGGATTTGAGATATAATCAAGAGAATAAGGAGTGAACAAAATGGCAGAAAACAGACAATATGACCACGAATACAAAGTACAGGCAGTGAAGCTCGCTAAAGAAATCGGACAAGC
>CAJTER010000077.1 GCA_910575405.1 Clostridia bacterium | reverse complement strand
CAACAATGATGCAGAGAGCTGTGGTTGGAGCCTTTCGTTAACCATCAAGTGGTAGGAGAAACGAACCAATCCACAGTATCTCAAACAGTATAGCATCAAGTACAAATGAGTACGTTATAGCTACGAGATTATAATACAAGGAGAATCAGAAAATGGCAAAAATTATTGAGAGCGTACCAAACATCAGCGAAGGAAGAAACCAAGAAGTCATTGAAGCCTGTGTGGATCAGATTCGGAACACCCCAGGCTGCACTCTGCTGGATTATTCTTCTGACCCAAGCCATAACAGAAGCGTGATTACGTATATGGGAAGCGAAGAGGCCTGTGAAGAGGCAAGTGTAAATCTGGCTAAAAAGGCGGTGGAGCTCATCGATCTGACAAAGCATACGGGAGAGCATCCGCGAATGGGATGCGTGGACGTAATGCCGTTCATCCCCATCAAAGAAGCGACTATGGAGGACTGCATTGCCCTTTCCAAGCGAGTTGGAGCCCGCATTGCCGAGGAAGCGGATCTGCCTGTTTTCCTCTACGAACGATCCGCCTCAGCGCCACACCGGGAAAACCTGGCAAAAGTCCGCAAAGGCCAGTTTGAAGGCATGGCGGAAAAAGTCAAAGATCCGGACTGGATTCCGGATTTCGGGGGACAGAGAATTCACCCCACAGGCGGCGCCCTGTGTGTGGGAGCAAGACCGCCCCTCATTGCATACAACATCAACCTTGGTACTGACAACCTAGAAATCGCCAGCAAAATCTCCAAGCTCATCCGTCAGTCCGGCGGCGGGCTGGACTGTGTCAAAGCCATGGGCGTTATGCTGGAAGACCGAAACATTGCCCAGGTCTCCATCAATATGACCGACTTTACCGTAACGCCCCTTTACCGGGTCAACGAGCTGGTAAAAGCAGAAGCCGCCCGCTACGGCGTGCCGGTAATCGGAACCGAGCTCATCGGTCTGACCCCTATGCAGGCCCTCTTTGACGCAGCTGAATATTACCTGCAGATCGAAGACTTTAAACCGGATGTGCAGGTCATCGAGAACCACCTGCTCTAGGTAAAAGGAGTCAAAGAAGGTATGCTCAAAAGAGGTATCTTATTTCTGATGCGCTTTGCTCGATCTTTGTTTTGAATCATTGCTGCTGATAATACAGACTGTCAGCAGCAATGTTGAGTCTTTTTCATACTGTCTTGACAGCTCCTTCTCTAAATGCTAAAATAGCATCACAATTGTAAACTAAAAATGAAATATAGGTTTACAATCGGGAAGGAGAGTTTCATGCAAAAAGAATTCATCCAAAAAAATAATCTAGTCGTTACTGCCATGCTGGCTGCGCTTCTTGCCATACTGGGAACTTTCAAAATCCCGGCTATTGTCCCGGGGGCGGAATTTCAGCTATCCGCACCTTTTGCCCTGTGCATTGCCGCTTGCTTTGGTTTCCGCAGATACTTTACCATCGGTCTTCTTGCCAGCGCCATCAATCTGCTGCTGGGCACTCATACCATACTTAATGTAACCATTGCCCTGGTTTTCCGGATCATAGCAGGAGGAATGATCACTCTTCTGGGGGCAAAGCCCGCATCTCTTGTTATCAGCGGATCTGTGGGGACTGCGGCGGGAAGGCTGATTCTTGCAGCAATTGTACATGTCAGCCCGCTTCCTCTTCTTGCAGGCGCGGCTCCGGGGATGATTGCTACGGCCATTCTCACGCCTATTATGTATCCGGCTATGAAACGGGTCTTGTCTGCTTACGGCGCAGCAGGGGAAAGGAACAGGGGCGCATGAAAAAAGGAACGAAGATATGGCAGAAGGTATGAAGCGATACAGCCTGAAAATGCGGGCATCAAAAGGGGATTTACATATATCGGGGGCGGAAAAGATCGTCCGGGAAGGAGAGTTGGAAGCTTATTGCGCACGGCTTCTGCAGCGGGCCATGAAGCATAGCAAGGGAAAGCCGGACATGGTAAACCTGAAAGTGGAAGAGCTCGATGAAGGGGACATCCTCTTTCTGCAGGCCCTTCCCGTGTCGACTGTCCAGACAGCAGACGCGGCAGAAGGAATGGAACAAGTCCGTCATTTCCTGGATCGGCTGGGACTGGCGCACACCAGCGAAATCCTTTCCATCTGGCAGGAAAGCTACGGAATGCGGGGCGCCATTTTGCTGGATGCAGATACTTTGGAGAGGCTGGAGCCCGACCAGGAGCGGGGTGTCAGGGCAACGTACATGGATCGAGATACAGAGGGCAGCCGTCTGCAAGATACTTGCATAGCAAAGAATCACTTTAACGAAGCACTTGTGCTTGCCACCAAAGTGGTCAATCATCCCAATATTCTGGCAGAGCTGTGCATTTCCGATGATCCGGATTATGTGACCGGCTACATTGCATCTAAGGAGCTGGGCTATGTGCGGATCACCTGCCTGAAGGAAATGGGAAGCTCAAACGGCGGCCGGGTCTTCCTGTTTCGCGGAAACCACCAGGAAGAGCTGTCGGGCTGCATCGACTATCTCCAAAAGAAAAAGGTGCTGGTACAGTGGCCGGGGGATATACATTTGACAAAAAGGAGCGGGGAAAAAGGATGAGCAGGCAGGACAAATGGGCCTTTATGAAAGAGGATTTGGAAAAGCGCAGGCAACGGGAGCTTTACAGAACCATGAAAGTACTGGACAGCTCCCAGAGTACCCATGTGCTGTATCATGGAAAGCGGCTGCTGATGCTGGCTTCCAATGCATATCTGGACTTTTGCAATGACCCACGCATCAAGGCGGCGGCAGGAAAGGCCCTGGAAGGATACGGTACAGGCTCCGGCGGCTCCAGGCTCACAACGGGAACTACCCGGCTTCACACAGAACTGGAGGCAGCTCTTGCCCGCTTCAAGGGGCGGGAAGCATCCCTGGTTTTTAATAGCGGCTTTGCGGCAAATTCGGGAATCCTGCCGGCTGTCTGCAGGAAAGGAAGCGTCATCTTCAGCGACGAATTAAATCACGCCAGCATCATAGATGGCTGCCGTATGGCAGGCGCGGAGACCGTGATATACCGTCACAACGACATGGCGGATCTGGAGCGGAGAATCCGGGAAAAAGGCTGCCCGATGGGCCTTGTAGTCAGCGATGGGGTATTCAGCATGGACGGGGACATCGTCGACCTGCCAGGCCTCGTTCGGGTCACACAAAAATACAACCTTTTGTCCATGATCGATGAAGCCCATGCCACCGGCGTAATCGGAAAAACGGGAAAAGGCACAGAAGAATATTTCCATATGCAGGGAAAGGTGGACATCCTTATGGGAACCCTGAGTAAAGCCCTTGGCGCAGAAGGCGGCTATGTCTGCGGATCGGAGCTCTTAATTTCCTACTTGCGTAATACGACGCGAAGCTTTATCTTCTCCACTTCCCTTTCTCCCGTCACCATGGCGGCAGCAGCCAGGGCAGTCCGGCTGCTGGAAGAAGAGCCGCAGAGAGTCAGCCGTCTGCGGGAAAATGTAAACTGGTTCTGCCAGTGCTTAAGCGAGCAGGGAATCGCGGCAGAATCTCCCTCTGCCATCGTGCCCATCCGCATTGGAGAGGAAGCCAAAGCCCTCCGGGTATCGGAACGCCTGCTGAAACAGGGCTATTTTCTTTCCGCCATACGCTATCCAACTGTAAAAAAAGGGGGAGCCATGCTGCGGGCAGCCATCATGGCAACCCACACAAAGGAAGAGCTGGCGGGTGCGGCTCAGGCCATAGCGGAAGCCATTCGGGCAGCGGAGACGCAGCCGAAGATTGACGCTCTCTGAAAATTTTCGTATAATCCTGCAGGTGCCTTTTAAGAAACAAAAGATCCTGATAAACTTTGAAATTGAAACGATTACCAGGATCTTCACTTGTGCAGATTTTTGCCTGTCAGACGTTTTTACAGGTTCATCAATACCTGTTGTAAATTTCCCCTCTGTTCCCGGCGTCAATGACAAACACAATCAGCTTCCCATTGTCGACTGTATATACAATCCGATAAGCACCTACTCTTAACCTCAACAAGTTGTCATGTCCCTTTAATTTTTTAATATCCTCACCATTTGGTAGCTGTTCGATTGCGGCGACAACTCTTTGCCGTTCATTACTGGGGAGCCTGTCAATAAATTTTTTAGCTTTCTTTTTAATGATAATCCGGTACATTAGTCAAGTCCCCACATTTTTTTGCATTCTTCTAACGTGTACTCTTTATCTTTCTCCGGATCGGGATCATTCAGATAATTGTCAACCATTCGTTCACAAAAAAGATCGTCGGCTTCTTCATCTGCCGTGATACCCTGCACATAAGCTAAAATATATCCCATTTTATAATCTGGAACACGGTCGAGTAATTTTACAATCTGTTCTTTATTGCTCATTTAACTTTTCCTCCCATTCCCCTGCGCTTCTTCGCCAGTACTATTGTAAATACCGGCCGTTTGGCTTTTATCACTTTCCCGTCCATTCATCCCAATCTTTCTACAAAGCACATTACCGATCTGGCGGGAGGTGATTTCCTTATCTAAAGTATACAGCAAATCTTCTTCTTTTTCAAAGAGGACTTTCTCAAATTCCTGTGATGCGGAGGATAATAGCAAGGGGCCGAGGAAGCACCAAACAGCGGAATAAAAGGAACGCTGAAGTGAAAAGATAATTTCCACTTGTAAAGGCCGTGATAAGAGAGTTGCGGTTACTATTACAGAAAGAGGGGACACGAGGAAAAACACCTTACAGAAATGGAAGTTACTCTT
>CAJTER010000076.1 GCA_910575405.1 Clostridia bacterium | reverse complement strand
CTTCCTCCCATGATAAAACGGCAGCGATACTATGATTCCCTGAAAGAAGCAGCATAGGATACAAAATCCTTGAGGAAAATGTGTCAACTAATCTTGACAAAATCATACCTCGCCATCATTGCAGACAACAGCAGCAAGGGCATCTATCTTGAGGACGGGACGCTTGTAGGGCATCTGCTCCCCGATATTGACGGAGGGCTTGGAAAATCACAGAAACTGCAGAGGAGGCTGAGTCTATGAGAAAACCGGATGTTATGCTGAATGGAATATCAATGGATGGTTTAGGCTGGCTTCGTGAGGGTATCAACTTCCCGGCGCCGCAGTCACAGAGCAATACGATTGTGGTACCGGGGAGAAATTCCCCGATCAGATACACGGAGGCACTTGGCAGGGTATCCTACCAGCCGAGGACTTTTGACATCACACTGTCCTGCCTTAAATATCGTGAAGATTTTAACCGTATGGCTGATGAAATCATAAACCGTTTTGCAGGCCGACTTGTGAATGTAAGTTTGAGTGAGAAGCCGGCTCTTTATTGTGTTGGTACTTTGGAGATCACGCCAGGCTATGACCCGCTTACCCATAAAGGGCAGCTTGCCATTTCCAGTACAGACGGCGACGCTTACCGCTACCATACAACGGAAACCGTGGTTATACAGAATGGAAATGGTACAGCGGTACTCACCAATGATTTTATGCCTGCAGTCCCAACGGTAACGGTGCCAGATGAAACCACTCTGAAATGGCAGGTCGGAACGGACAGATTTATAAAAACTGTAAGTGCAGGTACATGGACTTTTCCCGAACTGGAATTATCGCAGGGAGAAAATGAGATAGAGGTCACCACTGGCGGCATGGTTACTTTCAGATACAGGGAGGGACGGCTATGAGGTTATTCCGTATTTATGTGGACGGGAATCTGTTCTACCACCCGCAGTTATCTTCCCTTGCCGTCACAAAAGCACAGGTGCAGGAGGACGCAGAAAGCATTGACAGCCTGACCCTTTCCGCACCATTTAACCACCCGTACCTTGCCGACATTCAGCCTATGTCTTCTGTGATTGTCTGCAGGCGTGGAAATGACACGGTGTTTGAGGGCAGGGCGCTGGATAACGGCACGGATTTTTACAACACCCACACCTGGACGTGCGAGTCGGCGCTCGCCTATCTGAAAGACACCATTCAGCCGCCTTATGATTACAGCGGGACGCTCAAAGGGCTGCTGGAATATTTCATTTCAGGGCATAACAAAGCCGTGGAGGATAAGAAGAAATTCACGGTCGGGAATGTAACAGTCACCGATGATAACGATTATGTGCATTACAGCAGTTCGGATTATTCCGTGACGATGGATGCAATCCGTCAGAAGCTCGTTAATACCCACGGAGGATATCTCCGTTTGAGATACACCGCGGATGGCAGAGTGCTTGATTACCTTGCGGATTTTAGCGAGACCTCGCTCCAGACAGTGGAGTTTGGGAAGAACCTCACCGATGTGAAGATAAACACCGACCATACGGAACGTGCCACGGCCCTTATCCCTCTTGGGGCGAAGATCAGGGAAACAGACGATGAAGGCAATGAAACGGAAACTGACAGGCGGATTGACATTACTTCTGTGAATGACGGCAAGAATTATATATTTGATGAGGCAGCGGTAAAGGAGATCGGCTGGATATGGAAAACGGAAATCTGGGAGGATGTAAACCTGCCGTCCAATCTTCTGCGGAAAGCGAACCAGCGGCTGTCGGAACTTACAAAAGGCATTACAGGCATGGAGCTGACCATCGTTGATGAGTCGGACACGGGTGCGGATATCCCCGATATCCATGCACGGCAGTATGTGGAGTGTAGATCTGCACCGCACGGCATTGACGGAAGATATCTTGTTTTAAGCAAAACAAAGGATTACCTCAATCCATCGGGCAATACCATAACTATCGGCGCAAGTGGTGTGACGCTGACTTCCGCTTCGGTGAAGCAGGGGCAGAATATCTCTGCTTTGGAAGAAGATATCTTAGGGCAGGAATCCAAGATCAGCACGGCGGTGAAAGACGCATCCACCGCCCTGGACGCCACGCACTCGCTGAAAGAAAATATTCATGAATGCTATTCCGAAATCTCAAAAACGGCGGAGGAAATTAACCTGTCTGTGCGTGAGGAATACATTTCACGGTCGGAGCTGGAAGCCATACAGCAGGACCTTGAAACGAGCATCACGCAGAACAGCACGGAAATACGCTTTGACTTCACACAGGTCACGGATGAGATAAAAGGCACGGTCGCAGATAACCAGTCGCTCCTGGAGGAATATATCCGTTTCAAGGGTGCGCTGATCGAGCTTGGCAGGGTGGGCAATGCTTTCACGGCGGAGCTTTCGGGCGAGTCCCTTGCATTTAAGGAAAACGGCCAGAAGATCGCCTACATTTCCAACCAGAGCCTTGTCATCACCAATGCGGAGATAAGGAATAAGCTGTCCCTGGGAAACGAAAGCCGCGGGTGGTTCGATTTTATCCCCAGGGCAAACGGGAACCTGTCCATCAAATGGCGGGGGCCTGTGTAACGGGAGGAGGTAACGTATGGCTTCAAGCGGAAGTTTTTCAAATTCAATCGTAAGCGGGCATTACAAGCTGAAAGTGGACTGGAGCCAGGCGCAGAATGTGTCCGCAAACACATCAACCATCACCTGCAAGCTGTACCTTATCAATGACTGGAGCCTTGGGATCGGCAGCAGGACAAATAGCTGCACCATAGGCGGCACGGCAAAATCCTTTACTTCATCTTCCATATCAGGGACAGGTACACATACGCTTGGGACGGTGTCGCAGAGCGTTTCCCATAACAGCGACGGCACGAAGAGCATTACAATTTCCGCTGTATTTAAGATACAGGCGACCATCAGCGGGACTTATTATGAACAGATAACTGCGAGTGCGACCGTAACACTGAACACTATTCCGAGGGCATCCTCTGTTTCGGCGAAGTCAGTAAATCTCGGAACGGCAGGCACCATCACGGTAACGAGGGCATCATCGTCTTTTACCCATACGCTGTCCTATACTTTTGGAAGTGCAAAGGGAACAATTGCTACAAAAACAACCTCAACATCTGTTTCCTGGACCCCGCCGCTTACACTGGCAGACCAGATACCGAAATCCACCACAGGCACCTGCACCATAACCTGTACTACCTACAATGGCAGCACGAGTATCGGTTCAAAGACCTGCACCATGACGCTGACCGTCCCCGCAAGCGTAAAGCCTACAATCGGCAGCCTTACGGCGGAGCGTATTGACGGGACTGTGCCATCAACATGGGGGATTTATGTGCAGTCAAAATCAAAGGCAAAGCTGACGGTAAACGGTGCTGCGGGAAGCTATGGCTCGACCATAGCCTCTTATTCCATTTCAGGAGGCGGCTTTGCCGGTGCTGCTTCAAGCCTTACCACGGGTTTCCTGAACAGTTACGGCGACATCACTTTCACGGCGACCGTGACCGATTCTAGGGGCAGGGTCTCAGCGGCTGCAAAGGTCACCATTACCGTGGAGCGGTATTTTGTGCCGTATTTTGAAACCTACACCTCACAGCGTTGTGACAGCGGCGGGAACTTACAGGATGACGGGACATATATCCTCGGAAATGCCCTTTATAACCGTGCGCCATGCGGGAACAACAACCGTGTCACGAGGACGATCTATTACAAAAGGTCTGCAGACAGCGAGTGGATAAATGCAGGCCTGATCTTTTCCTCTGGCGTTCCTATCGTTTTTGGAGGCGGGAAAATATCCACAGAATACCCCTATGACATACGCTACACCATTACAGACCAGTTCAACACGGTCTCCGTGCAGGATATTGTCTCAACGGCTGCTGTGGTGATGGATTTCAAATGCGGCGGGAAAGGCCTTGCAATCGGAAAAGTGTCCGAAACGGATAACTGCTTTGAGGTTTCGGAGGACTGGGATGTAAAAGTGTATGGGAAGCTGCTGAGAGATTATATCACTTCCATAGCGGGCAGCGTGTACCCTGTCGGCAGCATTTATATGAGTGTCACCAATACCAATCCGTCTGCATATTTCGGCGGCACATGGGTGGCGTGGGGTTCGGGGCGTGTGCCTGTGGGAGTCAACGCTTCGGATACCAATTTCAGCACGGTGGAAAAGACAGGCGGTGCATCCACGGTCACGCTTACCACGGCACAGATGCCGGGCCACAGCCATGCAAAGGGGACGCTTGCGGCAGACAGCGGCGGCTCCCACAAGCATAATTTAAACCTGACAAAATCAGGATGGGGCGTGGATAATGCCAGCAACAAGGTAATTGTTGACAGCACAACATATACGGTGCTGACCAACAAGGCGACTGCCAGTGCAGGCGCACATGAGCATACCATATCCGGCTCTACTGCTGCCGCAGGAAGCGGGAACGCCCACAGCAACTTACAGCCGTATATCACCTGCTATATGTGGAAACGGACGGAATAACGCAATAAGCATTTTTTATCACAGAAACATTTCCAATTAGATATGGCGGTAAAAAATGTACACAATTTCCGTCCAGATGTTTGTGCAGTTTATGCACCGAAATGACTTGATAATATGTGCGTTCAGAGTGAATATGTGTACTGCCGGAAGGAAAATCACGAAAACGGAGGAAAACACAATGACAAGATTTGAAAGGGAGATCAGCGGGAGCCTTGGGGCATTCTGGAAGAAAAACGCAGAGGAGGAAGTAAGGAAAGCGGTGGCACAGGCAGACGCGCAGGCCACGGTCGATGCGGACGGCGCAGTCAGATGGAACAGCAACGGGCGGTACCTGATGGATGACTTCTGCGAAAAGCTCGAATACTGATTTTGTCAAGATTAGTTGACACATTTTCCTCAAGGATTTTGTATCCTATGCTGCTTCTTTCAGGGAATCATAGTATCGCTGCCGTTTTATCATGGGAGGAAG
>CAJTER010000075.1 GCA_910575405.1 Clostridia bacterium | reverse complement strand
GCTTGTCCGATTTCTTTAGCGAGCTTCACTGCCTGTACTTTGTATTCGTGGTCATATTGTCTGTTTTCTGCCATTTTGTTCACTCCTTATTCTCTTGATTATATCTCAAATCCTTGAGAATGTGGTGTCAACTTTTTTTATACCACATCAGTATGCGGTAAATCCTGCGCCGGATAATACAGGCGCTTCGGTGTCGTCCCCATTGTCGGATACCTTGATAAGCTGGAACGGCTGCTTGATGACCTGCTCCGGCGATGTCGTGCTTCTTGACACTTCCGCCACCAGATCGCCCTCATAATCGCAGACAACATCATGTTCCTCTTCGTCAAGGAGATACCCCTCTGGCGGTGTGATTTCTTTTACATAGTAATTGCCGAGATAGAGGTTGTTGACCTCTGCATTGCCGCCCCCGTCCGTTGTCAGTGTCGCAACGAGATCGCCCGCATGGAAGATAATGCCTGTTGCACCGTCCGGGTGTGCAATATCGTCACGAGCATACAGACCGTAGACTGCACCCTCCAACTTTGCGTCCCCTTGCGGGACTGCCTTGCCTGTCTCTTTATCCACCTTGTAGATATGGATTTTTGCGGTTGTCCTGTCATTTTTGAACGTGTGGGTAAACGCTGCCTTTGCAGTTGTCTCCGGCAGATAATTGAACGCAAAGCTGTAGACGTCAGAGCTGTTCCTGTAATATGCGTAAGGAGCCTGTGTCTCTGAAATATAGTAGCTGTTTGCGATTGGAAGGTCTACCGTGTAAGCGGCGCTGCCATCCTCCCCGGTTGTAACGGTCTGCAATGCAGTCCCCTTTGTCGCAATGACCTCTCCTGCATAATTCCTGATGTCATTTCCCGCATAAAGCGTGTACTGTCCGCCGTCCAGCGGGTTTGTTGTCTCGGAATCTTTCTTTGTAACGGAAACTTCCGCCTTCTGTCTGGCATTCAGGACGGTTGCCCCTTCATACTGCACTTCCACCGTCTGATCCTTATACTCGATTTTTACGGTCTGCGGTGTGGTGTTGATAGTGTATCCGTCAATGCTCTTTGTCTCTGTCACGATATAGGTTCCAAGATGAAGGTCTGATAACAGCACTTTTCCGTCGCTTCCGCTCACAAGGTTTTCAGCGATTAAGTCCCCTTTGTTATAGACTTTCGTGCCGTCAGCCTTGTAAATGTCTGCGCCTGCCGTCACTCTAAAAACAGCCCCCGGCAGTTTCTTTTTCTCATAAGTGAAGTTGCTGCCATTCCATCCAGTCAGGACTTCCCCCTCTTTATAAATGGTGATTGCCCCAAGCTGCTCCTTGTCCGTTGCGCTGATCCCGGTTGTCTGCCCTGCCTTTACGGTCAGTGTGTGGACTTTGCCACTCAGTACATATCCTTTCGGTGCTGTGATCTCCTTTACATAGTAGGTTCCTGCCACAAGCGCACTGGATTTCGCATAACCGTTACCATCAGTGGTCATGGTATCTACCTTATTGGTGCATCCGCTGTCAGAATAAATGCCGTATACGGCTCCTGCCAGCTTTACGCCGCTGGACTCATCGGTCTTTACGATTTCCCCATAGCCGATGTTTTCCGTCTTTACCTTGAAATAGGCATGGATCGGATCGGCGCTCGGTCTTTCCGAGACAAACTCCTGATAATTTGCTTTTTCCGTAAGCCAGAACACACAGCTTGAAGTAGTCTCTACCTCGCCTGCCGTGGAGTTCATGGTTGCCATCGTTGCCGCCGTGTTCACTTCCTTACTGGAAATGGTGACGCTGTTCCCGTCCTTTTCCACTTTGTAGCCGCTCAGTGAAATGTCAAAACTGCCAAGTACGCCGTTGCTGTCAGTAAGGGTTTTCTCAAAGCGCTGGTTCCCCTCATTCCATTTCAGCTCATAAGTTTCCGCACCGCTCTGTGTCCTGCTTGCAAAACTCGGTCTTATCGCATTATAAGACTTGCTGATGTTGCTTTTCAGGCTTGTATAATAATCATAGGACGATGACGGGTTCGGAGCCGTATCGCACAGCTTTCTTGCTGCGGAATCCCCGCTGCCAGTGCCGAACAGGTTCCCCACAATCACCCACACCATTGCCTGCGTCGCTATGAACTGGTCGCACTGGTCATTTGACGGCTGTGTGGCGCTGTTGCTGTTAAACCCAAAATACAGGCAGTAGCTTAAAAGTTTCTCCTGCTGTGCCGACATGGAAGTGCTTGAGTTGGGATAGCTGTTCATGAGCTGCCCTCCGTCTGCCGCCAGACCAAAGTTCATACAGTAGGCGGCATTGCCGTCCAGTATGGCATACAGGATCTTCCCGTGGTCATAGCCAGCCTTTAACTCGCTTACCTCGCCGGATGCTCTTGTTGATGCATACCAGAAAGCGATGTTTGCGCTGGAACTTGCCGCAAATGCAGTTGTTCCGTTACTAAACAGCGTTGTAAAGACTGTGAGCAGGGCTAAAAACCCTGCCATAAACCTTTTCATTTTCTGTTTCATTCAGATTTCCTCCTTAATAATAGGGCAAAAAAAATGACAAACCCCATAAAATGGCTTGTCATTTTCCGTTTACTGTTACTCTGTTTTATTCCTTTCATCTTCATCCATACATCGGTATGCCCTCTTACCTATAGCAGCGGAACTCATAAAAGTCCGTCCCGTTCAGGTTATACACCCCTGCATACCCGATGTTAAATACAGGTTCCGTTTCCAGCAGCATCATTCCCGCAATATAGTCCGCTATTTCGTCCTCATTGCCAAGATTCCTGCCTGATGTGGTGGACGCCCTGTTTAAGTCTGTCTCCACAAAAACGCTGTAATAACCCAGTCCGTCATACGGATAATAGGAATTGTATTCTTCCTGCGTTATCTTCCCCTCTGACAGAAGGTTTGCAAGGTTGTCCGTGGTGGTTATCATGCCGCCTGCCTGACACTTTGCAACTGCCTTGCTGCATACGGAAACGGGATCATACGATACTGCGGTCACTGTCTGTTCCTGCGGCTTTGGTTCCTCCGGCTTCGTCTCTTCCTGCTTTGTCTCTTCCGGTTTCGTCTCTTCCGGCTTTGCTTCTTCCTGCTTCGGTTCTTCCTGCTTTGGCACGTCTGTACTGCCCTGCGCAGGTTCCGTTTCCTGTTTCTGCCCCGGCTGGCTTGCAGACTTGGGTTCGGGCGTTTCCTCTGCCTCCTTATCCCCCTCTTCCTGCTCTGTCTCTTTCGCCGTTTCCTTTTCGGTATGCTCTTTTTCGGTATCCCCGTTTTCTGCCTGATCCGCAGCAGGGGCTTCTTTATCCTCCGCCATATCTAGTTCCTCAGTGTCTATTACTGTTTCAGTCGCTTCCGTCTCCATATCAGGTACAACATTGTCCTTATTGCCACATCCGGCAGCAAGCATGATAGTTACGGATAAAATCAGAAATAATCTCTTTTTCATATGAATCACCTTTCCTTTCCCCATAAGGGAAAGGCAGGCTGTGTCCGTGTACCGCTGTCCTATCCCTTATGGGCAGACTCTGTATCATTTACACGGGACACATATCGGTTCAGGTCTGTCCCGTATTCTGTGCATTGTTTCCTCCTATGAAACTACTTCATTCTGCCAAAATATGCAAGCATTCTTTTAAGTCTCTTGTCCTTTGCATATGCCTTGTAGAATTTCAGCATCCACATATTTACCACCTCCTTAATGCCGTTCTTCCATATCTGCCCCTGCCTCCCCTAATCTCCTTGCTTTATCTTCAAGGATTAACCGCTTCAGATAAGCGCCGCTTTTGTTATTCTTCTCAAACCATTCCCGTGCCTCCATATCGGTTGTGGGATTGAATTGCAGAGTAAACCTCAATACTTTCTTGCGGTATGCCTCCGACATTTCATATCTCCGCTGTTTCCTTTCTTCTTCTGTCAGTTTTTCCCTTTTCATTTACAATCTCCTCTCACCGTCTGCCTGCCGAAACACCCGCCATCGTCAGCACAATCCTCATAACAAGGGCGAGTAACAGCAGGAACAGTTTAGCTATCCCAAGTACCAGCTTCAATGCCACAAGCACCGCCTGTAATATCCATTTCAATATGGTAAGCAATACCACTCCGGTCTTTCTTAAAACTATTCCTGCCATAAAACATTCCTCCTATCCCCAGTTGTCAACCAGTTCCATCATGGTTGGATCTGCGGGTTCCTCTGTATTATTGGTTGCTGTTTCCTTTGCCACGGTTTCCATGAACATCCTTCCCATGCCGCCCTCCGCCACCCTTGCCGCCCCGCCTCCGAGGGCAGCGCCGAGCAGCATGATAATTTCATTCTTAACTTCATTCTTTAGTTCTTCACGGATACCCTCTAAGTCACTCCTTGAAATGTATTCCTCTTTCTTCTGTCCTCCTGTCTCTCTCAACAGGTTTTCATCACCAAAGCTGTTTGCATAGAAGTCTATGGCATCCGTTATGAACTGGTTTACAGACTTATGAATGTCCGTATTCAGTTCCGCAAGTACCTTGTTTACCCTGCGCTGCTGTTCATTGTCAAGATTGAGGCGGTAACTTCGGAAAACAATATTCGACTTTGCCATATGCCCCACTCCTATCCTATCTGGTTACGATGCTTTGCAAGGAAAACCCTGCCAAGCTGTTCATACCCCTTTGCATTTGCTTTGATGTCCTCAATGTACCGGAAATTCCCGCTGTCATGTGAACCGAACAGCCTCATGACTGCCGCCCCTCCGCCTACGAACACAATCGGTATCACATCGAGGTTATAACCGTGTTCTTTCAGGGTATTGTAGGCTTTCTGTGCAAAATCACGCAGGCAGTCCTTTACAATGTTCATGTACTTATCCGGCAATGCTGCCTCTCCGGTTGCCATGACCTGCTGTATCACGTTTTCCTCAAGTTCCTGCCCGATCTGCCTGTTACATTCCTCATTGATTATTCTCATGCAGCGGATAAGTCCCTGCTGGCTTGTGATACATTCCGCCTCATGATGTGGTATAAAAAAAGTTGACAGCCCATTCTCAAGGATTTGAGATATAATCAAGAGAATAAGGAGTGAACAAAATGGCAGAAAACAGACAATATGACCACGAATACAAAGTACAGGCAGTGAAGCTCGCTAAAGAAATCGGACAAGC
>CAJTER010000074.1 GCA_910575405.1 Clostridia bacterium | reverse complement strand
CCAATTGTAAGAGTAACTTCCATTTCTGTAAGGTGTTTTTCCTCGTGTCCCCTCTTTCTGTAATAGTAACCGCAACTCTCTTATCATGGCCTTTACAAGTGGAAATTATCTTTTCACTTCAGCGAAAATTTAAAAAAGCGCCCTGTATTTCTACAAGACGCTGATATACTTTCTCGTAATATTTATCTCTCCACATCCACTGCCATCTCGGACTTAAATTCCACTTCGAACTTTTCTTCGTAGACCGTAACCCTTTCAACCAGCCGGCGTACAAGCTGTTCATCATATTCAAGAAGCTCCACAGTCTGACTGTTCAGAAAATCTTTCATTTCGGCAATTCGCTTTTTCAGGCCTTCACGCTCTGCACTTTCGGTGAGTGCCTTTTGCTTTAGCTCCCTCAGTCGGTCAATCTCATCCGCCACGCTGTTATAATCCTTTTTCGCATTTGCTAGTTTCAGCAGTTCTTGCTGCTTTTCTTTCAGTTTGGCCGTAATGCCCTCTGCCGAATTTTCATCTTCCTGGAGGATAACTGTTTCTATATTCTTCTGCAGAACCGTCATCATGGCACTCCTGTTGCCAAGTGTAAGGTTGATGGCCTTTACGACTGCTGCCTGCAAATCTGATTCCTGAATGGTCGGTGCATCGCATTGGTCGGGACCATGTTCCACACGGGTACAGCATCGCCAGACAACAGAATGCTTGCCACGGTTGTTCCAAGCAATCCTGCGGTAGATTTCTCCGCACTTCGGGCAGTAAACAATACTGGATAAAGCGTACTTGCTGCTGTAAACCCGCTTTTTCCGTTTCGTCCCGCTGTGCAGGTTTGCCCTCCTTGCCATTTCCTCCTGCACCTGCATATAAAGGTCACGGGGAATGATGGGTTCATGGCTGTTTTCCACATAATACTGTGGAACGATGCCGTTATTCTGCACCCGCTTTTTATTAAGGAAATCCACGGTATAGGTTTTCTGCAGCAGGGCATCGCCGATATATTTCTCGTTCTGCAGTATTTTCCGCAGTGTTTCCGGCCTCCATTTTGATTTGCCTGCCGCTGTAAGGATTCCGTCCGCTTCAAGGCCTCTTGCTATCTGGAGGAGGCTTCCGCCCTCCAGGTATTCCCGATAGATACGCTTTACTACTTCCGCTCCCGCAGGATCGATGATCAGATGCCCTTCCTCGTCTTTTGTGTATCCGAGGAAACGGTTATGGTTGACCTGCACCTCGCCGTTCTGGTATCGGTACTGCAGTCCCAATTTAATGTTCTGGCTGAGCGACTGGCTTTCCTGCTGGGCAAGGGACGCCATAATGGTCAGCAGCACCTCACCTTTGGAATCCATTGTATTGATATTCTCTTTCTCAAAGAAAACAGGTATGTTCTTTTCTTTCAGCTCACGGATATATTTCAGGCAGTCCAGCGTATTCCTTGCAAACCGGCTGATGGATTTTGTAATGATCATGTCAATCCTGCCTGCCATACATTCTTCAACCATGCGGTTAAACTCACTGCGTTTTTTTGTATTACAGCCGCTGATCCCGTCATCCGCAAATATACCCGCCAGCTCCCATTCCGGATTTTTCTGGATGAACTGGGTGTAATGTTCCACCTGGACCTCATAGCTGCTTGCCTGCTCGTCACTGTCTGTGGAGACACGGCAGTAGGCGGCAACCCTGAGTTTTGGTTTTTCTTCTTTGGTCACAGTGTTTCCCACCCTTTTCCGGGCAGGAATAACCGTAACATTCTTATTCAGTTCCATCCTTTTCCACCTCGCTCTCTATCAGGCTGTAGGCATAGGCAGCCTGTTCAAAGGGGTTCTCATAGACCTTTTTCACGGCAGGCATAATAAACCGCGTTGGAAATTCTATTTTCTGCTCACCCTTCAACTCCCTTACACGCCCAAGCGACTTTGCACGGCTCATGCGCACTTCCTCCGCCTTGTCAAAGATTTCCTGGCCAATGATTGACGGGTAGTAATCATCCCCAAGATATTTTACATTCCGCAGCATCCGTCCGGCGCTGCCGTGGTAAAGTTTCAATCCGGCTTTCTCAGCCGCTGCCATAAGTGCCAGACCGGAAATATAATAATCAAAGAAATTCCGCACAACCGCGGCTTCTTCTTCATCTACGACTGCCAGGCCATTCTCAATCTTATATCCATATGGTATGTGCCTCATTTAATCCACCAGCCTTTCTTTCAAACACAGCCCACATTTTAGTCCAAAGGTGACTTCACTTCTTGACTGGACTGTGATCCCATCCACATATTTAAGGAAAATCCCATCATCAAATTCTGTAAGCATAACTCCCTTTGACACAAATTTCAGCAGGCCCTGCAATTCATCCGCCTTTTCCATATCACCGCTGATGGAGTGCATCAGGCTTTCTTTTTCCTGACGCAGTTCTGCCGCCTCCACAGCCAGTGAATTGCTCTCTTTGTTAAAAAGGGCAGGTTCCAGATAGCCCCCTGCCATCAGATTTGTCAGCACCTGTTTCTGGTCCATATTTCTCTCGATCTGCCTTTCAAGCTCCCCGACTTTCAAAAGCCGTGCCTTGTCGTCCAAACCTCTCAGGCTTTGGAGCAGGGGACGGAGCACCAGCTTATGTCCGAAGACCAGTTTATTCATCATTGTCACAAATGCCCTTTTTAAAGCGGTATCGGTAATATATTTTAAGGAACAGCTGTCTTTATCCGTCAGATGGTTGGCACAGCACCATGCCACATAATTACCACTCGGCTTGTAGTGCTGACGCCTTTTAAAGCTGCCCCCGCATTCCGAACACCGGATCCTGCCCGAAAAACCGTAACGGTTCTGATATTTATCTGTATCCCTGCCGTTGCCTTTCTCCCTGGCACGCTGGCGGAGCACCGCATTCGCTCTGTCGAAATCCTCATGGCTGATGATAGCCGCATGGTGGCCCTGGACTAAATACTGGTCAAGCTCGCCATAATTCGTATGGCGGTTAAAGCTACTGTCTGTATAAGTTTTTTGGTATATGACATCACCGGTATATTTTTCATTGCCAATGATCCCATTGATTGTCCCAGGCGTCCATCTGCCATTTTTCTTGGTAGGGATACCCTTTTCATTCAGTCCGTCTGCAATGGCGTGGGTGCTTATGCCTGACAGTGTATCCGCAAAAATCTGCTTTACGATTTCTGCCTGCTCCGGGACGATGACCATCTCGCCCTCCACATTCTCATAACCATAAGGCGGGTAGGAGATCACAAACGTTCCATTTTGAAAGCGTCTCTTTGCTGACCATTTATTGTTCTCAGAAATCGACACCGACTCGCTCTCAGCAAGGCCGCTTAGAATGGAAAGCATCAGTTCGCTCTCCATCGATCCGGTATTCAGGTTCTCTTTCTCAAAATAAATGCAGACGTTTAGGTCAAGCAGTTTTCTCACCAGCTCCAGGCAGTCTGTGGTATTCCTTGCAAACCGGCTGATGGACTTTGTAACAATGAATTCGATTTTTCCTTTTTCACAGTCAGCCACCATCGAAAGCAGCCCGTTTCTCTTTGCTTTCTTTGTTCCGCTGACTCCTTCGTCATAATACAGCCCGGCAAACTCCCACTCATCATTTGATTTGATGTAATTTTCATAATGAGCTTTCTGTGCCGCCAGGCTGACAAGCTGTTCATCACTTGCGGTTGACACTCTGCAATAAGCTGCCACCCGCAGTTTTTTCTTTTTATCAAGGGATCTGTTTTCCTCAATCTTTGTTATCCGTTTCATCCACTCACCTCGCTTCCGGCAGGTCATATATTCGCTCTAAAAGCCGGTAATATCAAGTCATTTTAGGCATAATCTCTGATAAAAACGGTGAGAAAGTCTGGCGGTTTTTTGCGGTTATTTTGTTGAATTCATCCACAGAAATAAGCCCTGTGCCGAGCATCTTTTCCAACAGTTTCTGAGCCATATAATAGTCATATTCCTGTTCCAGTTCTTCCGTAGTAAAGGTTTTTACATAAGAAACCGGGGACTGCTGCTCCGGCGTTAATTTTGTTATCTGCATCATATTCCTCCAATCGGAAGGAAAGTTCCTTCATAATACGGAGAAAAAATCATGCTTTTGGGGACCCATGCCTATAAAAAAACAAAAAAATAATGCCCATCAGAGAAGCAAATCTCCAACGGGCATAAATCCATCATCTGTATTCAGTTATCTCAATAATTCATTTACTTTTTTCTGCACAGCAGAATAATCATATCCTGCGGCAGTGAGTTTCTGCTTTCGTTCATCACCATTGCCCCAATCACCACGGATAACTTCACGGGCGATGGCATCAACAGATTTCTTTGTGCCTGATGCATCAGCCGGATATACCTTTTTCCCGTTCCCGTCAAACACAGAATAGCCTTTGTTGGAATCGGCGCATTTCTTAGCATTAGCAAGGACGCTGAACGCACCTTTTTGTGATTTACTGTCTGCCCAGGTCTTACGCACACGGTAAAGCTGGGATGCATCTTTATCTGCAGAAGCTCCTGTACCTGTGCTGAGTGCCGCCGTAACCTTTGCTGCCAGATCTCCAAGCCTTGCATACAGCCAGTCGCCGGGGCAGGATTTGTTTGCAAACCAGCGGTGGACGGTAAGGACTATCTCATCAGATTTTGGCGTATAGTTTAAGGTTTTGTTCCTGTCACCGAGCCACAGCAGCTTCTTTTTGCCGTTCCGCCTGCAGATATCCGTGCAGAGTTTAATAAGCGAATCATAAACTTTGCTGTTCATTGCATACGGCTCTGTTTTATCACTGGCACACTCAATAGTGACGGCCCTCTGGTCGTTTGCGTTAGAGGAGGAACACCAAGAACGGTTTTTCTCCTCCACGCACAGGGAAACTTTTCCGTCCGTGCCAATCCCGTAATTACAGCTTGCCTGCCTTGACGGGCTTGTAAAGCATCCGCAGATACTCTCTGCAGAAAGCTGCCCGACCACGCAGTGGGGCGTGATACGGTCAATGCTGTGCGTCCTCTGTCCTGAGTGGTTCGGGCTGAGCCTGGTGTAAGCCACCATAGAACTGTTTGTATAAGCCATAGTTATTCATCCTCACTTTCCGAGCGGCTGTGCAGCTGCTCTAATACCGTTTTGATTTTTTCAGGAACAGGAAGCCCCAGATATGCCGCATTCTCCAAAAGGCTCACGCCCTCATTGGAAATGTAGAAAAAGATAACCGCCGTCCTTAAAACGCAGCCTGTTCCGATAACCTGCACGTCAAGGATGTTTGCAGTCCCCACAAGCAGGAAGATCAGCACTTTTTTGAAGATGCCTTTGAAGCCGACTTCGCTTGACAGCCTGTGGTCGATGACCGCACACATAACGCCCGTGATATAGTCGATAGCCACAAATGCAATGAGCGCATACAGCAGTCCATCACAGCCGCCAAGAAACCAGCCAAGCCACCCTCCGGTGGCCGTAAAAATGAGTTGGATCGTGTTCCAGAATTCCTTCATAGTGAAGCCCTCCTTTAAAAGATTTTTGTGTATGAAAAAAGCGGGTGCCCGCAATGGACATCCGCCAGTTTCCATGAAAATATTTTGTTTTGCCTTAAAGCTTTGTTTTCTTCCCGGTCAGCACGTTCACGACCGTTGTGCCTTCCCCAAATGCCGCCCTTGCCTCCGCAAGTTCCTCCCTGGAGAACCCTTTGTCATTCCTGCGGTATTCCGCAAGGCTCTCTGCGTTCTGTGCATCCCGCTTCGCTGCAGTCGCCTCCCTGCTGAAAGCATACCCTGCGTATGATGTGGTATAAAAAAAGTTGACAGCCCATTCTCAAGGATTTGAGATATAATCAAGAGAATAAGGAGTGAACAAAATGGCAGAAAACAGACAATATGACCACGAATACAAAGTACAGGCAGTGAAGCTCGCTAAAGAAATCGGACAAGC
>CAJTER010000073.1 GCA_910575405.1 Clostridia bacterium | reverse complement strand
GGTAGAATCCCTGCCTGCTGACATGAAGGGTTCTGCAGTAAAAGAAGATATCTCCTTTTAATTCGCCGTCTTTGGTTTTAAGAGCAATGAACTTCATTCTTTCGTTTTTGCTGACCTCAGACGGCTCGCGGCGAAAAAGCGCTGGCTTCCTCCAGAAAGTCATTTTCCTTCTTCAAACGGCGAATTTCTTTTTCCTGTTCCTTAACCAGCTGGCGGAGCTGAAGAAGTTCCTGGTTAAGCGTCATGGCGCTTTGCGGGGTTTGTGAACCTGCCCCAAGGTCGAGACTGCCAAGGCGGTTGGCCCGTACCCAGCCATACATGGTATTCTTTGGAACCCCCAGTTCTTTAGCGGCCTTTGCTTGTCCGATTTCTTTAGCGAGCTTCACTGCCTGTACTTTGTATTCGTGGTCATATTGTCTGTTTTCTGCCATTTTGTTCACTCCTTATTCTCTTGATTATATCTCAAATCCTTGAGAATGTGGTGTCAACTTTTTTATACCACATCATTTTGAAGCTGCCGGGTGTTAAAAAGATAATCAGTAAACTTGACAGGCTGTCCATTTCCGATTTTTATCATCTCTGCAAACACTGGTGTACGCAGAGCATTTACCCCTGGATTGGTTACTGCATATGCCCAGATGAAGGCAGTAGTCTTATTTAGGAAATCATAAAACTCTTCATCATCAAGCAGGCCGTCTGTGCCATGATTGGCCATGAGACGTAAAACGGTGCTTTGAAAATATCAGCATCCGACAACGGTTTCCCTCTATCATTTAATGTCGAGAAAATCTGTAACACCGTATCCTGGGACTCCACCTCTATTGGAAGCAAAAGACACTTCGCCATTGCCCGATAGGGAACTGTAAACAGATTCGCAGGCTAAAGTATGGATTTAATGGAAACCTTCTGTATCTTATAAAGTCAAAAATCGTAAACTGCCCGAATTCGTTCATCCCCTGAGAGACAGCAGCCATGCCATAATGTGCATCGCCTGCTGAAACTCTCCCGCGGAAATCAATCGTTCAATTTCCTCTGCAGGCAGTTTCACTACATTCAGAAATTCCGTCTCATCCAGGGACTGTCCTGATACCCGGTGGCAATTTCGCGCTGTAAAAATATGTGCATAGTTATCGGTTATCGTTGCGTTAGACGGCACTGCAAGGAGATAATTCCAATCATCAGTCTCATATCCAGTCTCTTCCAGAAGCTCACGCCTGGCAGCTGCAAAGGCCTCCTGCACGGAAACATCCTGCGCTTTGCCGTAGGGTTGTCCTCCCTTACGCTCTATACCGCCTGCTGGGAATTCGGTGGTCACCTTCTTGATCCCCTGCCGGAACTGTCGGACGCACAAGTAATTACCGTCCGTATCCGAGGCCACGATCACCACATAATCTCTGCGGCTGTAGCTGTAAAACGGTTCAAACAGGCTTCCATCGGGAAGGCGGTATACCGATTTTCTAAAGTCGATCCACTCGTCCTCAATGATATGCTCTGTACTGATTTCTTCCCAGGCCAGTGGATCTTGCTCTATCGTTTCCGTTTTAGTATCATTCATTTTCTTCATCCTGTTTACCTCTCTGCGAAAAAGCTTTTTCTGCTGCTTTGCTCCACATTCTCTAATTTATAAAAATAATTTGCCCTTTCTTGATTGCCAAGAGCGCTGTATTCATCACCAAAGTCGTGCAGTTGCCTGTAATATCCGATCCAGCCCCAGCCCCACAGTGGATCCTCCTGCAGATATTCCTTGTAAGGCTGGTAAGACTTTTGGACGTTTCCCATATCAGCATATGCATCGGCAATGTCTCTCTTGGCATTCTCATGAAAAAGGTTGTCACTTCCAGACCAGCCGATCGGTCATCTTGTTCTCCCGAGTCATAAGTTGCAGCAGATGATTCCATGCTGCCAAAAGCTTTCTTGCACTTTCTTCAGAATAAGCGCCGACCTCTAACATCGCCTCCATGAATTCCAGCTCAAGTGCATCCGCTTCTTTTTGTGTAATTCCCATAGCTATTTTTCTCCCAGTTCTTCGCCTGTTTTCTGATTCCCAAGTATAAGCCTTCAACTTAGTCCAAACACATGCCATTTTCTAATTCTTATTTATCCTTCGTCCGCTTTAAATGTTTTTTTTCGTTGTAAGGCTCTCTGCACAACCTTTTCATGTGGAATATCTGGATAGTCCTCAGCTATAGTCATTCCGCTTTCAATAATAAACATTTCCAAAAATTCTTTATATTTATTGCACTCATCCGCTACATCTATTTCATCCATAGGCAGCAAAGAATCTGGAAGAATTTTACGCAAATCTTGAATGGCGTTTTTTGTTTTGGATATCTGTTCGACAAGGTTTTCTTTATACTTGTTACATACCTCATCGACTACAATTTGCCCCAAGACAATTATTCCAACTTTTTGGGCAACCTCAAAAGACGATCCCTTCATATGATAATTTGAGCAGATAATATTACTGTCTAAGAATATCAGCATATCCTATCCTCTATTCCTGTATCATTTTCCTACAACAAGTTAATTCTCAATCTTCAGCTGTGTGCCATCCGGTAGCGTGAAAGATTGCTCGAACGTCACACCAAGAGCATCGGCAATTGCCTTCAGCTCGTCTATCGTCAAAGTATCTCTCTTCAGCTTTTTCGAGAAATTCTGTCTAGACTGACCGACACGTCTTGCCAGCTCCGAGATACTGATATTCTGTTCTTCACAAAGCTTCTCAACCAGATCTGAAGTGGTCATGATACACCTCCATTTCAGACACATCTATTGTAAACCATTTGGTTGCATTTTACAATTAAAAAAAGAACCCGCAGCCCTCAATAAGAGAACCACGGGTATTTCGTTAATCTGCTTATGCCTCAACCTCGACCGTCAGCCCTGACTTGAACTCGACTACCAGCTTCTCATCGTAGACTGTAATTTTCTCGATAAGCCTTTGTGCCAGTGGCTCACTGTATTCAGTCATCGCCTCTGTCTGCTTGTCAAGGAATGAAATCAGATCTTCCATCCGTTCCTGAAGATCATGCTTCAAGGCAGCCTCGGTGAGAATGCTCTAGCGTTCTTCCCGTAAACTGATGATTGCGTCGCCAATCTCCTCGATAAGGTTCTGATTGTTCCCTGCTTCAAGAAGTTCTGCCTGCTTATCCCGAATAGCTTTATCGACCTCCGCAACTTTATCCTCGATGCCGCCGTTCAGGACAGAACTGATATTTCCCTTTAAGATGGCAAGGACGCTATCCTTACATGACCAGGCATCGTTGACCGCAGTGCCCACAGAACAGTTTGCTCGAAGGAGCATACTTTAAACTGTCGGTGCGTTTCTTCTCGCCGTTCTTGATGCTTGAACGTCTGGCCAGCTCCACCTGGACTCTCAGAAAAGTGTCCTTATCAATGATTGCTTCATGGCTTCCTTCCACATAGTACTTCGGCACCAGCCCGTTATTCGGGACACGCTTCTTGTCCAAGACGCTGACCGTATAGGTCTTCTGCAGGAGCGCATCTCCGATATATTTCTCATTGGTAAGGATCTGGCGGATGTTGGTGTCGTGCCACTTTTCGTGTTTCGCCCCGTTAAGAATATCATCAGCCTCCAAGCCTTGCTTGATGCGTTTGAAGCTTTTCCCGTCAAGATATTCTGCGTAGATTCTTCTCACGATTGTCGCCTCCTCAGGAACAATTGCCAGCTTTCCGTCCTCAGCCTTCGTGTACCCGAGGAACCAATTGTGGTTGACTCTGACCTGCCCCTGCTAGTTTCGGAACTGTATCCCGAGACGAACGTTCGCTGACAAGGATTCCGATTCCTGCTGCGTCAGAGCTGCCATGATCGTAATGGTGGTGTTAGGATATAAGTGTAGACAAGAAAAGTCGAGGAGCTTATACTAAAACAAACAACCGAGAGGAACAGACGAATATGGCCAAAAAACAATATACACCGGAATTCAAACAACAAATCGTAGACCTCTATCAGACGGGCAACTATTCTTATTCTCAACTGCAAAGCGAATATGACGTACCGCAATCCACCATAGCAAAGTGGTTCAAAGATACAACTCCCATTGCCATTTCTGAAACAGAGACCATTTCCTACAAAGATTACAAATCCCTTCAAAAGGAAAATCAGCGTCTCAGAATGGAGAATGAAATCTTACACCAAGGATGGACAGCGCCAAAAAAGCTACGGCCATATTCACGAAAACTCCATAGAGGATACGGTGTCCTTTATCCAGAAGCTTCAGAAGGAGTATCCCATTTCCCGATTATGTAAGGTCTTACGCTTTGCAAGGAGTACCTATTACGAAGTCTCTGTTCGTTTGCCTTCCAAACGACAGAGAGAACATGCCGAGTTTGCAGCCGCTGTCCGGGACTACTTTTATGAATCCAAACAGAGATATGGGACTGTTAAGCTCCATAGGATTTTGGGGGGAGAACGGCTACCCCTACAGTATCAAGCGGGTACAGCGTTATATGGCTGCTCAAAATCTGCGTTCGGTAACATGCCGGAAGTATCTTCCACAAAGCAGCAAAACGGAGATACCGGAGCATGAGAATGTGCTGAATCAGGAGTTTTTTCCGGATACCATCTGCCAGAAATGGTGCATTTTGCTTTAATACTTTATGCTGCCCTGGCATGATATTCAATTCTCCAACTTGTATGTCACGTTGACTCTCATCCAATGACAAGACTATCAGTTTTCCCATGCTGCTCACCCCCTTCCTCAAATACCTTTTCAAAAATATAACTATCTTCAAATCCTTTAAAAGATGAAACTAATAGATGAGCAGTTCTCGCCTATTGGTTTCATCTTTTTGTTTTAGATAATATGCTTATCCCTATCCATGCCTATTAAATACGCTATTCCCATTTGAAGAAACGGACTGCAATGCCTCCGCAAATAATCATAAATGCAAACATGATTACAATTGAACTCCATACCGATTCCAGCGGAAGGCCCAAAGATGCTGCTTTTAGCATCTTTATCCCTTGCGTCAAAGGCAAAATATCTGCCGCTTTCTGCAATACTGACGGCATCACCTCATAAGGCAATGTTGCACCAGAGAAGATCAGCATGGGGAAATATAAGATACTGGCTATAACACTGGCTGTTTTCATATCAGGAGCAATGCCTCCCACCATTAGTCCAATGCTGAATATTGATAGCATCACCAAAATATATGTCAGTAAAAAGCCGCCAAAGGAACCGTTAAACCTGCAGCCAAAGAATAAAGAAAGTGTTCCGAAAACTATCAGCAAGGACAGCAAGGAATAAATAGCGTAGATTGCTACCCACACCGCTAGCAGAAATGTTGGACTTGTCGGTGTCACCTTATACCTTTTTAGTATCTTCTTCTGTCGGTAATCAGAAATCAACAGCGGCAGACCCATGACTCCGCCTGCACAGATTGCAATAGTAGATAATGCTCCAAAAGACTGCTCCAGAAAAGAATACTCCGCTCCAGGAATCGCCTCCCTATTCCCATAGATGACTCCTAAAATAGTTGCAACCACTACGGGCATACAAAGAGCGAAAATAATCATATCCATCCCTCGAAAGGATAGCTTCAACTCCGTTTTCAGCATTGTAAGAAATTTATTCATCGCCTGTTTCCTCCTCTCCGGTAAACCACAAATATACATCTTCCAGTCTTTCATATGGACTTAAATCTACTGCCTCCTGTACTGTTCCTTCAAAGACAAACCTGCCATCCTTTAAAATCCCAATTCGGTCACAAAGAATCTCCACCTCATCCATAAAGTGTGATGACAAGAAAATTGTCAGACCCTGCTCTTTTAATTCCTGCAGGCTTTTCCATACTCCTCTCCTTGCTTTTGTGTCAAGCCCTGTCGTCAGTTCATCCAAAAAGGCCACTTTTGGATTTGGAATCAATGCAAGGACAATAAAGAGTTTCTGTTTCTGCCCTCCAGATAATTCGCTAACAAAAGCCTCTCTTTTATCAGCCAGACCAAATTTCTGTAACAATTCTCCGTAAGACGAAGGCTGTCTGTAAAGACAAGCTGTTTCCTCACACAGTTCCCTTACCCTGATCTTGTCTGGATAATTTGATTCCTGGAACTGTACACCCACCTGTTCAAAAAGCTGCTTTCTGTTTTCCCACGGATTGATGTGGTATAAAAAAAGTTGACACCACATTCTCAAGGATTTGAGATATAATCAAGAGAATAAGGAGTGAACAAAATGGCAGAAAACAGACAATATGACCACGAATACAAAGTACAGGCAGTGAAGCTCGCTAAAGAAATCGGACAAGC
>CAJTER010000072.1 GCA_910575405.1 Clostridia bacterium | reverse complement strand
TGGGTTTCCTGCCACCATTTGGACGATGTCTTCCCGTACTTCCCCTGCATTATGCTCAATGCAGTCGGCTACCTCGTTCATGGGACCAGTTTCCGTCCAGTAGTTCTGGCAGCTCCCACGATTCAGGGCATAGCTGACGGAACGGGGATTAAACAGGCTTTCCCCTTCACTGGTACGATAGCCATCGTACCACTGCTTCAGCTCTTCGTAAGGAACCGTGTGCTCTTCATCGCATAAGGCTTTCACTTCCTGCTTTGTGAAGCCGAAGAAGGTATCATAGACGCCATCATTCATAAAGTTGTATTCATCAAACATATTGATGGCGGAGCCACTGGAATACTTGGCAATGGGTAGTACACCGGTCATGTAGGCTAATTCTACATAAGGTTTGTCCTTGAGCAGATCCCGCAGGAATTCCAGAAAGTCTTCTTTGTCCGGTTCGGTAACAAAGCGCCGGTGGAAGATCGCATCCCATTCATCTAGGATGAAGATGAAGGAGTCTTCGGTTGCTTCAAAGAACGAACTGAGACTGTCATATGCCATCGGATCTAAATTGGAGTAGCACTCGCCAAGATCCTGTTTCAACTTATTGCGAATACTGCTAATATAGTCGGCATAGGAACTGCAGTCATCCGGCATTTGGCTGAAATCAATTTTCATCACATTGTACTGATTCAGATGTTCCGGGTAAAAGGTTTTTTGGGGGCTCCCTTCGGAGTCCACCGATGCCTGAGCAATCTTCAGATCGGAAAACAGACTGCCGCTGTCCAAGCCTTTGGTGTAATAGGCGGCCAGCATATTGGCGTTCATGGTCTTGCCAAAGCGCCTTGGCCGGGTAATGCAGATGTATTGGTCATTTGTATTGATCCATTTGGATACACGTTCAATCAGTAAGCTTTTATCTACAAAGATTGAACTGTTCCTTGCCCTCTGGAAAAGGATCTTTGGCTGTTCGGTATTCAAATAGTTCATGGTGTATTCCCCCTTTGACTTCCTTTATTATACCCCAGAATAGAGGACTCAGCAATTGAAAGGCGGAAAAAAGCAAGACGAGTCTTTGGGTCTCAAGTACTCTACCCATACCCCACCAAAGAATTATGAATTACCTTGCATTGGCAGGGATCTGCCCTTTTACGACCCAGAAAAAACCAAAGAGATACAGGAGGAATGATTATGAAGAAAAAGTTAATTGCTATCGTAGCTTCTCTCGCTATGGTGGCAACCATGGTGCCGGCTTCGGCTTTTGCGGCTGAAGGCGAGGGTGGTAGTGATCCTGCTCCAGCACCTGCGACAGAAGTTACCGTATCCGATCTGAGTGGAATTACATTAAAACTTCCAACAGAGATTCAGACAGGAAGTGGTGACTTTGTTACTTGGATGCCGAAATATGCTACTGCCTCAAAAGATTGGGCTCTCAACGAAAACATCACTTTAAAGGATGAGAGTGGGAAACTGTCTCTCCAGGGTGTCGTTCCATATTCAACACAATTTGCACCAGGAGGAAGCGGCCAAGCGAATACCCCTAGCGCTGGAGACAACTATCAGGGGATCTATGATCCAACAGAACAGAATGGTCATTTTATTGGACTGAGAATCAATGCAGAACAAACCGTTTCAAAGGTTGCGGCTTGGGCGATATCGTTCTCAAGTGAAGAGTCCACCACCATTGCTGAAGATAATGTAAAAACAGGAACCATTGATAAACTCCATGTTTTTAAATACCCTACTAACGGGGACAATGTTTTAGTGCGTCTTCCAAAGAACAAGAATCTAACCTATACGGTATATTACCTGACTCAGGCAGGGTATGATGCATTGAAAGCGTATAGTAAAACTCTTGGAGAGAATTACACAGTACTGTTCGGCGATCCGTATTTGACAGGTTCTAAAGTCGATCTGACCAAGAGTGCTACGTATGATGGTACTACTGCTACTGCAGGCACCACTACAGCACTGACATCTGCCGAAGCTTATAATGCACCAAACGCATTAAAGAACCTGACTACGCTGGATGCCACCATTGCAAGAGTTAAGGCTGCTAGCGACGCAAGTGCTAAGAACGGCATTGCAGGAACTAAAACCATAACCGTAGATACTTCCAGTTTAACTTTACTTGACAAAGATCAGACAGAAGCTATTGATGGATTCGTAACTGCTGTAAAGAGCATCGGAGATCCTATTACTAAAAACGATACAGTAACAACAGGATACAAGCAGAAAACAACCGCAGCAAAATCCATCTATAATACACTGGATGCCACTGCAAAGGCGGTTGTAGATAATGCAGTAGAAGGCACAAAGATCTATGATGCTGCTGAAGGATTAAAGCAGGCTGAAAAGAACATCGCATCCTTTGAACAGATTTCCGCAGTTGCAACCCTCATTAAAGCACTTCCTGCTCCGGACAAACTGGACCTGAACGATGCAAAAGCAGTAGAACAGGTGAAAGACGCTGTAGCCGCTGTAAACAAGCTGACTGATGGAGCACAGACCGCTCTGCTGACAACCAACGACTATTTGACCAAAACAGAACGCGACAATTACACCAAGGATAAGGAACTGGTTGAAAACGCAACCGTAAATGCAGTCGTAGAAGCCATCAAAGCACTGCCGACTCTGCCAAAAGAATTTGCCGATCAGGCAGGTGTAGATGCCATCAACAGCAAACTTGCGGAAGCAGAAAAAGCCTATGACGAACTGTCCGACGATGACCAGAAAAAAGTAACCAACGCCAATGTCCTGAAGGATTACAGAACCGCATACGACAAACTGCTGAAAACTTATGTAGATGCTATCTATGCGGAAGCAGAAAAAATTGATGTAACCCAGCCTCTGACTGCTGAGAATGTTGCTCTGGTAAGCGAACTGAAGACCTATGTAGAAGGCGGATACATCAAGACCAAATACATCGACGGATTCAAACAGGCAACCTACGATGCACTGATTGCAGCACTGGGCAATGAATATGACCTGGCAGAAGCAACGGTTGCAGTAACCGATGCAGAAAACATCGTCTATGATGGAACGAAGAAAACACCGGCTGTAACAGTAACAGATAAAGCTGGAAAAGAAATCGCAGCAGACAACTATACGGTAGTATATAGCGACAATAAAGATGCCGGAACTGCAACTATCACAGTTGTAGCAAAAGGAACTGCTTACACCGGAATGAAGGAAGCAACCTTCACTATCAAGCCAGCCGCTCTGACTACTGACATGGTAAAAGTAGCAAACGCAACCTACACCGGAAAGGCTCTGAAGCCAGCCGTAAGCGTAGCAAGCGGCGTAGACTACACTGTAGCCTACAAAAACAACACAGCAGTCGGAAAAGCATCCGCTGTTGTAACAGGAACTGGAAACTATACGGGAACAATCACAAAGAACTTTATCGTAAAACCAGCGAAGGAAAGCATCACCAGCCTGAAGGCAGGAAAGAAGCAGATTACCGTCGCATACAAAGCACAGACTGGAGCAAAATACAGAGTGATCTGCAAGGCATCCGGACTGAAAGCCATCGGAACCAACACTACTGCAACTAAGAAGACGGTTAAGAAGCTGAAGAGTGGAAAGACCTATCAGGTGAAGGTACGTGCATACAAAGCAGTCGATGGTAAGACATACTATGGTACGTACAGTGCTGTGAAGAAGGTAAAGGTAAAATAAGAGAGATTCGATTATCATCTTACTTACGACTTAGGAAGCAAAACAGAGCGCGGATGCGCTCTGTTTTGGTGTGTCCGGGATGCCGTGGCGATTATTTAATGGATTCCATATTTTTAAGCAGGAGATGTTTGACTCAGGAACAAAGTTGAAATCCCTGTAGAGAAGTTCAACAGTCTGGAAACCACAACGGAAGATCGGAGTCAGAAAACGGTTGAGCCGGCAGTCGTAAACGCAATCCTGTCACTGGCAACCAAGTGCGAGGAAAAGGCTTGAGAAATAAAATGCCTGAAGAGCCACTGTTCCCAAAATTCTTTCAATTTCCCAAATTCTCCAGCGGCGACAAATTCACCAAGATACCGCAAGATACCGAATGGATCAGCCCAAAACAGGGCATCAGCCAGGCTATGGTTCCGGCATCCCCACACAAAACAGAGGTCCGTGTGAGGAGCGATGCGATCTTGGCACAATTTCATAAGAACGTCGCCTAAGAGTATGAGGCGACGCTCTTATGAAATTGGGTGGCGGGCACCCTACCTATGGGCCTATCGGTTTCGAGAGATGAAATTGCATAAAACCCCAGAAAAATATGCAAGGCAAACAAGCCAAAACGCAAGGCGTTTCAGAGTAACTTCCGGTAAGATGGAATTTAGTGCGGGAAAAAATTCGCCCATTTTTTCTAAATTTTAGATTCCAATTTTGTTTAACATGCGGGAACGATTCTGGTGTTCCGCAGAATGTCTGCCGAAAGGCCTCACTTTTTTGCAGCAACGGAGACTGTACGACCTGCTGTGGGGGAATCCATTGAATTCCCAGATGTTCGCTCAGGGCTTGACCAAAGGTGAAGGAAAACAGTTCAAAGGGTGTTTTCCCATTGAGGCTGCTGCGGTACACTGTTTACATGTGAAAAAATCAGGTTTACCGTGTCCCGAGAGAAGGAATCGAAGCTTTGCCCTTTGGGAACAATATCCCGAAAGAGGGTATGGTTCTTTTCCACTCTTGGCTTTTGAGAGGAACACATTGGATCACAGAAAAACAGCCGGGTTTGTGCTGCTTCCTTTGGGTTCTGTTCAAAGGCCGATACATCGGCAAATTCCCCTCCGTCCAGGAAGTGAGTTTGTGTTCTTCCTTGTATGTTTGAAAATCCACATAGGAACGTCCTTTTTTGAGAGCTTTTGGAATGTAGTCGGCCTTCTTTGCCTTTCTGGGCTTGAATTTGACAATGCGAGGCAGTTCCATGGGGGAAACCGACAGATAGCCTCGGTGCAGATGCCGGTAAACCGTAGTAGAATCTTTGCCCACTTCGGAAGCGATGGCTTTAAAGGTCTGACCTTCTTTGAGTCCTTTTTCGATGATTTCTCAAGCTTCGAGTGTCAGGCGTTTCTGTTTCATAAGAACCTCCTTGGCGAAGATTATTTCCCAGATTAAATTCTACCAGAAAATCGTCTCAGACTAAATTCCACCACAAATTCCAGTCTGGAACTTACTTTGGGAATTTACGCAGTAACGATATATGGAAAGAAAGGTGATAAGTTGATTGATCTTTGCATTATATTAGTGTATAATAATACTTGTAATACAATATAATGCTTTATTCTGATCTTTGGATTGGCCTGTTCTGAGAATTTTATTCCTTTCCGGCCATTCTGCGTGTACTTATTGCGTTTACCTCTATGTACACGCTTTTTACAGCCTATGAGAATAGGTGTGACAGTTAATCTGCTGCAAATAACGAGAAGGCTACGACAGGGTGCGATTTGCATCCTGTCGTAGTATATTGATAACGATACTATAATACTGATCTGCCAAATCAAACGGAAAAGCCTTCAAATACTGATATATGTAGAATTAAAAAATGAGAAGGTCTTATTTTCATCAAAACCTTATAAAGGTTGAATGGTTAATAGATATCACAGTACCTGGAAAACATTAAATCTCCATTTTTGTGTCAATAGCCTTCAATTATTTCTTAACGGGCTCGAATCCATATATAAATGATCCACTACAGGCGCTTATTTTTAGCCCATTTACTGGATATTTGCGCGGACACAGATGCCATGTAATACTCTCCAGCAAAGATTTTTTGTTATGTAGATAATCCAAAAGTACGAAACAGCCATGCTCTACTGTCCATGGACAGATGCAGAATTCGGACAATATAAACGGTATTTGTCCCATGATCGATCTGGTAGAATAATTCGTATTCTTTAAAATAGGTTTTATGAATTCCCAGCTCGGCTAGTACCGGGTCGTCCTCCAACACACAGCTTTCTGGAAAGTATTGCAGTTCATTGCCCCGTTCTCGAATTCCCTTTATGGTATCCTCTGCAGCAGCAGGATCCAGTTGTTCAAAAGCAATCTGATTTCCTGCATTTTCTAAATCGTTTTCTGCTAAATCGCTTATTTTAATCGTGTATTGCCGCATCTTTATACTGGTTCTCCAATCTGGCACAGACTTCATTGAAATCCTTTATATTGCCCTTCTTAATTTCATTTAGCCCGTCAAGAATCTTGTCGCGAATTTCCAACTGCTGTTCTTCGAAAGCATTCTTTTTCTTGCCCCTTCGTACAGCTGCCATGTTTCATCATCCTTTCTATGGGTATATTGCAATAAACATCTCTTTGGTTTGTGCTGAAGCCTACAGTATGCTTCCCTTCTATTATAGGGTTAAATCGGCAGTTTTTCAATTGTTTTTCTTCTTGGAAATCGTTTTATGTCCCGTTGTGAAGTGAAAAGTTAACTTCCACATCTAAGGGGTGCAAGTGGAAGTTAGTCTTTCCCCAACTTCCACTTGAAATCAAGTGGCACTTAGCCTTACACTTTCTTTATGGGCAGATGC
>CAJTER010000071.1 GCA_910575405.1 Clostridia bacterium | reverse complement strand
CTTCCTCCCATGATAAAACGGCAGCGATACTATGATTCCCTGAAAGAAGCAGCATAGGATACAAAATCCTTGAGGAAAATGTGTCAACTAATCTTGACAAAATCATCTGCTGTAATAGTGGCAAGAGGCGTTCCAGCCTCTGTTTCTATGACAATCTTTGTCCAATCCTTCAAAGTCTCCATAAATACCTCCTAAAAATATATGCTATGACCACCCTTTGATTTTGAGGGGCCTCTTTTGGGGGATGGGTCTGCGCGTGGTACCCGACATACACACAAATATATATAGTACCCTCCCCCCAATGTGGGGCCTGGCCCTGCGCGTGCCTGCGTCTGCCTGCTCAAGCGTAAAAGGGAACTGGCATCTTTGCACCAGCTACCAGCCTCCCCCGCAATCAACTTCCTAGCTTTTATATGCCTTGCGCTGGCGTGGGTGGGGTGGGCGGCAACTGTGCAGGGGTATAGCACCCCCGCGCCCCCGTAGGCTCGCACTGTCGTGCAAGCTTATTTGTATGAATATGCTGTAAGGTACGGAATATCCCCGGAATATTACAGCCAAACAACGTATATTATACATTTATATGAATGAACATGCTGTATAGCTCTGTATATCTGGCAGTTTGCCATTGGTGTAATCTGCTGCATCGCTGGAACCGTTGGAATTTCAACATTGTTGTTTTAACAACTATTCCCATAATGTATATTGTCGGAACAGTTAGAAATTACCATACAACATCTTAAGCGCCCGGTCAGACTCTTCCGCCGTGGCAATGACCAGCGTATTGTTGACGGTTCCCGGTGAGCGTTCATCTGTCCATCCGTATTGTTTCATTGTAAAGATATCCCCGGGCCTTGCTTTGTTGTATAGTCGCTCTTCCGCTTGATTTTCCAGCTTTAACAGGGCTTTTTGCAAAATCTGTGAGAACGGAATAAGCGGATTTCCTGCACCATCAACCGGTATTTCTGAGCCGTCTTCAAGCTGAATTCTGCTGCAGGCTTCTATATCAATCTGGTTTACTAATATATGTTCTTCTATGAGATAATCCATTTCGCCTTTGAGGTATCGATCGTAAGTACTGCGGCAGATGCCTAATGCCAGGATAATCCCCGCTCTCGTGTAAGGCTTTCCGTTGTCCTCCTGCTGCTGGAAATACTGGCCGATGCGGTTTAACATCTTCCCGGTATCCGTTGCCTTGAATGCTGGCGGTGCAGAGGAACGCTTTACCTCTACCAGCTCCCTAAGGGCCTGCATGTTCTGGCTGTCCTGTATGGAGTTCTGCCCCCTTCTGTCTTCTTTCGGTTCCTGGGCTGCCTGTATGAGCTCTGCCGCCTGCATACTGTTTAGATGGTGTGCGTTGTAGTGTGCAGCTTCTGCATCCCTTCTTTCCTTTTCTGCCTGCTCTTCTTCTGCAAACTTGTTAAAGTGCCGCCGCTTCCAGCACTTTACTGTGTTTTCTGTGGTGTTGTACTTTGCTGCAATCTCCTTGTAGGTCATGCCACGCTTGTAGTCCTTATATGCTTTTTCGTAGTTCTTTAATGCTTTTGTCAATTGCGGCTCCTTTCTGCTGGATTCTTCCGGAACGTAAAAACCGCCCATCTCTGAGCGGTCTTTGCGGATAATGCTTCTGATAAAAAAGAAAAATATATGGAGGATTTCAGATGCCGATACATGACCCCTGAACTACCGGTTTTGTAAAAGCTGCTCTTCCTGCTTCTTTTACACTATCATTATATAACAGAAAAGCCCTGCGACTGTCGCAACTTGCTGCAGAAAAAGAATTTTTTAGAAATGATATGCCAGATTCATCTTGTAGATGTTGAAATTTCAACGGTTTAAAAGAATTTTAAAAAAATGATAAAAAGGTGTTGACACCGCTAGCAGTGTATAATACTATATAAGTGTCAAGAGGACAAGGCGAAAGTGGTTTGACCGCCGTTATCACTGCAGCTACCGTGAAAAATCAGAATTGCAAATGCAGGAGGTGGTAATATGTTAAGAATAACGATTAGTTTTAGAAAACTGAGAATTACGATTTACATAAAGAAATAACCGCCTGAGCCTAGGAACTTGAGCGGTTATTTATAAATCGACCAAGGTCAACCGTTTTTACCGGTTTCCTCTTGATACTATTATAACAGAATACGGGGGTGATTTCAATAGCAAAAAGAGAATACACTGCCGCACGTAAGGAAGCAAATAAACGGTGGGACGCTGCTAATTACTCTCAACTCGCTGTACGACTGCCAAAGGATCTCGTATCAGATTTTAAGCAAAAATGTGAATCTGATGGAGTATCACAAGCTGGGGTAATACGAGTAGCTATTGAAAATTTTTTAGGGGATAAGTAATTCCCTAAAAAATATGTACACCACTAGCAGTACATATAAAACACAGGAGGTAACCAGATGAAACAATTTACAGTCTACACAGTTTATATGGACGATAACGACGATTGCTATAAGGTCACAGTACCAGCAGAAAATGCAGCCGATGCAATTCAGTATCTGGACGGAAACGGCGAGGTAATCGCAGTAAAGGAAGCCCCCTTACAAAACATCGACTTGGAATGCCTGGCCGAAACCCTCACAAGGGCATGCTGGGGGCAAATGGAAATAGACGTTATCACAAGAACGCTTGAAATGTGCGGATTACAACGCTTCTAAGGGAGAATGCAGGAGGAAAGAACAATGTTAAACGGAAGATATTTTAAGGAAGTCGAAGCACTGGAAGACCTGAAAAGGCAGTATAGAACTTTAGCAATGAAGAACCACCCGGACCGGGGCGGCGATGTGGAAGTCATACTGTCGCAACTTGCAGCAGATAACAAAGTTTTTTCGCAAAGAAAAAGAGCGGTGACAAGCCCGCCCTGTTTAGCTAACGTTTCAGCGACTTTTCCAGCCGCCCCATCAGTCTATCATATTTCTTCTTATATTGTGCCTCCTCGTTCTGTTCCTTGTATTCGTTCAGCTCCTCTAAATCTTCTTTGAATCCTTCAATGAAATCTTTCCATTGACTATCTGTCATTCCCATATCTTGCATTACCTCCATATCTATTCTCCTTTCGTCCAATGATCAAGAGCTTGCCCCCTTGACACTTCTTTACCTTATCCAATTTTCTTCTTTAAAATTTCAAGTTCACTTTCCAGCCGATTGAGTCTCGTTCTGATCATTTCATCGTCTTCTTTCAGCTTTAGGGCTTCATTTAGCTTCCTGGTTAGGTCTGAATGTCCCTCTGCTATAATCTGTATGTTCCGGTTCGTTTCATTCTCCAAGGTCATTTTTACCTGCTCTACATCATTCTTTACTGATTCTACATCTTTCCTTATTGGCTCCACAATCTTGTTTACGATCTCCGCTATCATTTCCAGATCTTTTTGTTCTAACATCTTTAAACCTCCTTTATGTTCTCTACTAAGCTCTTGCCTTCTTGGCACTTTTCATTATACACGTTTTATTGTGTTTTGTCAACGCTGAATTTACACGTTTTTATGAGTTTCTTTTTCTTCTGTTTTTTCTACATATTTTATAATATTGCCCGGTTGCATGTCTAAAAGTGTACATAATGTATCTAAAATTTTGGCTCCAACAACTTTACCTTCCCTAATTGATTGCAGCCCACCCTCGCTGATAAGCTTTTCTTTGCGTATTCTAGTAGTGTTATAGCCTGCTTCTTTCAAGGTTTCCATTACGTCTATTTTATATTTCAGCATGTCTATTTCCCTCACTTCATTTTTATATGTACATTATAAATCATCTATTTTTAAAGTGCAATAAAAAAACTCGAAAAAATGTGTATTTTCTTCTTGATATTACACGTTAAAACGTGTATATTATAATCAAGTTAAGAGATACGGAACACCACACAGGAGGAAAGAAACATGTTAAACGAAAGATATTTTAAGGAAGTCGAAACACTGGAAGACCTGAAAAGGCAATATAGAACTTTAGCCATGAAGAACCACCCTGACCGGGGCGGCGATGCTGAGCTGATGAAAGCCATCAATAACGAGTACGATGCATTTTTCAAGATGGTCAAGGATACGCATAAGACGGCTGAGGGCAAGACCTACACCAATTGCAGCAGATAACAAAGTTTTTTCGCAAAGAAAAAGAGCGGTGACAAGCCCACTCCTTTTTTCTGTTTGACTTTAAAAAATGTTTTCGATTTCCGTTAAATCTATGGAAAACGTTGATAACTTAATTTTGGCAATCTTTATCTGCCTTTCTAACTCTTTGTTTTCGGCTGTTTCGTCTGCCTTGATTCTCATTAAATTAATATAATTGTCAATGGCGATTTGTTTTTGCTCTTCTAGCGTCATTTCCATTACCTCCATATCTATTCTCCTTTCGTCCGTCGGTCAAGAGCTTGCCCTCTTGACACTTCTTAAGCATTTAATTTTGCCTTTAACATTTTAACATCGGCTTCCAGCAGATTAACCCGAACTTTCAACAGCTCTCTTTCTCGTTCCGTTTCGATAGCGTCCGAAAGTTTTCTTGATAAATCAGCGTGACCTTCTGCTATAATCTTGATGTTATGCACAACATCATTTTCAATCATTGTTTCCAGCGGTTTAATTTCTTCCCGTGCTACCTGCCTCATAATCTCCGCTATCATTTCCAGATCCTTTTGTTCTAACATGATTTTATTCTCCTTTCTTCAATATGGTTGTCTTTACGCTTCTTATTGTATCATCTTTTTAGATTATATTCAAGCTATTTATTTAACCTTTTTATTTTTTCTTCATCGTCGTTATCTCGAACAAATTCTAATATGTCTTTTGGCTGCAAGTCTAATATATTACAAATATCGTTTAATGTTTTTAATGTTATTCCAGAATCTTCATTTTTAATTCTTTTGAGTGCGCTTTGGCTAATAGGGCCTATTGTTTTAGCCTTATACGTATTATATCCTGCACGCTCTAGCGCGTCCCCTACATCCATTTTATATTTAAGCATTTCATGTCTCCAATCTTTTTTCTTACATTATATATTAACATCAGAAAAAGATCAATAAAATATATTCTAAAAAAGTGATATTTCCCATTGATCATCACCTAAAAAGATGATATGCTATAATCAAGTTAAGAGATACGGAACACCACACAGGAGGAAAGAAACATGTTAAACGAAAGATATTTTAAGGAAGTCGAAACACTGGAAGACCTGAAAAGACAATATAGAACTTTAGCCATGAAGAACCACCCTGACCGGGGCGGCGACGTGGAAGTAATGAAGCTGATAAATGCTGAATATGATAAGTTCTTTGCAATGGTCAAGGATACGCATAAGACGGCTGAGGGCAAGACCTACACCAATTGCAGCAGATAACAAAGTTTTTTCGCAAAGAAAAAGAGCGGTGACAAGCCCGCCCTGGTTCTTAATTCACTTCCGAATCCATTTCTAACTCTTCGGTTGATATTCCCAACATCTGCAATTCTGCCTTTGCAATTTTCTCCTGGTATTCAACTTCTTCTTGTCCATGCTTTTTTATGCGCTGAATGTTAATATACTTTTCAATCGCTGCTTTTCTCATTTCTTTTTCGTTCATGTCTTGCATTACCTCCATCTGTAACCCTCCTTTATACCGCGGCCAAGCTCTTGCCCCCTTGGCACTTCTTATTATATCACTATTTTATGTGATTTTCAACCTTTTTATCACTAATTTTAGATAAAATTTCCGTTCTATCTTCTTCAGTTTCTATAAATTTTATAATATCTCTTGGCTGCATTTCCAGAACACAACATAGACGATTCAAATTATCTAATGAAATACTTGTATCAAGTTTTTTAAATTTATTCATCGTTGCTTGTGCAAATATGCCGCTATTCCTTGCCGTTGTAGTGTTTATTCCTACCTTTTTAAGTTCGTTGATAACATCTATTTTATATTCTATCATTTTCACCACCCTTTCTATATTTACATTATACACGCCATCACTTTTTATCGTCAATAATTTTTTCTCTAAAAAATGTGATTTCAGCATTGATGTTCACTAATTTTAGTGATATACTATAATCAAGTTAAGAGATACGGAGCACCACACAGGAGGAAAGAAACATGTTAAACGAAAGATATTTTAAGGAAGTCGAAACACTGGAAGACCTGAAAAGGCAATATAGAACTTTAGCCATGAAGAACCACCCTGACCGGGGCGGCGATGCTGAGCTGATGAAAGCCATCAATAACGAGTACGATGCATTTTTCAAGATGGTCAAGGATACGCATAAGACGGCTGAGGGCAAGACCTACCAGAAAGAAAACAAGGAAACCGCAAGCCAGTTCAAGGACATCATAGAAATGATGTGGTATAAAAAAAGTTGACAGCCCCTTCTCAAGGATTTGAGATATAATCAAGAGAATAAGGAGTGAACAAAAATGGCAGAAAACAGACAATATGACCACGAATACAAAGTACAGGCAGTGAAACTGGCAAAGGAAATCGGACAAGCAAAGGCCGCTAAAGAACTGGGGGTTCCAAAGAATACCATGTATGGCTGGGTACGGGCCAACCGCCTTGGCAGCCTCGACCTTGGGGCAGGTTCACAAACTCCGCAAAGCGC
>CAJTER010000070.1 GCA_910575405.1 Clostridia bacterium | reverse complement strand
ATGCGTCTTCCTTTTTACAGGAACTGTGCTCCCGGAAGTCCGCAGGAAGTCATTTCCGCTACCGGGAACTTGGTGATAATTTCCGGTCCGTCTTTTCTTACTACGATTTCTTCCTCAATTCTCGCAGAACCGGATCCATCCTCTGACGGACACCATGTCTCGATGGCGAAGGTCATTCCTTCCTTTAGCTCGAATGGATGTTCTAATGAGAAGAGTCTTGAAATAACCGGCTTTTCCCACAGCCCAAGGCCAATTCCGTGGGCAAACTGCAGCATGAAGGCCTCTTCCTCGTTGTTAAAGCCCATTTCCTCCGCAGTTGGGAACATCTTCGCTACATCGGCGGAAGTGTTTCCTTCCTTGATCTGTCCGATTGCGTCGTAGATCCACTTGTGTGCCTTTTCATATGCCTTTCTCTGATCCGCGTTCGGCGCGCCGCAGCAGAAGGTTCTGTAGTAACAGGTCATGTATCCGTTGACACAGTTTCCGATATCCATGTAGATGATCTCTCCCGGTCTTACCATCCGGTTGGAGAAGGTATGGGAGTGCGGGTTTCCACGTTCTCCGGAAATGCTGTTTACGAACATAACACGCTCTGCTCCCCAGTTGAACAGCTTCTGGTTGGCTAAGGCTACCAGCTCGTTTTCCAGTACTCCCGGACGGATGGCTTTTGCTACATCGTAGTAAACCGCGTCTACCATAGCCGCGCTCTGCTTCAGCAGCTGGATTTCATCCTCCGTCTTGATGATGCGCGCATCCACCATAGCTTCCTGGCCGTCTACAATCTCAATTCCTTCTCCTTCCAGTCCGCGAATCAGCGGGATGTCCACGATGTCCATGCCGACTTTTCCCTTGTCAGCTCCGTATTCCTTCAGATAGCCGACCACTTCCTTTACGACCTTTTCCACCATTCCGGCTTCCTTTGGAATCGCCCCTCTCATGGAGCCTACCGCTGGCATGATGTGATCTTTATCCAGCCAGTCGACCCGAAGCCGCTTAGATGGTGCGGCTCCGTCAAAGAGGAACGGCTGCTCTACGCCATCAATTAAGATGCAGTAACGGTTCATCTTATCCCGGTTCCATTCACCGATGTGGGTGCCTGTGATATACCGAATGTTATCAAAATCATAACAGATCAGTGCGGACAGTCCCTTTTCCTTCATACTCTTCTTTGCTCGTTCCAGTCTCTCTCTTTTCATTCTGGAATAGTCAATATTTGACTCCCAGTCGATCCCCTGAAATCCTCCTCTTGGCATTTTTCTTCACTCCTTTTCTTTCTGTTTTCGCTTTTTTCTTTTTGCCTTGTCACTTTTTATTATTTTGTTCGGGTTTATCGCTCCGATTCATTTGCCTGTATATAGCGCAAGCCCCGTGCCATAAGCTGCATTTTTGTTTTGAAAATAATTTTCGAAGCTTCTCAAATGGTGTATTTGCAATGGGATCAACGTTTTTACTTTTTTCGTCTTTATCAGAGTATTGAGGAATTTCAGAATCTGAACTGCGCAGAAGGGTTAGTGTCATATTGTAACTTTTTGTGATCTGTCTGGGGTGTCAAGTCACACTTAGTCACATATTTTCACTGCTTGCTTGAGTGCAAAAAAACAGGCCATGCTACCCTTTCGCATATTGCTTCAGGCTGCACAGCCAATCTGTAGTGTCTGTCTAATAACAAATTTTATATATTATAATATATTTCTATTTGGAAATTTAAGCAACTCCCGAGCTAAAAATCTGCTTTGTAGTGTTGTAATTTTAAATTTTTTCTGCTATATTTAGTATACTCCTTTTTTATTATTTTTGTCGCATATCTCTTTTTTCACATTCACCTGTCTTACGATTTGATTTAATGCAGAATATGTGTTAAATGGTATTTTTTTCTATTTGTTAACTCACGATTTATTGTGCAATATATTGATAATCGGTGATATAATGTAAAAATGACGACAGTGCAACAAATATGAAATTGAGGAGTTTTTCAATGAATAGAACATATGATAAAGACTATCAAAAAAACTTGCGGCTTGCATGGGAGAAGTTTATTAGCTGCGAAGCTTTCGATTCCTCATCCATAAGGCCGGAAATACTGGATTCCTGGAAACGCTCCAGAACTGCCGAAGTAAACCCTCACGACTCCCGTCAAATTCTCCTGGATTCAGAAAGTCTCAATATAAAAATTAATTTGAGCTTAGGGCTCCTTGAGACAGTACGCCCCTATATGGATCAGCTCTTTTCCATTGTGAAAGATTCCGGATTCTTTATCACATTCTGTGACAAAGACGGATTTATTTTAGATCTGATCGGTGATCGGGAAATGATTGAGTACGGAAGAGCCCATACGAGCCTTGCCGTTGGCGCCAACAGGCTGGAGCGCGTTGCCGGCACCAATGCTATCGGAACGAGCCTCGCTTTGAAACAGCCCCTCCAGATCTGGGGAGAAGAGCATTACATTGAACAATACAAGGATTATGTCTGTTCCAGCGCTCCGTTTTTTGCTCCGGACGGCAATCTTATGGGCTGCGTCGCCATTACGGGGAAATCCTGCGATGTGCATCCCCATACTCTTGGCATGGTCATCAGCGCTGCAGGAAGTATTACAAAGGAGCTTGCTGTCAAACAGGCCTACAAGGGGCTTGAGCTGATCAGCGCTCAGAGAAACAGTATTATTGAAGCCCTGCCCTTTGGCCTGATTCTCTTTAACACGGATGGAAGAGTCGTTCAGATTAATGCGGCAGCCCTGGAAATGTTTTCACTGCAATATGAACAGGTTATAGGAAAAAATCTGTTCGATTTCATGGTTCTGGAAAACTGCGCCTGCAGCGAGGAACAGATGGCGTTTCTTCAGGAAAAAATCTATGATAAGGAAGTATCTGTATCATTCTCAGATTCCCGTTCCGGTGCTTTGCCTCAGACTCTCAAGTTCAAAATAAGCGTTAACTTTACCAAGGACAGCGAAGGCAGGATCAGCGGCACCATACTTTGTTTTCACAGGCCGAAATCAGGAATCTCCCCCATCCATACAGAAAACAGCTCTGATACAGACTGTCATCTCAGTTCAGAAAAAGAACATTCAGATGTTTTCCCGCAGCCTCCCTGCGGCAAAGGGCCGACGGCAGGCCAAGCCTCCCAGGGCTTTGCTTCCAACCTCCCTGTACCGGAAAAAGACCACCAGGACAGAGGCCTCATACTCGACAGTCTGGAAAAGAGCAGCGGAAATGTAACAGAAGCCGCAAAGCTTTTGGGAATCAGCCGCAGAACTTTCTATCGCAAGCTGAATAAGTATCATATCAGCAGCGAACCGTACCGCAATCGCTGAAAATTTAATTCATCTCCTGTCCTTTTTCACCAGACAGAAACGATCTGCCGGACAAATGCCCCGCAGATCGCTTCTGTGTAATAGGTTATTATTATGTGAAAATCTCTTATTTGTTATTTTTTCTCGCTTTTTCTTTCTGGAATCCGACAAAAGCACTGATCCCGAAAAAGACCATGATGCCCATGCATCCTAACATATAGACCTGAGCTACTCCATCCATGAGTGCATCCCTCCTTCTGCTATTTGTTCTTGCTGGCTTTGCTGGCAACGGTGGAAACAACCTGTCCTACCGCGCAGCACACCAGAATTGCAACTAATGTTGAAATAAATAACTGTATGAACATATTTCCTCCTCCTTAATCTTCTGCTTTAATGCCCATAGCCTTGAAATATCCGGGTTCGCCCTTGCTGGCCAGATTTCCAATAATTAGAATAACCAGCGATACAATCAGGGTAACATACGGATTTGTAAGGCCGCCGATAAAGCCGCCAATGGCTGCAGGCAGCGGAGTCAGAGACCAGAGTACATTCAGTATCCAGGATACAGCCAGCGCAAGACCTGCCACCTTGCTGTTTCTCTTCCAGAACAGTCCGAACACAACAATCCAGAATACCGGTACGATCCACGCAAATACCCAGTTGATGGCATTGAGAATGGTCGGAAGAGCAACGGATACAGCCAGTGCAGCCAGAGCCAAAATAATGATCATGATTCGTGTGATATTGGCCAGCTTCTTTTCATCAGCGTCCGGATTGATATATCCTTTGTAAATATCGTGGGTCCAGATAGTTGCTGTTGTAAGAGAAGTCATGGCAAAGGTGGACAGAATCGCAGCAAGCAGTGCAGCAAGCAGGAGTGCGGACATCCACATTGGCAGCATGTCAACCAGCATGTTAGTTGCGGCCAGCTTTGCGCCATATGCAGCATATTCCGGAATGGATCTTGCTGCCAGTCCCAGAATTACCGCAAATACGCCGAACATACCATTGAGCGGTGCGGCAAGCCATACGGACTTTTTAATCGTCTTTTCATCTTTCGCCGACATCATGGTCTGCATCAGCATCTGAGAAATGGACTGACAGAATGTAACAGCAATTACATTACCAACAGCAAACGTGATCATCAGATCCGCATTGCCGAAAATGCTGAGCATGAATTCGGCTCCGCCTTCTGAGCTCGGAAGCGCCTTTTCGATAAAGTCGAAGTTTCCTCCCGGAAGCTTTGAAGCAACATAGATGGTAGCGATAATCAGCCCGATGTACATAACCGTGGCGTTGATTACATTAACAGCGCCAACCTGCTTCATTCCTGCAAATACTACATATAAGATACCCAGGATACCGCCCAGGATAACGGCTTTTGAAATATCCCATCCGGTCAGGGAAGAAATTACGATACCAAGCCCCTGGCATTCCAGCGTCAGTACACCCCATACCTGGCCTGCCATAACGCAGCTGATGGCAATGGCAACCCCTGGCCCGTACATATCCTTGATAACCTGCGGTACTGTAGTAGCTCCCAGTCTTCTCACCCATGCACCGGTTCCAAAGCAGGCAACAACGATCATGATTACATGTGCCAGACTGAACCAGATAGCGATTGCTCCCATGCCATACGACATTTCAAATACACCGGTAATATGCGCAGAGCCCAGTACGGTCAGAGCAATGGTAGGCGCCAGGACGATAACGCCCATATTTCTGCCGCCTAACGCGAAATCTTCATCGCCGGCCGCAGGAGCAGCTACCATCTTCTTTTCCTTTACCTTCAGGAATGCAGCGCAGCCGAGAATTACGATGAGCTCGTAAATAACTACTGCAACAATTACTCCAATATTCATTGTGAATAAACCCTCCATTAAGTTTTATAGTAGTACACATTCGAGTTTGATCAATTATAATTTCGCTACATGGCGCATAAACCTCCGGCGCTCTTTGGCCGGACATTCATGCGCCATGTATCTTGATATCTATTCAGGTGTTAAAATGTTAGTTCCATTTTTAATCCTTATCCACATCTGTTTTCCAGCGCCTTGCACCGGATTTCAGGCTTAGCGACAAGGGCTCAGGGACAGAGCAAAGCGTACGCACTGCTTGCTTACGTTTTCGATTTCCCACTTAGCTCCCATTGGAATAACAACTGCGTCTTCCTGTCTGTTCATTTCCAGCTTTTCACCGTCAACAGTTGCTATGCACTGTCCATTGTACATATATGCGATAACGTCAGACTTCGGTGTGTCTAAAGTCAGCTTAGCTCCTGGATATACGTCAACAATGTGGAATTCCTGAGTAGCGGAGCCTGTGATTTCTTCGTCAGCCAGAGTGAAGAATGTAACGCCTTCTTTTTCTGTAACCTTCGCGTCATTTACATTCTTGATGTATGGCTCGGAAGGCTTGAATCCGCGTGGGCACAGAGTTACCAGGAACTTCAGGTTTGCAGTTCCGTCCGGATACATTTCATGATCTGCGTTTCCAGGAGTCCACATGATGTCTCCAGCTTTGTAAGCAAAGCGCTTGCCATTGATCATGGAATAGCCTTCACCTTCCAGGATGTAGAATACATGATCTGCAGGGCCATGGTTTGCGTTGAGAGCTGCTCCGCCATAACCGATTTCACAAGTTGAGAAATACTGGTAAGTCCAGTCAGGACCTGCCGGATCGTAGCCCATCTTTGCAGCGTTTGCAAAAGGTGCGGAGTGAGCACCAACGTGCTGTACCGGGCACATAGATCTCATATCATAGTAGTTCTGTACATAAGCTTTAAACATGTTCAATTACCTCCTAAAATTTGATTACTTTGTTTGTGTTAAGTTATTGATAGAACAATAGAACATTTTGTGTTGGTTTCACTATCTTGTGTATCCGCAGGCGTTTTCCAGTACCTGAGTCAGAACGGCAAAGTCTTTTTCTGCTCTGCCTGTTGCTGCTGCTGCCGCCAGCTGCTGTCTGGTCAGAGAAGTAGAAAGCATTGGAACGCCATACTGTTTTGCAACATCCAGAGCCAGATCCAGATCCTTCATCATCAGCTTTACGCTGAAAGCGGCAGGATATTCTCCCTCTGTAATCGTAGCTGCTTTGTACTTGCAGATGCCGGATCCTACTGCGGAGCCTGCGATAACATCTGTAACCTGTGCAACATCCAGTCCTGCCTTTTCACACAGCACAACGGCCTCAGCTTCCATCTGCATGGTAGTAGCGATCATGGTGTTGATTGCCAGCTTCAGAACTCTTGCTTCTTCTGCTCCGCCCAGGTAGAACTGATTTTGACCCAGTTTTTCAAATAATGGCAGTACCTTTTCATAAGTAGCTTTATCTCCAGATGCCAGAATGCCCAGAGTTGCAGCCTGTGCCAGAACGGTGCTTCCTGTTACAGGAGCTCTCATGAGCTTGCAGCCTGCGGCTTCTACTGCGTCATTCACCTTTGCGGATTCTTCTACGGATACAGTACTCATGTCTACTGCGATTTTTCCTGCGGAAAGACCTGCTACATAGCCTGTGTCGCTCAGTGCCACTGCGTGCAGTGTCGGTCCATCAGCAACCATCGTAAAGATAATGTCTGCCTGCTCTGCAACTTCTTTTGGCGAATCTGCCCAGGACGCGCCTGCCGCAAGTACTTCGTCTGCTTTTGATTTTGTCCTGTTCCAAACTACTACATCATATCCTGCTTTTACCAGATTCTGACTCATCGGATTTCCCATATTGCCCAGTCCGATCCAACCTACTTTTGCCATTTTTCTAATCCTCCTAAAAATAATAATGTTTATCAGCTGCATACCAGTGTGTTATCCGGCGCTCTCCTGTCCGGACAGCACACGATTTTATGCGTCTTCCTTTTTACAGGAACTGTGCTCCCGGAAGTCCGCAGGAAGTCATTTCCGCTACCGGGAACTTGGTGATAATTTCCGGTCCGTCTTTTCTTACTACGATTT
>CAJTER010000069.1 GCA_910575405.1 Clostridia bacterium | reverse complement strand
ACCCTTGACACTGGCGGAGCGATGATTAGAATGAATGCCACCAATCAGGAGAAACGTTAAAAAAACAGCCAGCACCATACGATACTGACTGTACAACAATCTTATTTTGTTTCAATGTCCTCTTGACGGGGAGCGGTTCATTGTGCGACAGCCCCTTTTACATTCATAATTGGTACGTAAGATGATAAGCTAGTTTACTTTCGTCTTATTTCACCTTTACCTTCTTCACAGCACTGTACGTACCATAGTATGTCTTACCATCGACTGCTTTGTATGCACGTACCTTCACCTGATAGGTCTTTCCACTCTTCAGCTTCTTAACCGTCTTCTTGGTTGCGGTGGTGTTGGTTCCGATGGCTTTCAGTCCGGATGCCTTGCAGATGACTCTGTATTTTGCTCCAGTCTGTGCTTTGTATGCGACGGTAATCTGCTTCTTTCCTGCCTTCAGGCTGGTGATGCTTTCCTTCGCTGGTTTTACGATAAAGTTCTTTGTGATTGTTCCCGTATAGTTTCCAGTTCCGGTTACAACAGCGGATGCTTTTCCTACTGCTGTGTTGTTTTTGTAGGCTACGGTGTAGTCTACGCCGCTTGCTACGCTTACGGCTGGCTTTACAGCCTTTCCGGTGTAGGTTGCGTTTGCTACCTTAACCATGTCAGCGGTCAGAGCGGCTGGCTTGATGGTGAAGGTTGCGCTTACGCTTCCGGTGTAAGCACTGCTGCTCTTAGCGGCTACCGTTACAGTTGCAGTTCCTGCATCCTTGTTGTTGCTGTAGATAACCGTGTATTCTTCTGCTGCGATTTCTTTTCCTGCTTTGTCCGTTACTGCTACAGCTGGTTCGATGGCTTTTCCAGTGTAGGACTGGTCAGCGATTGCTGCAATGGTGGCGTTCTCTAAAGATGCTCCATCTTTATCCGCTTTATCTAAAGCAGCAACGAGGACTGCATAAATGTTTTTGTCAAACTCCTCAATCTGAATTTCTACATCGTTGCTTCCAATAGTCACTTCGGTATTTACATAACCGTTATCAATGTAGGATTTCAACTCTGCTACCTTAGCACAGGCTTCTTCTTCCAGACCATTCTCAGCATCCAGACCAGAAACCTCTTTCCAAAGGGCGTTGCTATACTTTTCCATTGCCACTTTGTATTCGTTTGTTCTAGTGTTCAGCTTGGTTGTATTGCTGACTTCAGATTTTAAGGCTCCCAGATCGTCATAAGCATCATAGGTTTCTTTCCATGCAGCTGCAGCAGCTTCTACTGCTGCTTTGTCTGCAAAGTCACCAGTAATCGCAGTCAGAGCATCGATTTTTGCAACGACATTGGATACGGCTTTGTTATTGATGCCTTTTGCTGCTGCCTCATAATTCTTGTATTCTGCATCGGTTACAAAACCATTGGTCGCGTCTTTCAAAACTGCTTTTACTTCGTCAGTCAGTTTCTTTTCTGCTTTTTGTGCAGCTTCTACTTTTGCTACAATTTCTGCATCAGAAGCATATTCTGCTTTCCAGGTTGGAATATCCTTGATGAGTGCTGCCACACTGTTCAGGTTGTTATAGGAGTCTACATTCTTTGTTCCATTCTGCAGAAGTTTATACGCCTTATCCACACTGTCATCTAACTTGTTATCTACAGAATAGGTTACAGCTTTTACAGCTTCTGGCTCTAAACGACCATAAGCTTTCTGTACGGCTTCTACCGTATCAACATAGTATTTGTTGAGTGTTGCAGTTTTCAGTTCATTAGCCTTCTTTACGAAATTCACTAAATCCTCTGTATCACTTTTTGATAGCAGAAGCATGTCGGAATAGTCCACGCTCAGATTTGCGATTCCAATGACATTCTCTTTCTCTGCTGCAATCACCTTATCCAGCGTTTTCAGATCAAAGAAACTATTTTTTGCATCAATGGCCGGCATATTCCCTTTATCTGTAAATCCATAGTAATTTTCCGTCCATGTACCGCTAGTATTTGGATCAGTTCCAGTATCCCCGTCTGCTGTATGAGTGCTTGGGTCAGAATCCCAAGCACTATTTACGAACAGAACCTGGGAATTGAATGTTCCGTTATAATCGTTTAAGTGAATAGTTGTATTAATAGCATCTGTAGCCGTCTTAACATATGCTTTTTTCGACAATCTCCATATGGTAAATGGATCTGAGATATTGTCACTGCCTGTCAGCTTCTCATATTCCACACTAGGTCTCAGCAATGCCCAGCCAGTTGCTTCCCCTTCTAATTTTGGTATGCTGTAAGTTACCGTTGCATAATGTCCCTTATTTGCATTACCATTTCCAAAGTTTTTTTCCTCAACATACGGTAGCCAGCCTTCTGCTTTTGCTGCAGTTCCGTAAGCTGTCATGGCTAAGGTAGTTGCTTCTCCATCTTTTGTTACTGTTCCATCCTCCGCAATAACACCTTGACCTGCCAAGGACAGTCTTGCAACTGTTTTTGATGTTACATCTGTACTGCCGGTCCATTCTGCAGATGCCGCAAATGCCGAAGCCGGCACCATGGTTGCCACCATAGCAAGCGAAGCTACGATAGCAATTAACTTTTTCTTCATAATCATTCCTCCTGTATCTCTTTGGTTTTTTCTGGGTCGTAAAAGGGCAGATCCCTGCCAATGCAAGGTAATTCATAATTCTTTGGTGGGGTAGCTTAGCCGGATAGGACAGGGCTGGTTTTGAGAGAATCATAGAAGGATTGGTTGTTCGAAAGCGCGATAGAGAAACCAATTCGATGTGGAAGAACCTCGACACTTTTCAACATGCATACTCCTTGAGATTTACAGGCGCAGCGGTCTTATCCACATCTTTTTTTAGATTGTATACGATGTTATCCAAAGACTTCTGTGGATAAACCGTTTCTTACAGTTGTTGCGGTTCCAATGGGTTTCGGTGATTCAACAAAAGAGTTATCCACAGGGAATACAAAAAAAGGAAATCGCAAAGAGATGGAAACAAAACAGCCGTCTGCTGGTTCGAGTCGTTCCAGCAGGCGGCATAGAGAGGGGAACAGGGAATCAAGAGAAGGACATGATTCAGTCTTGTGTCCCCTGGATTCGTTCGATTTTGCAGGTGTGCGGCTTGGCGGTATCGTCTTTATCATAGTTGATTCCAACCAGCAGAATATCTCTGTACTTGCGGACTTTCGCCGCATAATCCCGATTCTTGATCTGCTGAATGGCTTCTTCTGCGGATTTTCCTGCCTTCAGTTCCAAAACAATAGCGGGCTTTCCAGTTTTCTTTGGGGTAAACAGGTAGTCGCAGTATCCGGATCCAGTCTGGACTTCCCGGTCAATTTGATAGTCTTTTCTCGCATACAGGTAGCACAGGGTGATGACGCAGGACAGGGAGTTTTCATCGTTGTACTGCAAAAAGGGAATTTCCCGGTTATGGGTTTCCTTCAGGATATCCGCTACCTTCTCTTCGTCTTCCGCAAGGGTCGCCTGAAGCATAGCTTTCGACTGCTTCACAATCTCGCTGATGCCTCCCATGCTGCTGCGGGACAGGACTCTCTGGAATTTCAACATTAGCTCGTAATTGGGGATCTGCAGTTCTTCCTCGTGGTAGGATAAAAAGCCGTAGACCACCATGGCAGAGAGGATTTCATCCCGAGTGTTCATGCTTTGCTCCGCAGCGCTGTAGCCATTTAACTCCACTTCCACCGGGTTTCCTGCCACCATTTGGACGATGTCTTCCCGTACTTCCCCTGCGTTATGCTCAATGCAGTCGGCTACCTCGTTCATGGGACCCGTCTCCGTCCAGTAGTTCTGGCATTCTCCATCCATCAGGGCGTAAGCAACCGAGCGTGGGTTAAAGAGGCTTGCTCCATTTTTCATGCGGTAGCCATCATACCACTGCTTCAGTTCTGCATAGGGGACTGTTTGCTGCTCTTCGCATAAGGCTTTTACTTCCTGTTCCGTGAAGCCGAAGAATTCTTCATATTTCCCGTTTTTCATGGCGTGATCTTCTCGGAACATATTGATAGTAGAAGCGCTTCCATATTTAGCGATGGGCAGGACGCCCGTCATGTAAACCAACTCCACATAGGGCTGATCTTTTAACAGCCTTTGCAGAAATTTCAGGTGTTCCTTTTTATCGCTTTCCTTCATAAAGTCTTCGTGGAACACTGCATCCCATTCGTCGAGGATGAAAATGAAGGAGTCTTCGGTTGCTTTAAAAAGCTCACTCATTGGCATATCCAATCCCCGCGAAATCCCATACGCACTCAACAGATCCTCTGCAATATGCTCTTTTATATAAGAAATGTAGGCTTCATAGCTCCGGCAGGGATCCGGCATCTGGCTGAAGTCAATTTTGATCACATTGTAGTGATTCAGGTGTGTCGGATAAAACGGTTTTTTGAGATCCCCTTTGGAGTCCACAGATGTCTGGGCAATCTTCAGATCCGAAAACAGACTGCTGCTGTCCAGGCCTTTAGTGTAATAGGCAGCCAGCATATTGGCATTCATGGTCTTGCCAAAGCGCCTTGGCCGGGTGATGCAGATGTATTTTGAAGAAGTCCGAATATTTTGGGATATTCTCTCAATAAACAAACTTTTATCTACGAAGATCTGGCTGTTCCTTGCTTCTTGGTAAAGTACCTTTGGACTTTCGGTATTCAAATAGTTCATAATGGCTTCCCCCTTTGACTTCCTTTATTATACCCCAGAATAGAGGACTCAGCAATTGAAAGGCGGAAAAAAGCAAGACGAGTCTTTGGGTCTCAAGTACTCTACCCATACCCCACCAAAGAATTATGAATTACCTTGCATTGGCAGGGATCTGCCCTTTTACCACCCAGAAAAAACCAAAGAGATACAGGAGGAATGATTATGAAGAAAAAACTGATTGCTATTGTGACCTCATTGGCCATGGTAGCAACGATGGTGCCGGCTACCGCCTTTGCGGCAGTTTCGGCAGAAGGCGGAAACAGTTCATTAGGTAATGGAGTTGTCATGCAGTTAGACAAAGACGTTGCCATTACTGTTGGCGATAACACTGATGCTCAAACTGCAATCCGCAATTCTATGGAAAACCTGGATGCAACTTATTCAGGTGGGAAATTGGTATTAAAAGGCTGGATCCCATACAGCCAATTATCTGCAACACCTACAGGTTGGTTGTATAATACAACAGAACTGAATGAAGGACATTTTATTGCATACAAGAAGTTTGTTCCAGCAGTACCAGATGTTACAAAAATCGTAAACTTTAGTACCTCTGTTGAACAGGATTATAAGACTGGCGGCCAAACTACCGGTGACAATTATCCAAAATATCGAATCAACAAAATGAGCGTAGTAACTCCTGGTGAGTGGGCAACATCAATTAGCAGATTGGATGAAGAAGCAAACAAGACGATGTCCACGAAATTACTATACTTATCCAGTACAGGAGCGAACAGATTGACAACTGAGCAGACTGCGGAAGATGCCGCATCAACAGCAGCTGCATCTGATGACAATAAAACTCCAGCTGAGAAGAAAGCCCTGGCAGCAAAAACGACTATCCGGCCGTTTTCTGGTGCATATAATGAAACTGTCGCCCCCGATGCTGTAGGCCCATGGAGATTCGCAAGTGCAGCAGACTTGGCTAATAGATTGGGAGACGGACAGACTCCAGCGCAGATTGGATACAACTCCTATGACCAGCTGAACGATTTAATCACTGGAGCGAAAGGCGATCCTGCAGTAAAATATGTAGCTGGTGAAAAGACCTTAACCATTGACTACAAAAATGTTACACTGCTGTCCGAAAAAGACACCAAACTGGTTAACGACTTTGCTGGAACGACAGGAGCTGTAAACGATCTTAGACTTTATACAGGCGGAACAATTGATGCTGCAGATACTGTAGATGCAAAATACATCCGTCTGACCACTATGGCCAGAGCTGCATATGATGCATTACAGGGCGATGCAAAAGCAGCTGTTGATTACGCAGTAAACAACGAAACAGGAAGTGCTGAAGAAACCGCATATAACGACCTGCTACAGGCAGAGAAAAATGTAAAAGCTTATAACTCCCTGACCGAAGTTGCAGAACTGGTAAAAGCAGTACCGGACGCAGCAACCTTAAACTTAACCGATGCAGACGCAGTAGCAAAAGTACAGGCTGCAAAGAAGGCCGTCACTGCATTACCAGCAGGCGTACTAGCTACTCTGAAAGACGCTCGTGAAGGTTACCTGACCGCCGCTCAGTGGACTAACTATGAAAGCGCTGTAACAAAAGTAGATGCAGGCGTTGCAAGCGAAGTGGAAAAGAAAATTGACACATTAAAGGATCTGCCAAACGCATTTACGGATCAGGAATCCGTGGAAACTTACGCAAAACCATGGAAAGAAACTTATGATGCTTATGACGAGCTGACACCAGATCAGAAGAGCTCCCTGAGCAATGGCTCCAAGCTGATCAACTACACCGAATCCTATAAGACACTGCTGACGAAATATGTAAACCCAATCTATGCAGCAGCTGCGGAATATGATGTAGAAAAAGGCTTAACCGACGAAGAATGTGCAAAAGTAGCAGAACTGAAAGCATACATTGACAACGAATACATTGAAACCAGCGAAATCAAAGACTTTGACAAGAAAGTCTATGCAAAACTGGTAGAAGCATTAGAGCAGACAGCAAAAGACAGCTCTTCTTTAGAGAATGCAACCATCGCAGCAATCGCTGACCAGTCCTACACTGGAAAAGCCATTGAACCAGCTGTAACGGTAACCGACAAAGCAGGAAAAGAAATCGCAGCAGAAGAATACACGGTTATCTACAGCAACAACAAAGATGCCGGAACAGCAACCGTAACGGTAGCCGCTAAGAGTAGCAGTGCTTACACCGGAAGCGTAAGCGCAACCTTCACGATTACACCAGCCGCTCTGACTGCTGATATGGTTAAGGTAGCAAACGCAACCTACACCGGAAAGGCTCTGAAGCCAGCCGTAAGCGTAGCAAGCGGCGTAGACTACACCGTAGCCTACAAGAACAACACAGCAGTTGGAAAAGCATCCGCTGTTATAACTGGAACTGGAAACTATACGGGAACAATCACAAAGAACTTTATCGTAAAACCAGCGAAGGAAAGCATCACCAGCCTGAAGGCAGGAAAGAAGCAGATTACCGTCGCATACAAAGCACAGACTGGAGCAAAATACAGAGTCATCTGCAAGGCATCCGGACTGAAAGCCATCGGAACCAACACCACCGCAACCAAGAAGACGGTTAAGAAGCTGAAGAGTGGAAAGACCTATCAGGTGAAGGTACGTGCATACAAAGCAGTCGATGGTAAGACTTACTATGGTACGTACAGTGCTGTGAAGAAGGTAAAGGTGAAATAAGGCAAGATAGATTATCATCTTACTTACGACTTAGGAAGCAAAACAGAGCGCAGACTGCGCTCTGTTTTGGTGTGTCCAAGATGGTTTGGAACTCCTGCTGAAACGGAAAAGCCCTAGTCTCACGATTTCGACATAGTTTGCTGCAAGCTTCCCTCGACACTTTTCAACATGGCTGTTTGTTGGTATTTACAGGCTCCCAGACCTTATCCACATGCTTTTTTAGATTGTATACGATGTTATCCAAAGACTTCTGTGGATAAACAATTTCTTACAGTTATTGAAACTTCAATAGTTTTCTGTACTTTAACAAAAGAGTTATCCACAGGGAATACAAAAAAAGGAAATCGCAAAGAGATGGAAACAAAACAGCCGTCTGCTGGTTCGGATCGTTCCAGCAGGCGGTGTAGAGAGAGGGGAACAGGGAATCAAGAGAAGGACATGATTTAGTCTTGTGTCCCCTGGATTCGTTCGATTTTGCAGGTGTGTGGCTTGGCGGTATTGTCTTTATCATAGTTGATTCCAACCAGCAGAATATCTCTGTACTTGCGGACTTTCGCCGCATAATCCCGGTTCTT
>CAJTER010000068.1 GCA_910575405.1 Clostridia bacterium | reverse complement strand
CCAATGGAGGGCTTCCTCCTATGGTTAAGCGACGGCAATACTATGATTCCCTGAAAGAAGCAGCATAGGATACAAAATCCTTGAAGAAAATGTGTCAACTAATCTTGACAAAATCATATCGTCCAGCAAAGCGTCAAGCTGCCGCCGCTGGGTATTCTTCCCGGCGGGCTGCTCCAAAAGGAATTGGTCTACCGAGATATTGTAACGCAGCATAAGCTCAAAGAATATCTGTAAACTGGGGTGCTGCCCCTTATTCTCAATATTCGCAAGGTAGCGCGGGGATATATACATTTCGTCGCATACCTTTTTCCGGCTTTCCTTGCGCCCTTTCCGGGCTGTCTTAATTGCTTCCCCAAAAGCCTTAAAGTCGTATCGTGGTACTGGTCTTTTTGCCATATTCATTCACCCTATTACATTTTACTGTTCACCTTTCTTTTTGGATATGTCTATACAGTACCTATCAATAGCTTAAATAATTCCTATTTCTGCATAGAAACTTTACATCAATTTTACAATGCCGCGATATTGGATTTGATTTTTGTCCTGTATGATATAGCTGTAAACTTCAAGAAAAACAAAAAGCAAAGGAGATTCAAAAAATGAAAACATCAAAAAAATACTTGGCATTTGCCCTTATGAGTGTTCTAATGCTGTCTGCATTAATGGGGTGCAGTAATAAGAACGAGGGCGATTCAGCCAAATTTGACACAGCAAGAGAGATCAATGTACTTACCCGCGAAGATGGCTCGGGGACACGCGGCGCGTTCATAGAGCTGTTTGGAATCGAGCAGAAAAATGAAGCGGGAGAAAAAATCGACTATACAGCAGACACCGCCGCCGTTACAAATTCTACGTCTGTTATGATGACAACGGTTGCCGGGGATTTATACTCTATCGGATATATTTCTCTTGGCTCCATGAATGATACTGTAAAGGCGATTCAGATCGACGGCTGCGAAGCAACGATTGAAAATATCAAAAATGGTACATATAAGATTGCGCGTCCCTTTAACATTGCGACAAAGGACGGTTTAAGTGACACAGCGCAGGATTTTATCGACTTCATTATGAGTGCGGACGGTCAAGCGGTGATTGAAGAAAATGGATATATTTCTGCATCTGACGCGGGAAGTTACAGCGGGGAAATGGATTCGGGCAAAATTATTGTAGCGGGTTCCAGCTCTGTCACCCCGGTTATGGAAAAGCTCAAAGAAGCCTATCTTGTGAGAAATCCGGGCGTTACGATTGAGATACAGCAAAGTGATTCTTCTACTGGTATGTCTGACACAATAGACGGAACCTGCGATATAGGCATGGCTTCCCGTGAGCTGAAAGATTCCGAAATGGAAAAAGGACTGACCGCTACCGTAATTGCAATGGACGGTATTACAGTGATTGTTAATAATAACTGTCCCATAAATAACCTTACAAGCGAACAGGTAAAAGATATTTTCATGGGTAATGCGGTTCGTTGGAGTGAAATATCACAGTAGGATTTTAAGGGGCTGCGGTAAGAAAGCCGCCGCCCCTTTTCAATAAGGAGCATGATTATGAAGAATATAAAAGAAAAAGTGATGAAACTGCTTTTTTTCTTGACAGCCCTTGTTTCCATAGCAGCGGTAATTCTAATCTGCATATTCCTGTTTGCAAGCGGTATCCCTGCAATAAAAGAAATAGGCGTTTTCAAATTTCTGCTGGGTACAAGATGGAAACCCGCAAATAATCTCTATGGGATTCTCCCTATGATCGTCGGCTCTTTCTATGTAACTGCCGGTGCATTGATTATTGGCGTACCGATTGGAATATTGACAGCGGTATTCATGGCAAGGTTTGCTCCGAAAAGTATCTATGCGCCTTTGAAAGCTGCTGTTAATCTGATGGCGGGGATTCCGTCGGTTGTGTACGGTTTTTTCGGATTGGTAGTCTTAGTGCCTTTTATCCGGGAAGCCTTTGGCGGGCGCGGTATGAGTGTACTTACTGCTTCTGTCCTGCTGGGGCTGATGATTTTACCTACCATTATCAGCGTTTCGGAAACTTCAATTCGGGCTGTTCCGGAAAGTTACTATGAGGGCGGGCTTGCTCTTGGAGCTTCCCATGAAAGAAGCGTATTTTTTACGGTTCTTCCCGCAGCAAAGAGCGGTATTTTTGCAGGGGTTGTATTAGGGATTGGGCGGGCAGTCGGTGAAACAATGGCGGTTATGATGGTTGCCGGAAATCAAGCGGTTATTCCGGGCAGTATGCTTTCCGGCGTTCGGACACTGACCACAAACATTGTATTGGAAATGGGATATTCTACGGACTTACACCGTGAAGCGTTAATTGGTACGGCTGTTGTCCTGTTTGTTTTCATTCTCATTATCAACCTGTCCCTCTCCCTGTTCAAAAGGAGGGTGAAATAAATGGTTGGAAAATTGAAACGGAAATGGTGCGCATACAGACGCGACCCGAAATCTTTTGTTCTCTTTCTTTCTGTATGCCTTGCAGCATTGATTACATTGCTTGCGCTCATTTTTATTATTGCATACATATTGATAAAAGGGATTCCGAATTTAACGCCGGATTTATTTGACAGCAAATATACAACAGAAAATGTGTCCCTGCTTCCGGCACTTATCAATACGCTGTTCATTATGCTGCTTTCTCTGCTGTTTGCGGTTCCCGTAGGAATTGGTGCTGCAATTTATCTGACAGAATACGCAAGACGGGGAAATAAGCTGGTTCATATCGTAGGTATTACCGCTGAAACATTGTCCGGGATTCCGTCAATCGTTTATGGGCTATTCGGTTCCCTTTTCTTCGTGAAATATCTTGGGCTGGGGTTGTCTTTGCTGTCCGGGGCTTTGACTTTAAGTATTATGATTTTACCGCTTATTATGCGGACAACAGAAGAAGCCCTGCGGAGCGTTCCCGACAGCTACCGGGAGGGCAGCTTCGGGCTTGGAGCCGGAAAGTTACGAACCGTATTCTCTATTGTCCTGCCCTGCGCCGTTCCGGGTATTTTGTCCGGCATTATTCTTGGAATCGGGCGTATCGTCGGGGAATCGGCGGCGCTGATTTTTACCGCCGGAACCGTTGCAGAAATAGCAACAAGCATTTTTTCGTCGGCAAGAACGTTATCCGTCCATATGTATTCTATTTCGGGCGAGGGGCTGTATATCAAGCAGACTTACGCAACTGCGGTTGTATTATTGGTGGTTGTCATTCTGATAAACGGGCTTTCCGGGTTTGTGGCAAAAAAGATAGGAGGTAAAAACACAGATGGATAAAATCGTGGTTGAGGATTTGGATTTATTCTACGGAAACTTTCAAGCCTTGAAAAAAATAAATGTGGCGTTTAAGGAACACGAAATTACCGCGCTGATCGGACCGTCGGGCTGCGGTAAATCGACATTATTAAAAACCTTGAATCGAATGAATGATTTGGTGGAGGACTGCCACATCAAAGGGACTATCCATTTAGACGGTGAAGATATTTATGGGAATATGGATATTAACCTACTGCGTAAACGTGTAGGAATGGTATTTCAAAAACCGAATCCGTTCCCTATGAGCATTTATGACAATGTTGCCTTTGGAGCAAGGACGCATGGTATCCGTTCTAAAGCTGCGCTGGACGAAATTGTAGAGCGTTCCTTAAAAGGGGCGGCAATTTGGGACGAGGTAAAAGACAGGCTGAAAAAATCTGCGCTTGGTATGTCGGGCGGTCAACAGCAGCGTCTTTGCATTGCCCGCGCTTTGGCAGTGGAGCCGGAAGTTTTGTTGATGGACGAACCGACCAGCGCACTTGACCCTATTTCTACGGCAAAGGTAGAGGAACTTGCCGCAGAATTAAAAAAGGACTATACCATTGTCATTGTGACACATAATATGCAGCAAGCACTCCGAATTTCCGACAGGACAGCGTTTTTCCTGCTTGGGGAAATGGTGGAGTTTGGAGAAACAGAAAAATTATTCTCCATGCCGCAGGACAAGCGGACAGAGGATTATATTACGGGGAGGTTTGGATAATGCGCCTAAAATTTGATGAACAGTTAGATTTATTAAATAAAGAGTTGATTACAATGGGGGCTTTTTGTGAAAATGCGATTGCTATGTCCGCAAAAGCTCTGACAGAGGGGAATCCCGCGCTTGCAAAGGCTGTTCCCGATCTCTCTGTTCAGATAGACCACAAGGAGCGCGAAATTGAAACTATGTGTCTAAAGCTACTCTTACAGCAGCAGCCCGTGGCAAAAGATTTGAGGGTTGTATCGTCCGCGCTGAAAATGGTGACAGATATGGCAAGAATCGGAGATCAATCCGCAGACATAGCGGAAATTATCACATTAGCCAATATCCACGCCACCGACGACACACAAGTTATCCATGATATGTCGGTTGCTGTCATTAAAATGGTAACGGACAGTATTGACGCTTTTGTGAAAAAGGATATGCAGATGGCGAAAGCCGTGATAGATTATGATGATGTGGTGGATTCCTTTTTCGATAAGGTGAAGAAAATGCTGATTGAACTTTTCAGCAAGCCCGAAACAGACGGTGAGTATGCCATAGACCTGTTAATGATTGCAAAATATTTTGAACGTATCGGAGATCATGCGGTCAATATTGCAAAATGGGTTCTGTTCTCAATCACAGGGAACAAAGAGGGGTGAACATACCGCCATTGATGAAATATAGGTAATATGGTATGATTGAGTTCGGAATATTGCCACAGGAAAGAAAGGAGCAGATTTACATGATTTATTGTGTTGAGGACGACAGCTCTATCCGTGATCTGATGATATACACATTAAATTCTGCCGGATTTGAAGCAAAAGGTTTTGACGGCGCGGACACCCTTTTTGACGCTTTGCAGACAGAAAAACCCCAGCTTATTATGCTTGATATAATGCTTCCCGGCGAAGATGGCATTTCCATATTGAAAAAGCTGCGTATGCAGGGGACGACAGAGGATATTCCTGTTATTATGGCGACAGCCAAAGGAACCGAATACGACAAAGTAACCGGGCTTGATTTGGGAGCTGATGATTACCTTGCAAAGCCGTTTGGCATGATGGAAATGATTTCCCGTGTGAAAGCGGTATTGCGCCGTACAAGTCCGAAAGAAGAAACTAAAAAGCTAAAAATTGGTAATTTAGAATTGAATTTGGAAACATATATTGTACTTGTAAACAACGAACGGGTTCAGTTGACACTGAAAGAACATAAGCTGCTCCATACTTTTATGGAAAACCCCGGACGGGTGTTTACACGCGATCAGCTTCTTGAAATGATATGGGGCATTGACTACATAGGAGAAACCCGAACCGTAGATGTTCACATTGGAACACTCCGAACAAAATTAGGCGAATGTGGGAGCTATATTGAAACGGTACGGGGAGTTGGGTATCGAATGGAGGGGGAAGTATGACGAAACGAATTTTTCGTTCAATCTGCCTTGTCGCATTGACTGTTTTTCTTGCGTCTGTTGTCCTGTTCATGGGTGTTCTGTATGAATACTTTTCAAATGTTGAACAGACACAGCTAAAAATGCAGACAACCCTTGCCGCACAGGGCGTTACAAATGAGGGCATTGATTATTTCCATGATTTGAAAGTGAAAAATTATCGTATATCATGGATTGATACAGAGGGAAATGTTATTTTTGATAGTGCGTCTGATACTGCGGAAATGGAAAATCATTTAGAGCGGGAAGAAGTGCGGGAAGCCCTTTCTTCGGGCTATGGTGAAAGTAAACGGTATTCTGCTACTTTGATGGAGCGTTCGTTTTATTCCGCGCAGAAACTTGATGATGGCACTGTATTACGGCTTTCCATATCTCAAAATTCTATTTTGACGCTCCTTTTAGGTATGACACAGCCGATTTGCATTATATTTGTGATCGCGCTGATTCTTTCCATTGTTTTAGCTATTCAAGTTTCAAAAAAAATAGTAAAGCCATTAAATGAAATTGATCTTGATAATCCGTTGTCAAATGAGGGCTATGATGAGCTTTCCCCTTTTTTACGGCGTATTGACAGCCAGCAAAGACAGCTACGGGGGCAGAAAGCCGAGCTTCTCCAAAAAGAGAATGAATTAAATACGATTATCGGCAGCATGAATGAGGGCATGATTCTCCTAAATCAAAAAGGGAAAATTATCAGTATAAACCCTGCGGCAAGAAAACTGTTGGACGCTGGCACAGACTGTATCGGTTCTGATATGCTGTCCTTATGCCGTAATCTTGAATTGCAGGAAATCCTTACGAAAGCCTTGCACGGAGAACGGGGCGAAAACATTATCCGGCTACATGGAGAAAGCTATCAAATTGACGCTGACCCGATCACTTCTGAAAACATTGTGAAAGGAGCCGCGCTTTTCTTTTTCAATGTGACAGAAAAAGAAAAAGCGGAACAGATACGGCGCGAATTTACCGCTAATGTGTCCCATGAATTAAAAACCCCGCTTCACTCCATTTCCGGGTATGCGGAGCTTTTGAAAAACGATATGGTAAAGGAGAATGATAAAATACCCTTTGCCGGAAAGATTTATGATGAAGCCGGACGAATGATACGGCTTGTGGAGGACATTATCAGTCTTTCGCACCTTGACGAAGGTGCGGACGATATGCAGAGAGAAAATACCGACCTATACACATTGGCAGAAAAGGCGGTACAGAGCTTAGAGCCACAGGCAGATACCGTATGTGTTGCATTGGAGCTTTCCGGCGTTCCGGCTCCCCTTAACGGCATACCACAGCTTTTATACAGTGTGATTTATAATCTTTGTGACAATGCGATTAAGTATAACCATGAAAACGGAAAAGTAATGGTGAACATACAGAATGAAAACGGCATGGTAGTTTTATCAGTGGAGGACACGGGGATAGGAATTGCACCCGAACATCAAGAGCGGATTTTTGAGCGTTTCTATCGTGTTGATAAGAGCCATTCTAAGGCAGTAGGGGGAACCGGGCTTGGGCTTTCTATTGTGAAACACGCCGCTAAAATCCATAATGCTAAAGTTGATGTAAAAAGTCATGTCGGAAAAGGCACGACGGTTATTGTAACATTTCCAAAATGAAACATTAAATTGTATAACCATTTTTCAAAAAAGCTGCATACGGCAGCTTTTTTGTTTTACATGGATTTTACAATTTCAAGATATTGGATTTGATGTTGACTTGATAATATCTAAATAAAACAAAAGAAATGGAAATACCTGCTAATGCGGGAAAAGACAAAAACCGCTGACAGGTAGGATTTTTGCGTTCATTTTCAAGAATCAACATAATCGGTGGTTTTGAAAAATCAAAGCCGCCGTTTCTTTTTTATCTTCTCAAGGAATGACGCGGTTTCACTGTTAAAAGCGGCGGCTAAAGGAGGTAGCCGCCATGAAGCACATACCGTATCGACAAAATCCGACGGTCATTGACATATCAAAAAAAGCCCGTCCACCGCCGGGGGAAATTCTACCCACGAATATGAACTGTCTAATCAACTGAATACTGCTTACAATTCCTCTGCTCCCGTCTGCAACTTTGTAGACGGGCGTTTTGTGTTCCCCCGGCAAAATTTTTTCAAAAAGTTTGCAAAATCACCGCCTATTCGGGGGTGCGCGGTTTTGAGGGTTTATGAAAGGGGACATCAGAAAAAATCACCCGCTTTCGCGGCTGCGAAAGGAGGTGAGAACATGAATGAACCGAACCGTACCCAATGGCAAATCCGTTGTGCTTTTAATGGCTTTTGCAAACAGGCATTGAAGCGCGAAGCAATGAACGCCCACAGGGACACAAAGCGGCAGCAGTCAAGGGAAGTAACATTCTCCGATCTGTCACCACTGGAAGAAAGCCAGCTTGTTACCTACGACAGATATTTTGCAGATGATGAAGCTGAACAGTCTTTCATTATTGCGGGAAAAGAGATAACCGCAAAGCTGCTTGCCGAAGCCCTGCGGAGCTTGCCGGAAGAAAAGCGCGAAACTATCCTGCTGTATTATTTCTTCGATATGAGCGAAACCGAGATTTCAAGGCTCTGCAACATTCCGAGGACAACAGTGAAGTATCGCCGCAACAGCTCTTTTGAGCTACTAAAACGCTATTTGGAGGAACGCGCCTATGACTGCACAGACTGGTAACAATGAAAATGCCGAACGCGGCTTGTTACCCTACCCGGTAATCATAGCCGCAACAAAGGGCGACCCGGAAGCTATGGCGATTGTCGTCAAGCACTACGAAAGCTACATAACGTCCCTGTCTATGCGCAAGCTCTACGACGAGCGGGGAAATGATTTTGTCAAGATTAGTTGACACATTTTCCTCAAGGATTTTGTATCCTATGCTGCTTCTTTCAGGGAATCATAGTATCGCTGCCGTTTTATCATGGGAGGAAG
>CAJTER010000067.1:5940-8516 GCA_910575405.1 Clostridia bacterium | reverse complement strand
AAGAACCGGGATTATGCGGCGAAAGTCCGCAAGTACAGAGATATTCTGCTGGTTGGAATCAACTATGATAAAGACAATACCGCCAAGCCACACACCTGCAAAATCGAACGAATCCAGGGGACACAAGACTGAACGTTACAGCCGCTTGATTCCCTGTTCCCCTCTCTCTATGCCGCCTGCTGGAACGATCCGAACCAACAGACGGCTGTTTTGTTTCCATCTCTTTGCGATTTCCTTTTTTTGTATTCCCTGTGGATAACTCTTTTGTTGAATCACCGAAACCCATTGGAACCGCAACAACTGTAAGAAACGGTTTATTCACAGGCAGCTGTGAATACTATCGTATACAATCTAAAAAAAGATGTGGATAAAGCCGCTGCGCCTGTAAATCTCAAGGAGTATGCATGTTGAAAAGTGTCGAGGTTCTTCCACATCGAATCGGTTTCTCTATCGTGCTTCCGAACAACCAATCCTTCTATGATTCTCTCAAAACTAGCCCTATATCCTATCCGGCTAAGCTGCCCCACCAAAGAATTATGAATTACCTTGCATTGGCAGGGATCTGCCCTTTTACGACCCAGAAAAAACCAAAGAGATACAGGAGGAATGATTATGAAGAAAAAACTGATTGCTATTGTGACCTCACTGGCCATGGTAGCAACGATGGTGCCAGCTACGGCCTTTGCAGCAGTTTCGGCAGAAGGTGGGAACAGCCCCTTAGGTAATGGAGTTGTTATGCAGTTATGTAGTAATGATGAAATCGGTGCAATTGATTATGGTGCAGAATTTGATGAAACATACTCTAATGCACAACTTCAGAAGGCTATGAAAAATGTAGATGCAACTTATTCATCTGGCAAACTAGTATTAAAAGGCTGGATTCCATACACGAAATTAATAAAAGAAAAGACGGAACCCGACTGGAAAGCTAATTGGATCTACAATACTACAGAACTGAATGAAGGCCATTTTATTGCATACAAGAAGTTTGTTCCAGCGGTGCCTGATGTTGCAAAAGTAGTAAGCTTCAACACATCTGTTGAACAGGATTATAAGACAGACGGTCAATTTACAGGTGATAACCACCCAAAATATCGAATTAACAAAATGAGTGTAGTACCTACTGATGGAAGTAATTGGGCAACATCAGTAAGCAGGCTTGATGAAGAAGCAAACAAGACGATGTCGACAAAATTGTTGTACTTATCAGAGGCAGGCCTGAACAGATTGAAAAATGTACAGAGTGCAGATGCTATAATAGAAGATGGTACTAAAACTCCAGCTGAGAAAGACGCAGCGCGGCCAAAAACCACAATTAGACCATTTACTACCCCATATAATGAAAATGTAGCTCCAACAGCAGATGGCCCATGGAGATTCGCAAGTGAGACAGATCTGGCTAATAAATTAAATGGAAAGACTCCAGCGCAGATCGGATATAACTCCTATGATCAGCTGAATGATTTAATCACAGGATCCACAGCAGCTCCAGAATCAGCAAAATATGTTCTTGGCGAAAAGACCTTAACCGTAGACTACAAAAATGTTACCCTGCTGTCCGAAAAAGATACCAAACAGGTCGCAGACTTTGTTGACTCTGTAGCAGGTCTTAGAACGCACACAGGCACTATTGATGCTGCAGATACTGTAGATGCAAAATATATCCGCCTGACCACTATGGCCAGAAACGCTTATGACGGATTGACTGGTGATCAGAAAGCAGCCGTTGATTACGCAGTAAACAACGAAACAGGAAGCGATGAAGAAACTGCATATAACGACCTGCTGCAGGCAGAGAAAAATGTAAAAGCTTACAACTCCCTGACCGAAGTTGCAGAACTGGTAAAAGCAGTACCGGACGCAGCAACCTTAAACTTAACCGATGCAGATGCAGTAGCAAAAGTACAGGCTGCAAAGAAGGCCGTCACTGCATTACCAGCAGGCGTACTAGCTACCCTGAAAGACGCTCGTGAAGGTTACCTGACAGCCGCTCAGTGGGCCAACTATGAAAGCGCAGTAACAAAAGTAGATGCAGGCGTTGCAACCGAAGTGGAAAAGAAAATTGACACATTAAAGGATCTGCCAAACGCATTTACGGATCAGGAATCTGTGGAAACCTATGCAAAACCATGGAAAGAAACTTATGATGCTTATGATGAGCTGACACCGGATCAGAAGAGCTCCCTGAGCAATGGCTCCAAGCTGATCAACTACACCGAATCCTATAAGACACTGCTGACGAAATATGTAAACCCAATCTATGCAGCAGCTGCGGAATATGATGTAGAAAAAGGCTTAACGGACGAAGAATGCGCAAAAGTAGCAGAACTGAAAGCATACATTGACAACGAATACATTGAAACCAGCGAAATCAAAGACTTTGACAAGAAAGTCTATGCAAAACTGGTAGAAGCATTAGAGCAGACAGCAAAAGACAGCTCTTCTTTAGAGAATGCAACTATTGCAGCCATCGCTGACCAGTCCTACACTGGAAAAGCCATCGAACCAGCTGTAGCAGTAACGGACAAAGCAGGAAAAGAAATCGCAGCAGAAGAATACACGGTTATCTACAGCAA
>CAJTER010000067.1:0-5889 GCA_910575405.1 Clostridia bacterium | reverse complement strand
TACCCCACCAAAGAATTATGAATTACCTTGCATTGGCAGGGATCTGCCCTTTTACGACCCAGAAAAAACCAAAGAGATACAGGAGGAATGATTATGAAGAAAAAGTTAATTGCTATCGTAGCTTCGCTTGCTATGGTGGCAACCATGGTGCCGGCTTCGGCATTTGCGGGAACAGCTGGTACAAAAGCCGTATCTGGCGTAGAAGTCGAAGATTTAAGCGGCATTAGTATCAAACTACCAACAGCTAGCCAGATGGATGATTTTGGAGCATGGAAAACTAGCTATGCTGAGAAGACACAAACATTAGAGTTGAATTCTGGTATAGATGGAAAGTTTGACAACACCAGTGGGAAGTTGACTCTGACCGGAACGGTTCCCTACACAGAAGGTTTCACAGGTGACAATACTCCCAATTATACAGGAGATTTAGCAAATGGTAATTTCATAGCAACTGCAATTCGGGTGATTAATCCAAAAGTAGATGGAGTTACCGGATATGCAATCGTCTGGTCCAGTCTGGAAAGTAGTAATGGCACGCAGTATACGGATTACAAACTGCAGGCTGCTGACTTTACAGATGATACCTTACTGCTCATGAACCGTTTGACAGGAAGCAATCAGACCTATACCGTATATTATACGACAAGTGATTTGTCAAGCCATAATGGAAGATATGGTGATAAAGCAGGCCTTACCGGAACAAAAGCAGAGCTTGATGCATTATTAGATACTAACCCAGCAGATAGAGCAAGCTATATTGCAGGCTCCCGGAAAGTAACACTGGATACAACAGGTTTGAAACTGTTAACAAAAGCACAGACTACCACTTACAAAGCCAACAAGACAGCAGCAGAAGGATTTGTTACTGCCGTTAAAAATATCCAGACACCGAATACCAGCATTACAACTGACAAAACAGATAGCGTTACTGAAGGTTATAAAACAGCCACGACTACTGCAAGAAACACTTATGCAACATTGACAGATGAACAGAAAGCCATTGTAGATGCGGAAGCAAAGGATGCATATGACGCATTAGTCGTAGCAGAAGCAAACGTAGCTTCTTTTGATAAAATCCCGGAAATCGCCACTCTCATTGCAGCACTCCCATCCTTAGAAAAATTAGATGTAACAGATGAAGCGATGGTAAAACAGGTTCGGGATGCAGAAGCAGCTGTAGAAGCTCTTACCGACGGAGTGAAGAAGGATCTGAAAGAAAAAACCAATGCTGATATCAAACGATATCTCGCAGACGGGCAGGTAGACAAATATTTAGCTGACGTGAAAGCCGTTAACAACGCATCTGCTAAAATTGTCATTGATGCAATCAATGCACTGCCAACGCTTCCAAAAGCATTTGAAAATAAAGATAGTGTGGATGCCATTAATGCTCCATTGGTAGCAGCTGAAAAAGCATTTGATAGCCTTACAAAAGACGAACAGAACGCAGTATCCAATGCTGCACTGTTAACCGATTACAGAGTGGATTATGAAAAGCTGTTAAAAGCCTATGTGGATCCAATTTATGAAGCAGCAGCAAAGATTAACCTGGAAGAACCGTTGACCGAAGAAAACATTGCGCTGATTACAGAACTAAAAGCATACGTAGGTGACAAATATCTTGACAGCAAAAATATTAAGGACTTCAAACAGACAACGTATGATGCATTAGTAGCCGCTCTGGACAAAGTAGAAAAAGATGCAAAATCCCTGGCAAACGCAGAAGTAACGGTTGCAGGGGCAGACAGTATCGTCTATGACGGAACCAAGAAAACTCCAGAAATCACTGTAACCATCGGTGGAAAAGAAGTTGCAGCAGAAGCTTATGACAAGATCTACAGCGACAACAAGGATGCAGGCGAAGCAACCATCACCATTATTCCAAACGATGAAAGCGGATACACTGGAAAGAAAGAAGTTGCTTTCACTATCAAGCCAGCCGCTCTGACTGCTGACATGGTCAAGGTAGCAAACGCAACCTACACTGGAAAGGCTCTGAAGCCAGCCGTAAGCGTAGCAAGCGGCGTAGACTACACCGTAGCTTACAAAAACAACACAGCAGTTGGAAAAGCATCCGCTGTTGTAACCGGAACTGGAAACTATACGGGAACAATCACAAAGAACTTTATCGTAAAACCAGCCAAGGAAAGCATCACCAGCCTGAAGGCAGGAAAGAAGCAGATTACCGTCGCATACAAAGCACAGACTGGAGCAAAATACAGAGTGATCTGCAAGGCATCCGGACTGAAAGCCATCGGAACCAACACGACTGCAACCAAGAAGACGGTTAAGAAGCTGAAGAGTGGAAAGACCTATCAGGTAAAGGTACGTGCATACAAAGCAGTCGATGGTAAGACGTACTATGGTACTTACAGTGCTGTGAAGAAGGTAAAGGTAAAATAAGAGACTAGATTATCATCTTACTTACGACTTAGAAAGCAAAGGGACTGTCGCACAAACCAACACAAATCGGTTTGTGCGCAGTCCTTTTTCCGTATGGGATATTCCAGGCAAGTATACAAAAAACAAAGACCCGGCCCTTCGATTTTGGCAGAACCTTGCGGTACCATATGCATATGACAACAAATCCTATGTTACAAAAGGATGATACATAATAGCTGCAGCAAGATTTGAGCGGCTGCGTGCCGAAGCAAGCAGCCCTTCATCTCGGTTCGCACTGTTTCTTCCTGTTTGCCAGCTACATTCTTCATGCATATCCAAAACCCGTTTTTTGTCAGCCGAATCATTTGGAAATTACCAAATCATTCGGGGTATTGTTTTTCATAATGACTGCGGAACCCTTCCCATCCACCAGTCTCGCTACTTTGGAAAAGTTTTGACTCGCTTCTGTCATAGAATCTTATTGGCTGTAAGAAATCTATGGAAATTGGTATGGATATATCTATTGGTAGATGAAAAAGCTGTCTGTTTGTCCGAAGAATTTGGAGTAAGGCAGCAGGTCCATTTTAAAACAACTTTATGAGACTTCTTACCGTTAAGTGGGCAGCACGAAACCCAATTCTCCGCCAAGATGGACTCAAATAGAAGCCTGTGTGCAAAAGCCGATCATTCTGTCCAGAATCTACCAGAAGCTCTTTTTCGGAACCTCCTGTTAGCGAAAGTAATAGCAGCTCCACTATCCCGGCCTTCGTAAATTCCATATTCCTGCATCAACGAACGCACGGTTGCAGTCCGCTCCTGTATCTGGCGGTGGACACGTTCCGCATTTTTCAGGCAAGCCCCCAGCAGCTCGGTCAGGTCGACCTCTAAAAGCTTCTGCAGCTGACGAAACAACTCGTTCAGTGCTTCCGGCAACTTCCGTTCGGCCGACAAATACATACCATAACTATTAAAAAAAGCTCATATCCGTTATCCAGCCACCTTTCTGTATCTGCGCAATCGGATATTCCCATTCAAATAAATGATGGTGAGCTTAGGATAACAGAAGTTCCTACTATTTGTCATTGGACGGTTTGTCCCATAGCAGATGGTTTGGAGCAAGTGTTGAAAGGAGGTGAGTCAGCGGGATATTGCCGATGTGGTGGAGGAACTCTATGGATTTAAAGGGTCCCATGAAACGATATCAAGCATAGATTCAACTATGGAAGTACAGTCTGGAAAGTGATGTATACCACCAACCCCATTGTGCCGGTCAATTTCAGCTTCCAGAAAGTTACAAAAAAGGGGGGCATTTCTCAGAGAAGCTGCGGTGTTAAAGGCTCTTTATTTGCAGGTTGCCTGGCTATACAAACAATAACCAAGTCGGCTGAGCCGATTTTATTACAGAGGTAGACTTTGTTGATATTCCGGAAAGATCGAAACGATATTTCCTACATAATAAAAAGATGCCCTGTGGCAAACTGGGCGCTGGTGTGAGGCCAAGTGCGGGCAGCGCCCGCACCTGCAATTTTAAAAAGATTCTAAACACTTATATTTTGCCAAACGATGTCCTGCTCTGGTTTTGCAGGCTCTTACTCCTCATAGTATCCCCGGCATGAAATTACATAGAGAATCCCATTCTCCTCAAAATAGACAATTCGGTTCGTCCGGTCAATCCGTCTACTCCAATAACCATGGAGATTCCCTTTTAAAGGTTCCGGTTTTCCAACCCCTTCGAATGGATTCCGTTTCATGGCCTCAATGAGTGCATTGATGCGCTTCAGCGTTTTCCGATCCTGTGACTGCCAATAGAGGTAGTCTTCCCAAGCCCGATCTTCCCATAACAGAAGGCTCATTCTTCCACCTCAAGTAATTCGTGTTCGGCAAAATGCGCCTGCCCTGTTGCAACATCATGCGCAAGATTTTCCAGATGACGGAGGTTGCTTTCCGAGTAAAACGGATCCACACTGACATCAAATGGAATTCGCTTCTCACGGCTTACTTTTTTTGCGAAGATGGTAAATGCGGTCGTCATGGACATTCCCAGTTCTGAACATGCCTGTTCCATACTTTTCTTTAAATCCGCATCCATACGAAAGTTTACGTTTACTGCCTGTGCCATATTCTACACCCCTTTCTGCCTTTTATTATACGCTGATATAATGAAAAAGACAATTACTTTCATTATATTGTCATTATTATCAGGAAAGCTTTTGGATGCCAATGGAAGCACTTTGCAGGTTCTAGGGGTTCTGGAAAGAGGATACCTCTAGAAGAGTGCGATATACGAGAGGAGCTCTAAATTTTGTGTTCGGACTTCTTTGGACAGAACTTTTTTCGCACATTAATTTCCCCATTCTACGGTTGTCCTTGTTCGCGCTAGGGCCGTGTTCTCCAACCTTTCATGCAGGGAAGCCTCTAGCATGACGTTCAGCATTTTAAAGGAAGGTCTTTACAGCAGCATCTCCTAAGTACACCAAAACAGAGCGCATTCCGCGCTCTGTTCTGCTTCTTAAGTCGTAAGTAAGATGATAATCGAGTCTCTTATTTCACCTTTACCTTCTTCACAGCACTGTACGTACCATAGTAAGTCTTACCATCGACTGCTTTGTATGCACGTACCTTCACCTGATAGGTCTTTCCACTCTTCAGCTTCTTAACCGTCTTCTTGGTTGCGGTAGTGTTGGTTCCGATGGCTTTCAGTCCGGATGCCTTGCAGATGACTCTGTATTTTGCTCCAGTCTGTGCTTTGTATGCGACGGTAATCTGCTTCCTTCCTGCCTTCAGGCTGGTGATGCTTTCCTTCGCTGGTTTTACGATAAAGTTCTTTGTGATTGTTCCCGTATAGTTTCCAGTTCCAGTTATAACAGCGGATGCTTTTCCAACTGCTGTGTTGTTCTTGTAGGCTACGGTGTAGTCTACTCCGCTTGCTACGCTTACGGCTGGCTTCAGAGCCTTTCCGGTGTAGGTTGCGTTTGCTACCTTGACCATGCCTGCGGTCAGAGCGGCTGGCTTGATGGTGAAGGTTGCACTTACACTTCCTGTGTAAGCACTGCTGCTCTTAGCGGCTACCGTTACAGTTGCAGTTCCGGCATCTTTGTTGTTGCTGTAGATAACCGTGTATTCTTCTGCTGCGATTTCTTTTCCTGCTTTGTCCGTTACTGCTACAGCTGGTTCGATGGCTTTTCCAGTGTAGGACTGGTCAGCGATGGCTGCAATAGTTGCATTCTCTAAAGAAGAGCTGTCTTTTGCTGTCTGCTCTAATGCTTCTACCAGTTTTGCATAGACTTTCTTGTCAAAGTCTTTGATTTCGCTGGTTTCAATGTATTCGTTGTCAATGTATGCTTTCAGTTCTGCTACTTTTGCACATTCTTCGTCGGTTAAGCCTTTTTCTACATCATATTCCGCAGCTGCTGCATAGATTGGGTTTACATATTTCGTCAGCAGTGTCTTATAGGATTCGGTGTAGTTGATCAGCTTGGAGCCATTGCTCAGGGAGCTCTTCTGATC
>CAJTER010000066.1 GCA_910575405.1 Clostridia bacterium | reverse complement strand
GCTGTCTGAGGGGCGGACAACATGGGCTTCTGAAGATAAAGCTTCAACCTGATGAAGGATGAAACAGAAAGAATGAGATTTTTTTACAATTTAGCCTGGTATTTATTTACTTTTCAGTTGGTTTATGGTATATTGATTCTGTAAATACATTTTTTCCCTTTTCATGAGGAACCTGTATGTTGGAAATTGCATTGTATTGTGGAAAAAAAGACGATATAATAAGGAGGAACAGACATGGATCAACGAAACCAACTGAATCAATTAAAACCGTTAAACGAATTGAATTTGATGGATCGCTTCCTCTTCGCGGAGGCTGCCGATCATACGGAATTTATGGAGCTTCTTTTGACCATTCTCTTTGGCGAGGAAGTCTCCCTGCGCTATCCGCCGCAGACGGAAAAGGAAGCCAGGAGCCGTTCTTCGCAAAAGCAGATTCGCATGGACGTCTGGGCCATGGAAGAGGATGGGACCATTTACAACACAGAGCCGCAGCAGCAGAATACTTACAATCTACCTAAGCGAAGCCGGTATTATCAGGGGCTTTTGGACAGCAAGCTGCTGGAATCGGGGAATATCGACTATAACCGGCTAAACGATGTGTATATCATCGTCATCATGTCCTTTGATCTCTTTCGGCAGGGGCTGTATCCGTATACGTTTCAGATGGGCTGCGAGGAAATTCCCGGACTGAGGCTGAGGGATGGAGCAACCCGCATCTTTCTGAGTACCAAGGGGACGAAGCCAGAGGGCGTAAGTCCGGAGCTGATTGGGCTGCTGCATTACTTTGAACAGACGACGGATGCGTTAGCTGAACAGTCAGGCAGCCCGCGGATTCGGCGGATGCAGGAAATCGTGCAGTCCATCAAAGCGGATGAGAATGTGGGGGTGAAATACGTGCAGGCATGGGAGGAAAAAGAACTGAAACGGCAGGAAGGATTTCAGGAAGGAATCGAAAAAGGATTGGAGCAGGGGCAGTTTGAACTGTTTGAAATGCTGGGCAGGCTGGTTCAAAAGGGAACGCTGACTCTGGATGCTGCGGTCGAAGAATTGAACGGGAAAGGCGAAGAGTTTCTGAACTGGTATCAGGCTCAAAAGGGTTAAGCACTGTGAGCACTATCCGGGAGTTGGCGGTCAGTTCTCTGCACCCAATATGGTAAACAAGATCCGAGCCGGCAGACTCTGCTTACCCGGTATAACATTCTTTCGGATACATACAGGCGAACAAGGAGTGACTCTCTTTACGAAAAGGGACGGTTCCATTAGAAATACTCTAATGGAATCGTCCCTTTTTTGGTCCGTTCTGTTACCTTCCCGGAATGGCGCTGCGGCGGCTCTGGCTCCGGCACATCCCTTCTTCTGCTGTGCCGGATTCTGGCTGCTTTTCTGCCGGAATTACGCTTTGGTGTCTGGCTCGTCTTTTGCGGCGTTCTTGTTGGCTTTGCGGGGTTTTCCCGGGACCGGATTTTGGTCTCTCAGGCGGGCGCCGGCAAAGCTTAAGACGGCTCCTAAGGCTATGAGACAGGCTGCCGCTATTTTTCCGTAAAAGGAGGTCATGAGAATCAGCAGTTTTCCCATGCCCGGGATATGCAGGTTCACCTTCCCGATGTAGCGGTCATAGGCAGCTGGTTCCGGGTCTTCTCCTGCATTGGCGTCTCCCTTGGTGGTAAAGGTTCCCGATACTACGTTGTTGTTCACCACCCGGTGGGTGATGATGCTTCCCTCCTGTCCGGCGCTGTAGAAGGCGATGACGTCGTCGGTCTGCACGTCTTCCGGGGCGCCTTCTTTTACGTAGATGAGGCTTCCAATGGGGATGGAGGGTTCCATGCTGCCGCTGATGACGTTATACGTATGCCAGCCAATGGCTTCCGGCAGCACCAGCAGGGCGTACAGGAGGATGACAAAGACGATGCACAGGGTTCCCAGGATGCTGAGCACCCGGCCCATGCGGTTCTTTTGGATGGCGCTCTGGGCGGCTTGCGGCTGCTTGGTTTGCTGGCTCATGATTTTGGTTCGTGATCCTTCAGTGTTTCTTTTAGGGTCTCTCCCAGGCTGCTTTCGTCTGCCTTCAGGGCTGCTTCCCCTCCGGCTGCTGCGGCTTGTTTGCGGCGTTTTTTCAAAAGTACGGCAATGGCGGCTGCCAGGGCGGCTGCTGCTGCTGCTCCGATTCCCGCATAGAGGGGCAGGTAGCCTCGTTTGCTGCCTGGCCGCTCCAGATCCTGGTTGGCCAGCGGGGTGTTGTCGTCATCCAAGTCGGTCAGGCCCTGGGGGGTGTCTCCATCCGGCAGGGCGGTGGTGGCTCCGCCTCCTGGGGCGGCTGCTGCTGGCGCTGCTGCGGCCGGGGCTGCGGCTCCTGCTCCTGCGGCTGCTCCCGCTCCTGCACCGGTTCCGCCTCCTGCTGCCGTGGCAGCTGGGGCTTCTGGTGTCGTCGGGGTAGCCGGGGCTTCACCGCCTTCTTCTGGCGGGGCTGGGGTGGCTACGGCCGATGGGGCGTATTCAAAGGTGAAGACGTTGTCGGCTTCGTTGGCGGACAGGGTCTTGACCAGATTCAGGGACTGGGGCTGGTAGCCGTCTACGTATCTTGCGGATACATACTGGCGTTCCCCCAGGTTCCCGTAGTAGGTGTCGCTTTCCAGTAGCTGGGTTCCGGTTTCATCGATGTAGCGGACGGTGTAGGCTACCAGGTCTCCGCTGACTCCGTAGGCCATGACGTAGTCTCGGTCGCTGGCTACGATGAAGCTGGATTCGGTTGCTTCCGCGTTGTCTCTTCCGGAGCGGCGCACGCCTTTGATGTAGTAGGTGTCATCGGTGACTTTGCCGGCGGACTGGGGGGTGATGTAGACGATGTCTCCATATTTCAGGCCTTTTATGGTCACCTGGCTTTTGCTTTTGCTGATTTTGGCCGCGCTTGAGGAAGTCTGGATTCCATTTCCGGTCAGGGCTCCCTGGTTTCCGGCGTACAGCCGCACGGTGTAGGTGTATTCGCTGTCTGCGAAGGCGGCCGGGGCCATGGTAAAGAAGACCACGGTCAGGGCCAGCAGGCTGACAGCGATGCGCCGCAGGGGCCGGGCTGCTCTGGCTGTTTTCGTCTTCCGGGTTTGCGTAGCTGCTTGCTGGTGTCTGGTTTTCATGTTAGCTGCGCCTCCTTTTTCTCGATTTGCTCTGCAGGCTGGCTGCGTCTCCTGCAGCGGCTGCTGCTTCGGCTTTGCGGTCCTTTGGCATCCGCAGGAAGGCTGCGGCTAAGAGGACCAGGCCGGATAGGAGCATCAGCAGGACGTAGAGCATGGTCTGGCTGTCGTCTCCGGTTTGTACGGCATTGCCGCTTCCCGGGTTGGCCGGGTTTCTGGTGCTGCCGCTTGGGTCATCCCCCGGGTTGTCTCGTCCCGGGGTTTCCGTGGTTTCCACCGGTTCTACGGCAAAGTCCATTTGAAGTCTTGCTAAGGTGTCCTGATAGTCGTTGCCCTCGGTTTCTCCATCCAGGGCTACTTTCAGTTTGACGGTTCCCGTGTCGCCTCGTCCCATGCGATCCAGGTAGAAGTAGTCTTCTAAGGTGGTGGTGGCTCCGTGGAGACCCACCCCATTAATGCGTCCGTCTCCTCCCAGGCTTTCGCTGGAGTAGAGGGTGCTGACTTCTCCGTCTTTATCCGTGTAGGTGAGCTGGTAGCCATAGGCGGAGCCGGCTGCATCGCCCGCATCCTCTAAGGTTTCCAGGACTTCGTTTTTCATGTACCAGTCGGCCTGACCGCTGAAGTTGGTTTTCAGCTGGATGGTCAGTTCCACACTGTCTCCCGGCTGCATGGCGTAGATTTCATCGTCCATGTTGGCAGTGGAGAAGTTGCTGTTCATTTTTTTGCCGTCAAAGGTGACCTGCCAGCCGGAGGCTCCCTGCCGGTCCTCTGCAAAGGCTGTGACGGCTGAGGCCAGGATGAGGAGTCCTGCAAGGCACAGGCAGAAGATTCTTCGTTTGTTCATGGCTACTGTCCCTCCTTATCGACTGTAATTCCCAGCTTTCCTGCATCTACGCCCCAGGCGCTCTTGATGGCGTCTTTGGCGTTGTGGGTCTGTACGGCATCGACTTCTACGTCTACGTGGAACTGGACGCCGTCATAGGTGTAGGTGGTGGTGATGATGTTGCCTTTGGTTTCCACTTTGGCTTCGGCTGCTACCTGTCCGTCGATGCGTACCGAGTCGACAAAGGCTGGTGTGGTGCTACCGGATGGAAGTACGTCTTTGTAGTAGAGCTCGGTGCATTCGGTGGTGCTGCCGCTTTGTTTGGCCCACTTATCGGTGTTCGTAAGGTGCAGGTCAATCAGGTCCGGAGAGAGGGTGGTCAGTTTGCTGCCAGTTTCGCCTTTGGTCCAGTATTTGTAGATGCGCACCCGCACGTATTCGTCGATGACCCCGCTGTTTTTGACGGCCAGGGTTTCCGGGTATTTCTTGTTTAAGACTAGTTTTTCTTTGTCTGCCAGAAGGTTTTGCAGCAGGGCTCCGTGGTCTTCGGCTTCTCCGTTGCTGGTGACCTTCCATTCTTTGTTTTCATAGTCCCGGCTGCTGACGACTTCGCCGTTTTCCAACAGGCTTACGCCAATCTGGGAGACGGTGATTTCCGCGGTGTAGTTTTCGCTGTAGTAGACCAGGGCTGCCCGGGTGCTTCCAATGGCGCTTCCTACCAGGAGTACGACGGCCAGGGCTAAGAGAACCCAGGTGATGTGTTTTCTCTGAGGGCGTCTTGCTGTATTCATTTACTTACCCTCCGTTTCTTTGTAATCGCTGAAGGTTTTGCTCCAGTCTGCGGATGCATTTCCATTGTTGTCGTAGAGGACCGGGGTGCATTCCTGGATGACGACGACGTTGAATTCGTCTTTGTTAAAGCCGGCTGGCAGGTTGATTTTTACGTCCAGCACTGCGGTGCTTCCTCCTGCCGGGACGATGGGTTTGTAGTACCAGTAGCCGTCTGTTCCATCATACCAGTCTCCGTTTCCCGAGGTGTCGGTGTAGGTGACGGAGAGGCCGTCTCCATGGAAGACTTTGACGCGGACAAAGCAGTCGTTGGTCTGGGAGACGTTTTGGATGGATACGTGTTTGGTCATGTTGCTGACGTCTTCGTGGATTTCCGTCTGGGCTCCCAGGCGGACGATTTCGCTTCCTCCTGCTGTGACGTAGGTGGTAAAGTAGGCCATGGTGTCCTGGGCTCCTGCCGCGGCTACCAGGCTCAGGGCTGCCAGGGACAGGACCAGGAGTTTCCCGTATTGTTTGATTGCGTTCATGGTTTATGCAGCTCCTTCCTTATTGCTGAGCCGGGGTGGTCGGGTTGTTCCAGATCCAGCCGTTTCTTCCATCGGACTGGAAGCGGTTGGTGACGCCGTAGCCGCCCCGGTTTCCTCCGTCGTATTGGTTGGTAAAGGTGACTTCTGCCGGTTTTCCGGCTCCGTTTTGGATGGCTTCATCCGAGTAGATGAGAGCGCTTCCGCTGGTGCTTCCTACTGGGGTGTAGCTGGCTCCGGAGTAGACTTCTTTTACGGTGATGGTGAGGCCGGCTGGCAGGTTTGGTATGGTGACGCTCTGGCTTCCCGGTCCGCTATGGGTGGTGCTGATGACGTTGCTGTAGACGACCTTGCCGCTGCTGTCTTTTCCGGTGATTTCAAAGACAAAGGTGGTTTTTCCCAGGGTTTCGTTGTAGTTTTGCAGGGTTTTGGTGACCACCAGTTTGCCTGTTAAGGGCGTTTGCTCCGCTTTCAGGCCCACTTCGATTTCATAACGCCATGCGTCGGATCCGGTTCCCGTCGTGGTGTAGGCGCTGTTTGGAAGCGCAGCCAGATACGGGGTAAAGGTGTACTGTTTGCTGTAGTCCGCACTGTAGGTGCGGTCCGGCGCGATAAGGTACATCCCGGTCGCAAGGCCGCTGAAGGTGATGCTTCCTTTGGTCATGGTGCCGGTTTTGGTTGCCGCGATTTTGTTTTGGTCAATTCGCTCTTTTACGGATTTGGCCAGGGTCATCCAGTCTGAGGCATGGGCCCCGCTGGTGATGGAGCCAAAGTTCAGGCCGCTGAAGGCGTTAGCATCAGCAGCGGTGTACTGGCCGGAGCTGGATACGCTTGCGACCCGGTAAATGGAGACCGGGATCTTCATGCCACTGTATTCGCTTCCTCCGGTAATGGTCATCTGGCACGATTTTCCTACGTCAATGGCTCCGGCCGCCTGGGCCCGCAGGGGCACCCAGCACAGCAGCATCAGCAGGGCTGCCAGAACTAGGGCCAGCGCCGCTTTTGTTTTGTTTGTTCGGATGATGTTCAATTCGTTCCCTCCTTACTACCGCTTGTTCCTTTCCTCTTTCTCAGCTTTGGCAGCAGATATTTTGAGGCCAGGATGCCCAGAACTGTGATGCCCAGTCCCATGAGCAGGTATAACATATAATAACTTCGGATGGCCTGAACCATGGAGTCTGCCGGCGTTCCGTCCAGCTCTCCGTTGTAGGGCACCCTATGTCCCCGCACCAGCAGCCGGTGGCTGTTGACGCCGTAGGGGGTGCAGGTGAAGAGTGTGACGTAGTCCTGCGCCGGGTCGATGGCCAGGGCCGTTTCTAAGGCTTCGTGGTCGTCTTTATCGACCATGGGCAGGATCTGGTCCACCTGGTAGGCCAGGATGTCATCCAGGATGGTGAGGTAGAATTGGTCTCCTTCTACCATCTGGTCAATATCGGTAAATAGTTTGGCGCTGGGCAGGCCCCGGTGGGCCGAGAGGACGCTGTGGTTCGCTTCTCCTCCAATAGGAAGTTTGGTTCCATACAGGTGCCCCACTCCGGTTTGCAGGACTTCTTCGTCGGTTCCGTGGTAGATGCCCAGTTTGACGGCGATTTTGGGGATGGTGAGGTAGCCCATGATGCCGTCTCCGGTGATGTTTAGGACCTTCCAGTATTCGCTGTTTGTCAGGTCCTTTTTGTTTTCGCCGTCAAAGACGTCTCCCAGCAGGTGGTTTTCGTCAAAGGTTGCGTTGTAGGCTCTTGCGTCTTCCCAGGCCTGGGTGAAGTCCTCTTCCGTCATCTGGCTGACCGCCTGTTCGTAGTTGGAAATGAGACGCGACTGGCGGTAGTTGTTCCACTGATTGGAGATGATGGGATAGGTGAGGATCCCTAGTCCAATGAGGAAGATGAGGGCGAAGATCAGGGTGGAGAGTCGGAATTTCTTTTTCGGTTTCTTCTTCTTGACGCCTTCCTCGCCTGGTTTCTGGCTCATGGCTGTTCCTCCTGGGTGTCTTCTGGGGTGATGGCTTTTAGTTCTTCGATCAGATCCGATGGGGAATCTGAGGGTTCTCCCGGTGGTTCCTGCAAGTCAGGGGCCTTTTCTGGCTCTTTTGCCGGGGGCTCTTCCTGCGCTTCGTTTTTCTCTTCCTGCTGTTCTGGTTCTGCTTGCTTCTCCGGCTCTTCTGTGGCAGGCTGCTTCGGCTCCTCTGCTTCGTGTTCCGGGCCTTCCAGGGCTTTTGCTGCTGCGGCGGCTTTTCGTTTTTTCTCCCTGCGGTAGAGGAAGTAGATGAAGCCTCCGGTCATCAGCAGTCCTACGATGACCCAGAAGAGGAAGCTGGTGGTCAGGCTGAAGCCTCCAAGGGGCAGTGTTTCATCGGCCAGCAGGCTGGGGTCGTATGGAACCCTATGGCCCCGCACCATGAGCCGATGGCTGTTGACGCCGTAGGGGGTGCAGGTTACCAGGGTTACCAGGTCCTGGCCTTCGACTACCTGCAGTTCTTCCGTCTGGTCCGGTTCTACGGTGACAATCTGATCCACCTGGTAGGCCAGCACGTCGTCCAGGATGTGCAGCAGGAAGTGGTCTCCATAGTCCATTTTGTCCAGATCCGTAAAAAGCACCGCACTGGGCAGGCCTCGGTGAGCGGTGATGACGGCATGGGTATTTTCTCCTCCCACTGGCAGGAAGCTTCCTTCCAGGTGGCCGGCTGCTTGCTCCAGGACTTCCTCGGTAGTGGTGTGGAGGATGGGGAGGGTAATCTTGATTTTGGGAATTTCGATGGTTCCCATGATGCCGTCTCCGGCTATGTTGAGGCATTCCATGTAGGCCGCGTTGAGGCCGGTTTCGTTGTCTGCGGCAGAGAAGGCGTCGGGCAGGATGCTGGGCATGAGGCTGTCGTTGTATTTCTTTGCTCTGGCCCATTCGGCCGGGTAGTCGATTTCTCCTGCTGCTTCTTTGTCCGCGATGACTTGTTCGTAGTTACTGATGAGCCGCTGCTGCCGGTAGGTGTTCCATTTGTTGGCAATCAGCGGGTACAGCAGCAAGGACAGGCCGGCTAAAAATATGACTCCCAGGAGTATTTTGTTGAGTAGCTTTTTGCTCATCCGGGCTCTCCTTGTTTCTGTCGGATTGGTTGGATACAGCTGCGGGGTATCAGCCCCGCAGCATAGGTTTACATGCGTTGCATGGGTTTTCTTAAGTATGGTCTTCTGTCTTAAAGAGTAAGACTATTTGCTTTCGCTGTTTGCAGCTTTTCTGCGGTTTGCGAAGTACAGGGCTGCTGCTACTACCATGATCAGGCAGCCGCCTACTGTGAAGATGATAGTACCGATTCCACCTGTGGATGGCAG
>CAJTER010000065.1 GCA_910575405.1 Clostridia bacterium | reverse complement strand
GTGCTGAGCCGCCGGTACAGCAGTTCATCCTCCAGGGAGGACAGCCAGCCAAACCGCCGGGAATCCACATCGCCGGTGTCCCAGGTGCAGGACAGGGATTCAAATTTTCGGAACAGGCAGGACTGCTCGCTCTCGTCCTCACACTGTTCGCTGGGAAGGGCCTGTACGCGGTTCTGATAGGTTCGCTGGCTGCAAAACCAGGTCCAGTCATATTCCTTCATGGCCGCGATCTGCCTATCGTCCATACCGGCTGCGCGGTATTCCTGTTCCAGCCGGGTCCATTCTGCATCAAACTTCCTTTTCTCATATCCATAGTGAAAGCCCATAGTTTTCCTCCATTTCGATTCAGGCGTGGTTGACGGGTGAATCGAATGGAGGTGGGGACCGGCAATGGTAAGGTCCAGGATGCCTTTCTAAAAAAGAGCAAACAAAAGCGCCAGTCTCCCGTAAAAGGAAATTGGCGCAGCAGAATAAAGTATGATAATGCCGGAAATACTGCCATGATAATGCCGGTGGAGGGGCATAATGTACCCGGGCAAAACTCAGGCTTTTTTTGACAAGACGGGTATTATCGTTTTATGTCGAAAAACTTTGTCGTGCATGGCGGCGTCCTCCTGTTGCCGCCATGCTAAATTGCAAGGTGTAGGGTCGTCGTTACCCTTTGAGCAAAAAGAAGCGGCGGCTCAAATTTAGAGCCGCCACAAAATAAAATAGGCGTATGAATACAACTGCTATGTAACGGCTTTTTTTCTTTACCGCCGCATGGCAGTTGATCCAAATACTATTATTTTTTTATTCTAAAACTGAATTGTTGCAGAATTGTCCTAACGCCCACTTCTTTCGACAGAAAAACAGCCCGAATTGCTTCATTTTTGTAGAAATTCAAAATTCAGTGCATTTCAGGCCGCAAAATAACCCGTTTGAACAGGGACATCGTGGCGCCGAAATAGGTCAGATATATCGCGCAGAACAGCAGGATTGTGACCAGACCATAAAACAGCACCAGTCCTTCCTGCAAAATTGCTTCCCCGAAAAAGAACTGCGTCCCCACAATCAGCAGAACCGTAAGAACGATAGGGAAAAACAGCGGGATCAGGAACACGGTGGACAGTTCCCTGCGGACGAGGGAAGCCTGCCTGCGGCCCGATACGCCCAGCCGGTCAATCACCGCATAATTTTTCCGGTTCCGGTCAATAGCGGAAAGCTGCTCAAAGGCCAGCACTGAACAGGAAAGAATGATAAAAATAATGCTCAGATATAGGCCGCAGAAAGAAAGTGTTGTGAATCCGGTGAGCGAATTGGCAACGCCCCACGCCTTTACTGTTACCCCCATCGTCACCCGTTCCGGCAATTCCTGTCCGGGCTGGATGTCAGGCTGCCATTTACCGCTGTTCAGGAATTGCTTGAGTTCGTTTTTCAGTTCCGGGTATCCGCTATCCTCAAGTTTCATCACCAGACGGATTTTCTCCCCGGACAGCCGGGAAGCCACTTCATCCGGTAGAACCAGAACATATCCCTTTGTTCCGGCCATCTGATACTGCTCCATCGGCTCTGTCAAAATCGGAGTTTCGGCAGGCGTCAGCGTCCAGCCGTTCAGCGTGATCTCCGGCTTCTGCTCTAAGCCCTGCCGGATGCCGTCCATATAGTTCCAGGTATCACAGTGAACCAGAAATTCATTGTTGTTCATGGACACAGGGGAAAGCCCCAGAATCTCCCGCAGGTGGTTATAATCGGACAAGGACAAGGCTTCAATCGTTTCATTGGGAACCGCATACAGGTAATAGGTTACGCTGTCCTCCACTTCGCAGCGTTCCTCTACAAAGGAACGGACGGAATCCATGCTGTCCTTGGTCAGCGGCGCGTCAATGGCTACACCGGCGTCATAGGGGTAATACGCCTCCATGTTGGCCTTATAGCCCGCACCCATCGTCATCCCCACAAACATGGTCGCAAGGGAAACGGTCAGCAGGATCGCCACCACCGCCATTGTCCGCCCGGAAGATTGGATGCGCCTGCCGATCTGTCCCAGGAAAAACAGCGTTTCTTCCCGGTACTTCCGGTGCGGGTTTCGTTTTGCCAGTTGGTACAACAGCATGGGGATTTTGCGGTGCAACTCATAAACGCCCGCAAGGATCAGTAGACAGGCCCCACCCCAATACAGCATTGCTTCATTGGTCTGAATGTGCAATCCCTTTTCCAGCAAAATCACTCCCGCCACCATCGCGGCAAGGGAAAGCAGACAGGTCAGGACGCTCCGATGCAAGGGCTGGAACCCGGCTTCTTCATTCTTCTGATTATCATAAAGCAGGTCAATCACTTTCCTACGCCGGATCACCTTTGCCGCGCGCAGCATCCCAAATCCATACATCAGGATGAAAAAGAAAAGGGTCATCCCTAACGCACGGAGAGAGAACAAGACCTGATAGCGGTGAGGAATTTCAAAAATATTCTGGACTACCTGATTCAGTAACCCTGACATGGCGGTTCCCAGCAGAGACCCCAGCAAAAAGGCGGCTCCGCCGATGATGCTGTTTTCCACCAGAAACAGGTTTCGGACCGTTTTCACTTCCATGCCCATCAGTTCGTAGGCGGCAAACTCCTTTTTCCGTTGGCCCAGCATAAACCGGATGGCGTATCCCACAACAAAGGAGGACAGCAGCGCGACCAGCACCGACAGCATCAGGATACCGGAGGTGAGCATGGACATATTCTCCGTCATGGCGAGAATATCCGGGGAGAACCCCAGCGCCAGGAAGGAGTACATCAACGCCGCCGTCAGGGTGAGCGTTACAAAGTAGATGATATAATCCCGCAAGCTCCTGCGGATGTTCCGAAAAGCCAGTTTAGAGTACATCATTCACTCCCCCTCCCATCATGGTGAGGACATCCAAAATCTTGTTAAAGAAAGTCCTACGAGAATCGCTGCCTTTGCGGATTTCCGTGAAAATCGCACCGTCCCGTAAAAAGAGAATACGGTTTGCATAGCTTGCGGAAAAGGCATCATGCGTTACCATAAGAATGGTCGCCCCCAAGGTTTCGTTGATGCCCTGAATAGTGGAGAGTAGCATTTGGGATGAGTGGCTGTCCAGTGCGCCGGTGGGTTCGTCCGCCAAAATCAGCTTGGGATTGTTGATGATGGCTCTGGCGCAGGCGCACCGCTGCTTCTGGCCGCCGGACACCTGATAGGGGTATTTGTCCAGAATATCTGTGATGTTCAGCTTTCTGGTTATTTCCCGCACCCGACCATCGATCTCGCCTGCGGGGACCTTGTTGATGGTCAGCGCCAGGGCGATATTTTCGGAGATGGTCAGGGTGTCCAGCAGGTTAAAATCCTGAAACACAAAGCCCAGGTTCTCCCGGCGGAACCGGGCAATCTGCTTTTCGTTGATTTCGGTCACATCGGTTCCATCTAAATAGATATGTCCCGCGCTGACGGTATCAATGGTGGAAATGCAGTTGAGCAGGGTGGTCTTGCCGGAGCCGGACGCGCCCATGATCCCCACAAATTCCCCTTCCTCCACGGAAAAGCTGATGTCCTGAATGGCTTTTGTGACATTCCCGCCGTTACCGTAATATTTCTGGATATGTTCCAGCTTCAATACTTCTTTCATAACTATCACCTCTGCTCTCTATTGTAAAATAGTGCGAACGGCGTTTGTATCAAGTTTTCTTACAAAGTTCTAACAAAAATGTAATAAGTGCAGGACTACAATCAGCCCTGCACTTCATGGATCAGACAGTTGATGTGAAACGCCAGGGAAATGGCGGTTCCTTGTCCCGATGATTCCGCCGCAATGCCGATGCCCAGCTTGTCACAGAGCCGTTTGCACAGGTACAGGCCGATGCCCGTGGACTGCTGGACCATGCGCCCGTTCTGCCCGGTAAACCCCTTCTCAAAGACGCGCGGCAGGTCGGCGGGAGAAATCCCGATGCCGTTGTCCTCCACCACGAGGATTACCTGATCCTGCTGCCTGCGGGTGGAAAAGCGGAGAACCGGCTGTCCGGACCGATACTTGACTACGTTGGCAATCAGCTGGTTCAGGATAAACCGCACCCATTTTTCATCGGAATAAACCGTATCCGCCATTTCCTCTACTTCCAGCCGCACCCCGCTCTGAAGCAGCAGGTATTTGTTGTCCGCAATCGCCTGATGCACCACTTGGGACAAGGACATTTCCCGGACGGAATAATCCTTCTCGGTGTGTTCGCTGCGGGCATAGTAGAGCGCCTGTTCGGTAAAGCGGTTGGTCTTTTCCAGTTCCAGAAGAAGTTCCTTTGTCCAGTCCGTCCGGTGATTTTCGCATAACAGCTTCATGGCGGTGATAGGCGTCTTGATCTCGTGAATCCACTGCTCAATGTACTCCTTGTATTCCAGGCGCTCCCGCCGAACCTCCCCGATCTGCTCCAGCATAGACTTCCCGGCCATTTTCAAAAGCTGGTAGTACACCTGATCCTCTGCCTGCTCCGGCAGCTCCATCACTTCGGAAATAAGATAGCGTTCCGACAGCCATCCAGCCATATCTAAAAGTTTTTGCATCTGCTGTTTCCGTTTCCAGTAGGTGAGGAACAGTCCCGACAGCAGAACCACCGCCCACACCACGAGAATCAGAAGCACCACCGAGATGGAGTTACCGCACACCAGCAGGAACACGATGAGGGCCACCATGCAGATCAGGTTGGTTAGCAAAAACGGGATTCTGTTTTTCCAATATCGTCTGCTATTCATATCATGTACCCTTGCCGGTGCTTGGTCTTAATAAAATCGGTTAGTCCAATGCCCGCCAATTTCTCCCGGATGCGGTTGATGTTGACGCTCAAGGCGTTGTCATCCACATAAAGTTGGTTGTCCCACAAAAACTCTACCAGATCTCCGCGGGCGCAAATTTTCCCCGCATTTTTGAACAGGTAATAGAGGATTTTCAGTTCGTTCTTGGTCAGCTCCACACTCTGCCCGTCATAGTCCAGACTGCTGGATTCCAAGCGCAGCACCGCACCCCCGCAGGTCATTTGCTCGCTTTGCTGGACCGGGTACGCCCGCTTGAGCAGGGAGGCAATCTTCGCCAGCAGGATGGCCGTATGGTATGGCTTCGTAATAAAGGCGTCGCCGCCCAGCATGATACTGTTGAGTTCGTCCATATCCGTGTTGCAGCTTGTCACAAAGATGATCGGCACCTGGGAGAAGGTGCGAATTTGAGTGCAGAGGGAAAATCCGCTGGTTCCCGGCAGTTTGATGTCCAGCAAAATCAAGTGCGGCTGTTCCGCCTTGATTTGGTCAATTACATTGTCAAAATCCTCCGGCGCGGCTGTTTCATAGCCGTTACTTTGTAGCAGGGTGTCCAGTTCATTTCGTATCAACGGGTCATCTTCTATCATCAATATTTTTTGCTTCATTTTATCCCTCGTTCAAAGAGCTTCAACGCCTCTTTTCAGAATCATCCTTTTTTCTTTTTTCCTCCCGATACTTACGGATCAGCTTGTTACGGACAGGAATACCAACGCCAATCAGAAGGACTACCGCTAAAATTGTAAAATCCATATTGCTCACCTCACATTTCTTTGTTTTCCATAATCCGAATAGAGAACCAGATAGACACAGCGTACATGACAGCGACGAGTACAAGCACAAGGCCGATCAGCAGTACCGGGGAACTTACAACCGTAGCCACAATGGGATTGTCTGCGGGCATCTTGGGCAGGAAAAACAAGGTCGCCAAAAATCCAGCCACGGGAATATACATGAACACACGGCCTTTGATGGCTCCATATTTGTAATAGCCCGGAATCTGAAATACGGTATAAAGGGCGAACAGGAACAGGCCACCGATGGCTGCGCTAATCATATCAAATGCTCCAACACTTTCACCCATTACCCGCAGCACAATCGGCTGTGTGATAAGAGAAACCACCAGAGCCAGCGCGCCCAGCGCAAGAACAAAGAGATACCGTCCTGTTACCATTTCGCTTTTCTTGATTGGTAAAATCCCATACAAACGCTCCATGCTGTTTTTCTCCGTTACCGAGAAAGTGTAGCCTGTGGTCATAGCGATAAAGCACATGGCAAAGGAAACGCCTGTCAGGATCGAACGGTTAATGGCCGCAAAAGCGATAGGAAGAAGCATGGTAAACCCAATCACCTTGATATATGGCTTTACCAGCGAAAAGTCCAATTTTGTTGCTTTCAATGTGTTACTCATAATCGTCACCTTTCTTGCTCGTGAATACAACAATTTCATCAATGGTTGCCGGTTCAATGCTCAAAGAGGAAAAAGCACCCGTATCTTCGGCCTTGACCAGAGCCTCAAAGCCCGTAGGGAATGTGCGAACACCAACCGCTTTTTCTTTCAGGTCAGCAGACAGTTCTTCCGTTCCTCCCTTGACAATGCGGAACATATCGACAAATTCATCCTTGCTGCCGCTGAAAAACAATTCTCCATAGCTGATATAAGTAATATAGTCCGCAGCGCGTTCCAGATCTCCGGTAATATGGGTAGAGAACAAAACACTGTGTTCTCCATCCTCAATATACTCCGAGAGAATTTGCAGCAGTTCATCTCTAGAAACCGGATCGAGACCACTGGTAGGTTCGTCCAGGATCAGCAGCTTTGCGTCGTAAGAGAACGCACAGGCCAGCATCAACTTCATCTGCATCCCCTTTGAGAGTTCTTTCACTTTCTTGGTGGGAGCGATGTGAAACTTCCGCAGCATCTCCGCAAACCGTTCCGACTTCCAGTTGGGATAGAAAACGGAGATAGATTTTTCTACCTGTGTTACCTGCCAATCATCGCTGAAATAGTTGGTATCAAATACAACACCAAGTTCCGATTTTGCTTTCTGCTCGTCAGCGATATTATCCAGCCCCATGATTTTGATTTCGCCGCCGTTGCGCTTGAGCATATTCAGGATGAGTTTGATGGTGGTTGTCTTGCCGGAGCCGTTTGGCCCGATCAGCCCCATAATATATCCTTTCGGCAAGGTGAAGCTGATATTGTGAAGCTGGAAACTGTCAAAGGATTTCGACAGGTTTTTCACCTCTAAATAGTTAGTCATCTTTATTCGCCTCCAATAAAATATCTAAAAGACGGTGCAGTTCTTCGTTTGGAAGATCTGCGATTCTTGCCGCCTTGATTGCATCGGTCAACCCATTTTCCACTTTACAAATAAGCTGCTCTCTCATCAGTTCAGAGCCACGGCCCATGACAAAGCAGCCGCGCCCCTGAACATTTTTGACGAATCCCTCTTGCTCTAATTCTGTGTAGGCCCGTGTAACCGTTAGAACGCTGATTTTCAAATCTTTTGCCAGCGTTCTGAGAGAAGGTAAGGCTTCGTCCTCTTTCAGTTCTCCAGATAGGATCGCCGCCTTGACCTGCTGCTTAATTTGCTCATAGATGGGTATGCCTGATACATTTGAAATAATTAGTTTCAATCCATCTCACCTTCTTGCTGTTTTAACTGTTATACTATTATACATAACACTATAACACAAAACAAATGAAAAGACAATACGATTCAAAAAAGTTTACAAATAGCAAAAACTGGTCGGCATTGGAATCTATGATTAAGATAGGTTTCATACGACAAATCCTCCCTTATACCGTAATCCTAAAGGGGAAATGTTGCAGAAATGTCCTGAAAACAAAAAAATTGGCCGGAACAGAAATTTTCTGTCCCGGCCAGCGGTTGTTATTCCACAAGCCGCATCTGCTCAATGAGAGAATTTTGCTCCTGCTTGCGGATGGTGCAGATGGAAAGTAGCAGTTCCAGCACCACCAGGACGCCGATATACAGCAGCATTGATCCAACGGGGAACTGATAAGGCATTACCTGTCCCATCATCGCTTCACCCATCCAGCGGCAAATCCCAATCGCCACGGGGGTTCCTGCCACCAGTGCGATCACGGCGCTGAACAGAACATAGAACATCCCTTCCGCTGTCAGCACCTGATAAAGCTGCCGTTTGGTCATGCCCACGGAGCGCATCATACAGAGTTCCCGGCGGCGGGAAAGTTGGTTCGAGAGGGTCATGTTGACCAGATTGACCACGCCAAAGAGGAAAATCATCCAGGATAACCCCTGAAGCCCGCCAAAAATCACAGCCTGCTGTAAGGTCAAAAGTCCAGTTCCTCGGCATAGGTATAAAGCCCCATGCCGGAAGGCGCATTGGTAGCGACAGATTCCAATGCTGCTGTCACAGAATCCTCTTTGTTAGGGTCTGCGGAGATCACCCAGGTATAATCAAAGTTCTCCACGCTGGAAATCATTTCTCTGGCAAGCCCTTCTGTAATCATAACGGCGGCGGAGTCCAGGGCATAGGTTCCGTTGCTTGAGCCGGGCTTGCCATAGGTTCCTACCATTGTGACGGTCATGGTATCTTCTTCCGTTTCCAGCTCGATTTCTTCCCCTAATTGAATGAAGTTGTTGGAATCCGGATTATTGGCATAGGCGTCTGCTATGAGAATTTCCCGGTCGTTCTCCGGCATCCGCCCGGAAGTCAGGTGCTGAGCCGCCGGTACAGCAGTTCATCCTCCAGGGAGGACAGCCAGCCAAACCGCCGGGAATCCACATCGCCGGTGTCCCAGGTGCAGGACAGGGAT
>CAJTER010000064.1 GCA_910575405.1 Clostridia bacterium | reverse complement strand
AAAAGCACCTCGCCAGACCAATTACTCCCTTATCATAAAAAAATAAGTGCAGAAGGTAAAGCACTGATGAAATGCTTTATCTCTTACACTTATATGGTACTAAAAATACCCGCCTCTCCGAAGCTACTAAAAGGAGACTGCCTGCAGCTGATGCCAGAGCTGCCGGAAAGCTCTGTTGATTTAATCCTCTGCGATCTTCCATACGGTCTGACGGAATGCAAATGGGATATAACGCTACCCTTTGAAAAACTCTGGGAGCAATACCACAGAATCATCCGGCCTAAAGAGAAAAGACATTGACGCGCTGCTGGGCAATCAAATGTCCAGCCACTATTTTACAAACGGTCAGCAGTTTGCACTCCCAAATGAAGAGAATTACAAGAAGCTTCAGCAGACCGGATTCTGGCAGCGCCCATTGTCGGAACTGCAAAAAACAATGATTGGAGAACATAGAGAAATATCCCAGGCAACCTATAACCCACAGGGGACGTACAAGCTGGACAAGGCAAGGGCAAAAAATGAGAACGGAAAGCCCGGTGTGTATTCCGGCGTAAAGACAAAACGATATGAGCAGAAAACAAGCGGCTATCCCTGCAACCTGCTTTATTTCCCCACAGAAACAAACCGCCTGCATCCAACCCAAAAGCCGCTGGAGCTAATTGAATATCTAATCAAAACCTATTCCAATCCAGGAGATACGGTTCTGGACAACTGCATGGGAAGCGGAACAACCGGAGTAGCCTGCAAGAATACTGGCAGACAATTCATCGGCATGGAGCTGGAAGAAGAATACTTCAAGATTGCAGAAAAAAGAATGTATGAACAAAAGAAAGGATTCAGAGAGAAATCGATCCTCTTTGGAGCCTTTTGTTCTATGCCATGTAAAATTTAAATGTTTCCTGCTTTTCACCAGCTGTTCCACATCTGTATTACCATAGAAGGCTAATTTACGGACTTTATTTCACAGTCTCTAGCCATGGTCAATCCCGTTATATTCTGCCTTTTCCCACCCCGGATGACTATTTTATTCTTGCCTTTTCACTCATGTAATGCTATGATTTTAATTGCATCAGGCGGTGGCAAGTACCGCCTGACTTTTAGTGATTGGCCTTGCTATTTGTTTAGCAGGGCTTTTTCAGTCTTCTAATGTTTTTTGAAGATTGTCAGCGATTTTTGAAAGCTTTTCATCTTTCTTTTCACTCTCAGGTTCTTCAATTGCATCTGTAAGAGCGTCTAATAAGAATCTTACAAATCCATTAAACTGCTTGTCTGTCATTCCCATATCCTGCATGTTTTTCTCCTTTCCGGCTGCTTGCCTGCCTTACTTGTTAAGCTCTTCCTTAACTGTGACTATATCATGCCACTCAATGAGTGGTATGTCAAGGAATTTTGCAATCTTTTTATTCTTGTTTCAAGCTTTCCAGCTTTTCCACAACAAGACGTTCCACCCATTCGGAGGGCTTTCGGTTTCCGGAATCCCAGTTTTCAATCGTTCGTTTTGGGATACCCAGCAGTTCGTGCATTTTTTGCTGGGAGAGGCCAGCCGCCTCTCTTGCTTGCTTAATTTTATTTTCCATTACTCAAAATCACCCAGCCTCTCATGCTCCGCATACCAGTCCCGTGCAAGCTCTTTGCCTTCAGCAATCGTATTGCACTGCCCGATCTTTGTCCATCCAAATTTTTCCCCTAAAACATCTACGGTATATTTTGTGCTTTCAATTTTGAATTCTCTTCTTTTCATTTCCTTGTCCTCCCTGTTTTCACATTATACCATCAAATCATTATCCAGACCCCAATAATCAGCCGAAAAACTATTTTTTCAAAAGATATTTCACTAGCCACACGATAATTGCTGTGAAAACTATAATTTTAATTATGCTCCATATCATTTTAAAACCCCTTTACAATTCATCTGATTTCAGTTGCTATTTGAGTAGGGAGGTTGCCCTCCCTACTACTTATTCTAGCAGGTGCTTGATTAAGTCAATCACGGCTTGAATAAGATTGATGATTGCCGTAATGAGAATCACGATTGCGAGCCGGTTCTCATTATCGGCTTTTTTATTTTTTCTTATTCAATTTCCTCACCTCCTATCTCTTAACTTGATTATATTATAAACTAAAAATGGTTTAATGCCAAGTGCTTTTTAAACTTTTTTAAGTTTATTTTTTCTTGACTTTGAAACCGAGGTAGATTAAAATCAATATGGGAGGTAAAGAATATGATTGCTTATAAAATAGATGTGATAGAATCATTGAAAGAGGCTGGCTATAACAGTACAAAGATATTGAAAGACAATATAATAGGGCAGTCTGCAATGCAAAAGCTAAGGAAAGGCGAACCTGTAGGAATAAAAACGCTTGATAAACTATGTGAATTGTTAGATATGCAGCCTGGAAATATCATAAAGTATATTGAAAAATAAACTTAAAAAAGTTTAAAATATATATTGATAATAAACTTAAAATGGTTTACAATATAATCAGTCAAAGGGGCAAGGCTTTGGCGGACGGACGAAAGGAGAATAGATTATGGAGGTAATGCAAGATATGGGAATGACAGATAGACAATGGAAAGGCTGGTTAAGAAGGCTTAAGAGGGATTTAGAGGAACTGAAAAGCGAAACGGACGAGAAAGAAAGGGACAAGAAATTAGATATAATGCTTGAAGAGATTCAGCAAGATTTAGAGGATTAAAAAAGGGAGCGGGCTTGCCACCGCTCCCTGGTTCCTTTAAATTGCGATCTGACCGTTGAGACTGATTACAGCCTCTTCGATCACAAAGGGCATTGTGTACCGCTGGACAATCTCGATTGCGCGGTCGCATTGCCCGCGTGGGATTGCCTTTGTAAGACGTGACACCAAACTCCCGTTTGAGCTGGCGGTAAATGTCGGCATACAGTTTTGACCTGAGGGACCGGTCGCCGTAAGCTGCTGCACTTTTGCCGTCCAGGCATTCCACGCCCTTCTTTTTAACTGCATTGGTAATCTTGACCTCTTCCACGCCAAGGATTGGCATTTCCTGTTTAAACTCCTGCAGGTCGGCGTTGACCTCTTCTATTTTTGTTGCGATCTGTTTTTGCCACAATTCAAGGTTAATGATAGCCTGCGTCTGCGGGGAGAGTTCCGACGCATCAAGTGCCTGCTGTTGATACTTCTTTTCTACCTCGATGAAATACCGCCGTACCTGCTTGCCTTTTTCGTTGCGCTCCAGCATCGCCATTTCTTTGGTGGTGTCAAGCTTGATGATGTATTCCTGTTTTGGTCGTCCTCCATTAGGTTTTTCATTATTTTGTGAAAAACTATGATAATCCTCATTTTCAACAGCATCACATTCTATAAGGCAGCTTTTTATCCAGTCTGTGTATTGTCTCTTGCTTCCAATGCACTCATATAATTCCGTCCCATACACTACCTTTTCGCCTGTGTCTGTGGTATAAACTGGTACTAATTCGTTTTCGATCATTTTTAAATCGTTCATATTTTATTCCTCCTTCTCTACCAGCGCATCGGCATAAAGCCAGAGACAGGCTAAGCTTTCCAGATTATTGATTTTCTTGAGCGCATGGTTAATGCGCTTGATGTATTCTCTCTTTTTCATTGTACATCCCTCCAACTATCCAGATTCACCAAAACGGTTACCCCATTTTGGGAAAGCTCATTTGTGTTTATGATCAATAAGCCGTCCATTGCGTCATAAATTCTGAAGATGTTAGGATCTTCTATGTACCGTGGTACTTTTGTCATTATTTCTCTCATAATAAAAACCTCCATCTTTTTCTTGATAGAGGTTTCCGCACGTGATATAATGAGATTCATCAGATGGGAAACCTCTGGTGGTTAAAGATTAACTGTGGAACTCGTCAAAGTGTAACAGTTAATCTTTTTTTATATCTGACCTTAATTTCTGTATTCCTCGTCTGATCCCCTCTGTCTTAGATATATTTTCTTGATTACAATAATTTTCAAGAATTTCCTTTGTTTCATTATCAAGTCGAACATGGATAGGGTTTGATTTTGGATTTTCAGATTTTGGTCGTCCTGTTCTTGGGCTCATTTCCTCACCTCACTTTCTGTAGCCTTACAATTAATATACTTATTGTAGCCCATAAAGTCGAGTATTTTTTTAATTTTGGCGCAAAAAAACCACCGCCTTTTATATATATAAAGGAAGTCTTTTTTTCATGCTTTGGCGTAAAAAATGGCGTAAAAATGGAATATAAGCCAATTTTAACGAGTAAATTGAAACCACTCAAAATCGCTGAAAGCGTTGAAAATTTGTACATTGCAGCCGACTAAAGTATAATTAAGAATAAACCTTTCGGCGTTTTCGAGTCCCTCTACGCGCACCATAGTTTGTCCGAAAAGGGCAAAAATCGCTGGAATTTCAATAGTTTCAGCGATTTTTTTATAGCTGTTTTATAAAAAAGACAAAAAAAGAAGGCCTGTACTCCCTCAGGGCCTCCATAATCTCCCCAAATTTCTTACTGTTCAGCACTTGTTTGAGATTATAGGCAAGAAACGTCAGCCTCAGCTCTGCTGTGGTCTTTTCGATGCCCTTACATAACACATAATGGGCTCCCACATGCCATTTCACCGTTCCGAAGGGATGCTCCGAGATACAAAGCCGCTCCCTCTGCTTTTGCGGGTCATTTGCCATCCGCAGCAGGACGGTTGCTTCTATCTGGTTCTTTCGGAAAAACGAGTTGTTGGGCACAAATCCTTCGGGCGGTACCTGCACCGCTTTCTCCTCCCCGTACATCCGGGCTGCCACGCAGCTGGTGCCCGGCCCAAAGTAAACTTGCCTGTAGTTCGCCGAAGCAGTGCACCGGTTGCTGCACTGCCGGCAGGCCGGTCTGCAGGCATACACCATTCCTCCGTTTTTGTCTCTGGTTTTGTTCAGTCGTTTTCCCATTGGGCAGGTCACATAGCTCTTGCCGTCTCCTCGCACAAAGGCCCCGATTTCTCCCTGTGGATGGATTTCTATCTGCAGATTGCTGTGTTCATAACAGGCCGGAAGCACTCCCGCATGTAGGCCTGGATGTCTTCCCGTTTCGTGGAGGTTCGTTTTTGTTCTGTAATGGGTTGCGGTTCGTAGGACAGGGTCATCCGATGCTCCTCCTTGATACGGACGGGATTGTCTTCACTGACCCATTCTTCCAGGCTGGTTGGCAGCATCAGCTGGCTGCGATCCATTCCTTTGAGATATCCCATAGTGGCACCTCCTGGTAGATGGTTTGGTGTTCTTCTTTCTATTGATTATACCATAAAAGTCTTGAAATTTTAGGCTTTCATACAGCCGGAAGACGCTTTCCTGCCTTGATAGGTCTGCTGCTGCGATTACGATATCCAAAGATGGATATAAGGCCGAGATTTCCCTTTTCAGCCTCTTTAGCCTTTCTTTCCTGCGGCTGGTCAGGATCAAGCTGCTGCCGCGTCCTGCAAATGTTTTTGCCGCTTCACAGCCAATGCCTGAGCTGGCGTGGATTGAGTTCATCAAGAGGATGAAGGATACAGGTATGCCGATTAAGGAAATACGGCGTTATGCAAAGCTGCGGGAAGGACGAAACGCTACCCTGGAGGTAAGAATGGAAATGCTGGGTCAACACCGGAAAGTATTTGATGAGCAGGCCGAACAGTTGCAGGATCACATGGCAAAGCGGGATGATAAAATTGATTTTTACCACAGGAAAATCGAACATACGACAAAAAATAAACCAGAATTTCAAAAAAAGTGAACAAGGGGGGGTTGACAGAGGGGGAAAGATTTGGTAATATGAACAAGCTGTCCGGGAGGGCGGCGAGGAAACAGGAAGCAGGTCGAAAAAAAGCGAAAAAAGCACTTGACAAAGAAGAGAAGGTCTGCTAAACTGAATAAGCTGTCTCAAAGAGCAGAAGGCGAGAGCCAAAAGGTTTGAAAAAAGTCAAAAAAAGGGCTTGACAAACAAAGCTGAATGAGATAGAATAAAAAAGCTTGCGAAAGCGAGCGGGAGCGAAGCTCCCAAGAACCTTAACAAATTCATAGTGTAGAAATGAAGTCAAACAGGAGCAGAGATGCTTCTGAGAGATATAAGGAAGAAACAATCATACAAGAAGGTTAATCGGATTGTACGAGCGTTTCCGACAATTTCTGAACAACAATAATTTCGTAAACAGCGAAATAAGACGCGAAAGCGTGAAACTGAGTAAAGAATCAGATAGAACCATTCCGTAAGGAATGCTTTTATACCATTTCAAAAAGAGTTTGATCCTGGCTCAGGATGAACGCTGGCGGCGTGCCTAACACATGCAAGTCGAGCGAGAAACAAGGGACGGAGATTTCGGTTGAAGTTTCTTGCGGAAAGCGGCGGACGGGTGAGTAACGCGTAGGCAACCTGCCCTTTGCAGAGGGATAGCCTCGGGAAACCGGGATTAAAACCTCATGATACTGAGAGCCCGCATGGGCTTTTGGCCAAAGATTTATCGGCAGAGGATGGGCCTGCGTCTGATTAGTTAGTTGGTGGGGTAACGGCCTACCAAGGCGACGATCAGTAGCCGACCTGAGAGGGTGATCGGCCACATTGGAACTGAGACACGGTCCAAACTCCTACGGGAGGCAGCAGTGGGGAATCTTGCACAATGGGCGAAAGCCTGATGCAGCAACGCCGCGTGAGCGAAGAAGGCCTTTGGGTCGTAAAGCTCTGTCCTAAGGGAAGAAGGAAGTGACGGTACCTTAGGAGGAAGCCCCGGCTAACTACGTGCCAGCAGCCGCGGTAATACGTAGGGGGCAAGCGTTATCCGGAATTATTGGGCGTAAAGAGTACGTAGGCGGTTCTTTAAGCGCAGGGTTTAAGGCGATAGCTTAACTATCGTTCGCCCTGTGAACTGGGGGACTTGAGTATCGGAGAGGAAAGCGGAATTCCTAGTGTAGCGGTGAAATGCGTAGATATTAGGAGGAACACCAGTGGCGAAGGCGGCTTTCTGGACGAAAACTGACGCTGAGGTACGAAAGCGTGGGGAGCAAACAGGATTAGATACCCTGGTAGTCCACGCCGTAAACGATGAGCACTAGGTGTCGGGGCCGCAAGGCTTCGGTGCCGGAGTTAACGCAATAAGTGCTCCGCCTGGGGAGTACGCACGCAAGTGTGAAACTCAAAGGAATTGACGGGGACCCGCACAAGCAGCGGAGCATGTGGTTTAATTCGAAGCAACGCGAAGAACCTTACCAGGGCTTGACATCCCTCTGACAGGATCTTAATCGGTCTGTTCTACGGACAGAGGAGACAGGTGGTGCATGGTTGTCGTCAGCTCGTGTCGTGAGATGTTGGGTTAAGTCCCGCAACGAGCGCAACCCTTGTCGTTAGTTGCTAACAGTAAGATGAGGACTCTAATGAGACTGCCGTGGATAACACGGAGGAAGGTGGGGATGACGTCAAATCATCATGCCCCTTATGTCCTGGGCTACACACGTGCTACAATGGTCGGTACAAAGAGAAGCGAGGCTGTGAAGCGGAGCAAAACTCAAAAACCGATCCCAGTTCGGATTGCAGGCTGCAACTCGCCTGCATGAAGTCGGAGTTGCTAGTAATCGCAGATCAGAATGCTGCGGTGAATGCGTTCCCGGGTCTTGTACACACCGCCCGTCACACCATGGAAGTTGGGGGCGCCCGAAGTCGGCTAGTAGATAGGCTGCCTAAGGTGAAACCAATGACTGGGGTGAAGTCGTAACAAGGTAGCCGTAGGAGAACCTGCGGCTGGATCACCTCCTTTCTAAGGAGACGGAAGTTTCTGCACTATGAAGATTGCGGGGAATTAGCTCAGCTGGGAGAGCACCTGCCTTGCACGCAGGGGGTCAAGGGTTCGAACCCCTTATTCTCCACCAGGAAGCTTTGCCCAAGTCGCTCAGGGATGGGCGATTTGGAAGGTAAAGCGGTCATCTGTACCTTGAAAACTGAATAATGCAAATGTGAAAACAAACACAACGAAAAAACGAAATCGAGGTATTTGCAGAAGAGTAAATACAAGAGAAAACTAAGAAGTTTTTCCGAGAGAAGAACTGTTAGGGTAAAACGATTTTGGCAGTCTGGAAAACAGACTGCAACCGAGAGAAACCAGAAAGAGCTGATTCACAGAGTGAATTAACGATAAGAAAGACCTGATTACGCTAAATCAGGGGGAGCTTGAATGGTCAAGCGAAGAAGAGCATAAGGCGGATGCCTTGGCACTGGGAGCCGAAGAAGGACGTGACAAGCTGCGAAAAGCTGCGGTAAGGAGCAAATATCCGTTCACCCGCAGATATCCGAATGGGGGAACCCACTTACGGTAATACGTAAGTATCGCATACTGAATCGATAGGTATGCAGAAGGCAACGAGGGGAACTGAAACATCTAAGTACCCTTAGGAAGAGAAAGAAACATCGATTTCCCAAGTAGCGGCGAGCGAACGGGAAAGAGCCCAAACCGAAGACTTTAGTTTTCGGGGTTGAGGACCACTCAAAGGACTTAAGAATTCTAGCCGAACACACTGGGAAGTGTGGACAAAGAGGGTGAAATCCCCGTAGGCGAAAGGGAGCTTAAGCAGGAGTGGCACCAGAGTAGGACCGGACACGTGAAACCCGGTTTGAAGCAGGGGGGCCCACCCCCCAAGGCTAAATACTACCCAGTGACCGATAGAGAATAGTACCGTGAGGGAAA
>CAJTER010000063.1 GCA_910575405.1 Clostridia bacterium | reverse complement strand
CTTCCTCCCATGATAAAACGGCAGCGATACTATGATTCCCTGAAAGAAGCAGCATAGGATACAAAATCCTTGAGGAAAATGTGTCAACTAATCTTGACAAAATCATTTGATAAGTTTGGAAATTTAGATATAGGGCTTGGGGGAGTTGCAAAATACCTTAATCTGCAAGGGATAAAGAAGATACCCCGCCAGAATGGAAAGTTAGAAACATGGAGCAGCCATTTAATACGGCAGATATTAGACAACCCTGTTTACTGCGGAAAAATCGCATATGGCAGGAGAACACGGGAAAAAGTCAAAGGAACAAAAAACGAATATAAGCAGGTTCATACCGATGATTATATTTTAGAGGACGGACAGCATGAGGGGATTGTCAGTGAAGAACTATGGCAGAAAGTCCATGCAAAGCGTCTGGCAACAGGAATCAAGCAGCCGTCAAGAATTGGAAAAGAAAGGTCGCATCTTCTGACGGGCGTTTTGAAATGTCCCCTTTGCGGCAGTTCAATGTATACGAATAAACACGCATGGACAAATAAAGACGGCACATATAAGGAAGTCTACTATTATATATGCGGAAGAAATAAGCAGGAGCGGGGGCGTCATTGTGACTACAAGGCATCTTTAAGGAAAATAGACATTGAGCCGCTTGTAGTAGAAGCGGTAAGAGAGCTTGTAAGCGATGCCTATTTTGCAAAAGAGATTGAAAAGCGTATAGGAGTTCAGACAGATACAAGTGTTGTAGATAAAGAACTTGCCAATTATGAAAACAAGCTGAAAGAGGTGGATTTGAATAAAGCACGTCTGGAGAATGAGATTGACAATCTTCCTGTCGATGCCCGATTCCGTGAAAGAAAAATCCATGATATGACATTAAGGCTTGACGCTTTGTACGATACGATGGTGGAGTTGGAGGAACGCATTGAAGATGCCAAATTAAGAAAAAGCTCCATTGAGATGGAAGCCATCACGCTTGATAATGTTTACAAAATCATGCAGAACTTTGGAAAGTTATATGCTATAATGAGTGATGAGGAGAAGAAAAACCTTATCACATACCTCATTAAAGAAATACAGATATATCCGAATGGAGAATCGAAAATGCCGTTGAAGTCGATAGAGTTTAACTTTCCGATTTATATTGACGGCAAGGAAGTAAGGAAAGTTTTGTGGGAAAAGGGTAATACCGTTGAGACGGTAGTATTGATGTCAAGAGTTGAGAAATAGAAGTACAAAAAAGTGTAGAAAACAAGGGGTTTCCGGGAGTAGGGAATTGCCGACGGGTAATTCCGGCTCCCGGATTTTTTGCGTTTAGTAGTTCTATGGAAACTGGTCTACGGCAAAAAATCGCGTGGGGTTGAGTTGATAGGTTGGATATTGGGTAGGTTGTGGAGATAGGATTGTTATAGGATGGTTGAGTTGACAAGATGGACATTGTAAGACATTACTATAAAATCGAAAACCGCAGACTCCATTCTATGGGGCGACTGCGATTTCCATCATTTTATGATATCCATAAGGTCAAGCAAGATTTTTCTCTGCTCTGGGGTAAAGGTACTCCATTTTGAAAATAGCAGCCTCTGTTCCTGTAGCGTCTCATTGTCTTCAAAATCCTCAAAGAACTGAGACAGCGTAATGCCAAATGCTCTGCATACAGCTTCAAGGGTCGGTAAAGTTGGAGCATTGCTGCGGTTGAACATATTTGTAACTGTGGAATGGGAAAGACCGGCTTCCTTCGCCAGCCGGTAGTCTGTCCAGCCTCTCAATTCCATCAGGTCTTTGATTCGTTTCTGTACATCCATTTTGTAGTCCGCCTTTCCTTATGTCTATTTTAAGCCCTTGAGTGGTGCTATAATAGTCTTGATTGGTAGATAAACTATATCCTTTCACGGGCATAAAACCGTTTATATTATGCCTCAGATATGGCATACTACTCGTATGGAACGAAAGGAGGCAGGCATATGCCGGAGTATAGAACGTTTTTTGAGAAGCTGGCGAGAGACAGGAATATTACAGTGGAAGAGATGAGGGCGATTATTTCAGCCCGCATAAAATCGGGGATGAATGACCCAGACCCAATACGACGGGCACAATGGGAGAAAATTCCCCACACAGGGGATATGCCTACACCGGAAGAGTGGTTAAGTTATGTGGTCAGAAAGCTGGAATCCGAGGGACTGTCTGAGCTGCTCCGCTGGTATCCCAATCTTTGACTTTGTGTATTTACATGAAAATCAAAAGTCGAGCAAATTTTCTCTCTTTCTGCAATGAAAAAGGTGGAACGATATTCAACTTGACTGTGTGTGCAATGTACGGCAATATACTCATGGTCGAGGGGCATCTCAAACAACGCCGCACATCAAAAGGGCATTGTGTGAAAAGCCCAGCCGGAAATAACGTGGTATGATGTGAACATCATAGGGATGAGCTAAACGACATTTTGCTCATAGCTATGAACATTAATCATAGGAGGTGCTGTAATGCACGCATGGGAAACAATCGAACAATCTTTGACTTTTATCGAGGAACACCTGGCTGAAGAAATTTCGACGGAGGAATTGGCAAACACCGTTGGCCTGTCCCCTTTTTATTTCCAGCGCTTGTTCAAGCGACTGGTGAATAAATCGGTGCAGGAATATGTGAAGCTCCGCCGTTTGGCAAAGGTGATCGAGAATCTGGGGGACTCCGAGCAGAGAATTCTTGACGTCGCCTTAGACTACGGCTTTTCCAGCCACGCAAACTTTACACGGGCTTTCAAGGAAACGTATGGGATCACTCCCGAAGACTATAGGAGGAATTCACCAATGCTTAACACATTTGAAAAGCCGGAGATTTCCATGAACTACGTTCTGGTTGACGAAGGGGTTCCGCTGGTAGCGGGAGATATCGTTTTGGAAATTCAGAGAAAATCGCTGGCGACCCCGGAGACCTACCTTGGTCTGGAGACCGAAGTTCGTATTTCTGAGCAGGTTCCGGCTGGCGAAAGCACCGGCGTGGATGCGCCGGGTCAGCTTTGGAAACGGTATCACACGGAGAAAGCCTCAATTTTGTCCACCCTCGATACCAGCGTAGAAATGGGAATGTCCCATACGGAAGATGCTACGCAAGGCCTTTTCGCCTATTTTGCAGGTGGCTTTGCTAAAAATGTACCGGGCCAGTTGCAGGACGGTTTCATAAAGAAAGAACTTCCTGCAGGCGAATACATCGTTTGCAAAATTGAAGCAGAAAAATTTGAGGATTTGGTGACGGTTGCTTTGGATCAGGCCAGCAAGTATCTTTTTGGCACATGGCTGTCGCACCATAACCTGGCCACGGAACCCTTCTCTGCGGAAAAGTATTACCGGGATGCAGAGGACATGGCATACATGGAAATTTGGGTCAAGCCTTTGCCGCTGGATAGTCGGGCCTAAGGAGGGAAATTAGGATGGATTGGAATATGCTCTATTCAAATGTAACGCCGCCAACGTGGGAGCAGGTCACAGAATATATTTGTAGCCCGTTATGGGCGGACTTCAATGAGCGTATCCAGTCCGCCTACCAGATCAAGCCCTGCATGGAACACAGCCGTTGTTCCATGCAGGCTGGCTGGAATATTAAGTACAAAAAGAGCGGAAGATCCCTTTGTACGCTCTATCCAATGAAAGGCTATTTTATCGCCCTCGTGGTCATAGGAAGTCATGAACTTGCAGAGGCAGAGCTTCTCATGCCGCTATGCTCGAACTATGTACAAACGGTATTCAAAGCTACTAAAGCTGGAAATGGACAGAAATGGGTAATGCTGGATGTCAAGAACGAAAGGATCATGGAGGATGTTTTTAGCCTTATCAATCTTCGGAAACGTATGCCACTATAATAGCAGGTGACATGCCCACGCCGGAGGAGTGGTTGAGTTATGTGATCAGGAAACTGGAATCCGAAGGGCTGTCTGATTTGTTACGTTGGTATCCGAATCTGTAATTGTGTGCATTTACAAGCAACTAGAGGGAGGGTAATCTTGTAGCTTTTATGCGGATGCGCTTGGGATGATATTCAACTTGACTATGTGCAGAATATATAGGAATATACTCATGGTCAAAATTCTCTGTAAGCAATCCGAATGCCAAAAGAGGAAAAAAATTAGCCTTGACAAGCGACCATCGGTCGCTATATAATGATAGCAAAACAAGAAGCGACCGATGGTCGTTATAAGGAGGTATCATAATATGCCAAAAGGAATTATGCTTACACCAGAACAACAAGAAGAGCGTCGAGAAGAAATAATCAGTATTGCTTTGCAGCTCATAGAGAAAAATGGATTCCAAAAAACATCAATGAGGGAAATTGCGATTTTAGCAAACATGGGAAAGTCCAGTCTGTATGATTTTTTCAAAACGAAAGACGAGATTGTTGTATATGCAGTTGAGAAAGAAATAGAAGAAATAATTAAAAAGGTTCATAGGATTATTGCCGATGAATCCTCGCCGGAACAGTGTCTTAGAAAAATCATGCTGAATCATCTTGGAGTACCAAAGCAGTATCGAACGGTGCTGATGTGGTTAAATACAGAATCTGACTATTTAGAAGAAGATTATCGAAAGCGGCTGAAAACTGCGCGTTACGCATATCAGGATATTATAAAATCTGTAATTGAAAATGGAGTGAAATCAGGCGTCTTCCGTAAGACAAATGCCGATTTAATGACGCGTTTGTTAATTAACTCCATTATATCAATCATTTACACATCCCGACCATCAGCCAGTCCGGAGAAAATGCTTGATGAAACAATGGATATATTTCTACACGGAATTATGAATGATGAAGGTGAATAATTATGATTTATTATACCCTACCCTTGCTGCATAAACAGGCAACCCTTGAAATGGTCGGCGGAAAAGGTATGTCTTTATCAAAACTTTTGACAGCGGGCATCCCTGTGCCGGAGGGCTTTCATGTTACGACTACCTCATACAAGATTTTTGTTGAAAAGAACCATATTCAACCTCACATTAATAAGTTGCTGGACGGTATTGACTCTAACAATACCAGTCAGCTTGAAAATGTATCTACGCAGATAGGGATGCTTTTCCATGATGGAGAAATGCCGCAGGAAGTATCAGATGCAATTAAAACCGCATATGCCGGATTGGGAAATATAGCAGTGGCTGTCCGTTCCTCCGCAACCGCCGAGGATTTGCCCGACGCTTCTTTTGCAGGCCAGCAGGAAACCTATCTTAACATACAAGGTGAGAATGAAGTTCTTGACGCTGTAAAGAGGTGCTGGGCTTCCCTATGGACAGCTCGCGCTATTGCTTATCGCATGAAGAATGATATAAAGCAGGAAATTGTCGCACTTGCTGTTGTAGTACAAAAGCTTGCGTTTTCCGATGCGTCCGGCGTTATGTTTACGCTAAACCCTATCAATGGCAGACGTAGCGAAATGATTGTTAACGCCGCGTGGGGACTTGGCGAATCGGTTGTTTCTAGCTTAGTCACCCCTGATACAATTGTTGTAGATAAAAATGCTGAACGAATTGTATCATATGAAGTAGCAAACAAAGAAATTATGACAGTCCGCAACTCAGATGGAACAGAAGAAATCCCAACTCCTGAACAGTTGAGGAAAAAACATGCTCTTACTCGCAATCAAGTTATGCGATTAACACAACTTGGAAAAAAAATTGAGAAGTATTATGAAATGCCTATGGATGTAGAGTGGGCACTGGAAAAAGATAAGTTGTATATTGTTCAGGCTCGCCCCATTACTGTCCTACCGCCGGAATGGACGTTACCGGAAAAGGATGTTATATATACAAAAGGCAGTCTAGCGGAACACTTGCCAAATCCTGTTACGCCCTTATTCGCCACACTTGGGCTTGAAATAGTCAACCGTGCGTCGGCGCTTTTATGGATAGATATGTTTGGTAAAAGTGCGAAAAAGCTACTGCCAGAAAACGGAGCATATACGATTATTAACGGATATGTTTATCTTTCCGCTAATTCAAAGCCTCTTTTGATTGCTGTCAAATCCCTTTCACCCCGATCTTTACGCCGTGCGCTCACGAACAGTGTTGCACGCTGGGAAACAGCACGAAAAGAATTTGAGGATGTGATTAAACAATGGGAAGAAAAGCCCCTGCATACGCTGAATGCCCATCAAATAATGAAGGGGATTCAGACTGTATTTTATGCCGCTTGTATTTATTTTACAAGAATTCAGCTTACATTGCCAGCCGCCTCTATCAGCGAAACATTATTTACAAAATTTTTTCAGGGAGCGGCTCGTCGCGCTGGTATGACAGATACTTCTGTTTTCCTGCTTGGATTTGATACGATTGCTCTGCAAGCCGAAAAGAACCTGTGGAGTCTCTCGGAATGGGTAAAGCAAAATAATACTCTCAACCTTTATCTGCAAAGTAATCCAACAGCAAAGATAGCGGAAAATTTTATGTCCTCAGTTCCGCCTGACGAAGTTTCGCTGGAAGTATGGATAGAATGGAAAAATCGAATCAATCAGTATTTTAAAGAGTTTGGTCGTACCGCTTATGAATTTGATTTTGCATATTCCACACCGCAGGAAACACTTACACCAACCTTTGAATCCATAAAAACCTTTGTAGAAGGCAAAGGTGAAAGTCCTTTTTTACGTCAATCCAAATTTGAAAAGCATAGGAAACAGGCAGAAGAAGAAATTTTGCAACATATAGGTGGCTCACGCAAAAAACTGTTTTTGAAGTTGCTCCATTGGGCGCAGGAAACTGCTCCTATGCGTGAAAATGCTATTTATTGCATGGGAATGGGGCATCCTCTGATTCGCCAGATGTTTCATGAAATTTCAGCACGCCTTATACGTGGCGGAGCTACTTCGCATATAGATGATATATATTGGCTCACAAAATTGGAATTGGAAAAACTCATAGTACAGTTAGACAAAAATATACCTTTATCCGATAGAAAAAATTCGATACTTGAGCGAAAAGCGGAACTCAAAAAGTATCAGGGCTATGTGTCACCAGCTCAGTTACCTGAGAAGAAAGTAAAAAGCATATCACATGCACCACAGAAACAAAAAGATGGAAAAACCGTGTTGAGGGGTATAGGAACCAGTTCTGGTGTTGTGACAGCTCGTGCCTGCATACTAAATAGTCCGGCAGATTTTAAAAATTTCCAGCCAGGAAGTGTTTTGGTTGCCGTTACTACAACTCCGGCTTGGACACCCTTATTTGCCTCTGCAAGTGGAATTGTAACGGATATTGGAGGTCCTCTCAGTCATTCAAGTATTGTTGCGCGGGAATGTGGTATCCCTGCCGTTATGGCGACACACACAGCCACGAGAAGTATTAAAAATGGACAAATGATAACGGTGGACGGCTCAGAGGGGACGGTGACGATTGATGAATAAAAAGCCAATTTTCGCTTTAAATCTTGCTACTTTGGTGATTGCGTTAGGATATAGCTTAGTTCTTCCGGTCATGCCATTTTACATGGAAAATCTAGGTGCTGGCGGTCGTGAGCTTGGATGGCTCACTGCCGTATATGCTCTGGCACAAACAGTATGCGCACCTTTTTGGGGTGCACTGTCCGACCGAATTGGTAGAAAGCCGATTATCAGCATTGGTATTATAGGATATTCCATCAGTTTGTTCCTGTTCGGTTTGGCTTCATCCTTTTGGACACTATTTATAGCTCGCAGTTTATCGGGTATTTTGTCATCTGCTACGTCCGTTGCATCTTTGGCATATGTTGGAGATTCCAGCTCGGAGGAAGAAAGAAGCAAGAATATGAGTCAACTTGGAGCTTCAATGAGCATTGGCGTAATGATGGGACCATTATTGGGAGGCATTCTTGCAGGCTATTCGCTTGCGCTCCCATTTTTTACAGGCGCTGGCATTTCATTTATTGCCTTTCTACTAATTCTAACACTTTTGCCAGAGTCAATTGAGCGTTCAGGACAGACGGAAAAAAGAAAACCCTTTGATTTTTCAGACCTGAAAAGTATAATTTTGGGCTCAGCAGGAATGGTTTTGATACTTATTTTCGTTGTGCATTTCTGTCAAACAGGCTTGCAAGGAATTACGGGGCTGTATGTCGTAGATAAGTTTGGATTTTCCACTAAGCAAGTTGGTGTTATTTGGATGGCTCTAGCAGGTATTTTGATTGTAGTACAAGGCTTTTTGACTGGTCCTTTAGCAAAAAAAATTGGTGAGAAGCCACTAATACTGATAGGTGTGTTTTGCAAAGCCTTAGTAGCGTTTGCCATGGTATTGACAACTGGGTTTGTTAGTGTGCTGGTGGTTTTTGGCTTATTTGCGGTATCTTCTGCTATTACAGTACCCACATTAAACGCAACCCTTTCAAAAACTGACAATCAGCATAAAGGAACACTGATGGGATTTGCCAGTACCGCCGGAAATCTTAGTAAAGTTATTGCTCCTTTATTAACTGGGTATCTGTATGAAAGCAATATTGAATTACCATATATAACCACAGGAGGGATAGCCTTAATCGGAGTGGTTATCTGCTATATCTGGATAAAAAATCAAAAGAACAAATGATGGAAGAGGACGTTTATATGGAGGTTATACACAGTAACTAATCTGGTATAGAAATTCAATTGAGGCTTTTCTACTTTATTAAAGTCTTGCTACTACTTAAACCTATAATATCCTTAATTTATTATGACAAATTCCAATTCAACAGTTTTGATACATAAGGAGGTAACAATACTATGGAATAAAATAAAAAACGAAAGACTAACTATTAAAAGTCAAGGGTAAAAAGCTGAAGCCCTCCGCTGCTGAAAGGTTAGTTTAATAAGCGGTAGATATCAGCAATGAACATTGAAAACTGCATGACAAAACAGGCGTCCTTGGGGATGCCTGGCAGAAGATATTGAAAAGTCATAAG
>CAJTER010000062.1 GCA_910575405.1 Clostridia bacterium | reverse complement strand
CTTCCTCCCATGATAAAACGGCAGCGATACTATGATTCCCTGAAAGAAGCAGCATAGGATACAAAATCCTTGAGGAAAATGTGTCAACTAATCTTGACAAAATCAATTTTCAATGCTGTCCAAAAATTCCTCAACCGTTTTTACTTCGGGTTGTGCCGTGTCCTCTGCGACTTCCTCAAGATATGTACCCGCATCCTGCAATTTCTCATAGTACCGTCTGTCGGAATTGAATATCGCCCAATCATGGACACGGAGCTTTTCAATATCGTCCTCGCTGACACCCAAGTTCCTAAGCTGCTTTTCCTCGGCTTCTTTCCATATACGCCATTTTCTTTCTTCTCTGGCTTTGTTGTACGCCATAATCCGTTACCTCCAATCTGAATTTTTTTGAAAATCCAAATTGGCAGGCGGTGAACGGCATCCCACGCCAGAAACAGCCTTACGGCGTGATATTACAAAAAACGACAAAAGAAAAACCGTAAAGGCTGTCGTACCTTTACGGTTTATAGAAATTATTGTTCTTATATGTAGAGATTTGACTTCTACTTCTTGGGTAGAAAGCCCCCTTGCACTGACAAGGATTTTTTTAACAGGCTGTCCACCCATCTCCGATATGATATATGTAAATGGAAATTGCTATTTGCAGGCAATAAAAATCCCTCCAAACTTGAAACAGGTTTGGAGAGTGTTTGTTAAGTCTTTCGGGCATAGCAATACCGCCCACCAAATCGCCGTTTTTTTTATTTGGTGGACGTGTCTACCTTTAGTTATGTAAAAAGAAAAGCCGACAAACTGTGATTTCTCACACGTTCATCGGCTCTGCATCTAATGTGTCTGGCTCTGTGATGACTGTTACTTGTAAATTTTTTGCTTCAATCAATGTTTCCTGCCTGCATTTCGGGCAGTAGAGAGGATAGTTTTTCAGAACAGTATCCTCCCGAACCTTGTTACGGGTTTTATTCCCGCAGAGAGGGCATAATATCCATTCTGTCTTATCCATATCAAATTATCCCAATTCCTTTTTTAGCGTTGCAATCCATTCTTCGATTGCCTGCACCAACAAAAACTGTTGCTGTAAAACCGCCATACCCGTGGCAGGAACATCGGGGGCATTTTCTTTTAAATCTATGTTCTCCTCAAGATAGGATTTCAGCACATTGATATTGCTCTCAATGTTATCCAGACATTCCCTCTGCTGTTCCTTTTCCATGCTTTCTAAATTAACAATGACCGCATTAAAATCCAAGAATATGTTAATCGGCTTGCAGGATATTTCGAGCATCAGCTTCTCAAATTCCTCATTTCCTGCATCCGTCAAGGAATATACCGCCTTTTCGGGCATTTTTCCCTCTTTCTCCGTGCGGCTTGTGATAAGCCCCTTTTCTTCCAACTGGATAACCTTTTTGTATATAGATGGTGTGCTGATTTTTACCCATTTTGAAATGTTGCGGTACTCCACCAGTTTCTGAATATCGTATGCACTCAAGGATTCCCGCTTCAACATTCCCAATACAATCAAGTCAATGGTCGCCATTTAAAATCCCTCCTTTTTCTATTGACAACTACTATAAATTATAGTATTATAATTTCTGCAACGCAACTACTATATTTTATAGTAGTATAAACAGTACTATTTGTCAAGAGAAAGGAATTCAAAATGAACAGTCAAAGCAAAAAGATGGAGCTGCTCGGCAGCACATCCATACCAAAAGCACTTTTAGCAATGGGCATTCCAACAATGATTGGCATGTTGGTAAATGCTTTCTACAACCTTGTTGACGCTTATTTTGTCGGCGGGCTAGGGGAGAGCCAGATGGGGGCAATCTCCGTGGTCTATCCGCTCGGACAGGTTGTTGTCGGTCTTGGTCTGCTGTTCGGAAACGGTGCGGCTTCTTACATTTCCCGATTGTTAGGTCGTGGGGATAAGGAAAATGCAGATAAAGTGGCAAGTACCGCTTTATACAGCAGCGTATCCGTAGGGGCGGTCATCATTCTCATTTCTATGGTGTTCCTGCATCCCATACTGAAGCTCTTGGGGGCAACCGACAGCATCCTGCCTTATGCCGCCACATACGCAGGAATTTACATTGTTTCCTGCATCTTCAATGTGTTCAATGTCACGATGAATAACATTGTGACTAGCGAAGGAGCAGCTAAAACAACCATGTGTGCCTTGCTGACGGGAGCGGTACTCAATATCGCCCTAGACCCGCTGTTTATTTATGTGTTTGATTTAGGCGTGGCAGGAGCGGCGATAGCGACCGCAATCTCACAAATCGTTTCAACCTGCGTATATCTGACCTATATTTTTCGGAAAAAGAGCGTATTCCATTTTCGGGTTAAGGACTGCACATACGCAAAAGAAACCATGTCTGAAATTTTCAAAATCGGCATCCCGACATTGGTATTCCAGATTTTAACGAGTGTGTCCATTTCCTTAATCAACAATGCCGCTGGCGATTACGGGGACTCTGCCATTGCAGGCATGGGCGTTGTTACCCGCCTTATTTCAATGGGCAGCTTGTCCGTATTCGGGTTCATCAAAGGCTTTCAGCCCATTGCAGGGTACAGTTACGGGGCGAAGAAGTTTGACCGTCTGCGTGAAGCAATCAAGACTTCCATCCTATGGTCTACGGCTTTCTGTGTAATTTTCGGTGTGATACTGGTTCTGTTCCCTACGTCTATTGTTTCCCAATTCACAAAGGGCGACGCCGAGATGATTCGCATCGGAGCAGCGTCTTTGAGGGCAAACGGCATTTCCATTATGCTCTTTGGATTTTATACGGTGTATTCTTCCCTGTTCCTTGCTTTGGGAAAAGGCAGAGAGGGTTTTATCCTCGGAGCTTGCAGGCAGGGGATTTGCTTTATCCCCGTTATCCTGCTTCTTCCGATTGTCTGGGGGCTAAATGGAATTATGTACGCCCAGCCGATTGCCGATGTGCTTTCCGCAGTCATAACGGTATTCATGGCGATACCGCTCCACAAAAAGCTGAATGATATGCAGAAACAAACTACCGCAATAAGCACGAAAGACAACGACTAAATATTTATTCTTTCTGACAAATAGAGCCGATGAGCTGTGAGGTTTTCCACAAGTTCATCGGCTCTGCGTCTGTGCGTCTGGCTCTTTCATAACAACTACTTTTAATGATTTTACATTGATTAAACTTTCTTGCCTGCATTTCGGGCAATACAGAGGGAAGTTCCTTATTTCTGTATCTTCCCTTATTTTCATGCGTGTCTTATTTTCGCATACAGGGCAATATATCCAATGATACCGTTCCATATCTTTCTACACTCCAAAACAAAACTATTTTACAATTACTGTTCCGCTGTTGCTCATGATAGATAAACTGTTTTCGCCCTTTCCGATGCTCCCATCCTTGCATCCGTCTGTATCGGTACTGAATTCCGCATTCTTAAGCTGTACGGTTACATCGTCCGAACCACTGGATATATGGCAGGACAGATTATCTGGCATCGTTTCATGGGACAATGTTATATCTCCCGAACCCGTTTCTACAGATAGGGAATCATAGCTGTTTATGTTGCTTATATTCACTTCGCCAGAATCTGTCGAAACAGCAGCCTTTCCAATAACTGCATTTTTCATAGTAACATATGCAGATTCTGTATTGATATTAGAATCCGTACATGAAGCATCTGTTATTTTAATATCGCCTGAAAGAGATTTTATTTTTACGCTTTCAGCTATGAAATCAGACATCGTTACATAGCCAGACTGGTTGTTCAAGGACAAAGCGGAAATGCTGACCGCTTCCAACTCCATCTCTCCCGAACCATTGTTCATGGATAATGAAACAGCATTATCTTTAGGAATATACAGTATTATCTTCCCTGCTTCACCAAACGAAAATTGCTCCGCCAGATTTTTGTCCGTATCATCATCCTGCTGTACCATTAGTTTTCCATCTTTCTGCACAACCTGCATATCACGGTCATTTTCGACTTTTCCCTCGCAGGCTATGTGTACTTTGTCATCACTGGAAGCCATCACTTTTAAATTCCAAGAGGAAATATCCAATACAATTTCTGAAATGCCTTCCGCCGAAAATTCCTCGTTAGAATCTATTTTTTCCTTGTTTCCACATCCGCATATGCCAAAAGCTATCACTAAAATCCCCGCTAACAGTATTTTTTTCACATTCATAACCCCGCCTCCTACATTAAATCTTTGCTTTCCACATTTATGATTGACAAAGCGGCAAAAAGCAAAGAAATAGCCGTCAAAATAATAGGAAATACTGCGTTGCCTGCCATTGTGAAATCGCCAATGTTCGCCTGCGTGAGAAAAATCAACAAAAATGAAGTGACAATCGTTGCCTTTGAAGATTTTAAAGCCATCCCGACAAACAAGGCAATAAAGCTCATGCTGACGATTACCCCTGATTTTAGTATCAGTTGTATATAAAATGACAGACTGCCTATTGAAAAATCAACGACAAAGGATGACTGCATAAATTTTGCCCCAAAGAACACACACATATAAATTGCCAGTTTTGTTAAAATGAGTGCGGCAAAATTAAAAGTCCAGACCGCAATCATTTGGGAAGCTAAGATTTTCTGCCGCTTAATAGGGTAGGAAAACATCAGATTCATGGTCTTGTTTTTGTATGCGCTTACAATAAAGGTCGCTAACATTACACTGGTGTAAATAAGAAAAGCCATGCTGGTAAATAATTCAATGGGAGCGGAGATTACATCTGTCCCAGGCGCAGCATCCAGTGTTCCGTCGGGGTCGTTGGCAATACCCAAAAACGCTAACGCAAAAACAAATAAGCCAAGCAGAGCCGCCATAATGATTACGCCTTTGATATATTTCCCGATATTATTCTTTTTCCATTCAAGTCTGACAAGCTTTAACATGATTTTCCCACCTCCGATGTAATTTTTAAGAAATAGTCCTCCAATGTTTCGGTATGTTGGCTGATGGAAGCAATCTCTACATCATTTGCCATCAATTCCCTCGAAATCTTTTGTGTGGTGACACCCTGCTCATAAATACGAATCCCCGAATCGTTTACGATTTTAAAATTACTTAACTGCATTTTTTCAGCTAAAACATACGCCGCTTTCTTTGTATCCTCTACGGCAAGCTCGATATACGCCGTATTTGTTTCCGCAATTTCTTTCATGGATATTTCTTTCATCATCTTTCCATGATGGATAACGCCAACCGTATCGGCAATACTTTCTATTTCTGGGAGAAGATGACTGGATATCATAAACGTCATTCCATACTCGGTACATAGCATCCGAAACAAATCTCTGATTTGCTTCATTCCTGCGGGGTCTAAACCATTTGTCGGCTCGTCAAGGATAACTAACTCTGGCTTGCACAATATGGCACGGGCAATCCCCAGACGCTGCTTCATTCCTAAAGAATAGCTGCCCGCAGGCTTATCCGCCGCATCCGAAAGCCCAAGCATCCCGAGTGCTTCCTCCACGCTGCCTTTGTTATAATATCCCATATACTCACAATGAAGCTGTAAGTTGTCCTTTCCGCTCATATGGTCATAAAATGTAGGAAATTCAATGATGCTTCCCATACGCTTCAGCACCTCGTAAGAGTTTTTTTCCAATGCTTTCCCGAACAGCGCAACCGTGCCGCTTGTCGGTTTCCATAGATTTGTAAGCATCTTCATCACCGTGGTTTTTCCTGCCCCATTCGGTCCTAAAAATCCATATACCTCACCTTTCTTTACATGGATATTCACATCTGTAACTAACTGTTTCCCATCTATCGTTTTGCTTAGATGGCTTGTTTGCAAAATATAAGACATTTTTTGCCTCCTTTCCTTAATGTTGCCAGCTTTTTGGCATAGAGGGATACCCGTAGGGTGTTTCCTTAGTAACGCCTTTTTCGGACATAGCAATACGCCCAAAGGTGTTTTATGAATATCATTATAGCGATATAGATTTTCAAAACTCTTGACTAATTCTTACGAATTTCTTTCGCAGGGAATTTAATAAGTTATTTTTTTGAGGCTTACTGTAAAAGTTGTTTTGACATTCGGTATGCTGTTTAAAAATATATCGCCCTCTAACTGCTTTGCAAGGTTCTTAGCAATCGTTAAACCTAATCCGTTCCCTTGTATTTCCCTGTTTCTGGAATCTTCCATTGTATAAAGCCTGTCAAACACATTCGATGCAAATTCCTGTTCAATCCCTTTCCCTTTATCAACCACATCAATATATACATTACCCTTGTCTTGACGCAAAAAAACTCCTAAATATTTGCCGTCGGAGCCGTAGCGTATTACATTTGACAATAAATTGTATAAAATTCTTTGCAGGGCTTCTTTCTCCCCCTGCACAAAAATAGCTGTTTCTGGAATAAACAAATCAACATCAAAATCTTTCTGCAATAAAATATCGTAAAACTCCAAAACATTCTCCCTGCATATCTCGTTGATATTGACTTTGCCAAGATTTATATTTGTATCGCCAGATTCCAGTTTTGCTAATGTAAAAAACTGATTGATAAGGTTCATAACTTGATTCGCTTTTGTTTCTACTTTTTTCAACATCTCATTATCTGTGTGGTTCAAACGCATAATTTCCAGATAACCCAATATGACCGTTAGCGGTGTTTTTATGTCATGGGAAATATTCGCCAACATCTTTTTAGATGAAATTTCTTCCCTTTTAAAATCTGCCCTTATTTTCTGTCGGTCTATCAGCAGGCGATTAATTTGTCCCCCTAATTCCATCAAAACAGGGTTATCCGTAAATACCATTATTTTCTCGTCACTTCCAGTTTCTAAAATTTCCTCCAATTTTTTATTTATCCGCCTTATCTTTGCCTGTATTCCCCTGCCAAAAATAAAACGCTGGTATAAAACTACAAGGAATAGCAAGCAGACAACAACTGCCAAAAAGAATATGATTGTTTTATCGCTCATCATTTCACTCCCCCAATTTGTATCCGATTCCCCATACCGTAATCACATACTGCGGTTCACGGGGATTATCCTCTATTTTATTCCTCAATCTGCTGATATGGACATTGACGGCATTTTCATCACCATAATAGGTATCATTCCAGACAAGGGAGTAAATCTGTTCTTTCGTATATACTTTCTTTGGATTCTGCAATAACAGCTTTAAAATTTCAAATTCTTTTGATGTAAGCTCTATTTTACAGCCGTTTTTTGTTACAGAATACTCATTCAGATGCATGACAAGGTTTCCCGTTTGAAGTATTGGCTGCTGTTCTGTTGCACTTGCAGCATACTGTGTAGTTCTTCGGATATTTGCTTTTATCCTTGCCAATACTTCTGTGACAGAAAACGGTTTCGTTATATAATCATCTGCTCCCAAACCTAAACCAAGCGTTTTATCAGAATCGGTATCTTTTGCCGATATAATAATAATCGGGACAGTGCTGTTTTCTCTGATTTTTTCCATGACTTCAATTCCGCTTATTTGAGGAATCATCAAATCAAGCAAAACCAGACTGAAACTATCCGAAAAGAACCTGTCGAGGGCATTTTTGCCATCATACGCTGTAATTACCTCAAATTTTTCTGTGTGCAAAAAATTCTTTAGCATGGTACTGATTTCCATATCATCTTCAACCAATAAAATCTTACTCATTGTCTGATTCCTCCTTATCTCTTTTTTTAAAACGCCCGTCTATAGGCTTTGATGCAGTCTTTGGAATCAGCCACACATTGCTGATTCGCATTACATCGGGGATTCGGTTTGTAGCGCATAATACCTGTATCCTCCGTTCGGACAATCCCCATTTTTCAGCCGCTTCTTTTACATTCATGTAATCAAACATTGAAATAACCCCCTTCATAACTGATATTATAATGCGTCAAAACGAATAATACAATTATAGAAAAAGTGTTATTGAGAAAAGCAAGAGATAATTTTTCCTAAAATAAGAAGTACAGTTTCTTATGTATGGAAATTTCACATCGTTTAAGCAGAACTTTCACTTCTGTAAAATATAAGGGAAAAATTAATGAACAGGTGGTGAAAAAATGAACGAAGCCGTAGGAAACCTTGACTTTATGGAATTGGGGCAGGCTATCCAAAAAGCCCGTGAGAAGCAGCGAATTACAAGAGAGGAATTAGCCGAGGAGCTTGGCATTTCGGCAAGGCATTTGCAATCTGTGGAGAAAGAGGGGCAGTATCCGAGCTTTCGGCTGTTTATTCAGCTTGTTACAATGTTCCATATATCCGTAGACCAGTACATACACCCAGACAGTCCAATAGGGAAAACAACTTTACATCGGCGGTTAGATGTGCTTCTTGATACTTTTGATGATGCGGAACTGACTATCATAGCAGGGACGGCGCAGGGGATATGTACGGCAAAAGAGCAGCCAGAGGATTGACCTCTGGTTTTTCTTTCACCCGTTCTGCCATCAATACGCAGGGCATCCGTACCCGTAGATAGAGCCGCTCCCGACTGGATAGCTCTGCTGTTTGCAGGCATCCCCAGAGTTGCCCTCCACGGTGTAGACCGTTCCATTCTCGCACTTCTCCACGATTCCCACATGGTCGATTGAGCCGTCGCTCCCCCAATCAAAGAAAATTAGGTCGCCTGCCTTCGGCTCATAGTTCTTATCCTGCCATTGTCCTTTGCCCTTGAACCAGTTCACACCGTCCGAGCAGAGGGAGAATTTCGGGATGATGCCGCTTTCCAGATAGCCGCACTGGTCGGCACACCACGATACGAAGCAGGCGCACCATTCCACACGCCCCTCAAAGCCGTACCAGCTCCAATAAGGCTGACCGCCCTCGTTGCCGAGCTGCGTTAAGGCAACCTCCACAATGGCTTGGTTTCCTCCGCTTGTGAACGCCCGCCCGTATGGGTAGTAGCGCAGCACATGGGCGGGGTACTGCGTGTCGCCGTATTTCTCCCAACCGAGCCGCTGTGCTTGCATTGCGGAAAACTCCACCGCATTTGCATAGGAATAGCCGCCGTAGTTGGTCTTTGCCCATGAAATATACCCGTTGCCGAAGTTGTAGCCCTGCAAGGCGAGCTTGATGCGCTCCATGTCAATCGGGTTCTCCACCTCGGCTGAAACAAGGGCAGCTTTCAGTTCCTGCACGCCGCACTCGATGGAATATTCGGGGTCTTTGATGCCGTTCGGCTCATGGGGGTATTTCTTGTTGAAGCTCCCCTCCGCCGCCTGCATCGGGTCAAGTCCACGTCCACCGCTTTCCTGCATCATTACCGCCTTGATAAGCTCCACATATTCGGGGATGCCGTACTGCTTTGCATACTTCTGTATCAGCGGCGTGTAGGCTTTAACCTCCGCACTGACAGGGGTATAGGATGTGCTGTCGCTGCCGCCCCCGAACAGGGACACGGCACACCCAAGCAGGACGACGATAAGGATTATCATGACGGCAATCCAGCCGCCTGCGATAAGGGCGGAAATCAACGCCTTTGTCCCTGCGATAATCGCTTTGATTTTGTCAAGATTAGTTGACACATTTTCCTCAAGGATTTTGTATCCTATGCTGCTTCTTTCAGGGAATCATAGTATCGCTGCCGTTTTATCATGGGAGGAAG
>CAJTER010000061.1 GCA_910575405.1 Clostridia bacterium | reverse complement strand
AATGAGGAGCTGGTTATCAGTCTTAAAAACGGACGTGTAAGTCCAGGAAAGGAAGCCGATATACCGATTGCCCCATCATTATACAGCTTAAGCAATAAGATGGCTAACAACCTAACTGGTTGTTAAGTATATTAACCAATTTATATTGTAGTAGAAAGGAGCGATTTTTGCCATGTCTGTACGACCGCAGCCTGAAATTACTACCTTGGAAGAATACGAGGCTCTTCCTGAAGATTCGAGAGCAGAAGTCTTCGACGGACAGCTTTTTTACCTGGCAAGCCCTTCCCGAACGCACCAGGCAATTTTACTGCAGCTGGCCTCTCTGCTCAGTTCCTATGTGAGGACAAAACAGGGAGACTGCGAGGTTCTTCCTGCGCCTTTTGATGTAAAGCTTTCGGATTCGCCTCTTACCATTGTACAGCCGGACATCATGATCATCTGCGATAAACATAAGCTGGGGGAAAATCGCTGCAATGGCGCTCCCGATTTTGTCATTGAGATCGTATCCCCGGGCAATGCTGCCGATGATTATATCCGCAAGCTGTATTATTACAAGACCTACGGTGTAAGGGAGTACTGGATCGTGGATCCCAAACGGAGAACCGTAATTGTGAATGACTTTGAATCCGATCTTCTGAACGTTCCCTATAGCTTTGACTCTGTTATCAAGGTGCATATTTACGAAGATCTGTATATCAATTTTGCCGAGATCGCAGAGCAGCTGGGGCTCTGAAGCAGAGCAATGCGTTTCAGCCGGACTCCGCAGTGCAAAAAAACGCTGTCTGTCTCTTTTTGTGCCCCGCTTTTTAATCCAGCAGTCCAAAAAAGCCGAAGGGATTTTCTTCCCGGATTTCTTCTGATGTTGCTTCATATTCCTCATATGGTTCTTCGTAATTCATGCGCGTTTGCTTTCCTGCCAGTGCGCTGGCTGATTTCTCTTGGAATATGTTTGTTGGCTCCGTTTTTCATATCTCCTCTTTTGATTCGGAGCTTTTATTTCCCCTTTTGGCTGCCCTGCTGTTCGGCTTTCTGTCTCACCCCTGTCAGCTTATGGCCTGAGTAAATGCAGACAAGCGCGCTGATGAGCAGGGCGAAGGAGCTGTATTTGTGCCATTTGGCGTGGTTCATTTGGATCGCCTTCCTTTCCTGTTTTGATATTTTAGTGCAGAAGGAGAAATAGGACAATGCCGCATAAAACCGCTGCGGCGGCGATTCCGGTAGCTATGAAGCCTTTGCCTTTTTTTCCTTCTTCCTTTTTTTGTGAGGCGCCGTATTTTTCGATATTGTGAGCGAAAACTTCCTCATAGGGATTGCCTTTTTTCTGTCCTGCGGGTACTTCTTTCGCTTCCGCGCCTGTCAGTGTATCTCCATTTTCCCCCCTGCCGCCTGCAGTCTTGGCGTTTTCCGCAAAAAGCTCGCTTTCCATGTTTTCCAGTGCTTCCTCCAGGTAGGCTTCGGCCTTTCCCGAGAGGTCAAGAGCAGGGAATTTGTAATGGAGCAGGTATTCTGCCGCCTGCAGGAAGGCCTTAGCAAGCTCTGTGAATTCCGCGAAAAGCTCTGGACTGTCCGCCCTGTTTGAGGCTGCCTGGTGGGCCTTCCAGAAATCGGTCTGCTCCCAGCTGCCTGCTGCTTTATCAAAAACCTGTCTTATGCCCAGGCGCTCTTCTTCCTCCTGATAAATATCCGCCTCATCTATCTTAAAATCGATTCCCACGGAGTTGAGGAAGTATTGAAAGGCCTCCCTTTTTTCCGTCTCGTCTGCTGCCACGGATTCCAGAAGTCCGATGATCATAGACATGATAAAATAATGGAATGTCTCCAGAATAAGCTGCTCTTCCTCACCGCCGTTTTCCGCCGCCCGCCTGCAGTTGCCCTTCATTTTGCCCATCCAGGCTGTCATATCCGCTGTCAGCTTTTCTTCGCCGCCGGGCCTTTTTATGGCAGCATCGTCTTCCAGCTGTTTTTGCAGGCCTTCCTTAAAAAGCTGAAATACAGCCTCTGTCTCTTCACTTCCGCAGCCGCCCAAAAGGGCAAACCGCCAGCAGATTTCTCCATAGCTTCTTACAATAGATTCAAAATCCGCGTCCGCATCGTCCGCTTCATATAAGCTTTCGATGAACTTGTCCCAGAAGGTTCCGCAGTGGGACTCGGTCAGTCCTATAGCGGCATAGAGCGCGTCCCGAGCCGTATTGGAGCCTGGGTCTGCCGTGAGGCCGGAGCGGTATTCGTAGCGGTCGATCCCAGCATCCTTTGGTAAGGTTTGAGCGTCCAGATAACGGTCTATCATTTGGTGCTGGTATTTAGACACAGGCCCCTGCTGCGTTCCGGTAATCTGAAGGAAGATATATGGTGGGATCTGAAGCTTTCCCTGGGTGATGGTATGCTCCAGGTCGTAGCGGGCACTTTTTTTCAGTATGGAGTCGATGGATTGGCTCATCTGCTCAATGCTTTTTTCCATCTGCGCAAAGCAGAGGGCATAGTCGTCGAGCTGCTCCTGCTCCAGCATTTCTTTGTCCTGATCCCAGTCCGTGAGGTTGATGGCTTTTAAGGTGGACAGGGTTGTCCAGATGTTGAACATGGTTTGGTCTCCTTTTTTGTTTGATACTTGCTTTTGTGGCTTCTGATAGGCTGCTTTTTATACTTTATCTGTATATCTTCTGCGGTAATATTCCATGGTTCGGTAGTCCAGGACATCGCCCATGTGCTGTCCCAGGGCCTTGTTTTCCAGGATGTCTTTTAAGTCCTGCCGGATTGCGATGGCATAGCCCTCCTGTTCTATGAAAAATCCCTTACCGGAAGCTTTTAAATAGTGGATAGGCATGGATTTTGCCTTGCTCAAGTGCTGTTTGTCGGTCATACTTTTGTATGTATCGCAGGACTTATCTTTCACCAAATCCTTCCAGTTCGTTCCTCGGTCAAAAAACTCCTTCCAGCTCTGCAGCACTTCCTCCTCTGTGACCTCCAGCCTGATGTTTCCATGGTTGTAAAGGCTGTACAAAATTGGCATTTTATAGACCTTCTGCATATCGGTCGTTTCTATGATGGAAATAAACTCTCTTCCGATTCCATGATATAGGGCCTCTTCATCTGCAGATAGCTCTCCTAAATCGTGAAGGAATTCCAGGTATCTGCGGAAGGGATTTTCCTTTGGGGTCTTGATGCAGTATTGGTAGACCTCGTCCTCCATATAGGTGAACAGCTCCATCCGGGTCGGGACTTTTCCGTCCAGCAGTTCTTTGATGCGATCATATTCCCGCCTGATTTGTTCCCTGATGGATAAGGATTTTTTTCTGAGGGTTTCAAACAGATCAATAAGCCGCATGTCGAAGTCCACAATACAGTCGTCTGGATAATCCGCATCTATATATGGGTATGCGCTTTCCCCTGTAACGGAAAAAATCACTTTGATGTCCCCATTTTTCAGTCGCTTAACAACTATGTCCCTGTCTTCCGCAAATTTTCCTTCCCCATTGCTGTATACGGCGGCTGACGGTATGCCGCGGCTGCAGAATTCCCTGGCCATTTCCTCCGCATGCTGTCTGGAACAGCAAAAGCCGAGGGCCTGGCAGGAGCGGTATTTTCTGTAGTATTTGCAGATGAGATCGTATCTTCGGGAGTTTTCCCTATACAGCTCTGTCAGTTCCTGTCCGTCGTAGCGGCCCTTCATCAAGTGCAGTCCGGAATAGTCCGTTTCATCGTAGATACCGTAATAGTGAAAAGGCGCCAGCATTCCCTTGTTAATGGCCTCTTTTAAGGAAATTTCATAGGGGACGTTGTAGTCGCAGATTTCGTAAATGTTTTTTCCGTCCATCCGCTCGGGCGTTGCCGTAAGTCCCAATAGGAATTTTGGCTTAAAATAATTTACAATCCTCTTGTACTGGGCGTTTACCGCATGGTGAAATTCGTCGATAACAACATAGTCAAAATAATCCTCTTTGAAATATTCTTCCTTCAGATATTCCCCTCTTCCCAAGGTTGTGACGGAGGCGAAAATGACGGATTTATCCGTATCCTTTCGCTTGCCATAGAAAAATCCGTAATCATCGGAATGACGCACATTTTCAAAGGATCGAGCTGCCTGCTTTAAGATTTCCTCCCGGTGGGCAACGAACAAAACCCGTTCATATTTTGCCGAATCAAAAGCCGCAAGATAGGTTTTGCCCACGCCTGTAGCTGCCTGGACAAGACCTCTGGACGCTCCCCCCGCCCGGCTGTCCTCCAGCGCATAGAGAGCCTCTATCTGTGCCCCTCTGGGCTGAAAGAGTACCGTCGTATTTTTCGTGTTCGTCCAAGTCCTGGAAGATCTGGTGCCTGACCGGAATTCCGGCGTAGCTACTGGCAAGTCTGCAAAGTTCTTCGGATCCATCTATGGCTTCCACCTGAAAGCCCTTTTCCAGAAAGTATTTTGCGTCCCGGCCCGAGCCGCAGCCAAAGTCCAGAATAGCGGCGTCCTTGGGGAGCTCCGCGGTGAAGGCTCTTTGTATGGCCTGAAAGTCCACGGACAGGGTGCTTTCGGTAAAGGCTTTCGCATTTTGGTTGTAATATTGGATTGTTTTGGTTGGCATCGGTGTACCTACTTTCTTTTTGAGGGATCGCTGTGCTACATCTATAGTTTATCACACCCCCGCCAAATAACAAAGACTATCTTTTCCCGCTGGCAGCGTGTCCTGCCTGCTTCAATTCCCGTTCTCACCCTGCTTTCCTACAGCGAAACATGCAGTGTCCCGTTTTCCCGTGTTCGAAAGCTGCCGCTTTAATCGAGTCGTTGTGATAAAAAAGAAAAAGTTGAAACCTCTGACTGCTTATGCTATATATTAATGTCCGATACAAAAAGGTGCCACCGAAAGACGGCTTGGCCCGGTTATGAAAATAAGCTGCAAATAGCTGCTCAACTTACCAGGTCGGGGCGGCTATGTCTGTGTCTTGTGATTGTCGTTACGACCGATAAAACCCATCCACTAACCTTTTCTCACTCTTCTCCATCTTCTTCCTCTTCCCTATACCGGACAAACATCACCCAAAACAGCACCCCGGCCAGGGCCAGCGCGCAGCCGAGCCCAGTGTAAAATACGGCCACAAAAACATGGGGCACAAGCCCGGAAGCGCGAAGCCAGATACCGCCGCCCATCATGACGGTCATAATAATGTAGGCTTTCAAATCAAAGAAATTCCATATAGAGCGAAATTCCTCCTGATAATCGCTAAATCCGCTTATTATGTTTGATGCTCATTTTGAAAAACATGAAGCCAAAGGCGCAGAATACGGCAAGTGAGAGAAGAATATGCAGGGCAGAAATATCGTATAATTTTCCATACCTTTTCAAGAAAAATCAGCCTCTCCCTTTCCGTTTTACTAAAAAACGAACAAAATACAAAAGGAGCAGCACAATCCAGGACATCATTTCCGCATATGCGATGACCATATTGCCAAATCTAGCTGCTAAGGCATAGGACAGTATAATTCTCACCACCAAAGCCGCAATCCCCGCAATTCCCGAAAACAGCATATCGCCGAGCCCCTCAAGATAGCCCCGCACCGCCATTGCCAGACCGTAGACAACATAACAGCTTGCAATTGCGTAAAAAAAGGCTTTGCCGATTTTCACGGATTCCTGCGATAAGCCGAACATTTCAATCAGACTTTCTCCCGCCAGGAGCACAAAGGCCGTAAGGCCCAGAGAAATAAGGGCGATCATAATACTGCCTATCTTCAATACCTTTTGCGCTCTTGCCCGATTTCCGGCGCCAATATTTTGGGCTACTATGGTGGCGATTCCCGAACCAAAATTGACAATGGGCAGAATGATGACAGAATCCACACGGTATGAGGTTGTGATCGCCGCTACCGTCTGTTCACCGAATCCGTTCATAAACCGCTGGAGCACCACGTTTCCGACAGATGTCATGCCCGCCTGCAACGATGGAGGAAGACTGAATTTGAGCCCTTGCATGATGAGGGCCTTATCAAACAGCTTCCGTTCTGCCCGAAAACGGAGGGCGGGATATTTTTTAGCCGTATATATTACAATAAAGATAGCCATTGCTGCTTGGGAAACAGCAGTTGCCGCTGCCGCACCTGCCGTGCCAAAGCGAAAAACGACTACCAGGAAAATGTCTAAAAAGACATTGACAAAGGAACAGACAAGGACCGATAAAAACGGCGCTCTGCTATCCCCCAGACCCCTGAGCACGGCAGAGTATGTATTGTAAATTACTAAAAAGGGTATGCCTACCAGCAGCAGCTGCATGTATTCTCTGGCCATATTAAAAATATCGGTGGGTGTATCCAAAGCCTCCAAAATTCCCTTTGCGAAGAGAATCCCAAGTACTGCGATGATACAGAATATGCTCCCCAGCAAGATTGTAAAAACGGACAAAATGTCGCTCAGCTTTTCTTTTTCTCCTCTGCCGAACAGCTGCGCCGCAAGTACGGATACTCCTGCTGTGAAACCGACAATCACAGTCACAAATAAATTATAGATAGCAGTCGTTGCCCCGATTCCCGCTAGGGCCAGTTCACCCTCTATATTTCCCACAATAAACGCGTCCACCCAATTAAAAATCTGCTGGAGCATACCGCTCAGTATCAGAGGAATCGTAAAAACAAGCAATGTTTTCACAATATTTCCCTGCATCAAATTGTTTTCCATTTGCTTCTCTACCTCCCAGACAAAAGGCGTTCGAAAAGCTACCATACAGTCTCAAACTGTACCACAGGGGTAACTTTCGAACGCCTCAAAATTTCCTATATTCCGTTTACTCTGCAAAGCATACCATAAAGTGCTGCACAGATCAAGCCTTACACAACAAAGGTTAAATTTGATGACATTGTCCTTACATATTATCATATAGTCACTATTTTGCTATATGAACGTGTCAATTCGCCTATTGCTGCGAGCTGCATTACAACTGGCAAACCATTTTATATTCTTCTTCGCTTTCATCCGCTACCCGAAAGCCTGCTTTTATGTATATCTCAACCGCATAGTTTGCTTTCTGTACGGAAAGGGATGTCTGCTTGTAGCCTTTGTCTTTTAGAAGCTGCAGCATGGATCTCATAAGCGCTGTACCAATTCCCAGATTCCGATATTCCTCATAAAGGGAGATGGCAAGGGATGGTGTTTCATCGTCAATATGCCCATAATCGTTCATAATGCGCACCCACACCGCACCTGCCAGCTTTCCTTTCACTTCCGCAACCAGACACCAATCGTCCGCTTTCCCGAAGTCAGCAATATATACCTGTAGCTCCGGCTGCCGAATGATGGCTTTGGGCGGCTTTTCCATTCCCGGCGGAATAAAAATCGCTTCGTACAGGAAGTCAGCTAACACCTCATATTCCTCTTTTCTGATTTCTCGGATTTTATAATCCATACATTTCACCTTTTTAATCTCCGCCAAAGAATTTTGGATATCTTTGCGGACTAATGGCCGCATGCTGTCCGTGTAGATCGATATATTGGCTTTTTGCAGTGCGGAAACAATGTCGCACTTTAACTCCGGCTTACTTTTGGCAATCATAGGCAAGAGCTTTATACATTGCCTTGCTGTTATCGGCTTAACATCTGTTATATGCTTCAAATATTCGTCTATGATTTCATCAATTTTATTATCGTTGTCCCATTTAGCATTATAGGCGATCAGCGTAAGTCCTCTTGTCCGGATATAGGAATTGTCACGATTCATCATATCGGCTAGTTTTTCCATATAGCAGTATACCTGATCCGATTCCTCACATTCTTTTTGCAGCGCCTGCAGTGCTTTATATGCGGTGCTATTATTTTTATCAAATAGCAGGTTGAAATTATCCTCAATATTTATTTTCATGTCTTTGCGTCTCCCATATATTAAATCATGCTTTTGATTAACGGAATTTAATGCTTTTTAAGCTCTGCAATAGCAGCATAATGCAAAATATCAAATCCATTCGGCGCAATTCGTCCAAGGAGCGTCATATGCTCTTGTTCCCACATCGAAATTGCTTTATCGGTAAGTGAAGCGCCAATCCTACGGCAAGCCTTCATTCTCCCATTCCAGCTTTCACGGGTAAACGGTATTCTTAGAGTAAATTCTTCATGAAATGCAAGCTCAAATTTTTGTTTGTAACAATCTGGTATGTCTATTGGTTGTTTCGTTTCCCCTGCACCGCTCCAATTTGGATTATATTTTAATACGAGTTTTTCACTGGCTCCTGCAATCTCATCCTCAAATGGCAGCCATGCCATATATAAAACAAGATTACTTCCCTCTGGTCTAAGCATATGGTAAAACTTAGGTATAACAACTTCATGATTGAAATACCAAAAGCACTGGCACGCTGTAATTACATCAAAAGGGTTATCCGGAAAACTTATATCCTCTGTTGATACAACATGATAATCTATATCCATACCCTTTGAGAGGATTGTCGCTTGTTCAATTTGATTTTCTGAAATATCCGCAGCCGTCCACTTCGCTCCATACTGGTACATATTTCTAGGAAGCCCCCGTCCCTGTTCCAATATCAAGGACAGATTGTCCGTCTAAACATAATTTGCGGTCAATAATTTTTTGATAAAACTCTTGTGGATAAATATCACAGAATTTCGCATAATCGAAAGAAGTTTTCCCCCAGTCAAAGGGGTTTTCGCTATCTATATCTCTGTTTATTATCTTCATATCATACATTCCTCAAATCCCACATCTTCTTTGTATGCAGCTCCCCGATAAACGGGAATTTATCGCACAAGCTGATATCCCTTAGCAATAATGATATAAACGCCCGCATCCACATTCTGAACGAAAGCATGATACTTTTCTTTTTCCTTTTGATATATTCCCAAAAGGTCAAACACATTTAACATATCTGCCGGTTCACTTGGATCGTACTCATAATCACCTTCTAAAAGATAGACTTCTCTTCGACGCTCAAAATTACGTTTAACCACAGAATCAACGAAATCAATATCCTCAATCTCATACAAACCCAATGCTTCCGCACCAATCATATTATCAAAATAATTAATGCAAAATTCGATTGCAGCAACATTATCAAAATGAATCTTTACATTAATTTTCTTGTCGTCATTCTCATCATACATTTTTGAGAGTACAATTATTTTTGAACTTGATCCTTTAGGCTTTATTTCTATTTTAGGAATTCTTGCATCAAAGTTCTTTACTAATAACTTCCCTGCTTTCATTTGTACCTCCTGCAAGTCCCGATTGCTCATCTTAATTTTTTTAAAGTATACACGAATTTATAAGATTTTTCAATTTCCCAAACTGCTTTTGCACTAGCTCTGCTGCCTGCAGAGGAGGATACTGCATGGAAAGATTTATAAAGCGATTGGATTAGACGGATTTTGAACATTGTAATAACTCCCGGTGTTGGATTATCCGATATTGGATTTTCCGACATCGGAAAATCCAATGCAATTAAATAAAGATATAACTAACTAAAGAAAAACCAAATACGGATTTAATCAAATATCCATTCCTTTCCTATCCTTTCCCCTAACCCCTTTCCTTTGAAGCACGATATAGTGACAGAGCCGCAGGAATGGAAACGGCAGTACAAAGAAATATTGTTTACTATGTTACACAATAGAACACCGTTTTTAAGCCTGCAAATAAAAAGTCAATAGTAAATTGATTGTTTCAGGCAAAAAGTTTTATGTAGGATTTTGAACATTGAAATAAGACCACCGATATTCGCTGGTCTGAAATAAAGGTATGTATGAGAT
>CAJTER010000060.1 GCA_910575405.1 Clostridia bacterium | reverse complement strand
GCCAATGGAGGGCTTCCTCCTATGGTTAAGCGACGGCAATACTATGATTCCCTGAAAGAAGCAGCATAGGATACAAAATCCTTGAAGAAAATGTGTCAACTAATCTTGACAAAATCACATTGTGTTTCCTTGCAGTCTCTGTATAGTCGTAGCCGTTCTCAAGGCAATCCTTAACAATGGTAAGACGTTCTTCCTTTGAGGTTTTTTTAGATGTAGTCATTCGGCTTCCTCCTGATTTTTTCTGACCGAAATCTCTACCTTCATTATACATCTTGATCCATCGCTGTAGTTGAGTTTTTGATCGCAATCCATATTTTGCTGCAATGACCAGTTGAGACCCTTTACCGGAAAGGTAGTCTGTAACTGCTTTAAGCTTCAGATCTGGCGAATAGGATTGATTTCGCTCGGTTAGTGCCAAAGAAACCGCTCCTTGTTCCTGATATCTGGCGAGCCAGCTTTGAATTGTAATCTTACTGACTCCCATCTGTTCAGCAGCTTGTCCTTGACTCAATCTGCCCGAGTCACATAATTGGGCAATCCTGATTTTCTCCTCAGGTGTCGCTTTCGTTTTGACTGGCATAGAAAAACTCCCTTCATGATCAATAGTGTTTTTTTGTTTCACTGTCTCTCATAAAGGGAGCATATCAACATTCCAATGCAGCAGCCCCTTTTAATACTATTGCCGGCTGAACGGCTATTTCTTTTTTCCAAACAGCTTTTTATAGCACCGATAGATGAATTTCCCGCGCAGCTGCTGGTTATCGGCCTCCAGCTTTGTTATCTTTTTCTTTAAGCTTTTTATTGTATCTACACGGCTGTTATAGGCGCCGTAAGCACGGCGGAATTTCCGCTGCAGCTTTTCCTGCTGCTCTTTGACAGAGGTTCCGGCATAAGGAGGAAGCTGCAGCAGGAGCTCCTCATAGTCGTAAGGCTCTGTCTGATCAGAAAGCTCAAGGGCATCCCGGATACCGTAAAACAAGGTATTGTAGACGCTCATTAAAAATTCCGGATCCTTGTTCACGCCATCCTGGATAATCTGCTCTAATTTTGCTACAATCTTCTCCGCAGTGATTCCCTCTGTTTCAAAGACCCGATCCCTGCAGCCGATGCTATCATAAAAGCCTGTAACCTTCTGATTCCAGACAATGCCTACAGAGGGCACATCCAGAGCAAAGGAAATGATGCTGGGATGAAGCCTGCAGGAAACAACGGCATCAAAGGAAGAAATTTTTCCAATGAGATCTTCCGGCGAATTGATGTTAAAAACGCACTTATTTTCCGGAATGCCATGGTGCCGAATCAGGTGATCCAGAAACGCTTCATCAGCAAAGTGGCCGCTGGTCAGCAGTTCATAATCATAGCCCTTTGCTTTCAGCTGCCGGACAAGATCGAGCCACAGAGCCGTAGCTTCATCCTTGGAAAAGTCCACCTTGTTATCCGTAAAACCGCCCTGTCTCAGGACGAAGATGCCGATCTTTTTCTTTTCATCCGCAGGCTTTTCCTGCTTGTAGGGGGCGAAGATTGTGGAAGTAAAGACAGCAGGATCTGCCACCTTGCCAATAACCAAGTTTTCATTTTCCTTGTAATTCTTTAGTGCCTCAAAATCATCCCTGGTAGTAATCTGTCTGACCCAGTCCAGGTTCAAAGCTTTTTTGAGACGCTGGCATTTTGGATTGGTATCGCTATAGCCCTCTACGCCAATAGCGGAAAAGAGCACAGGTGTTTCGTGCCTGGCTGCAAGCTCTACGATAATCGCGGTCCGTTCATAAAAATTCTGATACAGGAAATTGAACATAGGTGCTCCGCCGAACAGCACAAGATCCGACTGCTCCATCAGGGCTTCTGCCTCTGCCAGATCAGCAGGATCCTTTGTTTTCATGTACTTGGTGATAATGACAGCACTGTGGCTGTGAATTTTAACCTTTTGATTCAAATTCTTCATTACAGCGGACAACAGGCTGATATCGCAGGCCTCAATAACCTGATCTCCCACATTGTCCGATCCTCTGTTGGTCAAAAGCAGTATATTGACACGATCTGAAGCCATTTTCATTGAAATTCCGATCCTTTCATTTAAACCTTTAAACATTGCACGTTATTTCCGATATGAGTACAGTATACTATAGTATGGTTGGTGTGTCAAAAGGTAATGAATCTCGGGCTTCCGCGCTTTTGAAGTTTTGATACAATTTACGACTTAAGCCGCCTTCTTGTGCCTTTTCGATCGTCCGATGAGGAAGGGGAAAAAGCGTTCTACAATATAGCAGACGGGGATTAAAGCTAGGAATACCAGGACACCAACGATTGCTGGGTGGGACTCAAAAAAGTCAGATGTAGCCTGGGAATAATGCTCCAGAAAACGGAAGACAGGAGCGTGAAAGGCCAGCATAACGATGGTGTTTCGGCCCACCAGCTTGAAGATCCGAAACGGCGGCAGAGTTTTGCATAAAATAATGCATATGACACTAAAGCCGACTACAGCACCTGTAAACAGCATGAAAGAGCCATAGTGGTTGACTGCCATGGAAACGCGCATATTATTATACCTTGCGCAGCAAAAGGCGGCGGGAAATAATGCGCAGATCCAAAGAAACTGTCTTCTGCGGTTGCCCATAAGCCATTCAAAGAGATTAATATGCAAAATAAGAAGCCAGCCGGCCAGCACGCACACCAGGGCGATGGGAACAGTATCCATTCTCCATGGTGGATAAAAATCTGAATCATTTAAAGACATGCCATAGCCAAAGGCGCCGATGATAAGCACCATCAGCGTCAGATTTTTTTCATTTCCCTCTGCCCATTTATGGACAAGCCAGAAGGCTACTAGGGTCAGGAAGAGGGTCAGGCAGAACCATAACGCATTTGACGGGCCTGAAACATGCTTTGCATTGCCGTAGCAAATAGCATAAAGCAGCATGGGAATGGATTCATCCTTGTAGGACAGAACACGGTAATTGATGAGCCATATGGGAATCGTTAAAAGATTCAGGACAAAGTAGGGCATGATGAGCGCTTGGGCCTTATTTTTGAGAAGCGATGGAAAATCCAGATCCCGTTTTTTCATCTGAAGATAAAAGGTCATGCCGGATATAATAAAAAAGAGCGGCATATGAAAGGAATAGATATAATACCCCAGGGTATCATCCCCGCTTTTGGGAACCGCATGTCCCACGACAACAAGCAGCATTGCCAGGCATTTTAGCACATCGAGCCATTCAAGGCGGCTGCCTGAAGACGGTGCGTTTTGTAAGGTTTGCATTTTTAGTATATTCTCCTTTTCGAATTACAGATTTCCTCCTTTTTCGAAACACGAATTTTTGCAAATACCCACCGTGTTTATTGTATCATTATTGCCCGGAGGCTTCAAGATATACATCCTTTGCGGAAACAGTTTTCACATACAGAACATATAACCTTCACCTGAAGGACAGAAGAAGCCACATTTTTCAATATTTTTTCAGCGATTTCTATTTTTTCGTTTGCCGATTCATTGTATAATGATATAATGAAATTCGAAAACTTGCAAGAAAGGGAATGGAATATGAAAATTGGTCTTATTGGGATCAATATATATCCCAAGTATTTGAATTTTGCCTGCGGACTCCATGTCTGGGCCTTCCAGCAGTTCCTGCAGCAGCAGGGTATTGAAGCGAAGATCATCGACTATAAACCAGTACACTTTGATAATTTTAATATGCGCCATCCAGTGGATCATTACAAAAATAAGTACCAGCGGCTTGTGAAAAAAACAGCGCAGACGCCGGAGGAACAAGAGGAAAAAGAACTGGAGCTGAGGGAGCTGCAAAAAAAGATCGACGACTGGGGCGCTTTGTATGAGGAACGGGAAATCCGCTATGAAAAGTTTCAGAGCTTTATTGACCGGCATTATATCAAGACTCAGGAGACATATGATTCCGATCTGCTGGAAATAAAAGATCCGGGATTTGACTGCTATATATGTGTAACAGACGTAATCTGGGGCTTGCTGCCAGTTCATACCTTTGATCGGGCCTTTCTTTTGGCAAGCAAAGCAATGGAAGGAAAGCAGAAGATTTCCTATGCAGTCAGCAGGGGCGTTCCCAAGGCTTACACACAGGAGCAAAAGGCCCTGTTTTTCCGTTCCATTGAGGATATTGACGATATTTCCGTCAGGGAGCGGAGCCTAAAGGAATTTATCGAAGAAAATTCGAACAAAGAGGCGGCTGTGGTCTTAGATCCGGTCATGCTTCATAACAAAGAGTTTTGGCACCAGCTTTCCGTAAAGCCTGAGGAAACAGGATACATTCTCCTCTATTATGTGATGGAGCAGGCTGCAGATACCATAGCGCGGACGGTGGAATATGCAAAACAGCACGACCTTCTCATTGTAGAGCTTTCCGACCGGCCTGTTAAGGGTGGCAGGGTAAAGGACGACCATGTGCGCCATATTGCCAGATATGATGTGAGTATGGAAGAATGGCTGGGCTACCTGGAATATGCAGATTGTATTTTTACCAATTCCTTTCACGGATGCTGCTATGCGATTCTCTTTGAAAAGCTTTTTTATGTGGGAAACAGAGATGGAGACAAAGTTACCAATATTCTGGAAACCTTTGGCCTGCAGCAGCTGAGAATGACAAAGGCAAAAGATGGACAAGATGTCCTTGCTGATCTGCCAAAGGAAATTGATTATGAACCTGTAAGGGAGATATTGAGGAACAAACAGGAACAAGCCAAAGAATTTGTTTTTACAGCGTTAAAAAAGGCAGAGCAGCGGATCTCGGAAAACATAAAAAAGGATCCTGCCCGTTACGAAGAGCATCGAAGGAGCCTGACGTATCCTTTGAATTATCACAGTGGAAAGGCGGGGGCTTCCCATTCCTACGACACGGAGAGGCTGGGGGCGAAAGTCAGCTCCTTTGCAAGCGGGGCCATTGAATACTCGGAAGCAGAGCGGCTGTATAAAAATGACGGAGCTTCCCGTCTGGAAAAAAACAGGTTTTTTCTGGAAGGACACAAGTTCATAGGATGGAGCATACGTCTTAAAATTGACAATCACTGGTTCTGGTATATGAGTGACGGCTCCTTGGTTCCTGTAAAGGGTTTTGCTGAGTACAAAAAACAGATAGGGCTTTCCAAAATGCTGCTTCCCGATGAAGGAACACTTCCTGCTATTCCTGTAAATCGCATCCGCAACATGGTTGCAGAGGCGAACTGGGAGAGGAACGGTATTTCTCTGCTCTATAAGATAAAACACCGTATTCTGCGTAAGAAGAACAATAAAGAGAAAGGTTAATCTATGAAAATTGGTCTGATTGGAATCAATATGTATTCGAAGTATCTGAACTTTGCCTGCGGTCTTCACGTCTGGGCCTTTCAGCAATTTCTGCTGCAGCATGGAATTGAAGCCGTCATTGTGGACTACAAGCCTGTTTATTTTGATAACTTTGATCTGCGCTGCCCACTGAAATATTACAGGAGAAAGCTCAGAAAAAAGAAAAGAGAGATAGCTCTTACAGAGGAAGAGCAGGAACAGAAGAAGCAATCCCTTGACAACCTGCGGGAAATCACCAATCAGTGGAAAGCCCTGCGGGAAGAGAGGGAAGTACGCTATGACAAATTTCAGGCATTTATTGATACCCATTATCGTAAAACAGAGGAAGAATATGATTCCGATCTACTGGAAATAAAGGATCCGGGCTTTGACTGTTATATCTGCGTCACAGACGTCATATGGAAAACGCTGCCTTCCTATATGTATGATCGGGGCTTCTTTCTGGCAAGCAAAGCCATGGAGGGAAAAGCGAAAATCTCCTATGCAGTCAGCAGAGGTGTTCCCAAGCCTTACACTCAGGAGCAAAAAGACTTGTTTTTCTACTATGTTAACGATATTGACGATATTTCTGTAAGGGAGAAGAGCCTTAAGGATTTTCTTGAGGAAAACTCCCCCAAGAAAGCGGAGCTGGTGCTGGATCCAGTGCTGCTTCAGGACAAGGCGTTCTGGCAGAGGTTTTCCGTAAAACCAGAGGAACAGGGCTATGTGCTGCTCTACTATGTGATGGAGCAGGCTGCGGATACCATTAAGCGGGCAGTGGAATATGCGAAGAAGCATGACCTGCCCATTGTCGAGCTTTCTGACCGCCCCATCAAAGGCGGGAGGATTAAGGATGAAGGAGTAAAACACATTGCAAAATATGATATCGGCATGGAAGAATGGTTGGGCTATATCGAACATGCAGACTGTATTTTTACAAATTCCTTCCATGGCTGCTGCTTTTCTATTGTTTTTGAAAAGCTCTTTTACGTGGGACGCAGGAAGGGAGACAAAGTTACCAATATCCTGCAGACCTTTGGCCTGCAGCAGCTGAGACTTCCGAAAAAGTCGGATTCAAAAACTCCAGAAGGTAAAAAGAATCTTATGAAGCGGCTCTTCAGAGCAATCAAGCGTCTGCCTCAGGAAAATGGCAAGAGCACGGATATTTTCAGCCTCATGCCCCAGTCCATTGACTACAGCAAGGTAAGACGGCGGCTGGAGGAAGAGAGAAAAGTTTCGGAGGACTTTATTCTTACAGCCATCAGTCGGGCGGAAAAGCGGTTTGAAGCTGGGGAGAAAAAAGATTTGTCTCATTATGACGCGTTTCGCAGGCAGCTTACCTATCCGCTCTATTATATCAGCGGAAGTTCGGAGGCAGGCAGCACCTATGATGCAGAAAAGCCGGAGTGTCAGGTAAAGCAGCGCTCTAATGGAATGCTGGAATACTCGGACACCAGCAGGAAGTGTCAGAATGACGGAGCGTCTTGCTTTGAAAAGAACGGCTTTCATCTGCAAGGCCGCAAATTTACAGGCTGGAAGCTGAGGATTCAGATCGATAATCGCTGGTTTTGGTACATGAAGGATGGAAGCCTGAAGCTTTCTGAGGATTATGACCACGCGTTTGAACAGCAGATCCAGATTTTCGATGATAAAGCTCGGATTCCCCATATCCCTGTAAACCACATCCGCAAAGCAAAAGCGGAAGCAGTCTGGCTCTAGTCTGAAACAGAATAAAGAGCCATAAGAGAAATACCGGTTACTAGCCGGATAAACAAAAAGCTGTCAAAGTCTTCAAAAACGACTTCGGCAGCTTTTTTTCCGTACAATTGCAGGCTTTACTTCTGCAGCAAAATCTGATCAATGACCCGGTCGCAGGCATGTCCATCGTATTCCCCGAAGTTTTCCTCCACAAAGCGGTCGATTTTTTCCACTTCATAGTCTTCCTTTCTCAGGGCTTCCATGAGTTCCTCAAAGGTATCGCAGACCTTCCCCGGTCCGGCCTCCTTGACGCTGCGGTGAACGCCCCTGGTCAGCTCGTACATTTCCCGATCATACGTATAAAAGAGCACCGGCTTTTTCATCAGAGCGTATTCGTAATAATTGGAGGAATAATCCGTAATCAGCAGATCCGTGATATAGTACAGATCGTTGATATTGGGATAAGAGGCAAAATCGTAAATCCGATCCTGAAAAGCCTTAGGAATGGTGATTGCTTCCGAGACAAAGGGGTGCATTTTCACCAGGAATATATAGTCCTTTCCGCAGAATTCATAGATGGCCTTCAGATCCAGCTTGTCGTAATCGTAATAGGCTACCTTTTGGCCGGTTCCACGGAAGGTGGGGGCAAAGAGAATGATCTTCTTGCCCAGGAAATTCGGATGCTCCTTATAAAAGTCGGACTTAAATGCCTGGATCTTTTCCTCATCCAGAAAATCGTCCAGACGGGGCATTCCCACAGGCAGGAAGGCATCTCGCTCAATGCCGAATACTTCCTCGTATACGGTTATGAGATTTGCGGAGCCAGTGAGGGCATAGGTGTAAGCCTTGTGACAGGACTGGGACGGAAAGGGAGAGCCTGCTTTTCCAAACCGACTGTAGCCGACGGATTTAAAGCCTTCCCCAGCATGCCATACCTGAATCAGCTTTGTTTTCTTTGATAATTTGAAAAAGCCGAAAAGAGGCGCGTAATCATCCACAAAGACAAAATCCTGCCGCGCGATCTGAAATACGGTTTTCACCCAGCTGAGGACGCTGGTATGCTCACCCACAGCCCTTCTGCAGGAATAGGAAAGCTTAAAGTCCCTGTCCAGGCCGCGTTCCTTGATTCGGTCGTCGATATATTTTAAATTGCCCCAGAGGTAATCCTTAGTTTCAGTCATGAAGAGAATGCGGGTGCCGTTTTTGGGCGTAATAGCAGCCATAACATGGTAAAACATGCGGATCATCCAGATGACGGTAAACATGTAAGCCCGCTTCAGCTTGCCAAGGGGCGTAAAGGCTTCTTTGATATATTTTCTCTTGCGCCATTTCTTGTTGGTAATCATAAAGTAGCTGTTAAAGTAGAGCTCCAGATTTTCACCGTCAAAACAGGTGAGACTGAAGGACAGATTGTAGGCGTATTTGCCCCTTCCGTAGCGAAAGATTCTGGACAGGGAATCCAGGCCGTAACCCAGCTCCGTGGTCGTGCTGGTAACGCAAAAGCCCTCTGGCACCATGGCCGCGATTCTCCACTGCCCGTTCTCAAGAAATTCCCTGCCATTTGCAGTGGTGATATTTACGGTAAAGGAATAGACGTTCCCTTCCTTTTTGTACGGCTTTAAAGGAACCGTTTCCCGGATCTCAAGCTCCAGAATTGGCTCAGCCCCATTTTGCTGCACCTGCTTTTGATTGACCACATTGCGCCCGAATTTGGCAAAAACAAATTCCGGAGTTCCCGGATAATTGGATTTTATATCAAAATGGAGGAAAATCCGTTCCCACTCCAAGGTTATAATTTGAAATTCAAAATCTCTGCACCAGTTCATCTATCACGCATCCTCCCTTGTTAGTATGCCTGTATATCGTAGCATACATCAGTCCGGAACGCAATAAATTCCTGAAAGAAAGGGACTTTGAGATGGAAGGCATGCTTTTGATTTGCCGGATTTTGTGGTACACTGTTAAACAGAATAAAAAGCTTAGGAAGCAATGAAACGCAGGATAGAAAAAGGAGAGCATAAATGAGTAAAATTGATACTATATTATTTGATTTTGACGGAACGGTAATGGACACCAACGATGTGATTATCAATTCCTGGCAGCATACCTACCGCACTTTGGAAAACCGGGAAGAAGATGTGGCCAATATTGTGAAGACCTTTGGGGAGCCACTGGAAATAACGATGCAGAAATTATTTCCAAATGTACCCATAGAAGAGTCGGTTCCCATTTACAGGAGCTATCACCGGGACAATTTCGGCGAGCTGATCTCCATCTGCCCGGGAATGAAGGAATTGCTGCAGGAGCTGAAACAGCAGGAATACAAGGTAGGCCTGGTAACCTCCCGCTTGAAGACGACCACCATGCAGGGGCTGGAAAAATACGAGCTCACGCCTTACTTTGATGTGGTCGTAACGGCCGAGGACACGGACAAGCACAAGCCGGATCCTGCGCCGGTTCTGATTGCCCTTGAAAAGCTGAAATCCGCTCCTGAAAAAAGCCTGATGCTGGGGGACACCATGTTCGACATTCTCTGCGCCAGAAATGCGGGGGTCGCTTCCGTACTGGTGGAATGGGGCATTGCCCTGACGGAAGAGGAAAAGAACGGGCCGGATGGGCCGGATTACCGCATCGGGAAGGCGGAGGAGCTGTTTGATATTTTGAGGCGGTAAACTACAGGCAGGGCTCGTCAAATTCGTAGAGAAGATCATTGGTATCCGGTACAGGGAGAGCTTGCTTCAGGGAAAAGATGAGTATAGAATCCCTTCGGTTTCGGGCATCCAGCAGAGGCATTCTGGCAATCCGGAGCAGATGCGAGGTTTCCTCAAGGCTCAGTTCCATAGCCAGGGCAATACAGATCAGGATATCTCTTCCAGGACGTTTGATCCCCCGGAAAACCTGATAAATATATTCGCCTTTACAGGAGCGATCCGCTACCTGCGATACCTTCAGTCCGGCCGCTGAAAGCTGTTTTTTTAAATAAATATGCACAGGAGTGTCGAGAAATTCATCGGTATTGGACTCTATATATTGGGAAATATCGTTTCCGGAGACAATTTCGTTTATCAGGTCTTCTGTTTTCTTTTTCCTTTTCATACGTTTCTCCTTGTATTATAATCTCGTAGCTATAACGTACTCATTTGTACTTGATGCTATACTGTTTGAGATACTGTGGATTGGTTCGTTTCTCCTACCACTTGATGGTTAACGAAAGGCTCCAACCACAGCTCTCTGCATCATTGTTG
>CAJTER010000059.1 GCA_910575405.1 Clostridia bacterium | reverse complement strand
ATTCAGCTTTGTTTGTCAAGCCCTTTTTTTGACTTTTTTCAAACCTTTTGGCTCTCGCCTTCTGCTCTTTGAGACAGCTTATTCAGTTTAGCAGACCTTCTCTTCTTTGTCAAGTGCTTTTTTCGCTTTTTTTCGACCTGCTTCCTGTTTCCTCGCCGCCCTCCCGGACAGCTTGTTCATATTACCAAATCTTTCCCCCTCTGTCAACCCCCCTTGTTCACTTTTTTCCCCCTTTTTTTGACTTTTGGTATTTATAGCGTTTCCTTTCACCAGCAATCGTAAACACATTACAATGCTTCTTTATGCATTCCGAACGCAAAATACAATACCAGTCCAATGAGATTAAATATGGCGAAAAACAGATAAACGCCTCCCGGGCCAAAGACATCCAGCACTGTTCCGCCTATCAGCTGGCAGACTATGGTGCTCCCGCTGCTTCCCAGCGCGTAATAAATGGATACTGCCAAGCCTTCGCATCCCTTTGGTGCAAGCTTTCTCACATAACGGACAAATTCCACCAGAATAATTCCATTAACAGCGCCCTGCAGGAAGAACAGGGCCGCAATCACAAAGGAGGGCGGAACGCAGGAATAAACTAAAAATCGTACAATGGAGATTATGATAGCTCCTGCAATGGTTTTTTCCAAAGTAAATGCTTCTGCAAGCTTTGCTGACCACTGCATAAAAGGCGCTTCACTTCCAACCATAAAAAGCATCACCAATCCTACGCCTGCGAGACTTCCCCCTGCCTCCAAATAAAGAAAACTGAAATATGTATTATTTGCGACATTTGTTCCGCCCACGAAAAAAATGCACAAAATCAGCTGAACCAGTCTTTTTTCTTTAAAAATCCGTTTGTATCCGCCCCTTGCCCTGTGGCCGTTTTCCGACTGACGGGAAACGGATCCTTTTGACATGGAAAACAAAAGGACTACGCAAAGAAAAAAGCTTGCGCTGTATAGATAAAAAATAATTCCAATACCCATATGTTCTGATAGAATTCCGGCTACAAAAACGCCCACTGCAAAGCCTACTGCACCAAATTTTCGAATCCTGCTAAAGGGCAGCTGTTCTTCTAATGTCAGAGAATCAGAAAATGCCATAATCGGCGCCTGAAAAAAATATAGGAAGCTGTAGGCCGCAAGGAAAAGAGGATACCATGTTATTCCAAGGAGCAGTAAACCGATGATTGCGGCTGCTAAGCATAACCCTAAAATCAATCTGTATTTGTTTCTGCTCCCGTCATAGAGCCGTCCCCATACAGCAGATGCCGCTACAGCCGTACAGGTTCCCGCAGCTGTTATGGTTCCAATCTGCGTGCCGGAAAATCCGATATGATTTAGATACTGTCCGATCATTGGTGTAAGAATTCCAAGCGCCATATAAGAAAAAGTATAAAGTCCTGAAAATCCAACGTAATTTTTTTCCATTTTATCATCTCCATTACGAAAAGTATATCAAACTTGGATTCTGCACACAATAATGGAATAATTGGAGGTGAATTATTTTGGTGATTATTTTGATACGCACGATTATTTTGTATCTAGTTGTGCTTTTTACCATACGAATTATGGGTAAATCCGAGCTTTCTAAAATGTCCCCCTTTCAGCTGGTGGTGATTTTTATGATTGCAGAGCTTGCGGCAATTCCGATTGAGTCTCCTGCCGCATCCCTTATTAACGGAGCTGTCGGCATCTTTGCGCTCATGTTCCTTCAGGTGCTGATTTCTATGGTCTCAATAAAAAGTGAGCGTTTTAAAAATTTTATCAATGGAAAACCCAGCATACTCATTGAAAAGGGAGAAATAAATGAAAAGGAGCTGAAAGCCCTGCGAATCTCCTTAAACGATCTGATGGAGCAATTGCGCATTGGCAATGCCCCTTCCCTTTCTCAAGTGGAATATGCGGTTATGGAATCAAATGGCGAACTTTCCATCATACCTAAGGCCGAAGAAAAGCCCCTTACGCCCAAGGATATGTCTTTAGCTAAGACTCAGGAAGCCATGCCTCTGGTTCTCATATCCGATGGTGTTTTGTACCGGCAGAATCTGCTGTCCTTAGGCTGGGATGAAGCATATTTGAAGGGGCAGATGGCTGGAGTAAATTTGAAATCCTATAAAGAAGTTTTCTTTGCCTTCTGCGATGAACAGAAAAAATTGCACATTTATGTCTCTACGCCGGACCACAAAAAAGCAAAGGAGGTAACGACATGCGCAACTTCATAATTTCTGTAATATGTCTGGGTACACTCATTGCCGTCTGGGCTGCTTTTGATTCCTATTCTGCAGGTAAAATCAGCGGCTACAAAGAGACGCTTCAGCAGGAAGTCATTAAAATGGCAGAAGATGAAGAATGGGACAAGGCATACACCATATTCCAGCAGTTTTCTGAGGACTGGGCGCGCTATAAAAAAATTGCTGCTTTTTTCCTCGATACACAGGCAATCAATGAAGCCGATTATTCTATTGCCAAATCATGCTACTATATCAAAGCAAAAGACGTTTCCAATTCCACCGGTGAGCTCTCTTGTCTGAGAGAACAGCTGACATTTCTGGAGTATAACGAATCTCTTGCTGCAGGAAATATCTTTTAGGCCCTTGCTGCTGCCTGATATTTGCCGCAGCGATCCTGAAATGCCCCGATGGGTTTTGCATCGTGATACAGCGTCATTACCCTGCACTGATTTGGACAGTCTGTGCAGGGTACTTCTCTTATTTCTGCACTTAACTGGCTCCTGTAAAATCCCTTGAATGCTCTGGCATTTTTTTTCTGCTCTGCAGCGAGAAGCGCTGCTCCGTATGCTCCCATGATTTTATGCTGGGCAGGAACGAAGACTTCTGTTCCCAGAGCCTCCTCAAAGGCTGCGCGCATTCCCTGATTTGCCGCCACACCGCCCTGAAAGCAAACCTTTGCTCGAATTTTCTTTCCTTGCGCCACATTAGAAAGATAGCTATTTGCAAGAGCCCTGCATACGCCTGACAGTAAATTTTCTTCCGATATACCCATCTGCTGCTGATGGATAATATCGGACTCTGCAAAGACAGCGCACCTGCCGGCAATGGATGCAGGATGTTTTCCTCTGAGGGCCATTTCTCCAAATTGTTCAATGGGAATGCCTATCCGCTGTGCCTGCCGATCCAGAAAGGAGCCGGTTCCTGCCGCGCATACGGTATTCATGGCAAAATCCGTAACAAATCCATCTTCCATCAAAATCAGCTTTGAATCCTGACCGCCAATTTCAATAATCGTCCTGATTTCCCCATCAATTTTTGCCGCTGCTACTGCATGTGCTGTAATTTCATTTTTTATAATATCTGCGCCTGCAAATGCTCCTGCCAGCTCCCTTCCGCTTCCCGTCGTGCCGCAGCCTGCGATGTCTTCTGTGGAAAATTCTTCCCCCAGTATACCAAGGCCCCGGCGAATCGCATCCAGAGGGCGTCCTTTTGTTTTTAAATACAATTGCCTTTGTATGGTTCCCTTTTCATCAATTACTGCCAGATCGGTACTGATGGAGCCCACGTCAATTCCCAGATAATACACATTTTCTCCTTTCCAGCATATCTACAAATGCTTCGATTCTCGTTTCATATCCTGCCGCGCCTCGCATTTCGTCGAATATCAGGTGGAGTACCTTTATGCCATGCTCCTCCTCCATAACGCTGCTGGCCGCCTTTGCAACAATTTCCGGCATACAGCCTGACGGCATGATCTTAATGATGCCGTCCTCCCCGGACTGTTCCATATCCTGTACAGTCTCTCTGGCATAGCCGCCTATACTGTAAGGAAGGTAGTTGCTTCCTGCTTTCCTTCCCACGCCAAGCCCTGCTCTTATCGTGTGCCTGATCCACCAGCTTATGGTAACAGGCCGTCTGACCTCACAGCCCATCAGCATCAGCCGCTCCTCCAGTCCCTGATTCGCCGCCGTTTCGATAGAAGTATAAATTTCTCCTGTTACCAGGATCTTCACAGGACGTCTGCCGGACTCCAGAGGGAGCTTCCTGAGAGCCCTTTTGCAATCCCGGACTGCGGCAAATGCTCCTGCCATACGCTCTTGCTCAGATAAGGCTTTTCGAAATCCCCGGAGCAGTCCTACGCAGCTTCCCGGTTCTTTCATATATGCTGACCGCCTTTTTATTTCAGCCTCCAGGTTATCAATCTGCTGCATCAGCCTGACTGCCCTGATGCAGATAAAGAGGACTCGCGGGCCCTTTACCGTTCTGTTCCTGCCTGCTTGTTTCAGGCGTGCAAACCACTGCCGGATACCGATTGTCCCTGGTGAATCTAAAAGGTGCCATTCCATCTCATATCCGGCTTCATCTAAGAGCCGCTTTAGCAGCTCACCGTATTCACCCAGCCTGCAGGGCCCCACAGTAGCCGGCATAATTACGCTTCGTGCCCCCTGTTCATATGCCTGAATCAGATTCCCCGCCATAAACTTGAAGGGCATGCACATTTCCTCCGGGGAAACGGATTTTCCTCTCTCCAGGGTTTCCGAAGTATTAGCAGGAGGTACTGCCGCCGGGATCCCCAGTTCCTTCAACATCAGGGCTGCAGTCAGATATACCGGTCCTATGTGAGGAAAGGTAATCATCCTGCAGACCTCCTTTTCAGAACCTCGCAAAAGGCTTCCAGCCTGGTATCAAAGCCCGCCTCACCCCGCTGCTCATCCAGCTTCAGCACCAGCATCGGCAGGCCTCTTAAGTTTTTCCGCAGCATTTCCACGGTAAAAGCATCTGTTCCGCAGGAAAAGGAGGAAAGATAAATGATGCCGTCGATTCCCTGCCTTCGCAAGATTTCCAGGCTGGCAAAATGATCGACGAAAAATGACCAGTAGGGCTGCTTCATCAAATCCGAGTAGCGGAGGCTGTTATCCTTTTCCTCCCGGCTTACCGTTTCCGATGTTATGACTCCAATGTCCATGCGATGAAGCTTTTGGAGAAGATCCATATTTACAAAAGGATCATACAGGTTATAAGGGTGGCCGGCCAGGAAAATGCGGCAGGAAAAGCCTTCATCCCGAAGCCCCTGTTTTGCCTTCTTCTGGGCAGAAATTCCATTTAGAAATCCTGTAGTAAATCGATTTTTCTTAATTCCCAGTTTTCTGCATTCCTTCCAAAGTGTCTTTTTCAGCTTTCTTTGATCGTTCAGATACAGAGGCTCTGTAAAGATCAACTTTTCCCGTGCCGATTTTCCCTGAATTAAGTCAGCTGCCCCTGCTATTTTGGGGCAGATGGATTCCCCGAATTCCGTTTTCATAAGCCGCGGCAGCATTACAGCATCACAGCTTTCCGTCAGCTTTTCCACCTGCCCGCATACAATCTTTGCCGGAAGGCACGCCTCGTCTACACAGGCCGCAATCCCTTTTTCCAAAACTTCCTCATCCGTCGTTCCACCAACCCTGGTTTCTACTCCCATCCCAGAAAAAAAGCTTTCCAGAAAGGGTCTGTAAGTATAGTAAAAAAAGCCCCTTGGTATGCCAATTCGCATAAAAAAACCTCCTGTCAAACAATTTCAAATCTATTGTTGACCGAAGGTTTCCATTTTATTCTATGATCTCATACATAGTCTGCGCATCTTCTTTTCTGCACGAATCCAAAAGCTTTACAATGCGGGCTGTTACAGAACTGTTTCCAAATTGTATCCGAATTACATCGCCTTCCTTTACTTCTGTTCCAGGCTTTGCAATCTTATCATTAATGGTAATCCGCTCCTGCTCACAGGCTTCCTTTGCAACCGTTCTGCGCTTAATCAGCCTTGAATTTTTAAGAAATTTATCAATTCTCATTTTTCACCTCAGAAAAAACAGAGACAGCCTAGGCTGTCTCCTTCTATTACGAAATATCCAAATATATGCTCCAAATGGTGCACTGCTTTTTTGGAAGCTTCGTTGTTTACTTGTTTACAGCGTCCTTCAGGGCCTTTCCTGCCTTAAATACGGGAGCTTTTGATGCAGCGATATCAATTACTTCGCCTGGTTTTCTAGGGTTTCTTCCCTGTCTGGCTTTTCTGTGACGAGTTTCAAAAGTACCAAATCCGATTAACTGTACTTTTTCTCCCTTCACCAGAGCTTCCTCAACGCTTCCTACGAATGCATTTACTGCAACCTCTGCGTCCTTTTTCGTAAACCCTGTTTTTTCTGCTACTGCAGCCACCAATTCAGCCTTATTCATCAATAATTCCTCCTTAAATAAATAATATCAAAACAAGTGGTTGTCCCACTCTATTCGTTGAAAGCTTTTTGAACATATCAATCTCTATCTAAGTCCCTCATACTCTCTGTTGTCTATTGTCCCATTTTTCAATGGTTTTGTCAACAGTTTTAATCTAGTTTGCGAAAAAAACGGTATTTGCATACGCACCAAAATTTCGACTTTTTCTACTTTAAAAATCGGTCCAGCAGTCTTACGATTTTATCTCCTTTTGGCATTCTGGAAAGCTCATCCTTTGTGATGGTTTTCGTCACAAAAACCATCACCCCATACACAAGAATGGCAAGAAGAATTGCAAGAACTGTAGCAAACCTGCTTCCACCAAGCAGCATGGACAGAAGATGATAGCTTCCCCACGCGCAGACAGCCATGACAGCAGATGAAATAAACGGCTTGACTGCTGTTTTCATAAAATCAAAGCGAGAGCCTGTATATTTGCGGACTGCTATAATGTTCAAAACAGAAGCGATAAAATAGGCGCATACGGTTCCGGCGGCAGCTCCCAAAATATTGATAGCAGGGATTCCGGTAAGCGTCCATGTGACGACAATTTTCACTACAACTCCGATAGCTAGATTCCTTACTGGTATCATTTGCTTGCCAACGCCCTGAAGCACACCTGCGAGAGTCTGCACAGTAGCTAAAAAGACAACGCCCACAGCCATTACCATCAGACATGGCGCAGCGCTAATAGCACTCGCGCGCTGAGCAGGATAGAGCAATACCAAAATAGGTTCTGCCAGCGAAAAAAGTCCCAATGCGCAGGGCAGCCCCAGTATGACGGACATTCTCAGGCCGGTCTCCACGTTTTCCCGCAGATAATTCATATCTCTTTGCTTGTAAGCTGCTGCAACGAGAGGCACCAAGCTCATAGCTACTGCTTGGGTCAACACCTGTGGGAAATTGATGAGAGAGCCTGCAAAGGATGTAAGCTGTCCAAGCATAGATTCTGCTACATTTTTATCCCATCCGGAAGCTTCCAGACGGCTGACAACTACAGCCACGTCGATTAAATTGACAATGGGCATAATGGCAGCTCCAATCGTAATGGGGATCGCAATAGCAGCAATCTTTTTTAAAATAACGCTGCTGCTTTCCCTTGCACTGCGAAAGCCTCTTTTTTCCCTGGAAATCCTGGATTTGATCTTACCCTTGTTCATGATATAAACGATAAGCATGACAAGAAGGCCACCGATGGATCCTGCCGCAGCGCCTAAAGTAGCTCCTGCCGCGCCTGCCTGCTCTGGAATGACTCTTCCCGGCCCGGTCAGCTCCTGCGCGCTGTGGAAAAAGAAAGAAGCCAGGCTAAGACCGACAGCAACGCGGAAGGCCTGCTCTACAACCTGAGAAATAGCGGTAGGTACCATATCCTGCATTCCCTGAAAATAACCCCTGTAAGAAGCCATAACCGGTACAAAAATCAAGGCAGGTGCAATAGCCCTCATCGCAAGAGCCGCTCCTGGCACATGCACGATTTCTGCAATAATTCCCGCCCCAAAAAATACGATGATAAAAGAAACTCCACCGATAAGCAGCATCAGGGTTCTGGAAATCCTAAAAACCCGATCAGCCTCCTTAAAATGCCCAAAGCTGACTCGTTCAGAAACCATTCTTGAAATAGCGACAGGAATACCTGCTGTTGCCAGAATCAGAAAAAAGTTATATACATAGTAAGCAGGGCTGTAATATGCCATGCCGCTGTCTCCGATCATATTGCCCAGAGGTATTCTGAATATAGCCCCCAGTACTTTCACCAGCAGCCCCGCTGCTGCCAGGACTGCCGCTCCTTGAATAAAGGATTTTTTCTCCATACTTCCTCCTACATCATTGCTACAGCGCACTTAAAATACGCTTTGTTGCCTTTTCTGCTTCAAAAATGACCTTTTCAATATCAATGGCAGTATACGTTCCCTCTTCATAAAGGACTTTTCCATCAGCCATGGTCAGGATCACATCGCTTCCTGATGCAGAATAGACGATATTGTTGACCAGATCATGAACCGGATGCATATGAGCCCCGCTTATATCCAGAACAATCAGATCTGCCTTGCTTCCCTCTTTTATGCTGCCGCAGTCCATACGTCCCTGAGAAACTGCCCCTGACAGTGTTGCGGCTTTCAGGGCCTGCTGCGGTGTTACAGCAGTCGGATCACCGCTCTTTACTTTTGCTGCTATTGCGAGGCATTTCATTTCTTCAATAAAATTCAGGCTGTTATTGCTGGCTGTACTGTCTGTTCCCAGCGTAACATTGATGCCTTTTTCCAGAAGCTTTGGCACATTGCAGATACCGCTTGCCAACTTCATATTGCTCACCGGATTTGAGGCCACTGTCACGCCCTTTTCCTTCAAAATATCAAAGTCTTCCCCTTCCAGCCATATGCAGTGGGCTGCTGTTGTCGGCGTATCGAACAGCCCCAGCTTGTTAAAGTATGCCGCAGGAGTCATGCCATGACGCGCTTTGCATTCCTCATGTTCCGATTTTGTTTCCGACAGATGTACATGCATGTTCGCTCCAATAGAGGTCGTGTATTCTGCCATTTGCTGCACAATTTTCGGCGTTGAAGTGTATTCTCCATGAATACTCATATCAACCTTTATCCTGCCTCCTGCCGCGTTATGATAGTTTTCATAAATGGCTTTCATTTCTTTGGCTCCCTGCATCTCCCATAAATCCGAATCATCAAAGCAGGTAATGGATCTGGATATATTGTTTTTTGTTCCGCTTTCCTCAATGGCCCGTATCATATCCTCTGAAAAGTAATACATATCTGTGGTAGATACAATTCCAAAGCGGATGGACTCTGCCATAGTAAGTAACGTACCCCAGTAAACTGCATCACCAGTCAGCTTATCTTCAAAAGGAAAAATCTTTTTGTTGAGCCAGTCCTGAAGCGCAAGGTTTTCCCCATATCCCCGCATAAGCGCCATTGGCGAATGCCCATGGGTATTGACAAAACCGCTCATCAGAAGTTTTCCTGTCCCTTCATAAATTCTGCCAAACTCCTTTTGGGGCATCTCATTACTAATATAAGTAATTCGCTCTCCTTCTATTCCAACATATACATTTTCCTGAACCTGAAAATTTTCATCGATCATCGTAATGTTTTTAAACAGCATTTATCTTCTCCTCCTCAAATCATCCAATGTTAGCCATTATACCATAAATAACGGCTAATACCAACCCTGCCTCAGCAGCTGTTTGCTTCCTGATATGCTCTGTCCACACCATAATCCGCGCTACATGAGCGGAGCAACGAGACGCAGCACCCTGCCTGCAAGCTTTTTAAAAATATTATACTCTCTGCAGTTTTGTCTGGTAATCTTCTGGCTCTTTTCCAATGTAGCCTGGAAATCCTGCTCAACATCTATGACTGCCGGATTTTTATAAATATACACAGCATCCTCAAAATGAAGATACAGGCTGCGAAAATCCAGGTTTACGGTTCCCACTACAGCCTTTTCATCATCGCTTGTAAATACCTTGGCGTGTACAAAACCCGGTGTATATTCATAAATCTGCACACCTGCATCAATAAGCTGCGGATAATAGGTCCTGGCCAGAAGGTATGCGTATATCTTGTCCGGAATGTGGGGCATAATAATGATAACTTCTACACCTCGCTTGACCGCATACGTCATGGCAGTCACCATCTCATCATCCAAAATCAGATATGGTGTCATAATATGGACGTATTCCTTTGCCTGATACAGGATATCCGCATATACCCGTTCGCCTACATATTCGGTATCGTAGGGGCTGTCGCCATAGGGAATCACGTAACCTTCCCCAGACAGCCTCGGATCAGATGGGAAATCATAACGTATATACTGTTCCAACGGTGTTGGTTCGTTTTCCTGCCGGATGTCCCAAAGCTGCAAAAACATAAGAGTAAAGCTTTTTACCGCGCTTCCCTTGATCATAACAGCCGTATCCTTCCAATGTCCAAAACGCTCAATTTCATTGATATATTCATCTGCAAGGTTGATCCCGCCGGTAAAGGCTGTATGGCCGTCAACTACCAAAATCTTTCTATGGTCTCGATTATTCTGGTGTGTGGACAGAAACGGTATGATAGGCGCAAATATCTTACACTGTATCCCCATGTCCCGCAGCTTTTGCGGATAATGAGGAGGCAACAGGCTCAGAGAACAGGTTCCATCATACATAAAGCGTACTTCCACACCCTCCTTTGCCTTTCTCTCCAGGATTTCCAGGATCGTATTCCACATGAACCCTTTATCCACGATAAAGTATTCCATAAAGATAAATTCTTTGGCCATCTCCAGCTGGCGGACCATTTCCCGGAATTTATCCTGACCTGAGGGGAAATATTCTACCTGCGTATTATCATAAGTCGGATACCACCCGCTTTCACGGATATATCGGGAAAGGCCTGCCGCTGCGGAAGATTCCTGCTCCAGCCTTGTGAAAACATCCTCATCCTGCTCCAGATAAGGGTTCTGGCGTTCCAACTCCTCTTCGATGCGCCTGCCGATAAATCTGGTTCCTGGCTGGACTCTCGTATAGAGATAAAAAATCACGCCAAAAAACGGTGCAAAAAGTATCAGCATGATCCAGGTCAACTTAAAACTGGCATTCTGTCTGGCATTTAAAATATACAGCAGCACAACAAGCGCTACAAAACCGAGAATATAGTTAAATAAAAATATATAATTCTCAAGAAGGGCAAATCCACCTACCAGAACCGCCACCTGCAGTAAAATCAGCATAGCGAGGATCGTAGTCCTTCCAAACAATAATTTCCATAACCCCTTTAGCCTTCTCATCCTGTTCTCCCTCGTATAATAAGTTTGTAAGCAAGAAATACTTCTTACAAACTTGTTCTTTTCATCGGTATAGTGGTAAGGACATCCAAGGGAACTCTCTCCCCTCCTGA
>CAJTER010000058.1 GCA_910575405.1 Clostridia bacterium | reverse complement strand
CTTCCTCCCATGATAAAACGGCAGCGATACTATGATTCCCTGAAAGAAGCAGCATAGGATACAAAATCCTTGAGGAAAATGTGTCAACTAATCTTGACAAAATCAGTATCATGGAGGCTTGACCGTTTCTTGGAATGAAATCTCCCCTCCGTGCATCATGCTCAGACAAACGAGTGATCCTTGTCCCAGTTTAGCCATCCGTTTCCCCAGCCCATATACATTCCTTATGAGCGTGTCGTATTACCGTGGCGGAATCTCCGGTCAGCCCCTATAGAAAAACAGAGGGCGGATCGATGTCCTTATTCAGTTTTCTTCACCCCAATTTCAGCGCCGCAGTGCCCACACTTGATAAAATAATCGGGATACCGACCCTTTGTTGGGATAACGAGCTGTGTCTTTACAGCCGAGGCTGCGTCCATCAGCCTCCACCCGCACTTGGGACAGAAGACTGTTTTTCTCTTTTCTTTTAAGTCATGGTTCGATTCCTCCTTTTTCCTGTGCACCATCATATACACTCCTCCTGATACTGCCGCCCATCCGGCATGGGAGTGTGGGTGTTCCTGTCACGCCACGGTTACTCAACAATGGCCGTAAGCCACGGGGCTGCCGGCCTGCCCAAAAGACGTGCGTTCAGGTACGCCATCTCCAGGGTGAGGCATGTGTTCCCCAAATAGTAGCCGTCCATAATAGTGAGTGTCATGGCAAGGTCAGGCTTCTCCATATCAGTCAGACAGATCGGCAGAAGATACTGCACCCGTCCCTGGTAGCCCTGTGGAACCACAATGCCGGGTTCCACTACCGCCCTCCGTCGCGCCAGCTCTACTGCCGTTTCCAAAAGCAACGGCAGGTTCCGTGCATCGCGGATTTCAGCGGGCAACCGGAAATAATTTTCCTCATCTCCTAGGATGTGGTCTACATTGACTCGGATCGGCCATTCCGGGTTGTAGTTGACGCCATTCTGCGTCATATAATAGCGGGGCTTCTTCGGAAGCGGCGATATGTACCGGAGCTGGTGAGACAACTCGTCCGCAAACCCCCTGAAATACCATTCCAGCATAGAATCTTTCTTCTTGTTCCGTCCAAAGCAGGCGTAAATTGCTTTGTAACGCGGCGTGTAAAGGCCCGTATGGAAGCAGGCATGTTCGTTTTCAATATGGAACATCTCCGCCGCCTTGCTGGGATTTCTTTCATCTTTGTAGTCAATTAGCTGTTTTTTAAAGATTGCATGGATATAACGCTCTAAAATCGGCGTATCCGGATTTTTAGTTAAATAGATCGGATTCCGAAAGCGCCACGGCTCCGGCAGTGCCATCTCAGCCAGTGCGTCAAGCTGGATGTACCAGTCCGGGACGTAGGCAAAGGAAAACAGATCTGGCTGCAATATCATATCAATTCCCTCCATTTTTTCTGGATCGCATCCACCAGCTTCATCTGCACCTGGACTTTCATGTCTTCATCAATATGCTGGAATATCTCACCGTTCCTGCCGGTCGTCTCATAGGTCACCAGCGAATTGATGTAAGCATCATAGTACAGCAGTATTTCATCCAATGCCGCTGCATCTCCGTGGACCGCCCTTTTAATTAGGTCATAGTTCAATTCATGTCTCTGAGCTTCCCCGCTCATAAAATATTCTGATTGCCTGAAAGGCGCGCTGCCTATAATTATAGACAGTGCGTACCGTCACCTCCATTCTTTTTGCAATTTCCTCATCCGTCAAATCATACCAGAAGTCAAGCAACAATACCTTCTGCTGTTTTTCCGGTAGGGAAAGGAGTGCTTTATATAAAGTTTCACTGTAGACCACGCAGGATAACCCATCTGCAAAAAGCACAAAATAGTCGGACGGATACCTGTCCTCGTGGCTTAAAAGTTCAAGAATATAGTCTATCGGTTCTTCTGAAAAGTGTTTGTCCCGGTTTTCCTTCGCCCTTTTTAAGTTTCTGCTGAAATTGCGAGCCACCGTCTTGCTGAACGAGTCAAACATGGCGACCATACGCTTTTCACGGTTATCAGAGGGAACTCCCATGACACATCCCTCCTTTTTGCAGAATTGAGCTGGTTGGTTTTTTTCGCCTCCTCACATAACCAGAACACATCTCAGGGTGCAAAACCGGAAAGTTTTTTGAAAATATTTTTATTTTATTTTTTAAGGCAGGCAAGTGGGTTCGCAAAGCTATAAAAGAATTCGCATGTACGGACACCTCCTTTATGCACAAAATGGGCCAATCTACACGAGGCAGACTGACCCATTCCGGCAGGCAACAGACCTACCCTGCAATATTTTCAAGTACATCAATTCAGGAAACAGGCAGTATCCATAGCTGTAACTACGGTAATTCATAGAAGCTGCAAGTCTAATATTTTCACCTCGTTTCACTCTCACCATATCCATTATAGAGAAATAGGACAGTTACCACTGGATTTCTATCGGGCGCACAAAGTATATGAAAATTAGTGAGCTTTGATTTTATCATAAATTGTGATGCTATCAGTAAATCTGTCATCCACAGTGGAACCCATCATTACACAAATATAAGTTTTCCCGTTAATTACTGCTGCAGAAACTAAGCAGTTACCCGCCAAAGTGCTGGCACCTGTCTTTAGGCCAATGGCTTCGGGATAATAATATTGGCTGTTGGGATTGAGAAGTTCATTAGAGTTGTTGTATGTAACCTCTCTGCCGCTAACCCATTTTTGGTATGACTTATAGTTTGCTACAATCTCTGAAATGTAGGGATCATCCAAACACGCCTGCGCTATGATGGCAAGGTCATAAGCAGTAGTGTATTCCCCTTCAGCATCATATCCCTCTGGAGCCACAAAGTTTGAGTTTTCAGCACCAAGCATGTGTGCTTTTTCATTTACCTTATCCATGAACACATTAATGGCTTGCTCATTTGTCAGTCTGCTATCGCCGGCAATTTTCTTTCCGGTATTGACCGCAAGCGTATAAGCTGCGTCATTACCGGAGGGGAGCAAGAGGGCTACCAGAAGTTGTCTTACTGTCAGAACATCGCCCTGATTAAGCCACGCCCTGGACGAATCCTCGTGTATCAGTTCTATCTCAGTACCTACCGTCATTTCATCTTCTGAGTCGCAGTAATCAAGTACCGTCAACGCTGTAATCATCTTGGCTGTACTGGCTGGCGCAATTTTGTCTGTACTGCTTTTCTGATACAGCAGGGTATTGGTGTCGGCATTCATTACAACTACATTCTTTGCTGCGACGTCCACAGAAATTGAACCAACAGAATCAACCGCCCCAGGTACAGGAGCAACTGCTTCGTTCTGCTTGTGATTCTCTTGGAAATAACTCTCGTTACTACTTGTAATTCCATTGTCGGGAGAGGGAGGACTTTTACTGCCTTTTAGCAGATTTACGGCACCAAAGGTGGCACCTGCTATAAGTAAGCAGAGCGCAATACACACGAAACCATAGCAAATCCTTTTCCTCGTCCTTGATCTCTACCGGTTCCTTATATTATTGTTTTGATGTTCCATTTTTTCTCCTTGTCAATTTAGGGCTTGCCAGTTATAAATCAACGCTCATCAAGCGTATGATTTTTCTTTTGCCGTCGTTCAGCAGATTGGGGCTATATGGATTTAGTTCTTTCGGAAAAAGCGTTCAAAGTGCTCGTAAGGGGGTAGCCCCCTTATCGGTGATTTCAATATAATCAGCTTTAGTCATACCGTACAAATAGTAATCGCAGTATGTGTTTACCATTTTACCCTCACGGATAAGTCCCTCACGCTTGAAGCCTGCTTTTTCCAAAGTTTTATACGATGCAATATTTTGTACATGAACATCAGCCCAAAGACGCTGCAATTCTGTTTCTTCAAAGCAGAAGATAGCTACTCTCGCCAGCGCTTCTGTCATAAGTCGGTTGCCTTGATAGGCAGGAGAAAGGCGAAATGCTACTTTTGCCATGCGGTCATTTTCAATGAGATACACCCACATATCCCCAATGACTTTATAATCTTGTTTGTGAACAATACCCCAATGAAAACTTTTTGTGGGTTTCTCCGGCTTTTGAAAAAGCAATTCCGGGTTTAAGTCACTTTTCCCGGGGCGTTTTCCCCAATACTGATAAATGGAACTGTCACCCAACCATTCTTTCAAATCTGAAACATCTTCTTTTCGCAGAGGGCGTAGGATAAGTTGTTCCGTTTCAAGAACAGGCTTATTCTGCGCATAATCCTGTAATTTCATAAGCCACCCCCTTCTTAAAATTTGAACACCTGTACCCAATTAAAATAACCGGACTCTTCTGTGCTTTTCGGCCATTCGCTGCACCATGCGGGAACACCGGGTGTTTCAACCCTGTCAAAACTCGGAGTGTACGGCTTGATGTCAAGCACGGGCGTATTGTCATTTGCGTCAATGAATGTAACACGAATCATGCCGTTGGTGAAATCAATGTTGATAATTTCGGACGCTGTTAATGCAATAGGGTTCGGACGCGCAGGAGATCGTGTCGCAAATACACCCATGACTTCGGGCGCGCCTTTATAGGGCTGTTCTGTCTGTAATTCATTCCGGTCTGCGTCGTTGTCGCAATCGCTGAACCACCAAAGGACATTGATGTGGCTGAAGCCCTCTAAGGCTTGCAGTCCGGGAATGTACCCCGGCTCTAACTGAATAAATGTGCCGAATTCATCATTTTTTACTCTGCCAATGGCTTTTAATTGATAGGTCATATTTTTCCTCCGTGCTTTTGTTGGTAAAACCAGTATAAGACCTCACATCATGTGAGATGCAATAGGGAAAAATAAAAAATGCCCTGCATTTTTAGCAGGATATTTCAAAGTCTATACAATCATGCGTGTTCCAGCGGTATTTGAAGCTCAATCAAATATTTTTCAGAGTTATTCTCATTCCACGGACCTCTATGCACGATTTGGCGCATCGGGTTAGACATTTTGTATTCGCTGTTTTTCTGCAACCATTGGGCAAAGGCAAGGTAGGCACCTTTTATATTTGCAAAATCACCATAAACCATTGCATAGGCCATATATGGGACTGGTTCTGTCATGTGGAAACAAAATGGCTCTTTTGCCATTCCCATTTTCTTTACCGGGGCGCATAGCTCAATATCAACATCTGTCTCTCGAAATTCTATATCGTGATAAATGGAAAATGTATTGCCCGTTATTTCGATTTTTTGCGCTTCTGTGAAAGTAGAAAGTTCCTTCCATAAGTCACCCTCGGAATAGTAGTTTGGTACAATTTTCCGCAAGGATAGCACCTGATACGAAGGGATTGACTTAACGGAGATGTTATAGTGCAGTTCTCCTTTATTACCCTGTATTTCACTTTTTGCCAGTTCGATCTTCCGCAGTTTTTTTCGTTCAGCCTGTATTGCGTTTTCTATCTCTATGCGCTTCTTGTCAAGTTGCACAAGAAGTGATTGCTCGTCCATCGTCAGGGCAAGCGCAATTTCCGAAACATTCAGCCCACTATCCCGCAAATACAAAATCTTATTTAGACGCGGTATTTGCTTTACTGAATACAGTCGGTGTCCCGTCCACTTGTCAACCTCTGCCGGTGTCAGAAGTCCTACCTCGTCATAGTAGCGAAGCATACGAATAGATACCTGCACCAGCTTTGAAAATTCACCTATTCTAAACATTCTATCACCACCTATCTATCATTATATCCATAGTTTTTGATACTTCAAACAGAAATTCGCTTTAAGTAATATAGATTTATTTTGGCTAACTGATAATGATGTGGCGCTTTTTCAAATACATTATCTCTTTTTCTTGTGTAGCTTTAAGTCAATATTTTTCGTTGCCGCTGCATCCTGCAGTAATCCAGCGACAAAGGCGCTTTTTTCTTTGAGCGTCAGTGTCTCCATATCAGGTTTACGATCCATTTCCCTAAGTACCGTTTGCAATTCTTGCAGTTCCAACAGGTTGACGGCTACACAAAAGAGTGTCTTTTTGCGGCCATCATTATAGTTGGACAAGAAAACCTCCAGCATTTTTGCTTTTTCCGCCTGCTCTGCATTATAAACATCTATCCCGAATCGTTTGGCCTTTTCCATATCGGATCTTCGGCTTCGGTGTGTTATAAAGGAATCAAAGTCGTCAATATGATCGTATTTTCCGCAAGGGTATTCACTGCATTGGAAGCAGTATTCAACACTGTCATGTTTCATGCTGCACCTTGCGATTTTGCACGACTGATTTCCTTCACCGCCGCCGCAGCCAGGACAGTTTTTATTCAAGAACATGGGGCAAAGCCCGCAATTCAAACCGCAGAGGGAAAATAATTGATTTGGTCGGTTAAATCCTTTCATGGCATCTCCTAATGTAAGATAAATCCTAATCTTTGCTAAACGTGACTCTCAGCAGACAGTAATCAAATCCCTGTCGTATGCTTTGCAATATTTCCACATCCACGGGAGTCTCAAAAACAAGTTCAAAAAGTTTCTTATTATATCCTGCAGTACAGTGGCACCAAGTTAGGGATTGTGAAAGAGCCGCCTCCTCTAACATCGGACACTCACAAGTAAACATTTTCGTATATAACTGATTTTCTTCTATATACCAGCCGGCACCATTTTTATTTAATGCAGATACAAAGCGGTGCAAATCTTTATTAAGGGATTTATATAACCGTTTCAGTTCCTTAGCCGTATCTTCCAATCTTCCATTTTCATTACAATAACAATTCTGACGAATTTCTTTGACGATATTTCCATCAAACCTGTTTTCCAGAAGAGACGATAGCTTTTCCACCCATTCCGCGCGTTCTGCAGGTGTTGAATTTGGTGTTAACGGCAATTCAAACATTACACTATCTGATGACTCTTTTGAAACTGTCGTTTCCAAACTGCGTTTCAGTCTCATAAGTTCATCCAATTCTAAAGTCGGTGATATGTGCTCCGGCATAGAAAAATTTCTCATATTTGGCACCTCCCTCGGCTCAAAATTTGTATTCCAGATCAAAGAATTTTTTTATTCCAAGTCCAGCATACTGATTGATTCACATTTTCCCTTCTCAATCACAATAGCAGGCATAGCTTTTGCAGGCCGCAATCAGTTACCAAAGAAGTCTATATCATACCTTGTCCCATGTGAGAAAAGAATTCCTTCTGTTAATTGAATACATAATATAATCGTATTTTCATCGTCAAAATCAGTATGGCCGTTATCGATCCATTCAGCAAAGACCTTTTTCAATTTGTCAGCAATCAGACAATTTTCCGTTTTCCCGAAATATCCTAAGCTAACGCCTTTCCCATGGGCTGTAAACCACTCACCGGCGATTGCAACAACAGGGTTATCCTTTATGTGTTGCATTTTATTTGAAAGCGCATGGGTAATGATATAAAATGCTCCATTTTCGTAATAAGCATTTACATATCGTACATAAGGCATCCCGTTTTCTGTTGTTGCCAAGGCGATAATTGTGTCTTTCCCGAAACGCTCAATCATGACCAGTTCTGCTTCTTGACTAAATTCTTTCATTAAATCTTTCTCCCTTCAAATTATATTTTTCGGATCTGTTCAAAGTCTCGACAAGCTGGAATTTAGCTATTGTCTTTTCTTTTCTATTGTGTAGGATTGCAGACCCTTCTGACAGCCATTCTTTTCATAAAATCCCTCTACTCCCGGTTGTGAACCAAAATATAACATAGTAGGCGTATTATCCTTTGCAAGTTGAAGAAGTCTACTTCCTACTCCTTGTTTTTGATATTCTGGAAGAACAAGCAACTCTGTAATTGTTCCAAAATAATAACCATCTGAAAGAATACGCAAACACCCTATCAGCACTTTGTCATCATAGGCGGTTATATTCAGCGTTTTAGATAATGCCTCCTTTGTTCTTTCGATGTCATAATCGCCTTGCCATACTTGATTAACAAAGGAGAGAAAAGTTGAAGCATTAAGTTTTTTATCACCCACTTTGTATTCCATTATTATACCTCCACAACTCCGAATCGTTTTTCAATTTGACAAAAGCAGAAGCCATATAAACATCACTAAAATGATAGCCCCTATTAAAGAAAAAATGTTTACAACTTTATTTACTTTTGCCTTAAATATTTTCGATAGAATGAAGAAGACTCCCATGCCTATTACTCCGCCCAAAGTGTTTGCTAAAAGGTCAGTAATATCACTTGCCCCAATAGCAAAAACAAATTGTACGGTTTCAAAAAACAAACTTGTCAGAAATATTGGAATAAACTTTTTAAGGAAAGGCTTCTCTTGTTGCAATGCACATAACAAAATTCCGAAAGGAATAAAAGCAAAATCATTATATATCTCACCAAAACTTATTGTTCCGTTGACGATAACAGAACCTCGGAAAGGAATTAGATTCACACTTCTCAAGTGATCTATATCTTTAAAAGAAAATTGTAGTTTAAATATTATAATCCATGTTAATGCTAACAGATATACAATAAGTAATCCTTTGGTTATTTTTTTTGATTGCATTTTATCGCTCCTTTCTATAAAATTCCGGTTAGTTTATCCGTCCACAGTACATTAACTATTCAGAAGTTTTGTCAAATCCTCCACGGAAGCGTCCATTTTCACAGAAACTTCTTCCATTGTCATACCGTTAGCAAGAAAACGCTTTATAACCATTTTCATATCCTCGCCAACCTCAATGATATGTCCGTCCAAATCGTAAAAGCGAATCACCCGCTGGCCCCAGCTATGATCGATCACTTCTCCCAGATATTCAATATCCGGGTATTCTTTCAACTTGTTCAAAAAACCGTCAAAGTCCTGTTCCTCAAAGACGATTTCCGCATTGTTGGATTTCTTTAATATCTTTTCTTTTGGCAGATCTACAAGCCAGTCAAAATCCTGCTGCAATGCCAGGCCGCAGGTAAAAGCAATGTTTCTGCCATAATCCTGGAACACCTCTAATCCAAACAAATCCTCATAAAAATTTCTTGCGGCACTGATGTCCACCACCGAAATCACAGTACATGTATATTTCATAATGATAATTCCTCACTTATAGATATATTTTCGTGGCTCAACAAAACGGAAATTTGTCATTTTCGGTTCGGTTTTCTTTTGATAGCCAACAATTTCATGTAATCATCAAAATCAGCCGTATTAGTCGGTTCAAACATAACCCATTTCCCGTCATGATAGGTTTTCGCCTCATCATACTGCTTACAAACAGCATTAGAAAGAGTATCCCTTATCGCTTCAAATTTGGCTCGTTCATCTTTGCCTAAGATTACCATAAAGCCCATACAGTTTTCCCTTGCATATAGGGCGCAAAGTGTTTTTCCGCCTCTGCGATATTTGTATTCATAGTTCTAGGACTTGCCACCGCTGTTCCATATGCGATCCATATCGTATTTCTCGTCAATCGCAGCGCATAGCCTCTGCCATACGTCATATAAAGATTGTCCAATCAAGGCAATCATATCATTCTCATCTGGTATTATGTTGATCATAACTTAGCCTCCTCAAAACACCACTATCGATCCTGTTTTCAAAGATTGCGCCATTCCTCATTTGCTCATCAACCATATTGCCGCAACCCTTTGATATAGTCAACATGATATAGTTTCCACACATGAACTGAAATTCTTTCTATGTGATTTCTGTTCGTCAGACCAGAGGTTTGCTCTCCGGGTTAGTACTTTCCTCGAAATCCGGCTTCCTTCAGATTCAACTTCACGATGGACACCCTTGCCTTCGGCTATATCCTTCCCACTACCGGGCGGATTCCAGACTTTCATTGGTTAGAAACGTGCGCCGCTAGGCGCACCACTATAAAAAAACAGGTTTGAAAAACTGCTTTTTTATATATGAAGTATCATTGTCGCCAGCCAGAAATAAATTAAAAGTGAAAGCGCATCCATAACCGTCGTAATAAACGGAGATGATATTACAGCCGGGTCAAGCTTCATTTTTTCTGCAAGAATAGGAAATACGCATCCAACCATTTTGGCAAATATAATTTCGATTATAAGTGTCAGACTGATTACAAGATCAACCTGAATAGTAATAGCACTCATACCGAGCAATATTCTGTCAACAAACCATATTTTAACAAAATTGACAGTGGCAAGTGTAATTCCGCACAGAACACCTACTCTGAATTCCTTCCATATCACTTTAAAAATATCTTTAAAATTTATTTCTTTAAGTGAAAGAGCACGGATAATAACGGCACTCGCCTGACCTCCCGAATTACCGCTTGTTCCCGTAAGCATAGGTACAAACGAGGTCAGTACAATCAGTGCCGAAAGCTTGTCCTCAAAAGCATTTAAAATCATACTCGTAAATGTTGCACTTATCATAAGAAACAAAAGCCACGTAATTCTGGATTTCCATGTTTCAAAAATGCCTGTTTTGAGATAAGGTTTCTCGTTAGGCAGAATAGCGTGCATCTTCTGGATATCCTCAGTATTCTCTTCCTGCAATACGTCAATAGCATCATCGACTGTAATGATACCCACAAGCCTGTTTTCCATATCCACAACAGGAAGAGCAAGGAAGTTATACTTATCAAGGAAATTTGCCGCTATTTCTTTATCATCATGCGTGTTTACAAAAATTATATTTGTTTCCATAAACTCTTCAATCTTATCGTCATAATCGTGTAACAAAAGTTCCTTTACTGTAGTTACACCAATAAGATGCCTTGAGCTGTCAGTAACGTAACAAGTATAAATTGTTTCCTTATCAACACCTGTACGTCTTATTCTTTTAAAGGCATCCTCAACAGTGTTATCCTTTTTCAGATCAACAAACTCAGGGGTCATAATTGAGCCTGCGCTGTCCTCAGGATACTTTAAAAGAGTGTTAATTGATTTTCGTGTCTGTGCATCAGTATTTCTGAGTATTCTTTTTACAATTGTTGCAGGCATTTCCTCAATAATATCAACTGTATCATCAAGGTAAAGCTCGTCAATAACCTCACGAAGCTCTGTATCTGAAAAAGCATGGATGAGAGCCTCCTGCGTTTCACCGTCAAGCTCAACGAATGTTTCAGCCGCCTCTTCTTTAGGAAGAAGACGGAAGAGCAAAATCCTCTGTTCATTTGGAAATTCATCAAAAAGAACAGCAATATCAGTTGGATTAATGTCTGCTAAAATGCTTTTAAGCTGTGAATATTTCTTCTCTCTGTAAAGAGTGGAGATTTGCTCTATAAGCTTTTCAAATTCAAGTTTTTCAAGATTCATAGTCCGTATCTCCTTGTATTATAATCTCGTAGCTATAACGTACTCATTTGTACTTGATGCTATACTGTTTGAGATACTGTGGATTGGTTCGTTTCTCCTACCACTTGATGGTTAACGAAAGGCTCCAACCACAGCTCTCTGCATCATTGTTG
>CAJTER010000057.1 GCA_910575405.1 Clostridia bacterium | reverse complement strand
CAACAATGATGCAGAGAGCTGTGGTTGGAGCCTTTCGTTAACCATCAAGTGGTAGGAGAAACGAACCAATCCACAGTATCTCAAACAGTATAGCATCAAGTACAAATGAGTACGTTATAGCTACGAGATTATAATACAAGGATAAAATTACGGTGTATTATGTGTTGACAGGAGGATAACAAGATGGCAGATTTGCAAAAAATATTTCCGAGGACAGGGGATACACAGACTATCTATTTAAAAAACGTGGTTACTAATCCAAATATTGAGATTGGCGATTATACGATGTATAACGATTTTGTAAGTGACCCTGCGGAATTTGAGAGGAATAATGTACTGTACCATTATCCAATCAATCACGATAAGCTCAAGATAGGAAAATTCTGTTCTATTGCTTGCGGGGCAAAATTTCTTTTCAACAGCGCAAACCATACGATGGCGTCCTTATCCACCTATCCGTTTCCGTTGTTTTTTGAAGAATGGGGGCTTGAGAAAAAGAGTGTCACAGAAGCATGGGATAATAAAGGGGATATAAACATCGGGAATGATGTATGGATTGGGTATGAAGCGGTTATTTTAGCAGGCGTGACGGTTGGAGATGGAGCAGTTATTGGAACTCGTGCGGTTGTCACGAAAGATGTGCCGCCTTATACTATTGTGGGTGGCGTCCCTGCAAAACCAATAAAAAGACGTTTTTCAGATGAAAAAATAGAACAGTTGCTTAAAATGAGATGGTGGGACTGGTCGGAAGAAAAGATTGCTTTGAATATTAGAGCGATACAAGCAGGCTGCTTGGAACAACTGGAATAGGCGTAATAGAATGGATGATAGCTAAAAAGGAAATATCTCTTGACTTTTACTATCATCAATAGTAATATTGATGATAGTAAAAACGGAGGTGAGAATATGTCATCCATAGATTTGGTAATTCTCGGAATTGTTATGGAGAAACCGCAGAGTGCATACGACATCCAGAAAGATGTTGAATACCATCATCTTTCAAGATGGACAAAGATTAGCGTCCCGTCCATTTATCGGAAAGTGCTTCAAATGAATGAGCAGGGCTATTTAGAGAGCAGTATTGTGAAAGGGGATAAATTCGCTGATAAAGCGGTTTATTCCATCACGGATAAGGGACGGGCGTATTTTGGGCAGCTTATGGAAACTTACGCAAGCCAGAAAGTCCCATTGCTGTTTGACTTCAATGTTGTCATTACAAACTTAAACAAAATGGACAGGGAAAAAGCACTGGATTTGATAAAGAAGCTGCGGGACAATTTTACGGCTTCAGCAAAGTCCATTGATGAATATGACGCCAGCTATCCAGATATTCCGTTAGGAGGGAAAGCGATTTTTGAACAGCAGCGTTTGTTATACCAATCCCTGTTAGAATGGCTTGATAAATTTGAAAGCCAGTTTAAAGGGAGTTGATGGTATGGCAATGAAAAGCAGCTTGACAATTCTGTTTGAAAATCCCTTTTGGATTGGATTGTTTGAGCGTATAGACGGTGACAAATATGAGGTTTGTAAGATTACGTTCGGCGCAGAGCCGAAAGATTATGAAGTGTATGATTTTCTGCTCAAAAACTGGCATAAGCTAAAATTCAGCCCGCCAGTTAAAACAGAAAAAATCGAAAAACGAAAAATTAATCCCAAGCGTATGCAGAGGGAAATCAACAGCCAGTTGGAAAACAAGGGCATTGGAACGAAAGCCCAACAAGCCTTAAAGCTCCAACATGAGCAGGGGAAACTGGAACGGAAAGTGAAGTCCAGAGAACAGAAAGAAGCAGAGAAAGAGCAGCAATTCGCTCTGCGGCAGGAAAAGAAAAAAGCAAAGCACAGAGGGAGGTAATGTTCTGATGATAGCAAGAGAATGGGTGCGCTGCCCGATTTGTTCTAATAAGACCCGTGACAGGATTAGGGAAGATACGGTATTGATAAATTATCCGTTGTACTGCCCGAAATGTAAGCAGGAAACATTGATTGAAGCGAAAAATTTAAAAATAACAGTCATCAGAGAGCCAGACGCAAAGACGCAGAGCCGATGAATTTGTGAGATAGTTTGAAATCACAATACATCGACTCTGTTTTTGTATTCCGCAATTTTTTACAATTCAAATAATAAGCCTGTTGGTATGATGTAAGCAGGCAAGAGAATTGTCAAAAAATTGAAAGGAAGTGTTGGAAATGAATTACAAAAATCTGTTTGAAAAATTCAACGAGGGAGGAAAGCTGCTGTTAAAAGATGCCACAGTTACATTTGATGCTATCCCGTGGTCGAAACATCCTGCTTTTGAGGGTGTGGAGCTGAAGCACATTATCACATCCGAAAGGACAGACGGACAATTTAGTTACCATCTTGTGAGGATAGCCCCTAATAAAAAGATTGGCAGCCATATCCACGAGAAACAACTGGAAACGCATGAAGTAATCTCTGGCACGGGCGTGTGCGTTAATGACGGTGTGGAATTGCCTTATGAAACGGGCGTAATATCCATATTTCCCATAGGCGTACCGCATGAAGTGATTGCAGGGGATGACGGGCTTTGCCTGTTCGCAAAGTTTATGCCCGCCCTCTGCTAATAGCTCTATCTGCTTATATCTCTTTCGTATCGCTGAATGGCACGAGTGCCCCAGAGGGTATAGGGGTATTTTGGGGGATAATTCCAGAAGAATATTTATAAGTTAAAGGCGGCAAGCCTACATATTTTTCAAATTGCTTTATGAAGTGGCTTTGGTCGCAGAAACCCGTGGTCAAAGCTACTTCGGTTATTGTATCAGTTTCATGGATTAGGCGTTGCGCCTTGCGGATGCGGTTCTGGATTTGGAACTGGTGCGGTGTAAGCCCTACCTCTGCCTTGAAGCTTCTGATAAAGTGGTATTTGCTGATAAAAGCGTTTTGTGCCATTTCCTCGACAGTAAGTTTACATTCTGGGTATAATTCCAACTGTTTTTTTAAGTCGTGGATATAGGGGGTATGGTTTTTTAGCTGCCAGTTAGAAGAATCCGAGGTTTCATCCAGACAGTTTAATAGCTGTAATATCTGATAGTGACTAATTTTTCCCATATTCAGAGCCTGCATCAGAAGAAATCCAATATGTTTTTGTATGGTGGTAATATCTACGTTGTTTACAGCATTCTTATCAATGCACAGGGTAAGCAGGGAATAGCTGTCATGTGCCGAAATGCTATGCGGCTCATATGGAAATATTGCAAATGTTTCGTTTTGCTTATAAGTCCTTGCTTCTTTATTTGTTGTAAGGACTACGGAGCCGTCCAGTATGATGCCGATTGTCAGTACGGAAACGTGATTATGTAATGGTAAGATATGGTTGAATCCTTACAGAAAATCAGCTCAATGCCTGTTTCTGCATTATATAAATAGCGGATATTGTTTGTAGTCATAGGTTTTCCTCACAGTCTGTTATCCATTTCATGGACTTGGGTTATATGTTGGCGTTGCAGCTTTCAAGTAAACGGTTTGTTCCTGTTATTTCAGCATCTACAAGGTCAATCATTCTTTTTACATTTGCAGAATGGGCAGAAGAAACTTCATTTTCCCATAACGGATTGATTTGTTTATCAATCCCTGCACGGTACTTTTGCAAAATATTAAGCCGCTCCTGCAAAAGTTCCTGCTGTTCATCAGGGGTAAATGTACTTAGAAAAAAAGCGGCAATAGAAAAGATGTTTGTATCATAGTTGAATTGCAGGATTGATGCTTTTAAAGTGTTTATAAATTCGCTTTTCCCCTTATCAGAAAGTTTGTAAACGGTGCGGTCTGGCATATTTCCGACTTTCTCGGTAGTGCCAGATATAAATTCCTTTTTCTCAAGGGTTTTTAATGTCGAATATACCGTTGAATCAGCGATATTAAACCACCATTTCACATTCATGTAGTTTAAGAGTTTTATTATCTCGTATGCGTTAAGTGGTTTTTCGTATATGAAACCTAAAAGCATTGTGGCAGGTTTGGACAACATATTTTTTCCTCCTTGACATTGGATTGTATTTATAGTACTTTATATATAAAGTAGTTTTTATGAACACTACTATTATAACATATCAATGTAGAAAAAGGAATACTGGAAAAGGAGGTTTTTTATGCCGCAGCTCAATAAAGGGGGTAAATTTGTATTTGGTCTTTCCGTTATAAACCCCGATTTAACAATACACATCCCGCCACAGGCATTGTTGGAATATGATGCACTGCGGGATGGAAAAGTGATAATTTTTACGGGAAGCAAAATAACAGGCGGCTTTTGCGTGACGACATATCCGCTGCTGTCAAATTCAAAACTCAGCCATATATTGGAAGAATGCCCTGCGTTAAGGGACTGCCAGCTTTCCGAGGGTGAGTTTACCCGATATAAAGGGCGTAAATATGCGTGGATTAACATTGATAAGGACGGAGCTGTTAAATTGCCGCAAGATACGTTGGACGTTTTAGAATTACAGTCTGGAATGGAATTGTTGTCAATCCGCAGCAGTGATATTGCCTTTACAATGGGAGCAAAAGGACCACTGCTTGAAAAAGCACATAATTTTCATGGAGAAATTAAGAGATATTAGGGGAGATTGGAAAATGGGAAATATAATAACCAGTAAGATATTTCATTCAGTTATGCTCTTTACAGTTGTTGGCGAGTTTTTTCTTCCGTGGATATTGTGTCGGTATTATGATGGGTACAATAGTAAAACAATGGCAATGAGTGCGTTGGGAAGTCTGCAAAGCCCCGTTCGTGTTATTTATAATACATGGTTAATATGGCTTGGATGTTTTCTGGCATTTGCAGCGGTTGCATATTTTTTTATTACGAAAAAAGACTTTCCAATCTTATCGGTTTTACTGTTGTTTTCACTAGGGACATTTGCTGTCGGAGCAGGATTGGTTTCGGGAATATTCCATGTGAATGAAAACAAAGACATTGTTACTGCGGCTTCAAAAGTACATGGAATAAGTGCGGCAATCGGATTTATGGCATTATTGTTTTTCCCATTGTTAAATGGGATTTTAGCATTTAAGCAGAACAATGTCATTTTTGGCATTATATGTGTTATTTCTTTTATCTTGGCATTAATTTTCTTTGTCTGTTTTATCATGGGAGATAAAGAGCAGTTTCAAAATACCATGTTGAAATATGAGGGATTGTGGGAACGGCTGTCTTTACTTTGTATGTATATTCCTCTTACTTACAAGGCTGTCCATAATCTGCTGTCCTAAAGATAGCGGTTAAATGGAAAAAACAGAATGATTGCATGAAATGGAGATAAGATTATGGACTATAAAGAAACAGATTTCAGTTTTCTATACGATGATTTAACTGAGGAATATGGAAATGAACAAGGTAAACAGCTTTATATTTTAATGTGTGAAAAATATACGAATCTATGCGAGAGGGAAGCAAAATCTAAGAATGACGAAATAAATCAGCATATTTTCAAAAGATTGTTGCCAATCATGGGAATATATTTAACTCTTGTTGAACAGGGTTTTACCAAAGAACAAGCATTTATGATTGCCTATAAGGAAATACAGCACAATGCACACAGCTTAGCGGAAGAAAATGCTAAATTTACAAAAATGCCATTTACATATGGTTTATTTAAAATGTTTGCCAAATCGCATATGAGCAAAAAGTACCCAACAGAGGGGTTTACGGTAGAATGGAAAAGACATGATAATAGAGAAATTCATTTTGATATAGTCCGTTGCCTTTACAAAGATATGTGTGAGAAATATTCCTGCCCAGAACTTTGTACGGTTTTCTGCCAAAGTGATATAATTGCTTTTTCGGGATATGAACCTAAGATTAGATTTGAACGCATGGGAACAATAGGGGGAGGTGCTAATTGTTGTGACTTTCATTTTATTCATGGAAAATAGATATTCAAGTAAAATCATTGAATGTGAGGAAACGGTATCAGTATAGTTGATTTAGAATACGTTGACTGGAAAGTGGGGGTATTATCATTTAGTGATTTAAAAACATAGCAAGAATGATGAAAAGATAAAAAACTCCTTGTGCTACAATATTTTATTGGAATACCGTACAGGCATATCATAATGCTTAAAAGTGCGGGAAAAAGGAAAGGAGGTCGCAAAATGCAAGGTCAGACAGTACGCATTGTTTCACAGGCTATCCGCTATATCGAAGAACATCTGCATGAAAAGATGGATTTAGATATGGTGGCATCGGCATTGCACTATTCCAAATACCATTTGCATCGGATTTTTACAAAGACCGTCGGCTTGACTATCCACGACTACGCAAAACGGCGGCAGCTTACAGAAGCGGCAAAACTTCTGGTGTTTTCTGCAAAACCGATTATCGAGATTGCCCTTATGAGCGGGTATGAAAGCCAGCAGGCATTTACGGATATTTTTAAGGCGATGTATAAGACTTCCCCTGCGGAATTTCGGGAAACGGAAAACTTCTACCCGTTACAGCTAGAAATTTATCTGAAGGAGGAGCTTGTAAAAATGGATTTGACAAAAGACAATATTAAATTTGCCACGCCCGAAGATGCGGATGACTGGATGGAACTGGTAAGCCTCACGATTGACGGCTATCCATGTCTGGATAAGGGAGATTACACCACAAACCTGCATCAGTATATTGCGGATAAAAAGGCATTGATTTTACGGGATGACGATATGGCTATTGGCGTGATGGGATTTTCGCCCGACACAGGCAGCATAGACTTTCTGGCTGTCCATCCGCAGTATCGGCATCTCGGCATTACAAAGCTGTTCCTTGATAAGCTGGCAGACGAGCTGCTCTATGGAAAAGAGATTACGTTGACGACATACCGTGCAGGCGATAAGGCAGATACGGGCTGGCGGGAAGAATACCGCCGTCTTGGATTTGCAGAACGGGAACTGCTTGTGGAATATGGCTATCCGACGCAGCGTTTCGTGCTTCCACCGAAAAACAAGGAGGAAACCCCCTTCGGGGATACCTTTATGCCATTCGGCAATAAGGGGGAAATACCACAAGGGTATACCTCTATGCCCGAAAACACGGGCAGGAAAGGAGAAACAAGGAATGACTGAAACACAGAAAAACCCGTTGGCAGAGAGCTTTAACGCCCTATCCCTTATCAGATTTGCTTTCCCAAGCATGGTGATGATGCTGTTTATGGGATTATACACCATTGTAGACACGATTTTCGTCGCACGGTTTGTAGACACAAACGCTTTGTCGTCCATCAATATCGTCTGCCCCGTCATCAATCTGATTGTCGGTCTGGGGACGATGCTTGCGACAGGAGGAAGTGCGGTTGTTGCGAAGAAAATGGGGAATGGAAACACAGAGGAAGCCCGAAGTAATTTCACGTTGATTGTCGTAGCAGGGGCGGTTATCGGTCTGCTGATTACAGCGGCAGGGCTTTTCTTTTTGGATGAAATCATCTGGGGATTGGGGGCAAGTGAAATATTGTTCCCATATTGCAGGGTTTATCTGACGATACAGCTCATTTTCGCCGCCTTTAACATGATGCAGGTGCTGTATCAGAATCTGTTTGTGACGGCGGGGAAACCGACATTAGGCTTAGTGCTTGCTGTTCTGGCGGGGATTGCCAATATTGTTTTTGATTATGTCTTTATCGTTTTGCTGCAAATGGGAATCAAGGGAGCTGCTATTGGGACAGGCATCGGATATATGATACCGACAATTATCGGTACAATATTTTTTCTGATGAAAGGAAGTGAGCTGCACTTTTGTAAGCCTGACATGGACGCATCTGTTCTGCTGAAAAGCTGCTCCAACGGTGTGTCGGAACTGGTAAGCCAGTGTTCGACTGCCGTAACGACATTTTTGTTTAATATAACGATGATGAAGCTGTTAGGCGAGGACGGCGTGGCGGCGATTACGGTACTCATCTATTCGCAGTTCCTCTTAACAACGCTTTATATTGGCTTTTCTATGGGAACAGCCCCCGTCGTAAGCTATAACTATGGGAGCGAGAATGTAAAACAGCTAAAAAAGACCGTCCGTATTTGTTTCAGCTTTATAGCGGGGATTTCCATATTTGTATTTTTATTTTCCCTGCTTGGTGGAGAAAGCATTGCAAAGGTATTTGCGGAGAACAACAGGAATGTTTTTGAGATTACAAAGAATGGATTTAGCATTTTTTCATTCAGCTTTCTGTTCTCTGGATGCAATATTTTTTCATCCGCTTTATTTACGGCGTTATCGAATGGAAAGGCATCGGCAACCATATCTTTCCTGCGGACGTTTGGATTTATTACGGTGTCCCTTTTGGTATTGCCGAGATTTTTAGAGGTAACGGGCGTATGGCTTGCAGTACCGTTTGCGGAGCTTTTCACGCTTATGCTGACGGTATATTTGCTATGCAGGCATCGGAAACAGTACAATTATTTTTGAAAGAAAGGCAGGCAGGAAATTGAAACAGACAGAATGGATATTATGCCCTGTCTGCGGGAGTAAAACCCGCAGCAGAATTAGGGAGGATACTATTCTGATAAATTATCCTCTCTACTGCCCGAAATGCAGGCAGGAAAGATTGATAGAAGTGAAAAATCTGCATGTGACAGTGGTTGGGAATGAATGAAAAAACGATATTTAGGAGAAAGAAATGATACGACCATTAGGAGAAAAGGACTTTGATACGGTATGTGGCATTGTAAATGAGAACTGGAAAAATGTTTATTCTGGATATGTCAATCCGCTGCTGCTAAATTCAGATGGATGTGCAGCAAGGACACGCCAATTAAAGACAGATTTTGTCGCTCGCAGACTGTCAGAGTATGTGTGGGAGGAAGAAAACCGAGTGTCGGCAATGTTGTCTTTTGGAGGTACGGCAGATGCGGATATGGCAGGGGCATTTGAAATCTGGCGTATTTATGTTGCTTCCCAATTTCAAGGGAAAGGAATTGGGAAAATGCTGATGGATTTTGCCGAGCAAGAGGCGGAGGAACAGGGGTATAAAGAAATTGTGATATGGGCGTTTAAAAATAACCATCATGCGGTTTCCTTTTATAAAAAAAGAGGATACAGCATCGACAAAGAAGAATATTTAAGTGAGCCGTATTTTTCAATGGGAATACGGTTAAAGAAGAATATAGGATAGAGCCAGACACATAGATGCAGAGCCAATGAACGTGTGGGAAACCATAGTTTGTTGGCTCTGTTTTTATACAAGCGTAACATCTAATTAAATTATGCAATACCTCTTATATAAGATATACAATTTCCTATTATGAGAGATAAAAACTGAAAATTTCATAAAAATAGGATTTGACAAACTGCTGGTTTTCATGCTAAAATTATTTGCACTAATTTTAAAGGAGAATAGTTTCATGAGCTTTTACATCACAAACGAACTTCCGCCTAAAAAGAAAATCAGCTCTGTACAATCAAATCCGATGAAACATTGTACAGAGTATAGCGTAATATAACACGTTAGGATTTCATCGGGAAATACAGCAGTACATGAGAGGGATTTTATATCTTTTTCATATATTGTTTCTTTTCCCGTACAAATTTGTGTGCAGCAGGCTATGGACAGTGTTTTGTCCGTAGCCTTTTGTTGTATATGGACTGTTTCCTAAAAGCGGTTTGTGATGGAACGGATATAGCAGAAGGCATGATACCAAGAGTATCTGGCTTCTGCTATTTTTTTGCCCATTTTGGAAAATCAGACAGGAAAAAGAGAGGACAATGATTATGAGTTTATTAGAAGTTACGGGATTAACACATTCTTTTGGAGAAAATTATCTGTTTAAAAACGCAGATTTTACATTGAACAAAGGGGAGCATATCGGAATTGTCGGTCAGAACGGGGCGGGAAAAAGCACATTCATAAAGATTTGCACAGAGCAGCTTATCCCCGACTCTGGCAGGATAGTATGGCAGCCGAACACAAAAATAGGGTATCTCGACCAATACGCCCAAATTGAAAAAAGCGTGGCAATGAGGGAGTTCCTACAATCCGCATTTTCTGGGCTGTATGAGATAGAAAACAGGATGAATGAGTTGTACTGCCAGTCTGCGGATGGGGATATGGCGAAGCTAAGCACGGCGGCAAGGTATCAGGAAGAATTGGAGCGTAAGGAGTTTTATTTGATTGACACAAAGATAGAACAGGTGGCAACAGGTCTGGGCTTGACGGTAGTCGGGTTAGATAGACCGATTGAGCAGATGAGCGGCGGGCAGAGGGCAAAGGTCATACTGGCAAAATTACTGCTTGAGAAGCCAGATATTTTGCTTTTGGACGAGCCGACAAACTTCTTGGACAAGGAACATGTTACATGGCTTGCCGAATATCTTTCCAGCCTGCCAAACGCTTTTCTGGTAGTATCGCATGACTATGACTTTTTAGAGAAAATATCCACAAGGATATGCGACATTGACAACGAGAAGATTACAAAATATTTTGGCACTTATTCAGAGTTCACGAGAAAAAAGGCACTGCTCCGTGAGGATTATATCAGACAGTATGCCGCACAGCAGAAAACCATCAAAAAGACGGAAGAATTTATCCGCAGGAATATTGCAGGGAGAAAGTCAAAAATGGCTCGTGGCAGGCAGAAACAGCTTGACCGAATGGATAAGATGGAAGCTCTGGAACAGAAAGAAATCAAGCCACATTTTCGGTTTGAAGCTCTCCCGCTGACTACGACAGAGCATCTAAAAGTAAAACATCTGGATGTTGGCTACCACTATCCTGTTTTGTCGGACATCAGCTTTTCCATAAAAGGGGGAGAGAAAATTGTTATGACGGGATTTAACGGCATCGGCAAATCCACCCTGCTAAAAACGCTTATCAGTCAAATACCCTCATTAAGCGGGAGTTTCCGTTTTTCGGAGCAGGTAAAGATAGGGTATTTTGAGCAGGAGTTGGCATGGGCGGATATAGAAAAAACGCCCATTCAGATTGTTTCCGATGCTTACCCATCGCTTACGATAAAAGACGTGAGAAAGCGTCTTGCAGGCTGCGGCATCTCAGGCAAACACGCCATGCAGGAAATCGGGACTTTGAGTGGAGGGGAACAGGCAAAGGTTAAAATGTGCCTGCTTATGATGAAGCCGTGCAATTTCCTTATCATGGACGAGCCGACAAACCACCTTGATGCGCTTGCCAAAGAATCGTTGAAAACCGCACTGGAGGAATTTGAGGGGACAGTACTGTTGGTGTCACATGAAGAAGCGTTTTACCATGAGTGGACGCAGAAAGTGATAAATATAGAGAAGAAAATATAGGTCAAAAGCACTTTTTGTAAATAGTGCCAGAGGCAAGGGGAAGCCCGCCAAATAAAAAAAACAGCGTTTGGTGGGCTGCTTTGCCATGCCAAAAATAAAAGTCCTTCCAAACCTGCTTTAGTTTGGAGGGATTTTTATTGCCTGCAAATAGCAATTTTCATTTACATATATCATATCGGGGATGGGTGGACAGCCTGTTAAAAAAATCCTTGTCAATGCAAGGGGGGTTTCTACCCAAGAAGTAGAAGTTAAATCTCCACATATAAGAACCAATATATCTATAAACCGTGAGGGTGTGACAGCCTTTGCGGTTTTTCTTTTGTCGTTTTTTGTTAGAACACGTCGTAAGGCGGTTTCTGGAATTGGATGCCGTTCTCCGCCCGTCAATCTGGATTTTCAAAAAAATTCAGATTGATTGGAGGAAATTACAATGCTTGAAAAGCATCCAAACCGAAAAAAGGACAAGTAT
>CAJTER010000056.1 GCA_910575405.1 Clostridia bacterium | reverse complement strand
CGCTGGAAATGCACCAGTCATACATCATCCCCCGTTCAAACATGGCATAAGCCCGGGTAATATCATTAATGGACAATTCATCCCTGAAAATCCCCTTTTGCTGGCCTTCTAACGTGATCTGGCGCAGCAGCTTGTAATAGGTCCGGTTGGGGCTGAGAAGATGCCGCTGCCCGCTTGTGGTCAATTGGGCGGCAAAGAGCCGGCTGAGCAGATCCACGGACACGGTATTTTCGATCATGAGAAACAGCTCCTGGTTCATAACCGTCAGCTTTTCCACCGGAGAAAGGCTGGGATCCATGGTTTCCACCAGCTCATCGTATTTTTCATCAAACAGATAGGACAGGGATGTGAGCAGCGCATCTTTGCCATCGAAATAGTGGTAAAAAGAACCTCTGGAAGTGCCGGAGGCTTCCACGATTTCCTCTACGGTTGTATCCTCGTAGCCCTGCTGGTAAAAGAGCTTCCAGGCGGCTGAGACGATTTTTCCCTTTGTATTTCTGGTTTTTGTTTTCTTCTTCATAAGTCCATCCTTCAAAAAAACAGAACATTCGTATTTATGTATGTATAGAGTATAGTTTACTGCAAAACCCCTTTTATTTCAAGGGATTTCCGGATCCTTTATGCAGAAAATCCGGTATATTATATAAACTTGGTTCTGTATTTTGTTCTGGTTTTAAATATGGTAAACTGGGAACCGTTAGGAATTTAAAAGGAATACTGCAAAGGAGGAACCATGAACGCAGAACTTTTCGCATTTGTTTTATATTTTGTCATGTTAGTGGGCGTTGGTCTTTTCTTTTTCTTTAAAGGAAGGAAAAAGGCTAATGAGAAGGAATATTTTTTAGGCGGCCGCTCCATGGGACCCTGGGTTACGGCAATGTCGGCCCAGGCTTCGGATATGTCGGCCTGGCTTTTGATGGGGCTTCCGGGAAGCATTCTGGCATTTGGATTTGGCCAGATGTGGATCGGCATCGGCCTTGCCCTGGGAACAGCAGCCAATTGGATTTTTTCAGCAAAGCGGCTGCGGAAATTTTCAAAGGCAGCGGGAGACGCCATCACAGTGCCTCAGTACCTGAGCAACCGGTTTATGGCTAAAAGCCACACCCTGCAGATCATATGCGCCATTATTTTCTTTGTATGCTTCACCGTTTACGTGGCCTCCGGGTTCGTAGCCGGGGCATCCGTATTTACAACCATTTTCCCGTCCCTGAACACGAGAACCGCCATGCTGGTATTTGCGCTGGCCATGTTCATCTGTACCTTTTTTGGCGGCTTTAAGGCTGTATGCTGGACCGACTTTTTCCAGGGCCTGCTGATGGTTGCAGCGCTGCTGGCAGTTCCTATGATTATCGTGGCTACGCAGAATCTGGACACATCTGCTTTGGATACGGTTTATTCTTACACGGACGCCGTAAGCGGTCAAAAGGTGGAATGCTCTTTTGGCGCAGGCGTATTCAGCGCATCCTGGAAGGAAATCCTCTCCGGTCTGGCCTGGGGGCTGGGATACTTTGGAATGCCTCATATTATCGTCCGCTTTATGTCCATTGAAAAGCCGTCCATGGTGAAGCGCTACAGTGGCAATCATCTGGGTTGTCCTGTCCCTTGGCGCAACCTGTTTAATCGCCTATTTTGGAAGAATGCTCATCGCCGAGCAGTTGCTCACGATCGGTTCTCAGAGCATGGTATTCATCACCTTTGCCAGAATGCTCTTCCCGGGATTTTTAGCAGGCATCCTGCTGGCGGCCATCATGGCGGCTTCCATGTCCACGGCCGATTCTCAGCTGCTGGTGGCGTCCAGCTCCTTTACTTCGGATATTTACAAGCCCCTTCTGCGAAAAAACGCAGGGGAAAAAGAGATTCTCTGGGTTGGACGGCTGGTAGTGCTGCTGGTAGCGGTCATCGCGTTCTTTATTGCTTCCAGCAAAGGCGCAGGGGCGCAGGCTATCATGAATTTAGTGGAAAACGCCTGGGCAGGCTTTGGCTCTTCCTTTGGGCCGGTGGTACTGCTGTCTCTGTTTTGGAGAAGGTTTACCTATAAAGGCGCTGTGGCTGGAGTTATCAGCGGATCTCTGACCGATGTTCTCTGGTACATGTTCCTGTCGGAGTCCACCGGCATCTACGAATTGTTCCCAGGGTTTATCGCAGGTCTTCTCTTCTCGGTAGTGGTAACGCTCCTTGACCGGCAGCCTGAGGAGGCCGTTTTGACACTGTTTGATAAAGCTACGGATTCCACTTGCGATGAATAGAATAGGATACAGCCATTTCGATATTATGATAAATAATATGTAAGCAAAAAGATCGATCCATGCTGGTCGGTCTTTTTGCTTGTGCGCGTGCTCCCGGGGTTGGATGGGAATCGGATCGCCCTACTTTCACCCATCTGGCAATATTTTATATACCAGCTTATCATTCTGCCTTTGAATATCAATGTTCATGGAGTCGAGACAGCATTTCATGGCTGTATGGGATTCTATAATTTCACGAATATCGCGCTGCAGCGACTCATAAAATAATACCCGGAATTGTTTTATAAAGGCATCATTTTTGATGTCCTTGCGAAGCGTTTTTTCCATAGGAGTCTGGGTGTCATACGCCGCAATAACCAGTTTATCGCCAAGCCATGAAATATTTGCGTCTCTTGGCCCGCGCCCGGAGCTTTGCTTGAGCAATTTGATAAAGCTGTTTCGGATTGCCATTTCAACGTTTACCTTATCTACCGAAGCGAGGATGGCCTGCTCCGAGGTTCCTGTAAGCTGTTCGTATGTTCTCGTCATGTCATTGAGTTTTTTCATTAAAACTGCCGGATCGATTGGCTTGACAATATAATCGTCAATTCCCGCTTCAACGGAGGATAAAATCGTCTCTGTATCATCTAAAGAGCTTGTGACCAGGATCCTGCATCTGGCGTTTCTTTTTCGTATTGTTTTTATCACTTCGATCCCGCTGATATCCGGAAGGAGGAGATCGACAATTAAAATATCTGGGTTATATGTTTCATAGCTTTGTAAAGCTGCTTTACCTGTGGCTGCCGGATATATGTTGCGGACTCGCTTTTTTAAGTAATAAGTCAGAGACTCCCGCGTCATATCGTCATCCTCAATATACAGAACCGTCAGATCCAATAGCTCCATCCCCTTCACCGCCTTTCCTCTGGTACGATGGAATTTTTATGTTAAATTTCACGCCTTGAGCTGTATTGTGATAGTCAATGGTGCCTTTAAAATGCTCGGTCACAATTTGGTGCACGAGATAAAGACCTACGCCGGAGCCGCCCCGCTCCTTCTTTGTTGTAAAGTATGGTTTAAATATATTATGGCCCACCTGCTCAGGAATGTTTCTTCCCATATTGAAAAGTGAAAAATACATGATTCCGCCCGATTCTGCCGCTGTGGCAATCATTCGTTTTTCTCCCCCGCTTTCATTCATGGCTTCAACTGCATTGGTCATCAGGGAGAGGACGCACTGGCTGAATTCATTAGGAAAGCCCCAGATAAAGAGGTCTTTTGGAATGTATACAGCCGGATAAATCTGTGACAATTTTAATTGTGCCTCCATCAGGGACTGGGCTCTGGCAAACTCACGATAAATGGGAATTGCAGATTTTTTATCATCTGGCTTTAAGAATTCCGTGAAATCGCTGATAATGGGGCAAATGGCATCCATACTTTTTTGCAACTGCTCTACATGGCTCAGCAGCGTCTTTTCATCGGCCGTATCTGGCCCAATATCATCTCGCATATTAGATAAAATGATATTAGCGCTGTTGATGGGCTGCTTGATCTGATGGATGGTGTTACCGAGCATTTCGCCAATTCGCGCCTGCCGCGACTGTATAATCAGAAAAGCTTCCTGATCTTCCACCTTGTCAATCATAGGCTTTAAGGATTTTCTGAACAGAAATACATTTAACAGTATGAGAAGCAGCAGGGCAATCACTGCCAGAATACAGACCAATATCACCGCTGTATTGAAGGAAGCCAGCGCCGCATCCTCCGGCTCCGCAAAAACCAAATGCCAGCCATTGATCAGCTGTGAGGAAGAAAGAATCAGTCTGCCGTGGCGCTTTGTTTCCGCATAAGAAACCTCCGAAGCCTTTTGCCCTTCCATTGACTGTTCTTTGATTTTATCAAACACATCGCCCTCTGTAACCGCATTTTGACTTTTTGCAATACACTCTCCTTTTGCGTCAAAAAGATAGGAGCTGCAGTCTCTGTCCAGCTTCATGGTTTCAACGGTTTGGGTAATATTTGTGCTTTTAATATCCGATCCGGCGATTCCAATTACCGTTCCATTTTGATCGGTAATTGCGTGGGTGTAAGTAATACAGTACCGCTTTAAAATCGTTTCCCATTCCATCCCGCCCCAATAGGAACCGTTCTCAATAGCAGAGTAAAAATAGGTCGTGTTGGGATTGCTTTCCAGAAGCCAGGTTTTTGCCATCTTAGCAGAATCTACCCATGTTACCTGCCCATTATTGTCCCGAATGTACCACACCTCCTGCCTGTTTGGAAACAGCTTTGGATGAAAGGTCACGTAAAGGCTTGAGATGCCTGCCTCTTTTTTTAAGATTTTTTTCACAATGCGATGAATTCTTTTTTTATCTGCAAAGAAATCTTTCGTGCCTTCCCGGTAGTCCCGATAGCTGACAAATTCGCCGATCCCAATTGCGAGAGCATTGACGCGGGTCTGCAGATTGTCCAGTACCTCATTAAACTGGTTGGCATAGCTTTTGTTGGCAAAGTATATCTTGGATTCCATCTCTTTCGTATAATTCACCTTATTCAAATACTGTGAAAACACAGCAAAGAAGAGGAACACACACAGGATACAGATTGCCACTATAATAAATATCGAATATAATCTTTTTTTCGCTCGGTCCATTTTCCCTGCCTCAAGTACAAAACGGACAGGAGCGTGGATGAACTCCTGTCCCAAACAGTTATCGTTTACTCTGCGGATGGCTTCACTTTGCTGAGGATTTCTGTATCTCTTGCGTTCGGATCCAGCTGACAACTCCAGCTGGCATCTTTATTGACTACCATCATCATCCGTGAATCGGGGCGATACGGTTTCCAAATCCCTCCAATGGTCTGGTTGTTGGGATCGCCTGTTTTGGCAAAAGTATACCAGGTTTCTCTCGCTGATTCGAGAAGCTTTGCCGGAAGCTTGTCCGGATCGCCGTCAAGCTCAGTATAACCTAAAGGATTGTTAAATGCCAATGTTAATTCTATACAGTGCATAGCTCTGCCCCATGGCGATACTTCCGCATCCTCACCGCTGAATGCAATTACATCATCTGCATCCGGAGCCCAAGTCCAGTAGCACATATAGGTATTTTCGTTGTTTGCGGCAAGTGCGTCTGCCATAAAAATATTGGTCATGCGGAACTGCGTATCATTATAGAGATCCGCGGCTCTCTTTACCGCATCCTTCTCTTGCTCGTTATATTCCCTTAGCACTTCTTCATTGTCAAGAACAGACCAAAAGGTGCCGCTATCCTGCTGGTCATTTTTGATGGTCCGCAGATTCTTTAAAACTACTTCCGGATCTGTCACTGGGAATTTGTATGGCTCAATATCCCAATCCGTTGCTTTGTAATCCTTTTCTCCATCTGTGTTGAGCACAAGGACATTGATATCCGATGCGCTTCCGTTTAAAAGCTCTTTGTAGCCGTTTTGCGGAATCAGGCTGCCGTCATTAACTCTCTGCATGGTTCCATTTCCCTTGAACAGCGCTTTATGCAGATCCGACTGATACTTCTTGCGAATCTCCTGATCGCTCAGCCCCATCAGCTCCTCTATTGAGTTCACATTCATAATATCAAAGGCAGCTTGCGCATTTTTCTTTGATTGTTCCATTGAGATGGCCCTGTTAAAAATGTTTCCGCTCTCACATATGGCGTTTTTAAAATACTTGTGGGTTTCCTTCATCGACAGGAAGGCGCTGACTGCTCCGCTTCCTGCGGATTGCCCCAGAATCGTGACATTATCCGGGTCTCCGCCAAAGGCCTCAATGTTTTCATGTACCCACTTCATGGCCTGAATTTCATCCAGCGTAGTCAGGTTGATGGCATCCTTATATTCATCCGTATAGCCCTCCAGCCCGGAAAGATTCAGGCTTCCAAAAATGCCTAAGCGGAAATTTACAGTCACAAAACACACATCCTCGCCTTTATAGAGGTTTCTTGTAAAATTATCTCCGTGATAAAGGGGATCATAGGTACCTCCGCGCCAGTTCCCTCCGCCGTGGAAGAAGATCATGACCGGCTTGTTCTTTGTACGGATGTCCTTTGTCCAAATATTCAAATCCAGGCAGTCTTCCGACTGTGTCCATGTGGATGCAACCTCCACGCGGTCATCGATCTGGATGCAGGACGGTCCCCATTTATCACATACAAGCACATCCTTTGATGTGGTATTCGGATCCTGCGGCGCCTTCCAGCGTTCAATCGGAGCCGCATAGGAAATACCTAAAAATTCCTGAACGCCATTCTTTTCGTGTCCAATATAGGTTCCGTGCTTTGCGGCAGCGGAGATGGGCTGTTTCTTGGCTGTTACCGTTACTTTACACGCTGCAGTAAGGCCATTGTGCGCTCTTGCGGAAATCGTGCATACTCCCTTGGACTTAGCCGTTACTTTGCCTTTGCTTACAGCTGCAACGGATGGATTGGATGAAGTCCACGTGAGCCTGCTGGAAATAATTTTTGAAGGAGACAGGGATGCTTTGAGCGTTTTCCCATCGCCGACCTTCAGAGACAATTTTGTTTGACTCATTTTGATTTTTTTGACATTGGTTTTCCCCGACTTTACCTGAGCCTTTGAGGAAACGGTATAGCTGAAGGCGCTCTTTTCCCTGCCCTTCACTGCGCGCACCTTAAATTTGTACACCTTGTTTTTCTTCAATTTTTTACTGACAAAAGAATTCCCCCTGGTGGTCCCGATCTTTTTAAACTTTGTTCCGGCTGCCCGGTATATCTGATAGTTTGAAGCCCCTTTGACCTTTGACCAGGAAACCTTTACCGCGTCTTTTGCGCTGGCTGCTGCTTTCACATTTGCTGGTGCTGTGAGCTTACTGCTGGCTGCCATGGATGTGCAGGGCAGCAAACAGGCGACTAGTGCAAAGGATATAAAACATGCCATTAACTTTTTCATTTCAACCTCCTCTTTCAACGAAAAACAACTTAAAACAAAAACGAACTATACCTCCTTTCTCGCTGCAATAAAAAAGATCAACACTAAAAATAGCATTGATCTGTTATCAGCCACATCCATCTGGCGTCTCTGACAAGTCTCTCAACTTTCTGCATACTGTCATTTACAAAAGCTAAAGCACGAATATTCTGTCATTAGCTCCATGTTTATGATAGCAATGATTTGCGCTCGTGTCAAGGCTCATTTTTGAGCTTGGCCTAATGATTATTCCGCAATCCTCAAAGCTCTACGCTTCCATCAGCTCCTTCATAATGTCAACCAATCTGGAATATTGTTCGTAGGATTGGCGAACTGCCCCTCTTTGGCTGCTATCTCCACTCATGTTTTCTATACGGGATTTTAAAGAATCATAGATCTTCGTATAGTTCTCCAGCCAGTTTGTATTGCTGTTAATACCAAAGGCCCTGGCGTCGGCTGAACCATCCTTTGGTAAAACATAGCCGGTAATGGTTGCCTCAAGCGGGCCTTCATGGGGAACGGCGCCATATTTGAAGACCCACAGGTCATCATCACTGATCACCCCTGCCCGATTTAAGTCCTGCAAAAAGCTGGTTCGTTCTTCGTAGCTCATATTTGTAAGGTTGTACTTTGCCTTTAATTCCTGTTTTTCTGCGCCTGTAAGCTTCCTTAACTTTGGCTGCTGTGCAGCTTCTGCAGGATCGGACGGAATATATTTATCTTCCCGCTTTATAGCAGAAGCTTTTTTATCGGTTGTCATTTGTGTATTTGCAGAGCTGCCCACTGCATGCGTATTTGCCATATCATGAGGCAGATTTGTAATATTCATATACGAAGACTCCTTTCTTTTTGTGTGCTGGTATCATAGGTTTCAGCCCTAGTTCTAGCAAAAGGCAGTAGCAGCATTCATTTCCCTAAAATAGGATAAACCATGCTGTACCGCCTCGCAATTTGTAAACTTGTCGTATATTTTTTGGAAAAGATACTATCCGATCCAGCCAAGACGGTATAAATAATCAGTGCCATAAAAGACCTGGTGGATATTGATATTCCCTAAAAAGCGGGCAATCCGGCTGTCGCTTGCCTCAGAAAAACGGTTCAGCAACTCCAGCGCATTGTTTCCTAAAGCGGCGTTTGGCCCATAGCCCAAGGTTACATTTCCTTCCGTCTTCCAGCTGCCGCAGGATACTTTCAAAATGCCGTCAAAGAGATGAGGGTAATCTCCTCCATGCTGTGCAATCAGTGCATCCCGCTCCGATTCCGTGTAACGATCTTCTTTATAGAAGAAGGTAAACCCTCGGGGCGGCTCCATATCCGTGTCGATCATATCGCCCATCCGGGAGCTGCACAGTGCAGAATCCTTCCAATAGGTATTGAAGTTCTCATACATATCACTTTTGACTGAGGCCGGTTTTTCTGTGTTTAACGGAAAGCCGGTGCCCTCCAGCATTTCATTTGCCCGCTGAAAGAAGGCCTGATTGATTTCTTCCGACTGAAAATAGTAATCGGAATTGTAATACAGAAAGTTCTTCCTTCCGGGCGTTCCATACTGGTTTGCCAGCTCTCGCCCTTCAGCATCATTTGCAAGCACGGCTGTCGAGACGGAATACATTTTAAATATACGATGAACATCGGAGACAAGTTTCGCAAAATGCTCCATATCATCCCTTGATGCAATGCCTTCTTGCTCTTCGTAATCCCGAATTGTCTGCACAACAGAATCAAACTTCTGTGTAATGGCTTCTATTGGTGTTTTTCCTGTATAATACCCCTCAAACAGGGATTGCACTTCATCCTCAATTCTATGATCTTTAGAGAGTGATGTATACGCGCCAAAACGATTTCCTTTTACTCTCCAATCAAACGCTTTTCCCTCTGCGGAAATCGTGATAGAATCCTTTGCGTTCTTTGTATTTGCTCCAACTGATACGTCGGCTTTTTCATTCGTTTTTTCTTGAGAAAGAATACTGACACTTCCGGATACTGCTGCCTGAATGCCTTCTATCATTTAATTTTATCCTCCTTGTCTTGTAGGTAACACTTCGCAGGCTACTGATTCGACCGTCAATCGGCAAATATACTCTCTACCAAATCAGCAAGCCGACCATACATTTTAGCTTCCTCAGAAAAAGAAGACTTCCCTGCTGTGCCCAATGAAAGCTGTCCCTTTCGATTCTGCTGAATTTCCAAGGTATGGAATGCATCTAACAGATTTGCTCCTGAAACATTTCGCCGCAACGTACGCGATAATTCGTTATCCATTTCATAGGATGCCAGGGGATCATCATAAAAACCCTGTTTCATACTTTCTGGCAAAGAATTATAGTTTAAAGGTTTAATCGCCCAGAAAGTCGGACTCAAATATGATGTATATTCTTTCTGTGAGATAAGCCCCATCTGCCATAACTCTTTCATAAAATCATTACCCGCAGGGTTGTAGTCTCTCATTGCTGCCTCATTTCCAGGCTTATCATAATTAAAAGCCAGATCTTCTAACTTGTATTTTTCTCGCAGGTACTTTTTCTGATCATTAGACAGCTTCGATACAGCATTCGGCTCTTCTACAGTAAACAGCCTCTGCATCTCTCTATCGGTTGTCATTTGTATGTTTGCAGAGTTGCCCACTGCATGCGTATTTGCCATATTATGAGGCAGATTTGTAATATTCATATACGAAGACTCCTTTCTTTTTATTTTTGATCTTTTCGCGGTGGGTATTCCATATTATAGATGTCAATCCCATAAGGAACATCCAAGGTGAAATCCTCGCGCAGGGTATACTCTTTCCCATCTCTTCCTTTAAACCGGTAATATTGTCCATTCTCAAAGGTCAGCACATTATTCTCAGCTACCACCTGCTTACACCGGCTGAGCGGCACATCTGGAATCTGCTCTCGGGCAAAATGTTCTCCCCAGATAGAAATCACTCCATTATCTATTTTTATTAGCCGTATTGTAGCACCCAACCTGCCTAAAAAGAAAGGGATTTGTAATAATTGCCCTTTTCATTTGTCAAAAATACGGACGTTCCGACTGTTTCGCACAAAAAACTTTGGCACCCATTAGGATTTACAAAGCTCTTTTTTAATTATATAATTTTCATCTTTATTTATTGCGCATTGTCAAGGAAAAGCAGAATTTCTACGGAAAACCAGGATTCATCATAATCAATTGCCATTTCCCCCTGATATTTTTCAGCAATCCGTTTTACATTTTTCAATCCCATGCCATGGTTGTTTCTATCCTCTTTAGTTGTTAAAAAACTTCCATTTTTTTCTTGAATCTTCTCATGGTGATTATTCTTAATTTGGACATATAGCAATCCTCTCTTTTCCTCCATCGTAAATTTCAGTTTTCTCGGAAGCTCACATCGGCTCAAAGCCTGAATTGCATTGTCCAATAGGTTTCCTAATAGAATACTGATATCGATCCGATCCATTGCGCCCGGAGTTTGCAGCTGCACATCGCATTCGACTTCCGCCTGCAAGTCCGTTATGAGTTCATCTAATTTCAAATTAAGCATTCCATCTACTAAAGTATCCCCCGTTGAGACAAAATACTCTTTTGGCTGAATAAAATGTTTTATCTCGTGTACATATTGTTTCAACTCCTGCTTGTCCTCTTGTCTTGCCAGATGCTGAATCATTGTAAGGTGATTATTCATATCGTGCCGCAAAGCAGAAATTCGTTCTTCCGTTTGCCCCAAAACATCCAATTGTTTCTGATAGGCCTGGTTTTGCGCATCCAAAGCCATCAACTGAGCTTGTTTTCGATATAGCTTTGCCAAATGGTCAAAAATATAAAAGACAAAAATGTTTAATAAAAGGATTCCTATTCCACCAATTGTAGCTGCGCTTTCGTCTGCACATTTATCCAAAGTAGCGACCGATAAAATTATGCTGATAGTTGGTACAAATATGATGCTCATCCACTCAAAACCTTTGATATCTTCCCCCTGCCATAGGCTCGAAATTGTCTGAAAAATAAGCACGATCATTAAGAGTAATAAGTCTGAAACAGCTACGGAAATAGCATTAATATATGTAAGATGAAACTGCAGCACCAATTTGTAAATTAAATCTTCACAAAGGACACAAAGAGACACTATAATTAGTGTTGCATAAATTCGGTATTTCCAGCTCCCATTATAGGACAGGGTGATAAGGAAAACACCGATCAGATTTGATAGTAGCACCGCTTCCGGGCTGATATGAAAATAAAGGAACCCCAGACTATTGCCTGCAAAAAAAGCAGCAAACAGCAGATAACGCAAAACAATTACGTTTTTTTCACCCTTAGCAACAAAAAAGGCTTTTAAAAATTGATAGATCAAATACATGCGGAACAGATTTCCAAACAGATAAAAAAGCTCTGACAGAACAGATGTACGCATCTCAGACTTCCCTCCAGTGTTTTAACAATACCGTCTTGACTTTACCCCTGTATGATTCGCTAATGGGCAAAACCTGAGCATCTGAAAGCGTATGAATGAGTTTTAATAGGAACACTGTAATATCAAGGCTTTTCGGAGCCAGCAACCACAAAAAAATATTATTTGAGCTATCACATTACGCAGAAAGCCGTCCGGCATGAAAAAACGGGCGGCTTTTTTGCGTGGATAGCCGGGAGGGAGGCGAAAAAATAGTAACAAACTTTTAGCACAAGATTTGTGCAACATTCACGAAATATAATCTCTCGGAATCCTGAGTGATTATAGTCAGCACAGTTGGCAGTGGACATTGAAAAGTGAATATTATCTGAAATGAATAAAAATAAACATGAGAAACAGACATA
>CAJTER010000055.1:3297-11990 GCA_910575405.1 Clostridia bacterium | reverse complement strand
GCATCTGCCCATAAAGAAAGTGTAAGGCTAAGTGCCACTTGATTTCAAGTGGAAGTTGGGGAAAGACTAACTTCCACTTGCACCCCTTAGATGTGGAAGTTAACTTTTCACTTCACATTTTTAAATTTTCTGTAAATTTTCACAGAAACATATTGAATTTATCAACCAGAAGGTTTATTATAATTATATATTCGTAGAGGTAAACTTGTGAAAGTATTAGATATGATAGAAAATTATGTGAAAGAATAGCTTAGCGTTTTTTTAAACCATCATATAAACGGTTTGTTTGGGTTGATTTTATAATTGCATTGCGAAGGGATATAATAGTGGAAGACGTTTCATCTTTTAGACGCTGTACTGATAAAGAAATTATAAGGCTTCTTAGTGTTTTCCAGGGACAGTTTCAGGCTTCATCAAACTGGCATATGGAAAAAATTGATATTAGAGAGATCATACCACTTTGTAAACATGTATATAGTGAACGGTTAAATTTCGCTAGAAAAGGCATTCTAAACTGCATTCAATATGGCATTCCATTGTTTTATCCTTATGTTATTAAATATGATAATGGAAACAGTCATTTAGTTGCGCCACCTATCGTTGAAGAACGTAATCAATCATTATTTCTTGGGGATGGAATGCACAGAATCTATAGCTTGCTTGAACTTAATATATTAACGGCATCTGTATTAGTTACACATGATTGTACTCTTCCTTTGCCAGGGATTCCTCAAACTTGGGGCAATGTGAAAGAAAATGATATTCAATTACCTTGTGAAATGAATTTTGAAAACTTTTTCAAACAGGGATTGACAGGATATTCCAAGTTTTGTAATAGCAACCTGTTTTGGAAATATCGGGAGGCATAAGTTTGAGTTATAATGAAGTTATTAATAAGCTAGAGGATTGTGATAAAATTATTGCCATTGCACTTGGCGGTTCCCGTTCAAGAGGACAACACAGGATAGATTCAGATTATGATTTGTTTTGCGTTATCTCTGATAATGATTTTGAATGTTTTAAAAATTCATTTCGAATCTTTCTCGAAAAAATACCTAGTATATTATATGCAGCTGAGGCATTTTATCTAGAAAATTGGGGATATTTATTTAAAGCAATTGATTATGACAATGTTAATTATGATATATCCATAATACCAAAAAGTAGAATAAATGAAATGAGTGTACGTTCTACAAACATTGTAATTAAAGATACAGATGGAATATATCAAGAGTCTATCAATTGTGCAGATGATGATCGCTTTCTTGTCAGTACACTGGAGAGACGACATTTTATAGATTATGGAACCCTTTTTGGATTTGAAAGGATTAGATTTTTTGAAGCGGTTCAAAAGGCAGATTATTGGTATGCTGTCAGATGCCTTGAACGCATGAAAAACTATTTAATACGTTGTGATAGAATTCAAACAGAAGTGTTTCCTAGTTCTCGTAGTTGCCCTGAAAAAGGATACTGTGATACAAATGATTATTTAAAAAGAATTTATATTATAGACGGTGATATAGATACTTTAGTGCAAACATCAGTCAAGCTGTGTGAACTTTTCACTAAAGTTATACAAGATAAAGATATTCAAATGAGGAGTCAGTTGTTATGGTAGAAATAGAAAAGAAACAACTTCTTTTCATTAATATGGAATACACACAAAATGAAATTAATGAGCCAATCAATATTGACGTTTTGTTACAGTGTTTTCCACAAGATTTATTTAATAGGTCGAATGTGACCATTGCATATAGAGATTTTTTTGAAAGACAATCCGTTAAATTAAATGATTATGATATTGTCCTATTATCTACAAAAATATCTTCTTTTTATGAAGTGAAGACGTTACTTAATTTGTGCACGGGAAAAATAGTGATTGTTGGCGGTATTCTTGCGATTTGCGCAGGTTATGAGCTTGCTACTATTTATCCAGAAATAGTTTTTAATACTGGAGAAGGTGAAACGAATATTTATGATCTTCTTTGTGCAGCAGCTATATCCCAGACAGTAGATCAGTTTAAATTATTGATCTTTAACAAAAACATCCCTAATATCTGCTTCTATTATGAACCACTTAGAGGCATTTATCATTCTGAAAGAGCAGTTTGTAATTTGAGAACAAAACGGTATCCTTACCATCATAAGTTAGCTGATGTCATAGAGAATGCTGGGTTAGTTCGAATGGAAACTAGTCGAGGATGTCCATGGAATAAGTGTTCATTCTGTGTTATGCCGTGGAAGTTTTGTGGAGAAACATGGCGAGCGTTTACAAATAAAAAAATTGAGGATGAGATTCAGTATTTAATAGATCATGGTGCCAATAGAATTTTTTTTACTGATGAAGACTTCATCGGTAATTATGAACATATTACTGCTCTGTGCTCTATAATAAAAAAATGTACTGCCGCCTGTAAACTAGCTATATCGTTTGGTGGGAGTACGAGTGTTCTAACACTACATAAACTTGGAAATTCTTTGGATTCTTGTCTTCAGAATATGCATGATGTGGGAATTACACACATATTTATAGGAATAGAATCAGGTTCTGACAGTCAATTATTGCGCTATAATAAAGGTGTTTCTGCTTTAATGAATGAAGCGATTATTGCTAAACTCCAGAGCCATGGAATGGAAATTGATGTCGGATTTATTATGTTTGATGCTGATACAACAATTGAGGAGTTGGAGGATAATCTTAACTTCATTCAGAGAACAGGGCTAAGAAGTACAATATCTAGATTTGCTAAAAAGCTTCGGGTTACGCCGCATACGGCAATTTATAAAGATTATGTTTCTAGGGGGTTAATAACTTCTGATTTAAATATTGACGAACTGTATTATGATTATACTTTTATTGATCCCAAAATAGAACTTATATGTTCATACATAAATGCATTAGATGTACATGTGCTAAAAGAATCCTACTATTTACAAGCTCTCATCCGTTCTGCAGCGACAGAATTGGAAAAAGCTACAGCCTATAAACGCCTGCTACTTTTGCGTGATTGCGGATATTTGTTTTTGCGAGGTTGTGTTAACTGTTATAAGAAAAAAGAAACACTATCAAAAGATGATGTCCACTCAATTTATAGTAACTATTTACGGCTAGGAGGCATTGGTACTGATGAACATTAATAAAAATGGGGAAAAATATTATATATTAAATGATTATTCGAACGAGGATACAGTTCAATTTGAGGCTGCGGAGTATTGGTATTTAGATTTATATATAATTACCTTAAATGATGTGGATGGAGTGCTTTCTTCTTCACAACAAAAATACATGGTATTAGAATATCCGAGTTATACAGAGATTAATTCCGATAATAAAATAAATGATTGTATCTGGTCTGTTCCATATATGGCGTATTTGTTCCATAAAACAGGAACTAGGCGATATAAATCAATTGATGCAATCATGAGGTTTTATGAAGATCAAATTTCTTTGCATAAAGATGTATTAGACGAATTGGAAAATTATCGTTTTTATCATATGGGGATTTCAGACTACCAAAAGGTAAAAGGGAGAAATTATATTGAATATAAAATATCCTCTAGGCAACCAGATAAATGGAAGTGTTACTACATTCAAGAGCATTATGTTACACAAATTGACTCACTTGGTATTCTGAATCTAGCTGATCCGGAAGGATTACATAGTTACAGATACTACCCATTAATGCCACAACCTAATATTACTCAAGATATAATATATTTTGCAGGCAAACATTTATCTACTAATGTTGCACACTTGTTGAAAACATCATATAACAAATTAATTCAATATTCAAATTTCGTATATAAGGAAATGCTTAGATATCAGTTATATGGTATTGTTTTTAAAGTGGATGTTGTAGGTTTTACGATGATGTACAATAAAATTGTTAGTGAAATGAGGAGTCTTGATGAAACAGGAAAAGAAATAGCTTTACATTTTATTGCAGGGATTTCTAACATTTTTGAAAATAGATTACAGGAATTTGGTATTTCGCAATTTGTAATTGAAGGTGATGGTCTAACAGGGATGATTCCGCTAAAAGAGAATTCGGAGGATGAAAAAGGAATCAAACATATTATGGCTCTTATTAACATTATTAAGCAGGATATTAATTCATTAGCTTTAAGATTGGAAGAAAAAATATGCATAAGATGTTCACTTGTAGCAGGGAATTATATTTATGGTAAGTTAGCCGGACTTAGTTCAACAAAACAAGTTACAGGTGAAATTATGATTTCACTTAGTCGAATGGATCAATATTTACAGGAGGTTATTAAGAATGAACCTAATTTACCATGTAAAAGTGTAGTGTTATGTATTGACAAACAATTATACAGCAAGACTAAGCAATGTTTTATAAATAGTGCTTTTTCTGAATTAGCTTCACAGACAGCCTATCGAGAAACTATTATTAATTCAAAGGTTATTTATAAGGAGGTATAACCATGGCAAACATCAAAATTTTACAGACTCCAGATTTTTTGGCAACGTCTATCCCTGCGGAATGTGTTCCAAAGCGTTTTGCAATCGCTACGAATATTTTCCTTTGTGCAGTTATAAACGAAGATAGAAAGGGATTTCTATTATTCAACTATGAGCCTGAAAAGTGGAATCAATGGTATCCATACTTCTCTTCTGTTAATGATATGTATAGCTTTGAGGATGTGACATATGGGGATATTGTTAACACCTTTAAAAAAGATATTTTGCCACGTGCAGATGTACAAGCGCGAGTAGACAAAGCAGAAAAAGCTTTCCTGAAATTATTAGGTATTTCTGATGGGCATATTTCAATTAGTCCATCCCCTGTTGTTCCTGAGATGTGGCTGAAGTATTCCAAAACGCAGAATATATGGACTTTTTATTATATGGAATTTTTGAAAGTAGACTACTTACCGAAAGTTGATTTTGAGATGTTAGATTCCAGTGTTGTTGATTTCCTACCGTTAACTGACGATGTTGTTGATAAGGTATTAGAAACTGGACAATATCGAGGAATTGATGTTGTAGATAATACACTGGATATCATTAAGAATAAAGATATCTTGAATAAATTGATAAGCAGTGCAATTATACTCTCGTAAGATGTGCTATAGGTAGGGAAGGGGTTACAAATTGACGTGCAACCTCTTCCCTGTTAAATTTCTGATACATACTTGAAAGTGTGTTATTTCTATCAACTATTTGGTTTTATACATGGGAGGTGAATTATGACAACATCAGATATGATACGGCAATTGTGTAAACAGAAGAATATTAGTCTAGCAGAGCTGTGTAGGCGTATAGGACAAACTCCACAGAATTTTAATAAAAAGCTAAAACGCGGGACAGTTTCTTTTGAAGAAATGATGATGATAGCCAGAGTGTTAGGAGTTAGATATGAGCAAACATTTATTTTTCCGGATGGGGAAAAGATAGGAAAAATGCAATAGAGGAGCATCGATAATAAATATGTCATTAAGCAAAAATGATTTTGAAAAGTTAGATTCTCGATTAAAAAATATTATTGAGCAATCGGTGGAACAGATAGAGGTAAGTTCTGATTTGCCACCGACAATTGAACAGTTAGAAGACAATAATAAAACTTACTCTATTGTTGCTGCTATTTTATTTATTGATATTCGGAAGTCAACATATTTGACTGAAAATAGCCAGGCAAAAAGCATGGTGAAAATATATCGTTCATTTATGAGAATGGCTGTCGAGTGCGTAAGAAAGAACGGCGGTGTAACGAGACAGTTTTTGGGCGATAGAATTATGGGCGTATTTGTTGATTCTGTTGACGAAAGAGGAAACATTGCTGAAAATGCGGTAGATAAAGCGATTAGTGCAGCAAGAAGCTTTCAAACAGTAGTTGATTTTAGCCTTAACAAATATTTAAAATCTAAGGTAAATGGAAAGATAATTGAATGTGGTATAGGCATTGATTATGGGAAAGTCTTAGTCACACAGGTTGGAATGTACGGCGTTGAGCAAGATGAAAATAAAGAGAATGAAGTAGATTGTGTATGGGTCGGCAATACTACAAATCATGCAAGTAAATATTCTGATCTTGCTTCTGGTGGTGAAATTTTTATTTCGGACAATGCCTACACGCAGATGTCAGACGAGTCAAAAGACGTTTTTATAAAATTGGCAAAATATAAGGGTACAAAATTATTTCAAGGTTATGTGACAAAAGATTTCTATTTGGACTATTTCGAAGAGTTGGGAAAACCAACAAAAACGGAAAATGATAGTTTAGTTGAGATAGATACTTTGCGACAGTTGGCAGAAGGAATTAAAGAAATTGAGAGATTACAAAACAATCTAATTCAGAGGGAAAAAGAAATTGCCGTTTTAGAAGAAAAGTTAAAAAAAGAAAATGATGATATAAAGAAAAAATATTTGAACGAAAACAATTTTAAAATAAAAGCTGTGGAAGAAAAAGAAAAAGCTGAGGAATTGCTTGAGCAAGAAATTAGTTCTACATACTTATTTATCCATGATCTTATAAAGGGTTCATTTTGTAGAGAATATGAATATATCAAAAATATAGGTATAAAAAGGTGGAAAAAAATTGATGATTTGTACCATGAATTGGGGGAAAAACAGGGGTACGATGAAGATACCATCAATGAAAGTTCATTTTATTTCATAGAAATATACGCCTATTTTGAATATTATAATTTGTCATATAAGTATATGGTGAGCATGGCAAAAAAAAGCGATACATGGGTATATATAAATGAAGCAACCTTTAAGTGGGCCTGTGAGAAGAATCAAGGCTGGCAAGTTATTGATGTGATGGAAGATAATTTACAAAACAATAGAATAAGGTATAAGCATATAAAGGATTACGAAGAAAAAATTAATAAATTAAAGAAATTGAGAGGATTTTAAAATTATGGAACAAAGCAGCAATCAGCAGCAAGAAAATATAGCATTTAAAAAGGAGGAAGCATTTCAAACGCTGTCGTTGATTAACACATGGATAGGCAATATTGATACAAAAATTTCATTTGCATTAGCACTTGCGGGAGTGCTAATCGGTATGATATTTAGTGGAGGACTTCCAAACGCTTTTCAAAGGCTCACTGAAATATCGAAATTATCAGAACTGAATGGTGGGGAAATTTTTGCGGCATTATTAGTAGGATTGCTTTATTGTGCAAGTTTTTTATCTATTGTTAGTTTTATGTGGGCCATTATCGCACGAGTAAAAAATATGAATAATGCCCCATCTTTATTTTTCTTTGGAAGTATTGGAGCCATGGAATTACAAAATTATAGAGATAGGGCAAAGCATATAACAGAACAAGAACTGATAGATGACTTGGAGGAACAAATACATACAAATTCACGAATCTGTAACCAAAAGGCGAAATGGTATAATAATGGAATTAAATTCTTATTAGTTACAATAGTTTTGTGGTTTATTTGTATGAGTTTTAGAATGATATAAAGAGGGGTGTGGAGATGGAATCCAAAAAATCTACAACTTATACATATAAAGTTGAAGATAGTGCTGGACGAATGGATGATATTCTTAATGCAAGTGATAATGATTACGAAGATAGTGGAAATAGTATTCCATCAAGGGGTAAACTTACATATAAAAACGGCTATTATGTGGATGTGACTTCGATTTTTATTGATATTGTTGATTCATCAAAATTAACAGATGGACACAAAAGGCCAACATTGGCTAAAATGTATAGATGTTTTTTGTCAGAATGTGTTGCAATCATGAATTCCTATGAGATTTGCAAGGAAATCAGTATTAATGGTGATTGTGTATGGGGAGTTTTTGAAACACCTAAAAAGGCAGATGTTGATAAAGTGACAGATGTAGCTGCAAAACTTCATAGCATGATAAAAATATTAAATTAACCTGTTGTGCTAATACTTGTTAAGCATAGCAGCCATGTTCAAAAGCGCAGAAATTCCCTATCGGATTTCTGATACGCAAAAGACACCTGGCCCAATGGTTTTAGAAAACAAATTTCTTTATGCGGGCAAGTTCGCAATCCTCGCCAAAGATATGGTTCAATACCATGCATAGGTTGTATGCAAGAATCTTGTTCGCAAGACGCGTGCATAGTCCTTGAAAACTTCTGGCAAGCACCCGTTCTGCATTTAGCTGCCCGCTAAGCTGTGAAAATACGGTTTCCACCCGCCTGCGTAGCCGAAAGATCAGCTGACGCACATGTCTGGGCCAGTCGTTCCTGCTGTTGGAACGCCTAAGCGCCATAAGACAGATTCCTTGTCTTGACAAATCCTCGGCTAGGGCTTTGCCAGCATAGCCCTTGTCCCCAAGGATGACCAAACCCGATTGCCCATCCACCAAGTCGCGCAGCCCTTCCCTGTCATCTGTGGAGGCCGGCGTGACTTCGAATGCCGTAACATATCCCTCCAGGGTGACCATAGCATGGACTTTATAGCCAAAATACGTCTCCTTCTTAGACGGGCATTTCCCATAGTCGGCCCCAAAGCCGCGGAAGGTATGGCAGTAGCGGGCCCTTCCAAACTTACAGACGGCAAGGGGGAAGCTGTCCACGATGGAACACCTGCCAGAGGGAATCGCAAAAGCGGAGGGTAGTTTCTGCCTCAGCAGTTCCGTCGTCTGGAGCAAGGCCCGCCTTGTCCGGTTAAAGCGACTCCTGCTACAGAAGTTCGGGAACAGGTGCTGGTAGTTCCTCTTTACGAAGGA
>CAJTER010000055.1:0-3271 GCA_910575405.1 Clostridia bacterium | reverse complement strand
TCAATCCCAGCCAACTCCCCACATAGGCTGATTGTAATGATTTCCGAATCTGACAGCTTGGCATCCAGGGCATGCCGTCTTTTCGTCACTTCCGGTGGCGCATAGCGGCAATACCAATCATCGATGATGACAAAAACGGTTGTAAGAAAGTCTTCAAACGTTGCCAGGACTGTGGTATGATTAGTGTGGAACTTCGACATAATCGTGCCTCCTTATCAATTTGTGTCGTTACAAATAGGATAGCACCTTTTGTTGAAGTTCTTTTGTTTTTTTATCTAGCACAACAGGTTAAATTACAAATTAGAGAAAAAACAATATGAAAAAATTAATGTAGGTATTGGCATTGATGATGGGTTGGCTTTAATGGTAAAGGCAGGATATTCAGGGAGCGGATTAAATGATATTATCTGGATGGGAGATGTTGTAAATTCCGCATGTCATTTGGCTAATAAAGCAGGAAGAGGGTATAGAAAAACTATTTTGATTTCAAGTAAGGTGTACGAAAATGTGTTAGAGAATACACAAGAATTATTAAGCAGCTGCATAATAGACGGAAAAACATATTATGAGGGTAATTTTATATGGCAACCAATGGAGGATTGGTATAAAGAAAATTGTAAATAAATTTTCTTTGGATATGTTTCCCATTACGGTTATAATGCTAAAAATGGCAGTGGATTAAGTCGGACAGACCGAGGGACAAATGACATACTTCCTATCCTCTCGTGCCATGTGGAGACGGTTGTAATGCTTTCCCACAAAAAACCTGACAGCGTAATCAACGTAAAAGTTGAGTTTGGCGAGGGTGAGGGCAAAGTGCCGCTTGATAATATCGCCAAGAGAGCCGCAGCATACAAGCCGAAAGAGCGGGTTACATACAAGATGATTAAGGAGTACATAGAAGCGAAATATGGCTTCAAAGTACATACCGCATATATCGCAGAGGTAAAAAGGGATTTAGGATTGCCGATGTATGATGCTCCGAATGCGGTAGAGGAATTGAAACAACCGAGGAAACATCCGACAGCGGAGAAAGTGGAAGCGATAAAAGATGCTTTGAAACACTTTGAGGTTATTTAAAAATAAAGATTATAACGCAATTGTTGCGGGAGGTATAGAATGCTATTTTATTTGTATAGATTCATAAATAGAGAAGGGAAAGTTATATATATTGGAAGGACAAATGATATTAAACGTAGATTTTTGAGAGAACATTTTACGAATAATACACATTTGCCAAATGAATGCTATTTGGAAATTGAAAAGATTGAATATGTTAAGTTAGTTGAATCTGAGGAAGTTGCATATGAAGCAATATTAATAAATAAAAATCGTCCTAAATATAACACTCAATTCAAAGATGAAGGGAGCTTTCATGTTCAATTACCCGAATTTGAATGGATAGAATTTCAATGGGAATATGAAGGACAGTTGGAGTGGCTAAAGAAGAAAAAAGAGAAAAGCATAAATGCTAATGATGTGGCAGTAAATTGTTTAAATAATATCAAGGAACAAGATATAAAAACAGGAATTATTGACGTGGATTCCAGTGTGTTACTTATGCGACAAAGTTTCACTTTAGTTGCAGGAGTAAGTGGTAGCAGTAAAACGGCTTATGCACTAAATATTGCAAATTATAATGCTAAATGTGGGAAACGAGTTCTGTTTATCAATTTGAAAGATAGTGTGGAAAATTTATCTATGCGGATTTTATCCATAAACAGTCAAATTTCAATAGGAAAGTTGCTTTCGGGGCAGATGGGAGAAAAGGACTGGAAAGTATGTATTGAAAATATGACGGCATACAAAGACACTTCTCTTTTTTTCTATAATATTTGTACAAATCATTGGAAATTAGATAAAATTCTTTTGACAATTAGAGAGAGTAATGCTGATTTGGTTATTATAGATGATTTACAGATGATAGAGGTTGAAAGAGATGAAACAATAGGAAATAGGTATGTGAAGGATAAAATGGATTGTATCCTTAAAGAAATTAAAGCATTATCGGTGCAGGCTATGATTCCGATTATTGGAACATACTGTATTTCTGCAAAAAACATTAACAAAAGACAAGACCATAGACCGATGCTGATGGATTTAGAGTTTGATAGTTTGCAACAGTATCCCGATAATATACAGTTATTATATCGAGATGTTTTATATAATCCTGATAATATCGAATTTAAGCATGTGGTGGAAATGATTACAGCCAAAAATATATTGAATCAATGCTATATAGCACAAGCAGCTTACTTGAATGGAGCATATGTCAACATAGAAAGCGATAAGATTTAAGGAGACGAAATAATAGATTAAAAGGATAATAGAAATTAGAAAGAACGGAACTTTTGATTAGGCAAAAGATGTTTTGAAATATTTTATGGTGTTGATTGAATTTAATTAACAAAAATCCTATAATGAATATATCAGCAAAGTTTGAAGAAGGGAAAGATTATGGATATTGTAGAATATTTTAAGAGTAGATTGGTAGAGATACAAGAAGATAAAGAAGTTTCACAATTATTTGCCAGAGCTGATAAAAAAGTGTGCGAAAAAAGTATACAAAGCGATAGTACATTATTTCACAATCAAGCTGTAATAAGTTATTACAATATGGCAAAAGGAGTGCTCGAAAATTTTATTGAAACAGGAGTGTATGCTTATGATGATGTTCCAGAATTAGCTGGATATCTATATAGATATTATCTTGCATTAAAATTTGCGGCGAATAATTGCGATAATGAAAACATGAAATTTAAGTATAGTAAAGAGGATATTGACTGTATCGTAACCGATTTTGTAAAATTAGCAAAAGATATGGTTGATTATAACACGAAAAAAATGATGAATGATTAAGGAGAGATGCGGTATGAGTAAAGCGTTTAATGGTACAGACAGATTGCAATTATTTGGATTAGAGATAATTGCTCTTATTTCACAAGGGAAAATGGAAACAATAAAGGAAATAGAGCATCATATTGATGAGGGAAATTTAGTTCAATATATTAGAGATAAGTATCGCAATGATATGTTTAATACATTTGAGGATGATTGCCCATATAATTTAGATGATTGGAACAAAGCATTCTCAGGATACAGTGGATATATACAAGACTAACTATTAAAAGTCAAGGGTAAAAAGCTGAAGCCCTCCGCTGCTGAAAGGTTAGTTTAATAAGCGGTAGATATCAGCAATGAACATTGAAAACTGCATGACAAAACAGGCGTCCTTGGGGATGCCTGGCAGAAGATATTGAAAAGTCATAAG
>CAJTER010000054.1 GCA_910575405.1 Clostridia bacterium | reverse complement strand
GCTTGTCCGATTTCTTTAGCGAGCTTCACTGCCTGTACTTTGTATTCGTGGTCATATTGTCTGTTTTCTGCCATTTTGTTCACTCCTTATTCTCTTGATTATATCTCAAATCCTTGAGAATGTGGTGTCAACTTTTTTTATACCACATCAGCCCGGTCAAAGGAGCTTGCAAAGGAGCGTTATGAGAAACGCAAGGCAGAGAAAAGGGCATTTACCGCAAGGAAAAAAGCGGGGCTTCTCACCCCGGAGGAACAGGAAGCGGAGGAAAAGCGGCTTGCACACAACCGGGAGTGGCAAAAGGAATGGCGGGAGAAACGAAAAGCCAGCGAGCCGGAGAAGCCGCCCAAGCAGAAATCCATAAAGGAGCTTATGGCGGTTGAAAAGACCGGGGCAGACCTCACGCCGGAGGAAACGGAACGGCTTGCGGCATACCGCCGGAAGAAAGCCGACCAACAGAGGGCAAGGCGGGAGGGAAAGAAAAGCGACCAGCCGAAAAAGAAAGTCGGTTAGCGGGGGCAGCCCCGCGCCGGGAGGAACAAAAGAAGCATTGTGGAAATGTGCATAACAGGCTATGGAATCATGGATAACTCTATTCACAGCACATGGAAAAGCTAAAGTGCAGCTTTCCCACGTCCTGCAAACAGAGTTACCCACAATTCCATAAGACAGCCAGTTATACACATTACCACGAATGCCGACTGCTACGGAATCCCACATCTTCTTATCATTTATTTTGTAAAATTTTGCCGTAAATATAGAAAAAATGTATAATCTATTGGAAATTTTATTTTGACATGGAATACCTCAAATCTTGATTTCATATTGAACGTATGCTATAATATACCATGTTGAAATATATAACATACAAGGAGGTAAAAATGGAAACGCCTTTAGTAGTTGGGAAACGTCTAAAAACAATTAGAACAGAAAAGCAACTGTCCCTTGACGAAGTATCGAGGCTAACAGATGTGAGCAAACCTATGTTAGGACAGATTGAAAGAGGGCAATCTTCTCCAACTATCACAACTTTATGGAAAATTGCTGTTGGATTAAAAATACCATTATCATCTTTGCTGGAGGAGGAAGATAAAGAATGCACAGTTGTAGATATTCAATCAAAAGAAGCTATTGTTGAAGAAAATGGAACTATGAGGGCTTATCCTATTTTTTCATTTGACCCAAATAGAAATATTGAAATCTATTATATTGAATTGGCGGCTGGTTGTCATCACACAGCCAAAGCTCATTCTGGTGGTGTTGAAGAATATGTTTTCGTCATACAGGGTTGTATAGAAATGGTTATAGATGATAAAAAAATAATACTGCACGAAAATCAGACGCTTCGTTTTCAAGCTGATGTTATTCATGCTTATAATAACCCTTATAGCAGTCCTTGTGTTATTTATAATATGGTTTTTTATCCTAAAGCATAATTATTATGGAACGGAGGAAAAAAGATGAAATGGGATTCAAAATTGTATAATGATAGTCAAAATTTTGTAGCAGAATACGGCAAAGGACTTTTGGAATTTGTACCAGTTAAAGCAGATAAGATATTGGACTTAGGATGTGGAACAGGAACATTAACCAATCAATTAGCAAAACGGTGTAACTATGTATTGGGAATTGATTCATCAGATTCTATGATTGAAGAAGCTAAAAAAAGTTATCCGCATTTAGAGTTTGCAACAGTTGACGCTTTGAAAATATCTTATGAGTGTGAATGGGATATTATTTTTTCAAATGCGGTGTTTCATTGGATAAATGACCATAATCTCTTACTGCAAAAAATCTTTAGAGCCTTAAAGCCAAATGGGAAATTGATATGTGAGTTTGGGGCTTATGGAAATATCTCTGTAATAGAAAATGTTTTTAATCATGCTATTCAAAAAATGGGAATGACGTATACATCAAAATTCAATTTTCCTATGGTAAGTGATTTTGAAAGTCTCTTAACTAAAAATGGTTTTAAGATAGAGCAAATTTACAGCTATGACAGACCGACACCACTTAAAGACGGTGAACGAGGATTATTTAATTGGGCAATACAATTTTTTCAAAGTGAATTGGCGCAAATGTCTGCTGAACAGAAAGATATAGTTTTGTCAGCTATGAGCAATGAAATAAAAAGTAAACTTTGGAATGGAACTTGTTGGGTTGCTGATTATAAGAGATTGCGGGTTATTGCTACAAAATAAGCAATGTGAAAGGAGCGTATTTGATTGATACATATTGAGTGGATACACTGTCCTGTTTGTGGTAATAAAACGAGGTTACAGATAAGAGAAGATACAGAATTAAAAAATTTTCCTCTCTATTGTCCAAAATGTAAGCAGGAAAATTTGATTGATGTAAAAGAACTGAAAATAAGGGTTATTACAGCAATTTGAATAGAAATATAGAGCCAGACGCATAGACGCAGAGCCAGCAAATTTGTGAAATCTCACAGTTTGTTGGCTCTTTTGTATATTTGAAAAACAGATAATCAAGTGGCAACGGCTTAAAATGTTGTTGCCACTTAAATTATAAAATGCAACTGTAAACCAAGCACCGCCCCATGTGGGGAGAAAGGGGGAATTTTCTATGGATTGCACAGAAGCATACAGGGAACACATCATGTATTCTTTCAATGGTTTCTGCAAAGTCGTCATACGCTATGCCGCTATCAACGCATGGCGCGACAGAAACAGGCGGTGGCAAAAAGAAATATCCTTTGAATACCTCACAGAAGAAAAGTTCTACCCTCTAAGCACATCAGACGAATTTCTCAAATCACCCTACGAACAATACCCAGTTACAATATGCGGTCAGACAATCATACTCACCAATGGAGAGCTTGCCGCCGCCCTGTTATCTCTGCCGGAGAAAAAGAGGGAAATCATTTACCTTTACTTTTTCGGGAATTACACACAACAGGAAATCGCGGATTTATACGGGCATTGCAAGAGTACAGCGTGGCATTATATCCACAGCGCATTACAGATGTTGCAGAAAGAAATGGAGGGATTTTCACATGGGGAATACTAACCTGGTGCCGTATGAAACCATTGTCCGGGCGACCAGCGGAGAGCCGGAAGCCGTGGAGGAAGTTTTACGGCATTACAGCAAGAGAATCTGGCTTGCCGCCCTTGAAAACGGACACGTCAACAAAGACACCGAGGACAGCATAAGACAGCGGCTTATCACTGCCCTGTTCCAGTTCCGCTTTGACTGAAAAGGCGGCATGACAGGAGGTGAGGTTTGTCGGGAAAATAGCCATGCTGATATTCAATGATACCGAGGAAAAAGCGGTTGAGAAAGCCATAGCCGCCCTTGCGGATATGATACCGCTGGAAGCCATACAGCCGCCCCACTCCCCAGCACTTATTTTTCCGGGATTGGAAATAAGGTTGCATCAACGCCGGGTACTGAAAGACGGTGTTGACGTTTCCCTCACCCGTCTGGAATACGGCGCACTCTGCTATCTTGCCGCCAGTCCGGGGAGGGTATTCACAAAGGCGCAAATCTTTGAAGCCGTGTGGAGCATGGAGAGTGAAAGCTGCCAGTCAAACGTGGCAAATGTGATATACAATCTACGGAAAAAGATAGAGCCGGACAGCCGCCTCCCCACCTACATAAAGACCGTTTTAGGCATAGGCTACAAGTTTACTTCCGGGGAATAACAACAGGATAACCGCCGCTATTGGCGAAGATACGAAACAGGAAATCAAGGAAAAAGGTTTCCTGTTTTTTTACGCCCATTTTGCTTATTTCCGGCTTTACTGTATGGGAAAATACCGCCGCAAAATTGGCAGAATCCACGCCATGCAAGCCGGGGGAAAACGGCGAAAGCCAGCACAGCGGAATCCGTCACTTTCTTAGAGCAAGATTCTACCACAGTACCAAATTTCGCCTATCGGCTCATTTTTTCTTTTTCATTTTCGATTTTACGTCCTTGTGTTGGTGCAAGGCTAATCAGCTTTTTAAGTCCCTTTTTTGCCCTGTTCGTAGTCATATCTTCTAAAATGGCACCGATTGCCATAATAAACGCTACTTCTCCGGCTGCAAATAAATCTTTAATAGCAATCGCTGCAAACATAGCAATTACAATAAGCAGTGCTGATGAAATTTTGCTGATTCCCGGATTATGAATCACTCTCCAAATAGCAAGATACAGCAAAGGGATACCGCTTATAATGATTGACACCCATGCCGGGTCAATCGGTAGATTTATTCCCACTTTAGGAAGTACAAAACTCAAAAACAGAAAGACACCGCCAATCACCGTCATAGGCACACCAGACAACAGGGTATTTAATTTTTTTAACATAAAGCAGACCTCCATTCTTTCTTGACATCTCTCTAAAACCGCCGTATACTTTGTATGTTACAAAACGCTTTGTTCGTTATCTATTGTATCAATTTCTATTGTGAAAACAATAATCAAATCAATCACAATGTAAGATACGGAACATTTTTAAAAATTTGTACGGAGGACATTATGGATAGACGACAGCAAAAAACAAGAACAGCTATTTTTAAGGCTTTTGGCACTTTGTTAGGACATAAAAATTATAACAACATTACAGTTCAGGAAATTATTGACGAAGCAAATATAGGGCGCAGCACCTTTTACGCCCATTTTGAAACCAAAGATGATTTATTAAAAGAACTTTGCAAGGAATTATTCGGTCATATTATCGACAGTGCTATTGATTGCAGTCATACACATGGTTTATACTCTGATAACAGTGTGCCAAACTCTGTATTCTGTCATCTTTTACAGCATTTAGAGGAAAATAACAATAATGTTCTTGGTTTGCTTTCCTGTGAAAGCAGCGAAATCTTTTTGCGCTATTTTAAGGACAGCTTAAATGAATTAGTGCAGACACAATTTGTTAATCAACGCCGGGAAAAGAACATATTGCTACCCAACGATTTTTTAATCAATCATATTTCCAGCAGTTTTGTTGAAATGATTCTGTGGTGGATAAAAGGTCATAGAAAACAGTCACCAACTGAATTAGACCAATATTTCCGTGCGGTTATTGAACCTATTTTGTAAGTAATCAAGATAAAAGGAATGAGAGGGATTCCGTAGTAGTCGGCATTGTGCGTAATGTGTATAACTGGCTGTCTTATGGAGTTGTGGGTAACTCTGTTTGCAGGACGTGGGAAAGCTGATCTTTAGCTTTTCCATGTGCTGTGAATAGAGTTATCCATGATTCCATAGCCTGTTATGCGCATTTCCACAATGCTTATCTTTTGGTCTTTAGCTTCTTTGGTTCGGAATGGCGTGGTGCTGGCGGTCTATCTCTTGTTTTCGGTTGCTTGCTTCTTTACCGTACATGAGCATTAGACAAGGAACTGAAAGAAAAGCTTATACAGGCTCTCAGTGAGTTATATAAAGTAGATAAAAAATGAAAGCAATGAGCGAACTGTTCCACAGAATCCCTGATGGGTGCGGAGAACAGGGAAGCGGGGCATGCGGCTCCGCTTCCTTCTATGAATTCCACGGACGCTTTTTACCTTCCCATCCTTTCTTCTTCCAGTAGTCTACATCTGCTTTACTCCAGCCGCGCTTGTGCAATTGCCGCATGAGGGCAAAAAAGGCCTTTGTTTTGAGAGAAGGCTTCACATGGCCCTGATTTTTTTCGATTTTTGATGCTAGTAAAGAGAGCTTTTTTTCGATGCGCTGTTTTTTGTCGGCGCTGACCCGTTCCCAGGAAGTTTCCATTACAGCAAAACCGAACCTGTAGATTCTTCCAACACCCCAAAAGAACAGACTGTCCGCCATATCCTGGTTCGTGCTTTTCATTCCTCTGCCAGCAGCCGTAGAAATGCAGACTGCCTGCTTGGAAAACATCCTTTCCTCGGGACGGTGAACCATCCAGCGCCAGCCATAATGATCAAGAAATGCCTTCATAGAGCCTGTTGCATGATACACATAAACGGGGCTGGCCAATAGAATTACATCCGCATCGTCCATTGCTTGTGTAATGGGAGATAGTTTTTCAAAATGGGGACAATTTGTTTCAGAATAGGTAAAGCAGGCATTACAGCCAAGACAGAAGTCACCAAAATCCTTTGGCAAAAAGAATTCGCTGACTTCACCATTCAGTTTAGTCGCTAGTAGACGTGCGGTATGACAGGTGGAGCCCTGGTGGCTCTGTCCATGGATGATCGTTATTTTCATCGTGCTACCTCGTTCCTTTCCGATATCAGATACTTCCTTATGCTAATAGCAATTATATCAAAAATAATAATCATATCAAAGATGATTTATGACTTCAAAAAAAGATCTATGCGGTCTATATTTGGAATATAAAAGGCACGCAATCGCTTGCGTGCTTTTGGATTTTATGATACCATAACCTGAGAAACAGGTGCGGAGCGGGATTCCTTATGGGAATTTCAGAAAGAACAACACAGGAAAGCAGGTAAGAGGATCATGGCAGTAACCATACAGCAGATTGCAGAGGCGGCAGGTGTATCGCGGGGAACGGTAGACCGGGCCCTCAACAACCGGGGACGAATCAACCCGGAAGTGGCGCAGCGTATCAGACGGATGGCGGATGAAATGGGCTATGTGCGAAAAAACAGAAAGCAGGTAGCGCCAAAAAAAGAAACCATTAAAATCGGTATCATTACCCAGCTTGCAAAATCCGCCTTTATGCTGGAGGTCAACAGAGGTATCCGGCAGGCAGCGGAAGAGCTGAAAGAAAGGGGCATAAAGCTCTTTGTAAAAGAGGGAATTTCAGTAGACGGGGATCAACAGCTCCGGGCCATGGACGAGCTGGTGCAGGAGAACATTCAGGGGCTGGCCATTATGCCGACAGACTGCGAGAGCGTCCGCTTAAAGCTCAACTGGCTTATTGAAGAGGCGGGTATCCCGGTGGTGACCTTCAACTCGGACATCGTAGGGACGAGGCGGAGCTGCTACGTAGGAATGGACAACCGCAAAAGTGGGCGCACAGCGGCAGGTCTCATGGGAATGCTCACAGGGGGAAGCGGAAAAATCCTCGTCATCACAGGCTTTTTCAGCAATCCGGTAAATAATGCCCGGGTGGATGGATTTGTAGAAGAGCTGAAAAAATCCTACCCTAGTCTTGAACTGGCAGGCGTGCAGGGAAGCTTTGATGAAGCGTCTGAGGTGAATAAGATCATCACAAACGCCATGCTGAATATCCCCGGCATCAACGGCGTCTTCGTCATTTCAGGCGGTCAGAAAGGAATTGGAGAGGCCTACAAAAAGCTTCAGCTGGAGAGGCGGCCCTACACTATCATCTACGATCTGACCCCGGGAAACAGAGATGCTTTAAAGAACGGCACCGCTGATTTTCTCATCGATCAGGAAGGCTACGTACAAGGATACAGGCCGCCCTTGATTCTGGCAGAGCTTTTACTAAAGGGAAAAAAGGTGGAGGAAGAATTCCAGTATACGGACATTAAAATCAAAACAAAATACAATTTATAGAAAAGCAAGAAAAAATTTACAAATAAATATGGATTTTTTGTAAATCCATGATATACTAAAGCAAGAGAGAAACCATAACGGTGAGCGGATGCTCCTTGAAAAAGGAGGGCGATGCCAATGGATATTACATTTGCTGAGCTGATTAGCTTTAACATGCTGATCGTAGCGATAAAAGGGCTGGCGATTAGAGATTACAAAAGTTTAATCCCCGTCCTGCTGCTAGATAGGACGGGGATTAATTTCCACAAATATTTAGGAGCAACCCAACCGTCTATCGGTTTCTTTTTTATACTATACCTGCAGGGGGAGGAAAAGTCAAGGGCGGGTAAGATTTTGATGAAAAAAGAACGATTGCTCCAAACGAGAGCCATGTATACAGCAAATGCGTGCTATTGCGTGTGTTGTGTGAATGAAAATAAGAAAATCAATGCGAAAACCATTGAAATTATAAGATATAAACAAATTATAAAAAATTAAAAATAATACTTGTAATTTATCCGGATGCGTGCTATCGTACATACAACAAACAAAAAACACACAAAAAAGCACGCATAAAAAAAGGCACGCAACCGATGTGAACGATATGGAGGAAACGAAGATGAAGTATGTAGAGTTTGACGCATCCAGACCAATGGATCTGGTGCTGCTGGGAAGAGTAGCAATTGATTTCAATCCGGCCTATAACGACCAGGTAAAAGAGGAATTCAAACCCCTGAAAAACGTACATATATTTGAAAAATTTGTCGGGGGATCACCCGCTAACATCGCGGTAGGCGTTACCCGCCACGGGATGAAGGCCGGTTTCCTGGGAAAAGTATCGGACGATCAATTTGGAGACTTTGTGACTGATTATTTTGACGAGCAGGGAATCGACACTTCCCATATTACAAGATGTATGGGGGGAGAAAAGCTGGGCCTGACCTTTACGGAAATGCTGTTGCCAAAGGAAAGCAGCATTCTCATGTATCGAAACTGCATCGCGGATCTGCAGCTTCATGTGGATGATATTGACGAAGCCTACATTAAAAAGGCAAAGGTCATCCTCATATCCGGCACAGCCCTCGCTGAAAGCCCTTCAAGAGAAGCGGCCATCAAAGCAGTCATGCTAGCAAAGAAAAACGATACTAAAGTCATCTTTGATATCGACTACCGGGAATACAACTGGAAGAACAGCGACGAAATTTCCATCTACTATTCCATGGTGGCCAAAGAAGCGGACATCATCATGGGCTCCAGAGAAGAATTTGACTTAACGGAAAAGCTCATCAAACCGGGAATGACGGACGAGGAAAGCGCCGCCCTGTGGCAGAGTTACAATGCCAGGATCGTAGTCATCAAGCACGGCATGAAGGGATCCACCGCTTATACCTGCGATGGGCAGAAATTCAGCATCAAACCCTTCCCCGTAGAAGCGAGAAAAGGCTTTGGCGGCGGAGACGGATATGGTTCAGGCTTTTTATACGGCCTCTATCAGGGATGGGAAATCATCGACTGTCTGGAATTCGGTTCTGCGGAAGCTTCCATGATGGTAAGAAGCAACAATAGCTCAGATTCCCTTCCCAGGCCGGATGAAGTGCAGGCCTTTATCAAGGAAGAAAAAGACAAGTTCGGCGAAATGATCGCCCGGGTATAAGGCAGTATCAGGGACGCATATATAAAGGACATATATAGGGGCGGCTACCATGCGGAATATGGCTACTCCTGCATGGGCTACGAAGTGGCGGGAGCCTTAGGTGTCAAGTTCGCAGAACCGGATAATGAGGTCTACTGCGTAGTGGGAGACGCCAGCTTTCAGATGCTCCACAGCGAGATCATGACCACCATGCAGGAGCGGAAAAAAGTCAACATTCTGGTCTTTGACAACTGCGGCTTCGGCTGCATCAACAATCTGGAGATGAACCACGGCATCGGCAGCCTGGCCACAGAATTCCGTTACACGGATGGAAAGAAGCCCTGCGGCGATCTGATTCCGGTGGATTACGCCAAAATCGGAGAGGGCTACGGACTGAAAACGTATACCTGCAAGACGATCACCGAATTGGAGCAGGCTCTGGAGGATGCCCAAAAACAGGAAACTGCCTGTCTCTTTGACCTGAAGGTTCTGCCCAAGACTATGACAGACGGCTATGAGTCCTGGTGGAATGTGGGCCTTGCCGATGTATCGGAACAGGAATCCGTACGAAAAGCCTGGAAGGGTGTAAAGCTGGGAAGAGACGAAGCGAGAGATTACTAATAAATGTGAAAGATTTAGGAGGCGTTTGAGATGAGCAAAGTATTTGGTTACCCGGAATTTGATGATAAGGGAGAAATGATCCTTACAACGTATGACAATGAATACCAGGCCATGATGATGGATATCCGCCTGTACAGGATGAGGGCAGGAGACACGAGGAGTTTTTGCAGGGAAGGAGAAGAAATCGCCGTTCTTCTCCTCTCCGGAAGGCTTACATACGAATGGGAAAACAATCAGAAGACCGTCAGCAGAAAGGATGTCTTTACCGAAGAACCCTGGTGCCTCCATGTAAGTTCCGGCAAAGAAGTGAAGGTAAACTCTGAGGCAGAAACGGAAATTCTCGTCCAGTGTACTCATAATGATAAGGAATTTGAAAGCCGCCTTTATAAACCGGAGGATGCTCCCTGGGGCTATTCCTGCGTGGGCAAATTTGGAAACGTGGCAAAGCGGCGCGTCAACACCATCTTTGACCATGACATTTCACCAAAATCCAACATGGTTTTAGGCGAAGTGCTCAATGACAGAGGAAACTGGTCCGGCTATCTTCCCCACAGACATCCTCAGCCTGAAACATACCTGTTCAAGTTTGACAGACCGGAAGGCTTTGGCGCCAGCTTTGTAGGCGATCAGGTCTTCAAGAGCGTAAACAACAGCTTTTTAGCCATACCTGGAGGAGAGCTTCATCCTCAGGCAGTCGCGCCGGGATTTCAGATGTATACCTGCTGGATGATCCGCCATCTTGACGGAAACCCCTGGCTGCAGACGGACCGCTGTGAGGACGAGCGCTATACATGGCTTCACGAGGCAGGTTTTTAAAATCTGACTGGAAAAGATGATGGAGAAGAGCAATTTGGTAATATGTCAAGTACTTTTTGAAAAAGCTTTTTAAGGTTTATTAGAAAAAAGGGTAACTTTAAAAGACCTGCGCCCAGAAAAGAACGCACGTTTGATAAATGCTTATGGATTACCTACTCTTTTCCGCAGAGTAGAGTTGGCTTTTGTCCAGCAGTCCAAAAAGCATACGTAAAAATTTACGGGAGGTCAACGCGAGTGCTCGTTTGTGCTGATGTGTTGTCACCTCAGCAAACTTTTTATCATAGAAAGCCTTATATTCGGGACAGTGGTTGATCACGCTCCCAGTGGCTTCTATGATGTAATAACGCAGGTAACGGTTGCCGGCCTTGTTCATGGGAGTGTCTTCAGCCTCGAATGTGCCAGACTGGTTCTGCTTCCAGACAATGCCGCAGTATTTGGCCAGGGCGTCATCGTTTGGGAAGCACCGGATGCTTCCGATCTCCGCTAAAATACCGGCTGAGTAAACTTTGCCGATGCCTGGTATGGAGTTCATTACGGTATAGTCTGCCTCGCTTAACCCGCGCACCGTTTTGAGGATGGCGTCCTCAATGGCCTTCAGCTCTTTCTCAAAAGAAGCTATACAGTTGAAAGAGCAGGAAATAGATGTTGTCAGCGGGTCATAGAGGCATTTGTCCAGCCGGTATGAATTTTTTGCCGCTGTCTGCAGGAGTCTGGCTGTTTCCTGTGGATCCGCGATGCGCCCGCGGCTTTTAGTGTTTATGAAGGCGGCGAGTTCTTCAATAGGGGAACTTACAAGCTCTTCGTTTGTTTTGTACTCTGTGAGGATGGCTTCTGCGGTTGCGCCGTATTTATTGGAAAAAGGGTGTTCTTCTTTTCCAAGCATGGCAAACTCACTGAACTTCAGGAAAATGTTGTTCAGCATGTAAGTCTTTTCCCTTGCAATGCATTCCGTGATATGCATACGGTGCCTTGTGAGGCGCTGCAGGGCAAGGTACTGGGAACCGCGCCACGGCTTTACGCTGATACGTCCTACACGGGCAAAATCAGCAATAACAAAGGAATCAATCCCGTCATTTTTATCCAGGGAATTAAAGGATTTTTTATAGCCTTTTACTTCCTTTGGGTTCAGGCAGTACACATGGGTGGAGAAAGCAGCCAGCTTTTCACAGGTGGAGAGGTAGTTTGCAATATGTACCCCATAAAAGCCGGTAGATTCCATGGCAATGATGAGGTATTGGAACTGATGGTTCTTTTCCAGCACATCAGCGATCATGGCTTCCAGCTGCTCCGCGCCGCCCTGTGCATTAGGGATAGCCTTCATCCTGATAAAATACTCCTGGCTGAAATCAATGGCAGAGACAACGTTTGTGCGGGAGCCAATATCAATCCCGACAAAAAGCGTTGACAGGTAATCGGTTTTCTTCATGGATTATCACCACCTTTCTACTACAATATAAATTGGTTAATATACTTAACAACCAGTTAGGTTGTTAGCCATCTTATTGCTTAAGCTGTATAATGATGGGGCAATCGGTATATCGGCTTCCTTTCCTGGACTTACACGTCCGTTTTTAAGACTGATAACCAGCTCCTCATT
>CAJTER010000053.1 GCA_910575405.1 Clostridia bacterium | reverse complement strand
GCTTGTCCGATTTCTTTAGCGAGCTTCACTGCCTGTACTTTGTATTCGTGGTCATATTGTCTGTTTTCTGCCATTTTGTTCACTCCTTATTCTCTTGATTATATCTCAAATCCTTGAGAATGTGGTGTCAACTTTTTTTATACCACATCATTTTGATTGTGCGGTTACTTTTCTTTGTCTTTGGGCTTGTGATAATATCCCGCCCTTTGGAACGGTGAAACGTCTTGCTGATCGTGACCGTCTGCTTCTCAAAATTGAAATCTGCCGGAGTGAGGGCAAGCAGTTCACCGGAGCGTATACCGCACCAGTAAAGCATTTCAAACGCATAATAGGAACGTGGCTTATCCATCATGGCTTCGGAGAATTTCAGATATTCTTCCTTCGTCCAGAAGTCCATTTCCTTTACAGCTTCGCTCCCAATCGTTCCTGCCCTCCTTGCCGGATTGTAGGGAAGATTGTAAAAGTTTACTGCATGATTGAATATCGCCGTAAGCTGTGCGTGTATCGTCCTCAAATAATCTGCGGAATAGGGCTTGCCTTTTTCGTCCTTATATGCCATCAGTTCATTTTGCCACGCTATCACGTCCTTTGCTTCAATCTCTGCGATTTTACGGTTTTCAAAGTATGGCAGAATCTTTGTCCGTATTACATGGCTTTTGGATTCCCACGTACTTTCCTTGACACGCTGTTTCTTGTCGGCTTCGTACACTTCAAAGAAACTGCCGAACGTCATATCCAGCTTTGCCCCCTGTTTGAGCATGGCTTCATGTTCCCACGCCTGCGCTTCCCTTTTCGTTGCAAAGCCCCTCTTTTGTGTCTGTTTCCTCTCCCCCTTCCAGTTGGTAAAACGATAGATAACCCTCCATGTTCCAGTTGCATTGTCTTTGTATACAGCCATCTTGTAATCACTCTCCTTCCTTATTCGCTGTAACAGACCTTTTTATGAAAAAATGTAGCGTTCACACGTCCTGTCACGGTCAGATAGCCCTGTTTCTGTAACTCTGTATTCAGTTCCCTTACAATCTGGTAGGCTTTTGATTTCGACACACGCAATTCCGCTGCCACTTCCTCCACTGTCATAAATGATTTTTCTGTCATTCAGTTGTTTTCTCCTTCCTAACTATTTTTATTTAAGTTCTGCATATAGAATACTAAATAAATTCCGTTAAGTCAAGTGGCTTTCAAAAGAATCTTAACTTTTTTTATTTAAGTTATTCTTGCTATTTCTATTTCCTCATGCTATACTAAATTCAACAAATTTGTTTAAGTAAAGTCATGCACGACTGGAAGAAAACAGGGCGGCGGGTGCTTGCACACGCTGAACTGTTTTATGACAGGCGTATATGGCGCACCGCCACAGCGAGATGAAGCACAGCGTAATTGAGCTGGCATGACTTTACCTCACTTCAACTTAAACGGAGGTTTGATTATGGCAATCGGCAAACGTATCAAATTTTTTCGCAATAGAAAAGGCATGACGCAAAAGCAATTGGGCGAAATCCTCGGCTTCCTCGGAAAGACCTCTGATGTCCGTATGGCACAGTATGAATCCGAAGCCAGAGTGCCGAAGCATGACCTTGTAAAAGAAATGGCGAACCTTTTCGGTACCAGCACCCACGCCCTCACAGTGCCGGACATTGATACAAATATCGGGCTTATGCACACCCTCTTTGCGCTGGAAGATATGTATGGACTGAAAATCGGTGAGATTGACGGGGAAATCTGCCTGCGTCTGGATAAGTCCGATTACTCCACCTATTCTTCCATGTTCAAAATGTTCCACGCATGGCAGTCAGAAGCCGCCAGACTTCAAAAGGGCGAAATCACCAAAGAAGAATATGACGAATGGCGGTACAAATATCCAGAACTTGATACCCACCAAATCTGGGCAAAGGTTCCTCCGCAAGAATTGTTTGACTTCATCAATGAAGCAGAAAGTACAGAGAAAAAAGAAGCAAAACGCAAGAAGTAAAAATGAACGCAAAAAACCTTACCAGTTTTCAGTTGTCATTTCCGAAAATCAGTAAGGTTTTTCTGTTATTGAAGTATTCTTTTATTCAGTGAGTGATACTTAAAATGTTGCCAAATCGTTGCCAACGCCTAAACAAATTTGCTTGCAACCCGCATAAACACTAGCTTCTTAAAGCCCATTTCATCACTCGAACTCGATCGTCCCAGGCGGCTTGCTGGTGATATCGTACATGACCCGATTCACATGGGACACCTCATTGACGATGCGGCTGGTGACCTTATTCAGCACCTCCCATGGGATTTCCGCTGCTTCCGCGGTCATGAAGTCGATGGTGTTGACAGCCCGCAGGGCGATGGCGTAGTCGTAGGTGCGGCCGTCGCCCATGACACCTACAGAGCGCATGTTGGTCAGGGCGGCAAAGTACTGGCCGATGCTCCGGTCAAGGCCTGCGTTTGCGATTTCTTCCCGGTAGATGGCGTCGGCATCCTGAACGATTTTGATTTTTTCGGCTGTGACTTCGCCGATGATGCGGATTCCCAGGCCCGGGCCGGGGAATGGCTGGCGGTATACCAGGTTTTCGGGGATGCCTAGCTCCAAGCCGGCGCGGCGTACTTCGTCTTTAAAGAGATCTCGCAGAGGTTCGATGATTTCTTTGAAGTCCACGTGATCGGGCAGGCCGCCTACGTTGTGGTGGGATTTGATGACAGCCGATTCGCCGCCAACGCCGCTTTCCACTACGTCGGGGTATATTGTTCCCTGAACCAGGAAATCCACTGCGCCGATTTTTTTGGCTTCCTCTTCAAAGACGCGGATGAATTCTTCGCCGATGATTTTCCGTTTTTTCTCCGGCTCCGTGACGCCGGCCAGTTTGCTGTAAAAACGCTCCTGGGCGTTGACTCGGATGAAGTTGAGGCTGTATGGGCCGGAGGGGCCAAATACGGCTTCTACTTCGTCGCCCTCGTCTTTTCGCAGGAGGCCATGGTCAACGAAGACGCAGGTCAGCTGGGGGCCCACTGCTTTTGAAAGCATAACGGCGGCAACGGAAGAGTCTACTCCGCCGGACAGGGCGCAGAGGACGCGGCCGTTTCCAACCTTTTCGCGGATGGCCTGGATGGAGGTTTCGACAAAGGAATCCATTCTCCAGTCACCTTTGCAGCCGCAGACGTTGTAGACAAAGTTGGACAGCATTTTGGTGCCCTCCTGCGTGTGGAGGACTTCCGGGTGAAACTGCAGGGCATAGAGGCCTTTTTCCGGAAGTTCAGCTGCCGCTACCGGGCAGTCGGCTGTGTGGGCTGTGATGGTAAAGCCTGGAGCCGGCGTTTTGATGTAGTCGTTGTGGCTCATCCAGCAGATAGTTTTTTCTGATACATCCTTGAACATGGTTGAGCCTCGGTCAACGGTCACTTCGATTTTTCCGTATTCGCGAACCGGAGCCTGACATACATGGCCACCTAAAAGGTGCATCATCAGCTGAGAGCCATAGCAGATTCCCAGCACCGGGATTCCCAGTTCAAAGAGTTCCTTTGTGTAAGTGGGGGAGTCGGGCTCATAGGCGCTGTTTGGACCTCCGGTGAGTATGATTCCTCTGGGGTTCATGGCCTTGATTTCTTCGATGCTGCGTTTATAGGAATAGATTTCGCAGTACACATTGCACTCGCGGACACGGCGGGCGATGAGTTGATTGTACTGGCCGCCGAAATCCATGACAATTATTTTTTCGTGTTCCATAAGCTTCTCCTTATCTCAAGTTGCTGGTGGTTGATGTTTCCTTGAGGATAACGTCGTGGGCGCCGCCTTCCACAAGGCTTGTTGCGGAGACGATGGTCATCTTGGCTTTTTCCTGCAGCTCCGGAATGGTCAGGGCGCCGCAGTTACACATGGTAGATTTCACCTTTTGCAGGGAGTGGCGCACATTGTCACTGAGACCGCCTGCGTAGGGGACATAGGAGTCCACTCCCTCTTCAAAGGAAAGCTTGCTGTCGCCGCCCATGTCGTAGCGCTGCCAGTTTCTGGCCCGGTTGGATCCTTCACCCCAGTATTCCTTTACATAATTGCCGTTGATGTTCAGTTTGTTGGTGGGGGACTCATCAAATCTGGAGAAGTATCTTCCCAGCATGAGGAAATCCGCGCCCATTGCCAGAGCCAAAGTCATGTGATAATCATATACGATTCCGCCGTCGGAACAGATGGGAATGTAGATACCAGTCTTTTCGTAGTATTCCTTTCTGGCCTGAGCCACTTCGATGACTGCGCTGGCCTGTCCACGGCCGATTCCCTTCTGTTCTCTGGTGATGCAGATGGAACCGCCGCCAATGCCGATTTTGATGAAGTCCGCACCTGCTTCTGCCAGGTAATTAAAGCCTTCCCGGTCAACTACGTTTCCTGCGCCGATTTTGACCGAGTCGCCGTATGTTTCTCTTACAAAATCAAGGGTGTCTTTCTGCCATTCGGAGTAGCCCTCAGAAGAGTCGATGCAGAGAACGTCCGCACCCGCTTCCACCAGAGCCGGAATGCGTTCTTTGTAGTCTCGAGTGTTGACACCGGCGCCTACCATGTAGCTTTTGTGCTCGTCCAGCAGTTCGTTGGGATAAGCCTTGTGGGTGTCATAGTCCTTTCTGAATACGAAGTGGGTCAGTCTCTGTTTGTCGTCGATAACCGGCACTGTATTTAGCTTATTATCCCACAGGACGTCGTTTGCTTCGGAAAGAGTCGCTCCTTCTTTTACATAAATCAGCTTTTCAAAAGGAGTCATAAATTCTTTTACTTTTGTTTCTAGGGACATTCTGCTGATACGGTAGTCCCTGCTGGTGACGATTCCCACCAGTTTTCCTTCTGCTGTGCCGTCCTCTGTAACGGCTGTGGTGGAATGGCCTGTCCGCTTTTTTAATTCCAGCAGTTCACCCAGGGTCTGCTCCGGCCGGATGTTGGCATCGCTTGTTACAAAGCCCGCCTTGTGATCCTTAACCCGCTTTACCATGGCTGCCTGATTTTCGATGGTCTGGGAACCAAAGATGAAGGAAATCCCGCCTTCCTTTGCCAGGGCTACTGCTAGCTTGTCGTCGGATACTGCCTGCATGATTGCGGAAACCAGAGGAATTTTCATGTTAATGGCGGATTCCTCTCCTTTTTTGAATTTGACTACGGGTGTTTTCAGACTTACATTGTCCACCCGGCATTCCTTTGAGGAATAGCCTGGAACTAACAAATACTCACTGAATGTTCTGGATGGTTCGTTAAAATATTCTGCCATATTGCCTCCTTTGTTTTCTGACTTTTTACCTTTATCAAAATCGTATGTTTTAAATATCTCCCAAATACTCTTCAAGGGTGATACCCTGCTCATAAATCTCTTTTGCCGCATCTGTTCCCACATAACGAATGTGCCAGGGTTCATACTCATACCCTGTAATATCCTCCCGCCCCTTGGGGTAGCGGATGATAAAGCCATATTTGTGGGCGTTCTTTGCCAGCCACTTGCCTTCTTTTGTTTTCCCGTAGCTGCGCGTCAGTTCATAGTCCACAGAGGGTGATGAAACGTCGGCGCTAAGCCCGCTCTGGTGCTCACTGTACCCCGGTTTCGCACTGTACTGCTCTGCCCGCTTCTTTCCGTCCGCCTGAATGTACTGTTTGTACAGCGTTTTCTGGTAGTCGTAAGGGCGAAAGCCTGTCGTCAGCTTGATAACGCAGTCCTTCTTCTTTGCTCCTTTTGACAGACGATAAAATGCCCTGGCCGCAGCCTTACGCAGCTTTTGGTATTCTTCAGGTCTGTCACTGGCAGCAGGCTTTGCAGCCTTCAGATCCTTTGGCTTATAGGTTTTCCCGATTCCGTGGGTCTTATTGACCAAAATCAGATACTCTGAAGAACGATCTGCCGTCTGGCTGTTTTCCTCAGAAATCCCTGATGAAGCCTGCCTAGAAGCGTCGCTTTGCAAAGTCTCTTTCCGGGGTTGGGATTCCAATTCTGCGGAAATCCCTGACTCTGCTTCTTCCTGCTGTTCCCCTACACTGTTTCCCGCATAAGGCACCACAAGCAGAACAAGTCCGATCAAAACCAGTAAGGCCAGGACAGCAACGAGAACATTTAATGTTGGTCTTCCCATGTTCCTTGCTTTGTGTGTTCTCCCCCTTTAAATATAAGTAAACTTATATTAACATATTTTATTATAAATTACGCTCTTTTGCGAAAAAATCTTATAAAAAAATTATCATAAAAAATCTTACGAAAAAGCACCCCCACAGGCCCATACAGCAAGCTACTGCACAGACCATCCGGAGATGCTGCCGGGTACGGCTATATTAACTCTACTACCAGCTTTTTCTTCTTGCCTTTTTCCACCAAAAGCTTCCCTTCCTTGAAGGTTTCACAGGTCACGGTCATTTTTTTGTCTGTCACTTTTTCTCCGTCCAACTTCAGTCCGCCCTGCTCAATGGTCATGAAGCCTTCCCGGTTGCTGGGTACAAGGCCCAGTTCCTTGATAAAAGTTACAACTCCCACTCCTTCACCTTCAAAATCGGCCTTTGCTCTCTGGACTTTTGGAATATTGTCAACAGAACCGCCGCCGCCAAAGGCCGCTCTGGCTCCTTCCTGCGCTTTTTTTGCTTCCTCTTCGCCATGAACCAGCTTTGTCACTTCAAAGGCGAGGATTTCCTTTGCCTTGTTGATTTCCTGATCCTGCAGGGAGGCAAGTCTTCTCACTTCATCCATGGGCAGGAAGGTCAGCATACGCAGGCATTTTTCCACATCCGCGTCAGCCACATTTCTCCAGTACTGATAAAAATCGTATGGGGAAGTTTTTGCCGCATCCAGCCACAAGGCTCCCTTCTGGGTCTTGCCCATTTTCTTGCCTTCGCTGGTGGTCAGCAGGGAAAAGGTCATGCCGTATACCTGCTTGTCGCAGGCTTTTCTGGTAAGCTCGATTCCGCCCAGGATGTTGGACCACTGATCGTTTCCGCCAAACTGCATTTTGCAGTCAAAGTCCCTTGCCATGACCATGAAGTCGTAGCTCTGCATGAGCATATAGTTGAACTCCAGGAAGGAAAGTCCCTTCTCCATTCTCTGCTTAAAGCATTCTGCCCGCAGCATGTTGTTGACGCTGAAATGTTTGCCCACTTCTCTTACGAATTCCACGTAATTCAGCGGTCTCAGCCACTCCGCATTGTTTACAGCCACGGCTTTTCCCGGCTCCGGCGTTTTGTTTTCCTTTCCAGGTTTGTACACACCGTCGTTTCCCGTATATTGCCACTCATCATCAAAGTCGATAAACTTGTCAAAGAGGGCTTTAAAGCGGTCACAGTTGTGCTGAATGGTTTCCACGGTCATCATCTGGCGCATATCGGTTCTGCCAGAAGGATCGCCTACCATACCGGTTCCGCCTCCGATTAAAACGACCGGTGTATGGCCGTATTTCTGCATGTACATCATGATAATGACCTGCATGAAATGTCCTACATGAAGACAGTCCGCCGTAGGGTCAAAGCCGATGTAAAAACGGATTTTTTCCTCTCCCAGAAGTTTTCGGATGGCTTCATCATCGGTGGTCTGTTCGATAAAGCCCCTTTCTTTTAACACATCATAAACATTGGTGTGCTCACTGACATTGTCAGGTATAAAGTTCATAGTTTCCTCCAAAATCAATTATTTTGTTCCGTACAGCCTGTCGCCCGCATCGCCCAGTCCCGGAACGATGTACGCGTGTTCATTCAGGCCTTCGTCTTTTGCCGCGATAAAAATGTCTACGTCAGGATGCGCTTGCTGGAGCACTTCGATTCCTTCCGGCGCCGCGATGAGGCACATGAAGATGATTTTCTTTCCGCCTCTTGCTTTGATAAAGTCGATTGCCGCTGCCGCGCTGCCGCCTGTTGCCAACATAGGATCTACTACGAAGATTTCCCGTTTTTCAATGTCGTTTGGCAGCTTGCAGTAGTATTCCACCGGCTGGTGAGTGTCCGGGTCCCGGTAAAGTCCGATGTGGCCTACCTTTGCGTTGGGCACCAGGGCCAGCATTCCGTCTACCATGCCAAGGCCTGCTCTCAGAATCGGCACAATGGCGATGTCTTCTCCTTTCAGCATGTTCACGGTGGTATCGCAGATTGGCGTTGTAATTTTCACCTCTTCCAAGGGAAGTTTTCTCGTTGCTTCGTATCCCATGAGCATGGAAATCTCTTTTACAAGCTCACGAAAATCCTTTACACTGGTTTCCGTCTGCCGGAGCATGGCTGTTTTGTGCTGAATTAACGGATGATCGAATACATATACATTACCCATTTGTTACCTCCTTTGCAGAACCTCACAGTTCCCGGTACTTCATACTTCGACGATTATTTTCAATCATGGTCTGTCCTGCCTGCTGCTCTGCGGCCTGCCTTTCATCCCATTATTTGTAGCAAGTTTATCTCCAGCAGTTTTACTGTTTTTTCTATTCTGTTTTCTTTTTTGGCAGCCTCCTGTGCTGCTGGCGCCCAGCTTGCTTCCCGGCTCAGTAGCTGTTCAGCAGATTGACTCTGCGCTCATGGCGTCCGCCGCCTTCAAATTCCGTGTCCAGCCAAGTCTTTGTAATTTCCAGGGCCGTCTCTGTGTCAGTCGTTCTTCCTCCCAGGGCGATCATGTTGGCATTGTTGTGCTGTCTTGCAAGCTCAGCCATAATCACGCTGGTACAGACTGCGCAGCGAATTCCCTTCACTTTGTTGGCGGCAATGGAAATGCCGATGCCTGTGCCGCAGCATACGATACCCCGATCCGCTGTTCCACTGGCTACGGCCTCCGCGCAGTCATATCCAAATTTGGGGTAGTCCACCGACTCTTCGGAATCCGTTCCCAGATCCAGAACCTCCAGTTCTCTTTCCTGCAGATATTGTTTAATTTCTTCTTTCAGCTTGTAGCCGCCGTGGTCGCTGGCGATTGCAATTTTCATCCACCTGTCTCCTTTTGTTTGCACTCTTATTCTTTATACTCGCACTATATTGTATCCCGCTGATTTTAGCATACGGTTCATGACCGCAAAGCCGACTCCGTCCGTGTCACTGAGGGCGCCTGCCAGAATCAGGTCAACCTCCTGCCTGTCCAGATCCCGCAGCTTTGCGAAGAAGTCGTGGGCCGCTTCGATAAAGGCCCGTTCCTCAAAGAGAATGACGCCTACTTTATTTCCCAGCCTTTCATTGAGGGCCTTTAGTCTCTCAATTTCCTCTTTTACTTTGTCCCTGTTTCCTTCGATCACGGTCATATCCGCTTTGGGCGCGTAGTGCCGGTATTTCATGCCAGGGGACTTTGGCTGGAATTCCTCGTCGTCAAAATCAAGGGGCGGCTTGTCGCTGCTTCCCTCCTGAGCATTGACATCCCGCGGGCGATTGATATAGAGGGCCGGATCCATTTCTACTTTTTTGCCGATTGCAGCTTCGATGTGCTGCGGTGTGATGATTCCCGGTCTCAGAATGGTGGGCACTTCTCCGCTGACATCCAGAACCGTGGATTCGATTCCCACTCTGCAGTCAGGCCCTTTTATGATGGCATCCACCTTTCCCTTTAAGTCCTCTATCACATCCTCCGCCCTTGTGGGGCTGGGTTTTCCCGAAAGGTTCGCGCTGGGGGCCGCAATGGGGCAATCGGCTCGATTGATGAGTTCCAGAGCAATGGGGCTGTCGGGCATGCGCACGCCAACCGTATCTAGGCCGCCTGTCGTCCGATCCGGGACTCCTTTTTTGCGCTTTACCACCAGAGTCAGAGGCCCTGGCCAGAAGTTCTCAATGAGGGTCACGATATCCGGGCTAAGACGCGGGGTCAGCTGTCCGATATCGCTGGCCCGCCCGATGTGGACGATCATGGGGTTGTCGCTGGGACGTCCCTTTGCCTCATAGACCTTTGCCACCGCTTCCGCGTTTAGGGCGTCGGCTCCAAGTCCATATACGGTTTCCGTAGGGAAGGCCACCAGTCCGCCTGTTTTGATGATTTCGGCAGCCTGGTCGATTTGCTTTTCTGTTAAAATTTTCGTTTCCATTGTTTTCATTTATATTAAACCTAGAAATTTTTCATTTTTTCCGCCTGATCGCTAGTAATCAGGCCGTCGATGATTTCATCCAGATCCCCGTCCAGAATGTAGTCCAGTTTGTAGAGGGTCACGCCTGTCCGGTGTTCGGAAACGCGGCCCTGGGGGAAGTTGTAGGTACGGATCCGCTCACTGCGGTCTCCGGTTCCCACCTGGCTCTTTCTCTGGGCGGAAATTTCATCGTTCTGCTCCTGCATTTTCAGGTCGTACAGCCTGGAACGCAGGACTTTGAACGCTTTATCCTTGTTTTTAATCTGGGATTTTTCATCCTGACAGGTTACCACAAGACCTGTAGGCTCGTGGGTCAGCCGCACTGCCGAGTCCGTGGTGTTTACACACTGGCCGCCGTTTCCCGAGGCCCGGTATACGTCTACCCGCACATCGTTTGGATTCAGATCCACTTCCACATCATCCACCTCCGGGAGCACGGCTACAGTTGCCGCGGAAGTGTGGACTCTGCCGCTGGATTCGGTTTCCGGCACCCGCTGTACTCTGTGTGCTCCGCTTTCAAATTTGAGACGGGAATAAGCGCCCTTTCCTTTGATGAGCATGACCGCTTCCTTGATGCCGCCAAGTCCGGTGTCGTTCATTTCCATAATCTCGGTTTTCCAGCCCTGCCGCTCCGCGTATCTGGTGTACATGCGCAAAAGATCGCTGCCAAAGAGAGCCGCCTCATCGCCGCCTGTTCCTGCCCGCACTTCCAGAATAACGTTTTTATCATCGTTGGGATCCTTTGGAAGGAGCAGAACCTTCAGATCCGCCTCCTGCTGCTCAATGGTTTCTTCCAGCTCGCTTACCTCCATTTTGGCAAGCTCTCGCAGCTCCTCGTCGTTTGTTTCCAGCATTTCCTTGGCGTCGGCCAATTCTGATTTCGCTTTTTTGTATTCTCTGTATTTTTTTACGATAGGCTCCATTTCGCCCATCTCTTTCACGTATTTCTGCCACACCGGCTGATTGTTTATAATCTCCGGGTCGGACACTTTCTGTGAAAGCTCTTCATATTTTCCTAAAATGAAGTCTAATTTATCAAACATGCTTAACTCCTGTTTTGTTTGTGTTTGTACTGATTTTCGCGGGCTTTTTCTGCCTCACTGTTCAACTTAATATTATATCATCTTTCGCTCTAAAAAAAAACGGGAAATTTGGATTTATTCTTCAAGTAATGCCCCGGTAAAGCGAAGAAGGAGTGTATTAAAATGTCTTAGTTCGTAAATCACATTGGTACCTCCTGGAGGGTATTGTCTTGGCTTATTCCTGTTTTACAGCCGGATATGGCCGCTATGGCTCAGGATGCCTTATCAAGCATATCGTGGATATAGGTCCGCAGGCCATCCTCCGTATCTATACCATATCTCTGGTTCACCGCAATATAGTATTTCATAATCCTCTCTTTCAGAAGGATTTCGCTGGAAGGTATGCTGTCACCATATCCATGCCTCGCCTCCATCCACGGTTCCTCATTGTGAGTGATCTTCTCCAATACTTTTCCGCCATACATGCCGAAGGTATTTACAACAAGGTCGAGCACCCGCTTCTCATCTTCCGTCAGAGCACCTTTCGTTCCTTCCAGAAGAGCGAAACGCGCGTCATCAATCGGATTATATTTGAAATCCCTGAACAGGTCATACACTTCCGGGTAGACGGGACCATGAACCCACGCCCTGCAGTCTTCGGTAAAGATCGGTTTCCCATACAACGCAGAGTAAATGCCCTGAATAAAGTAAAGCAGCTTCTGCAGCATCAGCGGAGTTACCTCTTCCAGCTTTTCAAAAATATATGCGATCACCCTGATCATCTTATCTGAAACTGAAAACAGGCTCTCTATGCTTTCTGCTGCGGCCATTGCTTTTCTGTATGCAGCATCCGTCAGCTTTTCCCTGTTTTCCATGAGCTTCTGCTTCATATATGCAGGGGAGGACAGCGCTGCCTTTATAATATCCGAATACGCTTTGGAAGGTACCTGTCCTTCCAGATATCTCGGTATGGTCACCTCTCCAAATCCAAGTGCCAGGGATAACGGAGCCTTACCGAGCTTATAGTTCTTCATAAGCTTTTCAATATCATCAATCGACACAAGGCCTTCCACCGCTCTGTACTGCCTGTCAATTTCCTGAACGTTCTTATCCATAAGACCGGGAATGCTCATTTCCCCGCCGCACTCTGCACAGACAGCTACAGTGACAGCAAACGTATATTCCTTATCTCTTATATTTTTTACCATGTCCTTCTTCTGCAAAAGGTACTCGGTCTCTTTTCTGCACGCAATGCAGAAATCTCTTCTTCCCTTCTCCGCCATAATGGTCACCTCCGATTTACCTCCTGATTATTTGAAATAGTACGTAAGCAGATGCTTCTGTTCGTGGAATGAGATAACAATCACAAAACAGTTTTCCAGCTTGTTGAACTTGATATACAGGGAAACCGTCTTTTCTTCTGTTCCATTCCTCTCCAAAAGGGTTACATCCTTGCCGAATACATACAGGTTCTCATGTTCAAAGCCTTTATGCTCATTCTGCAGGATTTCCGAAAAATCCATTACAGTAAGGCATAATAGGATTTCCTTTGCTTTTGCTTCATCAATAACATAATCCAAAAACAGATTGATGTTATCCTGCCGCTTAGCGTTCCAATCAAGCCGGTATCTGTCATTTTCAACCGCTTTCTTCACTTCGGAAAGATACTGTTCTATGTCCTTTTTATCCAGGTTCAATACTTCATCCTCCACAGAGTGTGTGATGTTTTTTTGTTTTTTCTATCATTAATATAACTTAACGATCGATTTTTGTCAATATCCTATCACGCTTGAAGTTCCGCATTCCGTTTCCCAAGCCTCTGTTTCAAGCAGAAACTTTGAAAGAACTTGGAACAAAATCCATAAAAAGAAGGATGCCGGTTCTTTTTCAGCTTATATCCCTTCCATGAAAAAGAGAGCCGCGCTGTGCAGCCCTCTAAAAAGTCGTTGCTATTTATTCTAATTTTTTTAATTCCTGGCGCGGCAAGTGGACTCAATAATACCCATAACATTTTTTGCATGGCGTAAATCCCCGTTTCTTTGCGGTTGAGATGGATACATAGCTGGGATCTCTCATACCGCTGCATATGGAATCTTTATGATACCGGTGTCCTGTTCTGGGAATATAGACATAGCCTTCTTTATATTCCTGACTGGTGCTTTCATAGCTGGCGCTTGCTGTAGGTTTTGCATAGGATACTGCGCTCCGCTTTGACGAGGCGGTTTTTGTTTCTTTCTTTTCTGTTGTTTCTAATGCTGCCTGCCGCCGTTTTTCTTTTTGTTCCTGCGCTTTTTTGCGCTCTGCCAGTTCGTTTATGACTTTTATATCAACGGAATTGCTTTGCACGCCGTTTTCAGAAATCGCATATACCGAAGCAGTACCCACATCATGGGAACGGATGATTGCCCCGCCCTCTTCATTCGATACTGTTACAATTCCTTCATTAGAAGATACAAATTGAACAGCTTCCGTATCAGCGCCTTCGGGCGTCAGTTTGAGTATCATTGGCTGGTTGGAATTTACATTCATCGGCAAATTATTGGACGCCTCAATTTCAATTGCTTCTATTTCAGGACTTAGGGCACACGCTGTAATGGCCAGCAGGATTATGGCTGTGAACGTTGCAACTGATAATAGTTTCCATATTGTTGATTTCATTGTTTTTAATTTCATATCTTCTTTCCTGTACCGTTAAATATTTTTATCAATGTAATCCTTATAAGCGCGCTTCATTGACTGACTGTGTACGAACATCAAAGATAATCCCCTGCCAGATCATCAAAAATATCTACGTTTAAAGGTGTAATGTCTGTCAATAGCTCTTTGTAAGGCGTAATTTCATCTTCAGTATAAGTACGCCCAGAATTACGCCAACCAATCGTATAGCTTCTAACTGGCTGACTAAAACTATTCAATGCAGACTGTTCTATTATTACGACTCTTGTGTTCGGAGTGACGCCGCCATAAAGCAGGTCTAATCCTGGAGCATCTACAGTAGTCGCAGCCTTTACAGAATGAATTTGTAATGTGCTGGGAAATTTCAATTGTCCTTTTATTGCAGTATATACATACCGCGCAAGTATTTCATCATCTGAATAACTGGGCACTGGATCATTGGGTACTGGATCGGGTATACGATTAACGGTAACATTAATCCGCTTGCTTTCTCTGTTATATGTATTTGTCAGAGTGATATATGTTCTTCCATTTTGATTTCCTGTAATTCTTAGCGGCGCAACATTATTAACAAAAGGCCCCCATTGGCAGGACACTATCTGAGGGTCTTGTATTGTGTAATATACTGTGCCCCTCACTTTAAAGGTTACATTCACTATACCGGAGTTTTCTATGTTTATATTAGAGTGTGATATGCTTAATACAGACTTTACCGCCACTTTGCATTTAAAGCTTTTCTTCCCGATTTTAGCCGTAATCATTGCAGTTCCAGCTTTTTTTCCGATCACTTTTCCTTTTGCCGAAACGGATGCAACGCTTTTGTTTGACGAACTCCATTTTACTTTTGATTTTGTGTTCCTGACTTTCAGCTGGATCGATTGGCCGATATTAATGGTTGCCCTAGTTTTATTAAGCGCTGGTTTTGCAGCTGCATAAACCGTTGCGGCTGTTTCAGGAAGAAATTGCTCCTGTATTGTTTGTGGAACGGCAAATGCTAACAGCATTAATACAACTAATATTGCACTTATTCTTTTTGTTCTCTGCATCATATTCTCCTTGTATTATAATCTCGTAGCTATAACGTACTCATTTGTACTTGATGCTATACTGTTTGAGATACTGTGGATTGGTTCGTTTCTCCTACCACTTGATGGTTAACGAAAGGCTCCAACCACAGCTCTCTGCATCATTGTTG
>CAJTER010000052.1 GCA_910575405.1 Clostridia bacterium | reverse complement strand
CTAATGGGGAGCCGGATACTTTGAGAGGAGTAAGTCCGGTTCTGAGGGAGGGTGTAGGAAACCTACCGCCAGCGGCGGCAAGGCGCCTTTACCCTACCCTACGACCTTTTGGCCAGCCGGGAAATCGAGAACATACTGGATAACACCGATTTTCTTGTTCTGCTCTCCCAGGCCCAGAGCGACCGGGCGATTATCGCAAAACAGCTCGGCATTTCCGAGCACCAGCTTTCCTATATCACCCACAGCAATTCCGGCGAGGGCCTGCTGTTCTATGGGAATGTGACTATCCCCTTTGTTGACCGTTTCCCCAAGGGTGAGATTTACAACCTGCTCACCAGCCGCCCGGAGGATATAGCCAATGACCAGAGGAACGAATAACGCCGGGCCCGCCGGGGACAAGGGCACTTCGGGACAAAATGTCCCAAAGTCCCCCAAGGGCCCCAAAACCAAAAAATCGAAATTCCGCATGGAAAGCGAACAGGAAAAAATCAGCAAATCCAAGCTCCGCATGGAGACGCGGGAGGACAAGCTGAACCGGGCCCGGAAAAAGCTGGAGGGCAAAAAGCCCCCTAAACCCCGGGGCCCGGTGCGCCGGGTGCTGGGGGCAGCCGGATGGAACGTCCACGGCTTTGTGCATGGCAAGGTTTATGAGGTGGAGCATGAAAACGTGGGAACCGAGGGGGCCCACCGCTCCGAGCTTGTGGGCGAGGCCGCCCTCCGGCATGGGACGCGGTATGCGAAAAAGCGCATCCGGGAGCACCCGGCCCGGGCCGTCCATAAGGCCGAGGCGCAGTACATCAAGGCCCGGGCGGACTACCAGTTCCGCATGGCCGCGCAGGAGAACCCGGAGCTTGCAAAAAATGCAGTTACCCGCTATTGGCACAAGCAGAAATTAAAAAAACAATACGCCAAACAAGCGCGGCAGGCGGCGAAACAGACCGCGAAACAAGGGGCCAAGGCCGCCGGGAAAACCGCCGCCGCCACGGAAAAGCTGGCGGAGCGGGCCGTGGCTTTCGTGAAACGGCATCCCGTGGGGACGCTTATCGCGCTGGCCTGCGTGGTGCTCATTTTGTCGCTCCAGTCCTGCTCGTCCTCCCTTATCACTTTGGGGAATGCCGCCGCAGGCGCGGTTGGGGCCACCACCTACCCCGCCCAGGACGGGGATATGCTGGGGGCCGAGGCCGCTTATTGTTCGCTGGAGGCGGAGCTCCAGCATTATCTCGATACCTACGAAAGCACACACGACTATGACGAGTACCATTTTGATTTGGACGCTATCGAACATGACCCCTATGTGCTGATTTCCTTATTGAGCGCATGGCATGAGGGCGAGTGGACGCTGGCGGATGTCCAGCCTACGTTGCGGATGCTCTTTGACCGCCAGTACACGCTGACAGAGAACGTGGTAAAGGAGCGGCGGTACTACATCGAAACGGATACATGGACGGACGAGGACGGCAATACCCACACCGACAGCTACCGGGTGTATTACGATTACTACATCTGTACTGTGACACTGGATAACTTCAACCTTTCCCATCTCCCTATCTACATCATGGGGGAGGACAAGGTTTCCCGGTATTCCCTCTACATGGCTACGCTGGGCAACCGCCCAGACCTCTTTCCCGGCTCGTCCTATGTGGGGAAATACACCAGCCCGCCGGAAGGCTACGAAGTGCCGGGGGAATATCTGGACGATGAAACATTCGCGGCGATGCTCTCCGAGGCCGAGAAATACCTCGGTTATCCCTATGTATGGGGCGGGAGCTCCCCGGCCACGTCCTTTGACTGCTCCGGCTTTGTTTCGTGGGTAGTCAATCATTCCGGCTGGAACGTGGGGCGGCTGGGGGCCCAGGGGCTTTACAACATCTGCACCCGCACCAGCTCCCCCCGCCCCGGCGACCTTGTTTTCTTCAAGGGAACCTATGACACCCCGGGAGTCTCCCACTGTGGCATCTATGTGGGGGACGGGATGATGATACACTGTGGCGACCCTATCAGCTACGCCAACTTAAACAGCAGCTACTGGCAGGCCCACTTCTACGCCTACGGGCGTTTACCATGAAAAGGAGGTTTTCAATGGCGATAAGCAAGAGCGCAAAAATCATGGCCGAGATGGAAAAGGTCAAGGCCAAAATCAGCGACCAGCAGGCCCGGCTGAAAGAGCTGGAACAGAAACACAAGGAGGCCGAGAACGAGGAAATCGTGGACATCGTGCGGGGCATGAGCATTTCCCTTGAGGAGCTCCCGCTGGTGCTCCAGCGCATCAAGGCCGGGGACGCTTTGGGACAAAATGTCCCGAAGTCCGCCGGGCCGGAAAAGGAGGACGCAGAATGAAAAGAAAGAAATATCGTGTAGTGGCGGCGGCTCTGTGCGCCGCTTTTTTGCTGTGCGGCATCACCACCACGGCCTACGCCGGGGGCGGTGAGGAATGGGAGGACGGTACGGGCGGCCCGGAGTGGGAGGGGCTTGACCCCGTGGAGCCCACGCCCGCGCCGGAGCCGGAACCCGAGCCCAACCCCTTTACCCCGGACGGGCAGGGGACGATGGTGGATAACGCCACCGACCAGGACGGCAAGGAATTTTTCACCATCATGGCGGCGGACGAGTCCGTGTTCTATCTGGTGATTGACCGCCAGCGGGAGACGGAAAATGTGTACTTTCTGAACGCCGTCACCGTGGCCGATTTAATGGCCCTTGCGGAGCCCTCCCCGGAGCCCGTCCCCGAACCGCTCCCGGAGCCGGAGCCCGAACCTGCTACCGAGCCGGAGCCCGAACCAAAACCGGAAAAATCCGGCGGGGCGGGGACACTCCTGCTGGTGCTGGCGGTGCTGGCCCTCGGCGGCGGGGCTGGGTGGTACTTCAAGATTTACCGCCCCAAACAGCAGGCCGCCGCTCCCGGCGAGGATTTTGACGAGGCCGAGGAATACGGCGAGGACTATGGCGGCGGTGAGTATGACGACCTCCCCCCGTGGGATGAGGAAGAAGAAAAGGAGGACGGAGAATGAATTTCACATCGAACCCTTTGGAACGGGAAATGAAACGCCGCCCACGGCCCCGGGCTCCCCGCCCGGAACAGCCCCGGGAGGGCTCCCGGTGCTGTGGCTGTCCCTACTGGCGCGGCATCCCCTGCGGCTCCTGCTTTCAGAGCCTTTTGAAAAAACCAGGCGGGAGGTGATATTTTGCGCGAGCTGACCCGTGAGGAAAAGGCCGCTATCCGCTCCCTTGTAGTAAAATGGTGCGCCAACTATGACCGGGAAATGGGATGCTTGCCTTTGGACTGTGAGTGCTATATGCTGGGGAAGTGCTGGACGGGGGCCTATTGCAGATACTTCCGGGAGGCCGTCCTGCCGCTGAACCCGGTGCTGGAGGCCGCCCTCAATACCGAGGGGCCCGCCCCGGAAACGCGGCCCTGTCCTGTCTGCGGGCGGCCCTTTCTCCCGGACGGGCGACGGCGCTATTGCTCCGAGGCTTGCTCCAAGGCCGCAAGGCAGAAGAAACAGCGGGGATATATGCGGAAATACCGGGGGTGAGGCGTGAGCATTTGGGGGTATAGAACCCCGCTGTTTTCAAGGCTTTCCGGGGCCACTTTTGGGGCGGGCGTACTTTTACACGTCCTGCCCCGATTTCCCAAAATAGTGCTAACATTTCGAGAGGAGGTTCCTATGGACAGAAATCAAGGCTATACAATCTTAAAGGCCGTCATGCTGGAGAATGGCCGGGGCTTTGCGCTGGGGGAGCATCCCCGGGCCCCCTCCCCCTTTGTGACGTGGGCCTGCTATGATGACGAACACGGCGCAAGGCAGTATGAATGGGGGCATTATGGCAGTGACCGGGCCGCGCTGGAGCAGGACTTGCTGGAGCGTGTGGAAAACTACCAGCAGCAGTTCTCCGTCAAGGTGGCGCAGATTGAGGCCCCCGGCCTTTACAAGTATTATTCCACCCAGCGGCCCGTTGACATCGGCACGTTCCCCAAGCCTGCAGGCAACGCCCCGGACGAAATCGTAAACTACGACAAGCGCGTATCCGTGGAGGGCGGCGCGTTCCTTGCGTGGGGGCATCTGACCTACACAAAGCCTTTGACGGAAAAGCAGGCGGCGGACTATGAGCTCCGGCCCGCCCCGGAGGTGTCCGGCCTGCTGCGGGACGGCGGCAGGCCCCGCCCGATTGCCGAACAGATGAAAGAGGCGGCAAGGCTGGCCGGGGAACGGCAGGCCCCCTCTGCGCCTAAACGGAACGCGCCCGACCGGGGCGACAGATAGCGTGGCTGGCAAAAAGCGCCGCCGCCCCATCCATCTCCATGTGATGGTATCTGAGGAAGAGCAGGCACTTATCCAGGAACGCATGGCCCAGGCGGGCATCCGCAACATGGGCGCGTATATGCGGAGGATGGCCCTCTGCGGCTATGTGCTCCAGGTTGACCTTGCCCCCGTCCGGGAGCTGGTGTCCCTCCAGCGGCGGTGCTCAAACAATCTTAATCAAGTGGCTATCCACGCCAACACCTACGGGGGCATCTACCCCGAGGAAATATCGGCCCTCCAGCGGGACTACTCCGCCTTGTGGGGCCCTCTGTCTGATTTGCTGAAACAGCTTTCCGCGCTGGTGGAGCTGTGATTTGCTGGGGAGCGGTGCTGTGCCGCTCCCCGGCTTTTTGTACTTCGGGACATTTTGTCCCAAAGTCCCAACGAGAGGAGGTGCTACCACGGCCACGACCTACATCCGGCCCTACAAGCAGGCGGCGGGACTGAGCGCCGTCCAGACGATGGAGGAGCGGTTTGCCTACGGGCTCAACCTCCAAAAGCTGGGGGCCGTGTCCTCCCACCTTTGCGACCCGGCCACAGCCGCCGCCGAGTTTCTGCTGGTGAAAAGCGAATACCAGGCGGCCACCGCCCGGCCCGTGGAGCGCGGGGCTCTGTTCTTCCAGATACGGCAGGCGTTCCCGCCCGGCGAGGTGACAGCGGAGGAGGCAAATAAGCTGGGCTTTGAAACGGCGATGCGCTGGACGAAAGGCAAGTACCAGTTTTTCGTCTGCACCCATACCGACAAGGGCCACATTCACAACCACATCTATTTCAATTCCACGGCCTTTGACTGCTCCCGGAAATTCCATAATTTCCTCGGCTCCAGCTTTGCCCTCCGGCGGCTGTCTGACCGGGTATGTCTGGAGCATGATTTGTCCGTGATACAAAATCCCAAACAGCACAGCAAGGGCCGTTTCCTCCACTATGGCCAGTGGGTAGGGGAAAAACCGCCCTCCGCGCAGCAGCGGGTGCGGCTGGCAATCATCGCGGCTCTTGAAAAAAAGCCCGCCGACTTTGCCGCGTTCCTGCGGCTAATGGAGGAGTCCGGCTTTGCCGTCAAGCACGGGCGGGGCGGCGTGGTGTCGTTCCTCGCTCCGGGGCAGGACAAGTACACCCGGCTCCGGGCATCCACCCTGGGCGCGGGCTTTGACCCCGAGGACATCCGGGCTGTTATCGCCGGGGAGCGGCCCCTCCCGGAGCTCCCCAAAGACGCGCCGCCCCCGATCCGGCAGGTGGGGCTTATCATTGACATTCAAAAGCGCATGGCCGAGGGCAAGGGCCCGGCTTATGAACGCTGGGCGAAAGTCTACAATCTGAAACAGATGGCCGCCGCCCTCCAGTTCTTGCAGGAGAACAATCTGACCGACTATGACGCGCTGGCGGCAAAGACCACGGCGGCGGTTGACCGGGCCCACGCGCTGGCCGGGGAGCTCCAGACCACCGAGGCCGCCCTCTCCAAAGTCTCCGGGCTGATGGGGGCCGTGGTGGACTATGCCAAGGCCCGGCCCGTATTTGACGGCTACAAGGCGGCCCGGTACTCGAAAAAGTATCTGGCCGAGCACGAGGCGGAGCTTGCCACCTACCGGGCGGCCCGGGCCGCTATGAATGAATTGTTAGGCGGTGAAAAGCTCCCCAAAATGGACGCGCTGAAAAAACAGCGGCGGGAGCTGGCGGATAAGAAAAAGGCCCTCTATGCCGAGTATCGGCAGGCCCAGCGGGATATGCGGGAGGCCGTAGCGGTCAAGGCCAACATCGACCATCTGCTCGGCCTTACGGACGGGCGCACCGATAAGGAACAGACGCGATAGCGGCGGTGACGCAGCCAATCTCTTTGGGACATTTTGTCCCAAAGAGCCGGGTTTGGGGAGGCTCCCCAACAAGCATTTTTGCGGGCCTGCGGCCCAGCAAAAATTTCGGGTGTGGCCACACCCGAATTGCTTGCCGTTTGTGCGCTCCCCTATACATGGCGCGAAAAAAAACGGAGGTCGCGCTTTTCCTTACGCTCCCTCCGTCTCTCTGGCTTTTCTGATACCCTCTGCGGCTCCCTCTATGATGATAAGCTCCTTTTCGTCCATTCCGTTCAGCATCCGGTCAATATGTTTCCGGCGCTCACTCTCGCCGCCCAGCTTGTCCGGGTAGAAAAATTCATCTACGGAAATATCAAAAAGGGTGACGAGCTTGTAAAAGGCATTGAGGCTGGTGTGCTGGCCCCGATTTTCAATATACATGATGGAGCGCGGGGTGAGGTCTACAAGCTGGGCCAAGTGCTCCTGCGTCCAGCCTTTAGCTTTTCGTCTGCGCTTGATTTCTTGGCCCAGGGCATGACAGTCCAGGCGCTTTTCGTATTGGTACATTTTCACATCACCCCTATATTATTTTACATTTCGGGGCGGAATATGAGAACGAAATAAAATTTTATATTTTAGTAGTATTTGTTTTCACTTTTTCTGCGTGAAATTTTTACATTTCATAGAGTGATTTGCTATTGACCTATTAGGTAAAAAGAGGTATAATGATGTTGACCTAATAGGTTAATCTTTTGCAAACGGAGGAACACACAATGTCTATTAAACTATTGGAGTTAGATCCACAAAGGCGGGATGCTATTCTAAATTCGGCATTAAAAGAATTTTCTATGCAAGGGTATGATAATGCATCGACCAATATCATCGCTAAAAATGCCGGGATTTCTAAGGCCCTAATGTTTCACTATGTAAGTAACAAACAAGAACTATTTCTTGTCGTATATGATTACTTTTCCGAACTTATCAGAAAAGAGTATTTTGAATTGATGAATTACGAAGAACGCGACATTTTCACTAGACTGCGTCAATCGTACTTTTTGCAGATTAAAATGTCTGAAAAATATCCTTGGATTTTGGACTTTAATAAGCTATCACGCCCCACAAATTCCGCTGAGGTAAACGAAGAACTTGAAAGTCGAGCACATAAAGAAAAATCGAGTTGCTACCCAAAATTGTTCGATAACATAGATGAAACCAAGTTTAGAAAAGGGTTGAACATAGAAAAATGCAAGCAGCTTATCTTTTGGTCTAATGTTGGATTTGCTGACCAGCTATTAGAAAAAATTCGAGAGCAGAAAAGCGCTGTTTTGGATAGTGCTACCATTATTTCTGAACTTGATGATTATTTTGTTGAACTACGGAAAGTTTTTTATGAAATCAGCGATAAATAAGGCTAGGGAATATCCCATAAAGTTAAAAAGAAAACAGCACATCAGTGTTGCAGTGATAATTTGGATTGTCTTTTTTTCGATTGTATTTGACGTAGGCGAAAAGCATTATAATGGAGGAGATGAAATGGAAACAGCACAGGAACCAATCGTTGTAGCATTTCCTTTAAGGGGTGAATGGCTTGCACCAAACACTCCTGGCACAAAAATTCCCAGTCACGGCACAAACCAATTAGGAACAAGATATGCTTTTGACTTTGTGCAAGTAGATTGGAATAGAACAGGTTGGCCAGCATATCGCACAAGTTTTTTGCGATACCTTTTTTCGGGTATTCCATTAAATCAATATTATTGTTGGGGACAAGAGGTATATTCACCTTGCGATGGAGTTGTTGTCCAAGCTCAAGATGGATATGCGGAAAATTCTAAAACAAATTTATTTTCAGATACGATTAATGCGTACAAAAACGCACATTATTTTAATCCCGAAAGAGATGATATACAATCTGTTGCCGGAAACTACATTATCATAGACTGTGGCAACAATGTATATGCCGCTCTCGTTCATCTTCAAACAGGTTCTATTCAAGTTTCTGTTGGTCAAAGTGTAAAGACGGGGGATGTAATAGGTCGGGTCGGTCATTCAGGTAACTCGTATGCACCGCATTTGCATTTTCAGCTTATGGACAGTAGCGACATAACGATTGCTAATGGATTACCTTGTGCCTTTGAGGAATATGAAGTTTATCAAAACAACGAGTGGAATGTCATACAAAACGGTATTCCTACAAGCACAGATAGGATACGCTTTGAAAAAACAGACTGAGAAATAGGAAATTAGGACTGCATAGCATAAAACATCCGCCCAACGGGAAATAAAAAAAACCGTTGTTGCGGCGGCTGATTATCTGCGCGCCAAAACAAAATACAGTAGCCTAACGGCGGTTTTGAAATAACAAATTTCAAGCCGCCGTTTTCTTTTGAAAAAATAGAATACGGAGGGTGTATTAAGGTCGCCCATTTTTAAGGACACGGCGGTATCCGGGAGGTATCGTTATGTCCTTTTTGATTTCTGCTACGCGTAACTTGTCAAAAAAAGTATAGCCCCACCACCGGGTTACTCCGGCCAACAACACGAAATTTGCAAGTACATAAAGAACTGCGTCATTTCATGCGCCCGCACAGTACAACGCTGTGCGGGCGTTGTCGTTTCTTGTCGGCTCCACTTTGGGACAAACAGTCCCAAGGTGCGGGGCGGCTCCCCCGGGTGCCGCTCCCCGCCGCCCTCCATATCGTTTCCCGGCAACCCAACCACAAAAAACGATATGGAGGTACATATAATGACTATCATCAACTTGCGCGACTTTTACTACTGGTACACCCAGGACGAATATATTGAGGTTACTGACGATGTGGCCGAGGCGCTCCAGGCCAGCGTCCGCTACGAGGCGGCCTATACCGAGCGTGTCCGCTACAACAAGGCATACTATTCCTTGGATGCGGATGACGGCATCGAGTATTCCGCCTGCCTGCACGAGCTCACCCCGGACGAGGTTCTGGAGCTCAAGGAGCGGTTTATCCGTTTGTGGAACGCGCTGAACAGCCTGCCGGAAACCCAAGGCCGCCGGGTGGACGCTCACTTTATCCTCGGCATGACCTACCGGGAGATTGCCCAGGCCGAGGGCGTGGATAAGAGCGCGGTGCGTCGCTCTGTCCTGAGCGGCATCGCGCAGATGAAAAAATATCTGCAAAAAAATTTCTGATTGCCGTCTCCATTTGCTCCACTTTTCTGGTGGTATATGAGAGGAAGTTTTTTCTTCTCCACAACTGAATAGCGGGCGGCCCCGAGTGAACACGGGGAGCCGGGCGGCGGGTGCGCGGTGACTTCTCCCACGGGAGGACGAGCGACCAACACCACCGCCGCGTGTGGGGAATTTGCCAGCCCCACGGCCACGATCCGCGAGGGACAAGCTGGCCGCTTGCCGCTTGAGGCCGCCGCACAAAACAAGGAAATGCCGGGCCGCTACCTGCTGTCTTTTGACGGGCCAAACATACGGGCCCGGCGTTTCCATTTCAAACAAGTTCGAGACAAATTGTCCCAAGGTGAGGACAGGCCAAAGGGCAGCACTTTCGCGGTGCTGTCCTTTCGCGTTTCCCCACCAACCCAAAACGCAAAGGAGGTTTTACCGTGAAACTGACCGCACAAGAGCTGGAACAAATGAAAAGCGTGGACATCGGCGCGGTGAGCGCGGATGCGCTGGCTGACGTGAGCGGTATGGCCTTTGACCGCACCCTCCCCCGGGAGGAGCGGCTGGCCCGGTTTGTGAGACGGGCCGTCAATCCGTACTGCTTTAGCGTGGGCGGCGTGGGCGTGAAAATTGAGTTTGCCGAGGGCGGCCCCTCCCTCCAGGATACGCTGACCGCCTTTCTTATCCGGCAAAAGAGCGGGCTGTAACTGCTGTTGCGGCCTGCTCCCACTTCGAGACAAAATGTCCCGAGGCATCGGCATCCTTGTCGATACCCCGGAACAGAGTTATAATATAAGTGTAATGTGATAGGGAAGGAGGAACAATGGCACGAGCTAAAAACAGAGGGTATCAGCAGACTTTAACCCCTACCTATACAATCCGGCGCTGGCGTTTAGGCGCATACATCCGCCTTTCCAAAGAGGATTTGAAAAAGGGCAAGGACGACAGCAACAGCGTGAAGAACCAGCGCGACCTGCTGGGGGATTTCTACCGGCGGCACATGAACGAATTTGAAAGCGCGGTTGAATATGTGGACGATGGGCACACCGGGACGGATGCCAACCGCGAAAACTTCCAGCGGCTCTTGGCCGATGTGATGAGCGGGAAAATCAACTGCGTGATTGTGAAAGACCTTTCCCGGTTCGCCCGGAATTACAGTGACGCGGGGAGTCTGATTGATAACTTGTTTGTGCAGATGGGCGTCCGCTTTATCTCCCTTGCGGAGAACGTGGACAGCTACCTAAACCCCGACAGCGTTTCAAACATTATCGTTCCGATAACTAACGTGATGAACGATAACTATTGCTACCAGACCTCAAAGAAAATCCGGCAGGTTTTTGATTACAAGCGGCGCAACGGCCAGTACATCGGCTCTTTCGCTCCCTATGGCTACATCAAAGACCCAAAGGACAAGCACCAGCTTATTGTGGATGCGGATGCGGCTGAAATCGTCAAGCGCGTTTATTCCATGCTCCTGCAAGGCTCGTCTAAAAGGGCCATCGCGCTGTATCTGAACGAACACGGCACACCCAGCCCCACGGCCTACCGCCGGAAAAAGGGCCTGCCCGTTTCCTCGGCTGTGGCGGACGACCCCATGTGGGGAGCCCGCATGATACATGAAATCCTCACTAACCCCATCTATACCGGGGATTTGGTACAGGGCCGCCGCCGGGTGAAAAGCTACAAGGTACACCAGATTGAGGCTGTGCCGGAGGAAGAATGGGTGCGCGTCCCCGATACTCACGAGGCCATCATCACCCACGAAACCTTTGACAAGGTGCAGGCCCTGCTGGTACGCGATACCCGGACATCCCCCAAAGGGCGGGAGGTTCACTTGTTCAGCGGTTTTCTGAAATGTGCGGACTGCGGGAAATCCATCACCCGCAGCCAGAGCGGGAAAAATATCTATTACGCCTGCTCCACTTACAAGAACCGCTCCCGGACGGCCTGCTCCATGCACTCTATCAAGCACAACCGTCTGGAGGCCGCCGTTCTGTTCGCTATCCAGTATCAAGTGAACACCGCCGTTTCCTACTCGGAATTGATAGCCCGTATCAACTCGGCCCCGCTGAAAAAAAGTCAATCCCACCGCCTTAACGACCAGATAGCCGCAAAGGAAAAGGAATTGACCCGGATAACCCGCTACAAGCAGTCACTGTATCAAGATTGGAAAGACGGGGAGATCACCCAGCAGGAATACCGGGATATGAAAGCCGATTATGAACGGCAGGCCGCCGAGCTTGCGGATGTGCTGGCCCGGCTGAACGCGGAACGTGCGGAGCTGGCAAACGGCGTTGACAAGGAACACCCCGCGCTGGTAGCCTTTGCAAAGTATCAAAGCATCGAAACGCTGACCCGTGAAATCCTCACGGACTTGGTAGACCATATCAAGGTTTACGAAAACGGCAATATCAGCGTTCATTTCAAGTTCGCGGACGAGTTCCGCAAGATTGCCGAGTACATTGAAATCAACACCACCGATACCGCCGAGGCGGGCTGACCCCCGCCAAAAGCAAAAAACCTTTTGACAGTGTGTTTTCCTAATAGGAGTTAATCATATGATAATGGTTGATAGCAGCCCAGGTGCGGTAAGGGTCAGCGCCGGCAGCCTCCATAGCCTGGCAGGTCTGCTCAAAAGCCTGCTCCATGAGCGCGCGGTTGTCAGAGGCATATTCGGCATAGACGGCGCAGCAGGCATCTTCCCGGATTTGCTCCATCTGTGTAAGGACCGTTTTTTCACGCTGAGCCTGGCGAAGAAGCGTTAAGGTATCTGCTCCAAAAAACTCCAGAGCCTCAGGCCGAAGACAGAGGATGTTTCCCATTTCTCCCCGGAGCATTCGTACCAGCTTTAAGGCGCTGGCCTCATCCGGAAGAAAGAGAACGCCGCCCCAGGTGTACTGTTTCTGAGGGATCAGCTTGAGCTTGATGGAAGTAAGGACGCCCAAGGTTCCCTCTGAGCCGATGAACAGATCGATGAGATCCATATCCGGCCGCAGGCAATAACCGGCTGTATGTTTTTTCGCCTCAGGCATGCGAATGGAAGGCAGTGTGCCCTTAAGGAGCCGGCCGCAGGTTGTAACGAACTGAAATTGGTTTCCCTCCGCATGCTTCCGCCCCCGGACAAGGTGCAGCTTTGTGCCGCCGACAAGAACGATATCCAGAGCAAGAATGTGGCCACGGACAGCGCCATAACGAAAACTGCGTGCTCCGGAAGAATTGCAGGAGGCCATACCTCCAAGAGATGCAGTTGTTTCCGTCGGATCTGGCGGGAAAAACAGGCCCAAGGGGGCGATATGCCTGCGCAGCGACTGAAGCAGCACGCCCGGCTGCACAGTAACCGTACCGCCATCCTCATTATATGTAAGATCCAGGATCCGATTCATGCGCTCCATATTGACAGCAATCCCTCCATTGGGGACGCAGCCTGCAGTAACACCAGTTCTGGCGCCCTGCAGAGTGATGGGGGTATCCGGGTATGCTTTGAAAATTCGCATTATGTCTTCTTCTGTTTCCGGGAACAGGATTCTATCCGAGATACCCGTTTGTTTGGATTCATCCCGGAGATATTCTTTCATTATTTCTTTGCGGCAGGCAGTCTTCACGCTTTGTGCACCTCCATCCATTCTTTGCGTTTTTCAATCTACTAAAATTATATAGAATATGGGAAAGGGATTCAAGGAAAAGGGGAAAACGGGAGGCAATTTTTGATCTGAGTTTTTTCACCTTGACAAGCCCGCTGCCGGGAAGGTAGTATTAAAAAGCAGGATCCGGCAGGGTCAGATACGGCTCTTGGCACAAATTAAGAAGACACGCGCATTTATCTCAGCTGCTAAAGGAGGAACAGGGCATGGCAATTGAACAGGTGAAGGAATATTTCAGAAAATATGGAATGGAAGATCGGATACAGGAATTTGATGTATCCAGCGCTACTGTAGAGCTGGCAGCAGAAGCACTGAACTGTAAGCCGCAGAGAATCGCAAAAACACTGTCCTTTCTGGCAGACGAACATCCGATATTAGTCGTTGCGGCAGGAGACGCGAAAATCGACAATCGCAAATACAAGGCGCAGTTTTCCGCAAAGGCAAAAATGCTTTCTCCGCAGGATGTAGAACAGCTCATCGGCCACAGAGTAGGCGGCGTATGCCCATTTGCAGTTAAGGAAGGTGTCACCGTGTATCTGGATGTATCACTGAAGCGGTTTGAGACCGTTTTTCCCGCCTGCGGCAGCGGAAACAGCGCCATCGAGCTGACGATTCCCGAATTAGAGGAATATTCCGGGTATGCGGACTGGATCGATGTCTGCAAGGGGTATGAGGCAGAATAACAGGGGATTTGAACTGCAATTTTCCGCAAGAAAAAACGGAGAAAAAGGCGAGGAAAAAATTTAAAATATCTGCAATTTTTTCGTTGACAAACAGCTCAAAGACCCTTATACTAGAAAAGTAGTCTTCAGTCAGACACGCTTCATATGCGGATATGGCGGAACTGGCAGACGCGCACGGTTCAGGTCCGTGTGAATATTGTTTTCGTGGAGGTTCGAATCCTCTTATCCGCACCATAGGTTGTCCGAAAAGGGCAAAAATCGCTGGAATTTCAATAGTTTCAGCGATTTTTTCTTTTTGATCAAAATGCTCAGCATAGAACATAATCTGCTAATAAATTAAAGGCCGCAAATCTGAATAAGTAAAAACCACTCCGCACCGCCAGTTAAGAGTGGTTTTACATAAATTGAAATTATTTTTGCTGAGTCGGTCGTTACTGCCCTCTATTTATCCCCATAGTGGGAGCGGCATTGTAGAATTTCAATCCTGTCATCCACAATACGGTAAATAAGGCGATTACTTTCATCGATCCTGCGGCTCCAGTAACCTTGAAAATTTCCCTTTAATGGTTCCGGCTTTCCAATTCCTGAATTTCTATTACGTTCAATATCCCGTAATAGCTGATTGATGCGCTTTAAGGTTTTCTTATCCTGCCTTTGCCAATACAAATAATCATCCCAGGCAAAATCATCCCATGATTTAATCATCAATCCACCTCGACCAGTTCATGGACGGTACCGCCCGTTCGTTCCATGCGTTCTTTTGAAATCAGCAAGCGAGCCTGATTTTCAGCGGAATAAAATGGATCGGCACGGAGTTCAAAGGGAATACCGTTATAGCGCACGACCTGCTTAAGAAAGATGGTAGTTGCGGCTGAAAGAGTGATTCCAATATCGGAAAAAATCTGTTCTGCCTGTTGTTTTAGGGTATCATCGACACGAATATTTAAGTTTGCCATATCAGAAGCTCCTTTCTCTTGTGCTATATAGTATCATATGATTCGTAAATTTGCAATACAATGCACGAAAAACGCAGAATTGTTCTTTAAGTCTCTTTTCAAAGTGGGGTCTATTTTGGATACAGCTTGTCCAATACGGCTTGGATGTCCCGGAATGCTTTTGAAAACCTAATAGGGGGCTTTCTAGTCCAACAAATGTCTTCTCAGTGAGCACCCTTGCCGATTTGACTAACTTGTGCATGTGAAATCTGCTTAGTAAAATAATTTTGTAAATGGTAATTAAATGAATAAAAAGGCATTTAATTTAAAATATGGAATAAAACAGGAGGATTTGTGCCTAAAAAAGACCGTTAAAGGGCAAAAAATAAAAAAATTCTTTTCATAAAAGCATTTTGCGAAGAAACTCCCTTCTGAAAAGAAATTCATAATGCCTGAAAACGTTGAAATTTAGCCAAGTTGTGCACAGAAAAGTATACTTTTCCGTGCGAACCTCCTGACATAATAATTATCGGTTTTTACCCCCTTTTCTTAAGTGTTTTTTCAAAAAAACTTTGTTTTTGCCCTGATTTCTTACGTATATTTCCTGATTTTCTCATTTTATTCCTTTTTTCTTTCGGCCCATTTTTGAAAATAAAAGTATACCTTTCTTTTCAAGCTTTTTCGGGCAAATTCAATCAAACTTATTCATTACAAGGAGGTAGGAACTATGCTTATGCTGGGAAGGAACCCGGAGGAATACGTGGTAATCGGCGATGATATCGTCGTCAAGGTGGTATCGGCAGACGGCTCCCTGAAACTGGCCATTGACGCGCCAAAGGAAATGTCCATTCTGCGAGGGGAAGTCTACGAACGGACGCACGAGCCGCCCAAATGCATTACCAAGTCGCCGAGAAACTGACATTCTGACTTACTATGATTTCAACCGTCCGCTTTGACCGGTCCGGGCGGAGGAAATAAATAAAAAACAGTAGTTAATGTGATACAGGGGAAGAAAGGAACTCCCCTGAAACAAACGGGCAGCGCAATAACCACCCTATCATCACAAAGCGCTGCCAAATTACCAAGGAGGTAACAACATGAGAATCCAACATAATATTGCAGCATTAAACTCTTACAGAAACTTAACCAACAACAACAGTGCAGTAGCAAAGAATCTGGAAAAACTGTCCTCCGGTTATAGAATTAACCGTGCAGGCGATGATGCAGCAGGTCTGGCGATTTCCGAAAAAATGAGAGCACAGATCACAGGTCTGGAAACAGCACAGA
>CAJTER010000051.1 GCA_910575405.1 Clostridia bacterium | reverse complement strand
AATGAGGAGCTGGTTATCAGTCTTAAAAACGGACGTGTAAGTCCAGGAAAGGAAGCCGATATACCGATTGCCCCATCATTATACAGCTTAAGCAATAAGATGGCTAACAACCTAACTGGTTGTTAAGTATATTAACCAATTTATATTGTAGTAGAAAAGGTGTTTTGTTTTGCTATCTGCTGGCACTGTTTTTAGGAATTGCAGGACGAGGGCAGTTTTAGCAGGAAAAAAACGGCATACAGAACAAAATAAGGCAATACGCATCCTACTTTTGGGGTGAAGCCTCGGTATATTGGGGAAACAGCCGTTTTATTCGGGAACCGCTGGATCTGACGATTATCTTCTGGTTTAAGCTGTGAGTGATTTTTCAAAGAGCAATTTTTCAAAAAAGCACAGACGCCCAATCAGAGCGACCGGACGTCTGTGCTTTTGTATTTGAACAATTTACGAAGAGCTAAGCTGCAGCGGAGAGAAGCTTTTCATAATTAGCCTCTTCCACAGTGTGTCTGGTGAAATAACTATCTGCCAGCCAGAGCATCTATTTCAGAAGCATGTTCTGAACCGACATATTGTTTCAGAGTTTCAACGTCAAGTATTTTGCCTCCTTGTTTTGATGAATACAGCTTACCAGAAAAGAGCAGCGCCTGTCTGTAGAACAATAGTATGAAAAGCGGCAGAACCGACTAAGACTTTAGTATGAAAGGGGCTAAACCGCCCAGAAGTCTGAATTTTATGTATTTTCTACAGCTTTTAAAAAGATGATTTTTAAATTTGACAGTGTGTGGTATAATAAACCATACTGTTCATTTTACGGAAAGGGGAATAGAGAAGTGAACATTTTAATTACCAATGATGACGGAATCGGTGCATCCGGCATAAAGAGCCTTGCAGCCGCTCTGTCCTGCGCAGCAGATGTTTATGTATGTGCACCTCATACGCAGCGAAGTGCGGCAGGACATGGAATAACGGTAGGAAAGCCGATAGAAGTGGAGGAAACTGATTTTGAACATGCAGTAAAGGCCTATTCTATAACGGGAACACCAGCGGACTGCGTGAAAATCGGGACAAAAATTTTGCTGGATATCGGTGTAAAGGTTGACATGGTTTTTTCAGGGATTAATCTAGGGGGGAACCTGGGAACGGATACTCTGTATTCGGGCACTGTTTCCGCAGCTATTGAAGGCTCCCTTTGCGGCATTCCTTCTGTAGCAGTTTCTGTCAACAGCCATACGGCAACCCATTTTGAGCTGGCCTGTGAGCTGGCTCTGGCAGCTTGCAAAAAAGGGTTTGAGCATATGGATGCAAAGACGGTTCTCAACATTAATACACCGGATCTTCCGAAAGATGAAATTAAAGGGGTGAAATATACGAGACTGGGCGCAAGGGAATATCAGGAATGGTTCCGGCCGAAAACCGGAGAAAACGGAAAAACCCAGTACTGGTATGAAGGAAACCCTGTCATTTATGAAGGTCTTCCAGATGATATTGATGTCATTTCCATGCAGGACGGCTACGCGAGCATTACACCCCTGCAGTATGATATGACCAATTACGATCTGATTGAAAAAGTAAGAAACTGGAGGTTAGAGAAATGAGCATCATGGACCGAAACGACGCAGTACTGGCTGCCATTGATTTTCAGACCAAGCTGATGCCTGCCATGGCAAACAGAGAAACACTGGAGGAAACAGCAGTAAAGCTCATAAAGGGACTCAAAGTACTGGATATTCCGGCAATTGTCACGCAGCAGTATACAAAGGGGCTGGGTCCGACCATTCCCTCAATTGCAGAAGCGCTGGGAGATTACGAACCAGTGGAAAAGACGACGTTCAGTGCAATGCAGGAACCTGACTTTGTAAAAGCCTTAGAGCAGACGGGGAAAAAATCCGTAATCCTCATAGGCATCGAAGCGCATATCTGTGTTCAGCAGACAGCGCTGCAGTTAATAGACAGTGGCTACAGTGTATATGTAATCCAGGATTGTATCGCTTCCCGAAAAGAGAGCGACAATCTTTGCAGCCAGCAGAGAATGGTTGCCGCCGGCGCTGTAATAACCACCTATGAATCGATTCTTTATGAACTTTTGAAAGGAGCAAAGGCAGAGGGCTTTAAGGCTATTTCCGCCATTGTAAAATAGACTATGTTTATGTTTGAAAACCATATAACCCTTGAGGATCGGCAGCTTCTGGAAGAGTATTTGAACGGCTATGATTACAAAACTTCAGGACTATCCTTTTCAGCGCTGTATATGTGGAGAGATATCAACTGCTTCAGCTGGACCATCATAGGAGACTACCTGCTGCTTGCAGGGATCAGCCACCTGGAGCTTGAGGATGGTATTATCGAACCGTTTCTCTTCCCGCCTCTGACAAAAAACGGAGCATATGATCCGGAAGGCGTCCGTAGCGCCCTTTATGAAGCAAAAAAAATATTTGAAAAAAGCGGACATCCTTTTTCGATCCGATTGCTTCCGCTTCATATGATTGATATAATAAAAGAAGCCTGCCCGGGAGAAATGAAGTATATCGAAGACAGACCAAACTACGATTACGTTTACAGGCGACAGGATCTGGTGGAACTTGCGGGTCGGGACTATCACGGAAAGAAAAACCACCTGAACTACTTCCACAAAAATTACGAATTTGAATATATTATACTGACATCCGATATGGCAGAGGACGCCATGCGGTTTATCGCTGATTTTAACAGTCGGAAGGAAGTCCCGGATCATGAAATGCAGATGCTTAAAATGGAAGAAGAAGCCATGGCTGATGTATTTTACAATCTGGAAAAGGTGGGATATACGGCAGGGGCGATTTTGATCGACAAAAAGATCGAAGCCCTCAGCATAGGGGGGCGTCTCAACAAAAATACTATTACCGTGCATGTGGAAAAAGCCAATACGAATTTCAGAGGGCTGTATCAGGCCATCAACAATGAATTCTGCAAAAATGTACCGTCTTCCATCAAGTACATTAACCGGGAAGAAGATATGGGAATCCCAAATCTGCGAAAAGCAAAGCTGTCATACAAACCGGTAAAACTGGTAGAAAAATATATAGCAGTATTCAAGTAATTAGCAGCTTTTAGGAGTTGTTAAAATATTAACGATTTGATCGGAAATGCTTGCAATTTTTAAAAAGTATGGTAATATTTTAGATAAGGAGCAGTTGCATCCGGTTAAAATCGAATAAGTTATTTTGGCACGGGATCGTGCAGGAATTTAAGGAGGACATAAGAATGAGAGATGTTGTAATTGTAGGTGCAGCAAGAACACCGATCGGCAGTTTTGGCGGCTCACTGAAAAACGTACCCACAAGGACGTTAGGTGCAGTCGCAGTAAAAGAAGCAATCAAAAGGGCAGGAATCAAACCGGAAGATGTAGATGAAGTAGTTCTGGGCTGCGTACTGCAGGGAGCGTTGGGACAGAATATCGCAAGACAGATTTCACTGGATGCAGGAATTCCGGAAGAAGTACCGGCAATGACTCTGAATAAGGTATGCGGCTCCGGACTGAGATCCGTATCCCTGGCAGCACAGATCATCAAAGCAGGCGATGCTGATATCGTAGTAGCAGGTGGAGCAGAAAACATGTCCATGGCTGCTTATGCAATGCCAGCTGCAAGATGGGGAGCTAGAATGAACAACACGAAGATGGTTGACATGATGGTAAACGACGGTCTGTGGGATGCATTTAACGACTATCACATGGGAATCACAGCGGAAAACATTGCAGAGCAGTGGGGGCTGACCAGACAGGAACTGGACGAGTTTGCAGCAGCTTCTCAGCAGAAGGCAGTAGCAGCTATCAAGGCTGGAAAGTTCAAGGATGAAATTGTACCAGTGGAGATTCCGCAGAGAAAAGGCGATCCGATCGTATTCGATACAGACGAATTCCCAAGAGACGGCGTAACAGCGGAAGGAATCAGCAAGCTGAAACCAGCATTTAAAAAGGACGGAATTGTAACAGCAGCAAACGCATCTGGAATCAATGACTCCGGAGCAGCCGTTGTTGTTATGTCCAAGGAAAAGGCTGACGAACTGGGCCTGAAGCCTCTGTGCACCATCAAATCCTATGCATCTGCAGGTGTAGATCCGAAGATCATGGGTATCGGACCTGTACCATCCTCCAGAAAGGCTCTGGAAAAAGCAGGCATGAAGGTGGAAGATCTGGATCTCATCGAAGCAAATGAAGCATTTGCAGCTCAGTCTGTAGCAGTAGGAAGAGATCTTGGATTCAACAAGGACATCCTCAATGTAAACGGCGGAGCTATTGCTCTGGGACACCCAATCGGAGCATCCGGCTGCAGAATCCTCATCACTCTGATCCACGAAATGGCTAAGAGAGACGCTAAGACTGGTCTGGCTACTCTGTGTATCGGTGGTGGACAGGGAACTGCAATGGTTGTTGAACGGTAATCAAAGCATTAACGGATTGCGAAACAGGAGGAAGTGCCGAGCCATTAAAGGCATTAGCTCACTTCCTGTAAAAACATAAAAAAGGAGCCGCTGAGCGGAAGACTGTATAGTCAGAGGTTCAGCGGCTTTTTTGTGTTCGCCCTTCCCGCTGTTCGATATAAGACAGCCTGCGCGCCGTTTTCCTACTTGCCTGGAACAAGCTATGGTGCGCTGACTTTATGTGGTCAGGCCAAAAAGGGATTTTAGCGTTTTTTTGGTTTTCAAAGTGCTGCCAGGTTTCTTGATTTTCTCAGGATTTTGCTGTAAAATAAACAGGAAGGTCAGGCGGCGATTCTTTTGATATGATTAAAAATATGATCAGAAATTCTTAAGATTTTCGTCAAGAAGCCGACACATTCATTTCCTATAATAGGAAGTACAAAAGGGATAAAAGTTACAACTACATAGGGGAAAGGGGAAATCTTATGAAACAAAAAGCAGTTGTAATGACTACAGCCTTTACTATGCTGTTAGCAGTAGGTGTTACCGGACTGGGGACAGAACTGCTGCATCAGCATCCGGCGTATACCAGCCAGAGCATTCGGCTTGAAATGGAACAGACGGCCATGCTTTCTGCACCAGACACCGATGTCTTGCTGCTTTGTGCACCGGAACAGTAATGAGAGGAAAAAATAAATAAGATTTATGAAAATGGGAGCAATACAAGCTCCTTTTTCATTGCATTTATTACCATAGTTGGGTATAATAAAGTGCGTATAAGAGTGCTCTCGGAAATTCGGCTGCAAAAACAGGCACAGGGGAGTTTCCGAGAGCATTTTGAATTTTCAGGAGGAACAAGAATGGCAGATACAGATAAAAAACAGACAGGTGCGCCGGAGAGCGCCTCGAACTTTATTCACAATGTTATTGACAGGGATTTGGAACGTCAGAAGTATGGAGACCGGGTTCACACCCGCTTCCCGCCGGAACCTAACGGATACCTTCATATCGGGCATGCAAAATCCATATGTCTCAATTTTTCCACAGCCGAAAAATATGGCGGCAAATGCAATCTCAGATATGACGATACGAATCCGGTAAAAGAGGATATGGAATACGTGGATGCCATTGAAGAAGATGTAAGATGGCTGGGATTTCAGTGGGACGAGCGTCTCTGGGCTTCCGACTACTTTGACAAGATGTATGAATTCGCAATTCAGCTGATTAAAAAAGGCAAGGCCTTTGTCTGCGATCTGAATGCGGATCAGATTCGGGAATACAGAGGAACCCTGAAAGAGCCGGGAAAGGAAAGCCCCTACAGAAACAGGTCGGTTGAGGAGAACCTGCAGCTCTTTGAGGAAATGAAAGAGGGGAAATATGGAGACGGAGAAAAGGTTCTGAGAGCTAAGATCGATATGGCTTCCCCTAATATCAACATGCGGGATCCGGTTATTTACCGTATTTCCCATACAGAGCATCACAATACAGGCAGCAAATACTGTATTTACCCCATGTACGACTACGCCCACCCGATAGAAGACGCGATTGAGGGGATTACCCATTCCATCTGCACGCTGGAATTTGAGGATCACAGGCCGCTGTACGATTGGGTTTTGCAGGAGCTGGAGTGGGAAGCACCGCCGCAGCAGATCGAATTCGCAAGGCTCAATCTGACTAATACTGTAATGAGCAAGCGGCATCTGAAGGCCCTGGTAGACGAGGGAACGGTTGATGGATGGGATGATCCGAGAATGCCAACTGTTGCGGGTCTGAGACGGAGGGGCTATACGCCAGAAGCCATTCGGGATTTCTGCGAGCGCATCGGCGTGTCCAAAGCAAACAGCACGGTAGATGTGGCGCTTTTGGAGCATTGTGTGCGAGAAGATCTGAAAGCAAAGGTGGAGAGCCGCAATGTAGTGGAGGATCCGATTAAAATCGTCATTACCAATTACCCCGAGGACCAGACAGAAGAAATGGAAATCGAAAACAACCGAGAAGTTCCGGAGCTAGGAAACCGCAAGGTTCCATTTAGCAGAGAGCTTTATGTGGATGGAGCTGACTTTATGGAAGAACCGGTTAAGAAGTATTTCCGTCTGTTTCCGGGAAATGAAGTCCGCTTTAAAGGCGCATATTTCATTACCTGCAATGAAGTGATTAAAAACGAAGATGGAAGCATAAAAGAACTTCACTGCACCTATGATCCTGAAACTAAGAGCGGCAGCGGATTTGAGGGACGCAAGGTAAAAGGGACTATCCACTGGGTAGACGCGAAGACAGCGGTGAAAATCAAAATCCGCAACTACGATTACCTGATGATCGAAAACGAAGAAGGCGAATTGGCTCTGAACCCGGACTCACTGGGAGAAACTTGGGGTTACGCGGAGCCTGCTGTTTCAGAGGCTGCGCCGGGGGAGCGGTTCCAGTTCTTCCGCCACGGCTATTATATCGCGGACGCAAAGCTTACAACGGATACAGAAAAGGTATTCAACCGCATTGTGGGACTGAAAAGTTCCTGGAAGAAATAAAGGAGTCAATATGGATTATTACGAAGCTTCCCTGAAAATGCACGAAGAGCATAAGGGAAAAACGGCAGTGGCCAGCAAAGTGGAGGTAAAGACAAGAGACGACCTGTCTACCGCCTATACGCCGGGGGTTGCCGAGCCTTGCCGCAAAATACATCGGAACCCGGAGGATGTGTACAAGTATACCAACAAGAGCAACACGGTAGCCGTAATCAGCGACGGGTCCGCTGTGCTGGGCCTTGGCAATATCGGCGGTCTGGCTTCCATTCCGGTTATGGACGGAAAATCCCTGCTGTTCAAAGAATTTGCGGGCATTGATGCCATTCCCATCTGCCTGGATACACAGGACATTGATGAAATCGTCATGATCGCAAAGAACATCGCACCGACCTTGGGAGGAATCAACCTGGAGGATATCGCAGCTCCCCGCTGCTTTGAGATCGAGCGCAGGCTGCAGGAGCAGCTGGACATTCCAGTTTTCCACGATGATCAGCATGGAACAGCTGTGGTGGTGACAGCTGCCATTATAAATGCTTTAAAGCTGGTAGGAAAAGAGTGGGACAAGGTGCGGGTTGTCATCAATGGCGCAGGGGCTGCAGGCTCTGCCATTAGCCGGATGATCATCGCTGCGGGAGCAGGGGATGTGATTCTCTGCGACAAGAACGGAATCATCTGCAGGGGTGATGAAGAGCTGTCTGCGGCTCACCGGGAAATGGCGGAGATTACAAATAAAAGCTGCATGAGCGGAACGCTGGCCGATGCCATGAAGGGGGCGGATGTCTTTGTAGGTGTTTCCGGGCCAAAGCTGGTAAGCGAGGCAATGATCGCTTCTATGGCGGAAAACGCGGTGGCTTTTCCCATGGCAAATCCGGAACCGGAGATCCGGCCTGAGCTGGCCAAGCAGGCAGGGGCCAGAGTGGTAGGCACGGGGCGGTCCGATTTTCCCAATCAGATCAACAATGTGCTGGCCTTTCCAGGAATCTTCAAGGGAGCACTGGCAGCCAGGGCAAAGCGGATTACCGAGGACATGAAAATCGCGGCAGCCCGCGCGCTGGCCGGCATTATTCCGGAAGAAGAGCTGACAGAGGAATATATCATTCCAAGCGCCTTTCATCCGGGAGTTGCGGACGCCATTGCCGAGGCAGTGGCAGCAGCATGGAAGGAATAGTGTACGGACCGCCTGATATATGAAAGAGAATAAAAGAGCTCAGGACTTCTGAATAATCAGGGAACCTGAGCTCCTTTTGGTTCATAGCTTCTTGCGGAACTGAAGAGGTGTCATGCCTAGATGAGCCTTGAACTTTCCGATAAAATAGCTGGTGCTGGAAAAGCCGGTTTCATAAGCGATCTGGCTGACGGACAGATCTGTATCACGCAGCAGCTGGGTACTTTTGGAGATACGGTAAAGGATCAGGTAGGAAACGATAGTTTCTCCGGTGATCCTTTTGAACATGCGGCAGCATTCACCTGTGCTGAAAGACAGTTCTTTGGCGATTTGCTCCAGAGTGATACGTTCGCTGTAATGACGGCTGATGTAGGTGAGGATTTTCTGAACAGCTGCGTAACTGCTGCCACGGCCTTCCGGGCGCTGACAAGTCATTTCCTTTAAATTGCGCAAAAGAGCTGCCCACAGAATATTCAGTCTGCCGCAAATTTCCAGCTCATAGCCGAATTCCTCCTTTTCGTAAAAGCGGGAAATGGCCCTGATTCCATCAAGAATCTCCTTTTGCCATGAAATCTGCGGAGAAAAAACGGCTTCTTCCAGAGGGGAAATTTTTAAATAGGGAGTCATATAGCGGCTTTCCATCATGCTCCCGGGGAAAGAGCTAAGCAGGCGGGGATGGACGTTGAGGCAGAGATAAGAGCTGTCCGGATCCGATTCAGGTTTTGCCATGTGAAGGCAGCCGTTGTTTATGAAAATTCCCTGGCCCCTTTCCAGCCTGTGCTTTCTGTCATTTACAAAAAAGCAGATGCTCCCCCGGGTGACGAGGCAAAACTGCAGCTCATCGTGCCAGTGCCAGTTTGTAAAGCCCAGCACATTGCGGCTCATAACCGAATGATAGACGGCCAGAGGAAAGGCGGCAGGGCCGTGGTCAGTAATTTCCTTTTGGGCCTCATCAATTTTGATATCGAAAATCTGCATAAATTCCAAAACCTCAAGATCCTTATATTTTTCCTCCATATTATGATATCAATTTCAAAAAAAGTCAATATAATAATATTTATTAAAGCCAAAAAAGCAACATGAAGTTCAGCGGGGGTGTTGGTAGTCCACTGTTGAATAGTCGAATATGATTGAAAACAGAGAGGATAGGTTGTGCAGACATGAATCAGACCATACAGAAAGCAGATACAGGTTCCAAAAAGGAAAAACAAAAGGCAATGCTGTTGATGGCCATCTGTGCTTCCATGTGGAGCCTGGGAGGCATTTTTATCAAACTGATTTCCTGGAGTCCGCTGCTGATTGCAGGCGTAAGAAGTCTCATATCCGCAGGGGTGTTGGGGATTTTTATGATACAGCAAAAAATCCCGGTAAAATTCTGCGGCTATTCCATTGGCGCGGGAATCGGTCTTTCGTTTTCCTGCATTTTCTTTGTAATAGCCAACAAGCTGACCACTGCTGCCAATGCGGTGGTGCTCCAGTATACGGCGCCCATCTTTATTTTAATTATGACGGCCTTGGTTTTGAAGCAAAAGCTGCGTAGGAAAGAGATTCTGGCTGTGGCGGGAACCATGATAGGAATTATCCTCTTCTTTTTTGAAGAGCTGTCGCCGGGAAACATCGCAGGGAATATTCTGGCCGTCCTTGCCGGAGCCTTTCTGGCCTTTATGTTTTTCATGGTAGGCCGGGGCGGAAGCGACAATTCCATCCGCATGAGCGGTATTCTCTTCGCCCACCTGCTGGCAGCCATTATGGGCATTCCAGTTGGCCTGGCGGGGACAACTTCGACTACGGGAATGGAAATTTTGTATATTCTGATTCTGGGAATTTTTCAGCTGGGAATTCCGTATGTACTGTATACGGTGGCTTCCAAAGACTGTCCGCCTCTGGCCTGCTCCCTCATCGGCATGCTAGAGCCGCTACTGAATCCGGTGTGGGTGCTGATCTTCACAGGAGAAATGCCGGGGGTGCTGTCTCTTATCGGAGCGGTGATCATCATCAGTGTGGTTACCTGGTGGTGCGTCAGCGGGGAACGGCATAATGATAAATCGGCAGCAGGGCAATTCCCCCTTGACACCAACAGCTCCAGTCTGCTAAAATAAATAAAGAACAGAGCGCAGGAAGCGTTTATGAATTTAACCACGAAGGTTGATGCCTGACAAAGCAGGCGTTATTTTTCGTGGTTTTCTTTGTGTAGAAATGCAAAGAAACAAAGAATGAGGAAGGCTTGCAAGAAGGAAGAACGCAGAAAGAAAGGAGCCGATATGAGCCGGGATAACGTCACTTATTGCTTAAAAAAAGCGGGCCAGCTGCTGTTTGCTCTCTTTGTGCTGTCCCTTATCGTCTTTTTTGTTTCACGTCTGGCGCCGGGGGAACCCCTCAAGGCTTATTACGGGGAAAGCGTGGAAAAAATGTCCTTTCAGCAGCTGGAAAATGCCAGGGAGCGACTGGGGCTCAATGATTCTCTTCTGACCCAGTACATCCGCTGGGGAGCCGGGGCTCTCAGGGGGGATTTCGGCATTTCCTACATTTACAAGCAGCCCGCTCTGCAGGTGGTTTCTCAGGTCTACGGCAACACGGCTTTGCTGGCGGGGACTTCCTTTGTCCTCATTTTCGTCCTAGGACTTTTGCTGGCCGTGTTCTGCGTGCGGCATGAGGGAAAGCCGGTGGACCGGCTCATCTGCAAAATTGGGGTGGCGGCAAACAGCATTCCTGAGTTTTTTGTGGCCCTGATCCTGATTTTGATTTTCTCCGTTTCCCTGGGAATCCTGCCTCAGAGCGGGGCTCATTCTCTGGAAGGCGGGGGGATCCTGGAGCATTTGATTCTGCCGGTAAGCGCCATTGTAGTTTCCCACATCTGGTACTGCGCCTATCTGATGCGAAGCAAATTGTCGGAGGAAGTGCGCAGGGAATATATTCTCCTCTGCAAAGTAAAAGGATTGAGTCAGAGACAAATTATCTGGAAGCATTGCATGCGCAATATTTTCCCTGCGGTCGTCAGCATTATGGCCATCTTTCTGCCCCATCTCCTGGGAGGCGCATATATCATCGAAATGGTCTTTTCCTACCCGGGCCTTGGAAAGCTGGGGGTGGAAAGCGCTCAGTATCACGATTACAACATGCTGATGCTGGTGAGCTTGCTGACAGGCGGAGCGGTGGTTTTGGCCAATATGCTGGCCCAGGTGATAAACGAAAAGCTGGATCCCAGGTTCAGGCACGAAGAAATCCGCGAGGACAGGAGGGAGCAGTCATGAAAAAGCGGCGGCCGTACATTTCCATCACAATTCTCGTTCTCATTGGAGCAGGCTGCCTGCTGGCAGAGGCGCTGGGGGGAGCAAATCCTTATTATATGCATACGGATCAGATCAGTCAGGCGCCATCGGCTCTTCATCTTTTTGGAACGGATACGCTGGGGAGGGATGTATTCTCTATTATCTGGCATGGGGGCAGGATTTCTCTCATCATCGGCCTTTTGGCTACCTTGATATCCACAGGGATTGCTATCCTTTATGGCTGCGTTTCCGGACTTGCCGGGCCGCGGATCGATGATGCGCTGATGCGGTTTTCCGAGATACTCATGAGTGTGCCTCAGATCCTGCTGGTGATTTTTCTTCAGGCCATATGGGGAAAGCCAGGGGTCCTGTCTATCGGGGTGGTCATTGGCGTGACCAGTTGGATGGCAGTGGCCAAGATGGTGCGAAGCGAGGTGCGGCAGATACGCGGCAGCGAATACGTGCTGGCGGCAAAGACCATGGGCGCAGGCTTCTTCTATATTTTGTGGAACCATCTGATGCCCAATTTTATGCCGGCTATCATGTTTATGATCGTCACCAATCTGGGGAGTGCCATTGCCGCCGAAGCAACTCTTAGCTTTCTGGGGCTGGGGCTTTCCGTGGACACGGTTTCCTGGGGTAGTCTCATGTCCCTTTCCCAGCAGGCCATGCTGACGGGAGCCTGGTGGCTGCTGCTGATTCCAGGAAGCTTTCTGGTGGTGACCCTTATCTGCATTACGGAACTGGGGGAAGCTCTGAGAACGGCAAACCGGAGGGAGCGGCTTCTGTGACAGTGTACTGGCCACCTGGCAATTGAGGCGTCTGGCACTGCCGGGAGCACGGGAAGAAAACAAAGCACATCAGCCTGCAGGAAGCAGGACTTGAAATAGAAAGAGTAGAGAAAAAGTCAATTTTAGAACAGGCGGAGCACTGGAAAGGAGTTTTTCCAGTCTGCCCGCGAGATGCGGAAGGCGCATCGGGAAAGAGGAACTTATGAAACGAAACAAATACACGAAAAAGAAGCTGTCTCTGCTGCTGATTATGACCCTGATTCTGGGGCTGCTGGCTCTGACCGGCTGCGGTGGAGGCGATGAGAACGGCAGCGGCGGGGAAAGCAGCGCACAGGGTAAGACCCTGGTTTATGGAAGCGGCGATTACACGGCCATCAACCCGGCCCTTTACGAACATGGGGAGATCAATTCTCTGATTTTTCTGGGACTTACAACCCACAATGAAAAGGACGAGGTGGCGCCGGGAGCAGCAGAGGAGTGGTCCTTTGATGAAAAGACCAACACCTACACCTTCCATCTGCGGGAAAATCTCAGCTTTCACGATGGAGAACCCCTTACATCAGAGGATGTGAAATTTACTATCGAAGCCATCATGAATCCGGACAATGGATCAGAAAACGCTTCTAACTTTGAAGATGTCACAAGTGTGGAAGCGCCGGATCCCCAGACCGTGAAGATTTCCATGAAAGCTCCTAATGTGGCTATGCTGGACTACCTGACCATCGGAATCCTGCCAAAGCACCTGCTGGAAGGAAAGGATCTGGCAACGGACGCTTTCAACCAAAAGCCGGTGGGAGCAGGGCCCTACAAACTGACAGCCTGGGAGCAGGGTCAGAGCATTACCCTGGAAAAAAACGAAGACTTTTATCTGGGTGCTCCCAAAATCGACCGGGTCATTTTTAAAATCGTAGAAGATACGGATGCGAGAGCCCTGCAGCTTCAGTCCGGGGAGCTGGACTTTGCCCAGATTACGCCAAAGGCAATGGAAAACTTCGAAGGAAAGGAAGATTTCCTTCTTTATTCCATGAAAACAGCCGACTACCGGGGAATTCTGTACAATTTTAATGCAAAGCTTTTTAAGGAAAACAGAGAGCTTCCTGCAGCCCTGAGCTATGCCATTGACCGGGAAGCTATTATCAAGAGCGTGCTCCTGGGTCACGGACAGGCGGCCTATTCGCCTCTTCAGATGGGGCCTTACAAAAATGAAAAGGTGGAGCACTACAACTATGATCCGAAAAAGACGGAGGCGCTTTTAAAAAAGGCTGGCTGGAAAAAAGGATCGGACGGAATCTACGAAAAAGCCGGGCAAAAGCTGGCCTTTACCATCAACTGTTCCCAGGGGGATCAGGTGCGCATCGACATGGCCAATATCTGTGCCCAGAACTTGAAGGAAATCGGCGCTGATATAAAGGTTCAGGTGCCGGCAGAAGTGGACTGGGCCGGGCAGGACGCATATCTCATCGGCTGGGGAAGCCCTTTTGATCCGGATGATCACACCTACAAGGTCTTTGGAACGGAAAAAGGAGCTAACTACAGCGCTTATTCCAACAAAAAAGTGGATCACCTGTTGCAACAGGCAAGAGAACAGGAACAAAAGGAAGAACGGCTGCCCCTTTATCAGGAATTCCAGCAGGAGCTGGCAGAGGATCCGGCCTATACCTTCATCGCGTATATTGATGCTATTTACGCGGGAAAATCAACTATCACCGGAATTACAGAGGAGACCCTTCTGGGGCATCACGGAGTGGGCATCTTCTGGAATATCTATGATTGGGATATGAAATAATGCTGCTGACCATCAACAATTTAGTCGTGGCTTTTGAGACGGAACAGGGAGAGCTGGTTGCGGTAAAAGGTGTCTCCCTTTCCCTCTCGCCCGGGGAAACCCTGGCCTTGGTGGGAGAATCCGGCTGCGGAAAGACGGTTCTGTGCAAAAGCATGCTGAAAATCCTTTGTGAAAAGGGAAAGCTCAAAGAAGGGGAGATCCTGCTTGAAGGACGCGATCTGGTTCCCCTGGGGGAAAAGGAAATCCAGGGCTACCGGGGAAGCCAGGTTGCCATGATCTTTCAGGATCCCATGACCTCCCTTGATCCCACCATGCCTGTAGGAAAACAGATTGCGGAAGTCATAAAAGGACCGGACGCCCGCAGCCAGGCACTGGAGCTGATGCACCAGGTGGAAATCGACAATCCTGAGGAACGGTATTATCAGATGCCCCACCACTTTTCCGGCGGCATGCGCCAGAGGATCGCCATAGCTATTGCTCTTGCGGGAAAACCAAAGCTGCTTCTTGCCGACGAGCCCACCACTTCCCTGGATCAGAAGACCCAGGCACAGATTCTGGCGCTGCTGAAAAAGATCGATGTGGCAACCATCTTTATCACCCACGACCTGAGCCTTGTAGAGGACATTGCGGACCGGGTGGCCATTATGAAGGATGGAGCAGTCATGGAAACTGGCTCAGTCAAACAGGTCTTTGAAACGCCGCAGCATCCGTATACCAGAAAGCTCCTGGGCTACCTGGATTATGGAAAGGGAAGAGGACACAACCACAAAAAAGGAAGCCCCCATGGAGGAAGCCCTCTGATTCGGGTGGAAAACCTGAAGCAATATTTCCCTTTGGGAAAAAAGAGGATCCACAAGGCTCTGGACGGATTTTCCATGGAGCTTTACAAAGGGGAAATCCTGGGACTGGTGGGTCCATCGGGCTGCGGCAAATCCACCCTGGCACGGTGCCTGATGGGAATCTACCGGCCCACAGGAGGAACCATTACCTATTTTAATGAAAACAAAACAAAGAATTGGAAACAGATGATCTTCCAGGATTCAGCCTCTGCCTTAAATCCGAGGATGACTCTGGGACAGATTATCGGCGAGCCTCTGAAAATCATGCGTAAAAAAAAGCCACCAAAGGAAAAAATTCAGGAGCTGATGGAGCAGGTGGAGCTGGATCCTGCCCTTTTTGACCGGCATCCTTACGATGTTTCCGGCGGACAGCGCCAGCGGGCGGCTATTGCCAGAGCAATCAGTGTTGATCCGGAGCTGATCATCGCTGACGAGCCTATTTCCTCTCTGGACATTTCCACTCAGGCACAGATCATCCACCTTCTCAGCAGACTGAGACAGGAACGGGGGCTGACGATTCTGCTCATCGCCCACGACCTGCCTATGGTGAATCATGTCAGCGACCGGGTGCTGGAGATGAAATAACTTACAGCTTGCTCAGGGAAAGGGTAACGGTTACATCGCCTGTTCCCAAAATGCTCCGCAGCTCTGCTGCCGAAAGGCCGTTGATTTTCCCCAGCCGTGTAAGCGACCAGGAATTGGTATCGTAGTAGATGACAAAGGAGCTGCCCTGATAAAGGATCAGGTCTCCGGCCCGGGTGTTTATGTGCTCATCGTTTGTGGGCAGGGATGTGCCCAGAGGACCCACCTTTTCCATACCTGCGTAATCCTCCATCTGAATGGTGAGCGGGCCTTTTTTCAGCAGCTTTTTCAGAGCTGCGGCAGAGGAATTATTTCTCATAGAAGCGCTGTATGTTTTGTTTTTGATATTCAGATACATGGTATAACCTCCGGAAGAAGCCTTTTTCTTTACCGTTACTTTGCAGGTGAGTTTTTTGCTTCCCACTTTTGCCTGAACCTTTGCTGTTCCGGCCTTGAGGGCGGTAATTTTGACACCTGTTTTTTTCTTGCCCGACAGCTTCACATATTGCTTTCCGGAGACAACGCTCCACTTCACGCTTTTCTTCTGCTTGGTCAAATGAAGGACCGTACTTTCACCGGCTGTAAGGGTCATTTTTGTTTGATCAAGCTTCAAGGCCTTTGCTTCCGCTTTTGCAGGAGGAATGAGAGCTGCCAGCAGGAGGATGCACAAAAGAAGGGCCAGGCCTGTGAAGCCTTTTTTCAAAAATGTGTGTTTGTTCTTTTCTGTTTGATTCTTTTCCATATTTATCTCCTTGTATTATAATCTCGTAGCTATAACGTACTCATTTGTACTTGATGCTATACTGTTTGAGATACTGTGGATTGGTTCGTTTCTCCTACCACTTGATGGTTAACGAAAGGCTCCAACCACAGCTCTCTGCATCATTGTTG
>CAJTER010000050.1 GCA_910575405.1 Clostridia bacterium | reverse complement strand
CTCTGCCAATGGAGGGCTTCCTCCTATGGTTAAGCGACGGCAATACTATGATTCCCTGAAAGAAGCAGCATAGGATACAAAATCCTTGAAGAAAATGTGTCAACTAATCTTGACAAAATCATCCTGCATTTCTTCACACAGAAACTGCGGCATTTTTATTACCCTATTACTTTTAGGCGTTTTCGGGTCTGTGATAACGTCCCTGCCGTCGATTCGCTGATAAGACTTATTGATTGTTACCGTGCTTTTCTCAAAATCAAAGTCGGCGGGCGTAAGGGCTAGAAGTTCTCCCTCTCGGATTCTGCACCAGTAAAGTATTTCAAACGCATAGAACGATACGGGCTTGTCCATCATCACAAAGGAAAACTTCTCGTATTCTTCCTGCGTCCAGAACAGCATTTCACGCCCTTTCTCTTTTCCCATGCTCCCCGCTTTGGCGGCTGGGTTTTCCCTCAGACCATAAAATCGGACGGCATGGTTGAAAACTGCGCTAAGCTGATTGTGGATTGTCTTAAGATATACGGGTGAATATGCCTTGCCGCTCTTATCTTTTGCTTTCAGCATTTCATTCTGCCATGCAATAATATCCCTCCTATAACCACCAGCAGCCGTATTCATACAGCTGGCCGCTCCACCAGTAATACACGAATACTCCCAGTGCGATAAGGCCTATCAGTGCCGCTGGCTTATGTAATAACTGTCTCAGTTTCATTGCTGCTTCCTTTCGTTGATTCCTTTCGCAACATCTGGATGTCTTTTGCAAGTGGTTGTGTATCCATTCTGTCTCCCTTTCTTTCTTCGCAATCGCAGCGTTCACCCGGATCAAGTGTTGCTTTGCATATTGGGCAAGTCCTGTAATATGCCATATCAGTCCTCCTATTCTTCAATCATGCACCGTTCCAGAAAATATCTCCGCGGCACTTTGCCTTCCGGAACTCCTGGATACATCCGATCTGCATCTATTAACTCCTTCCTGAGCCCTCTTATTACCTCATATGCTTTATTTTTGCTACATCCCAAATATTTTCTGGCCTCTGTCACACCTATGTAGTAGCTAGGTGCGGAAGAAATTACACCCGGCGCCTCTGCTAATGTTCCCATGCTCACACCTCCTCAAAATGCCCTCCTGTGGAATAGTCCCATTCAATGGTTCCGTCCTCGTATTGGATCACTCCTTTCGCCTTGAAAGTCCATTTACTAGCGATATTCTGCATCACTGCATTGCCGTTATATCCGCGAATGCAGAGGAATTCTCCACCACCTTTATTTTTATAAACTCTCCCCTGTTCGGGCGTTATTCTCCTGCCATTCACGTACGTTGCTACTCCTTTCCTCTTTATAGGTTCTTTTTGACCCAGATTTTCAGGCTATGCGCCACCTGTTCCAGTTCATCCAGCGTTGTAAGAATTTGATCCAGCTGCGGCTTTTCCGATTCATCAATTACGCCGTCTTCCGTTATGTCCAGCAAAAGCTCCTTGGTTTCGCCAAGCTTGCGGAAGGTAGCAAGGGCTTTAAGTGAGATACGATCCAAATCTGCCAGATCCACTTTCGGCATATCTCTGCCCAGAGCACACATTTCTGTACAGTAATGATTCTCCAACTCTGGAGCATTATATAAATCTGCCATTAAATGCACTTCTTCCGGGTATGGGTATGTGTTCCCTTTCTCAATCCTGTACATCCTTCCTCTTTCAATCGCCATTATTGCTCCAGCCGCTTCCCTACTGCTCAGTTGCTCATTGTGCTTTGATGCTGCGCAACGGGCTTTGTAGAAGATGTTGGAGCTGGTTTTCTCTGTAATATTTGCCATTTCTATAAACCTCTTTCTGCTGTACAATTGGAATTAGAGAACGTGATGTTCTCTACCTGAACATCAAACAATTTTGCTATCAAAATTGCCTTTTTGAGCGGTGGGGTTCTTTTTCCAGATTCATACATTCCAATGGTTGCCGAACTTACTCCTAGCTTTTTTGCTAAATCTCGCTGAGACATATTTTTTTCAGCCCTAAGTTCTGCTAACGATTTGTTTACATGCATATTTCATCCTCCTTTTCTGCTCACAATTTGTTGATTTATTTTATAATACTCACTTATTGTTGAATTGTCAAGTATTTTTTTAACATTTTGTAAGCATTTTGTATTTATGCTTTATTTGCTCACATAATGTGATAAAATATAATTGAAAGGAGTATTTTTCATGGGAATTGGTAAAATGATTTCAAAGATTCGCATCGAAAAGGGGTTAAACCAACGTGAGTTAGCATCTCTTTTGGGCGTTAGCAATGGTGCTGTTGGTATGTGGGAGACAGGAAAACGGCAACCTGATTTAGATACTATAAAAAAAATTGCTGAATTCTTCAAAGTTCCTACTGACTATCTTTTGGGAATTGGAGTATTCGAAAATTGGGATATACTGCTAAAAAATAAAACCATTGTAATAAACCAAATATCACAGCAAGCCCAGCAACTTGCAGTGAATATTAAGGATGGAGTAGACGATATCTCTTTTGCAAAACTTGTTTATGCATTTGATATTCATATCAGTATACAAGAAGATGGAACTATAGGTATATCTGCTAAAGAGCCTATACCTACCTATACAGAAAATTATTTCTCAAATACCATACCCATTAACAATGTGGAGAAAGAAATAATATCTTTATATAGGACATCGACTACTGAGGAAAAAGGTCAAATTATAGATTTACTAAATTCCTTTTGTACTTTAAAAAAGAAAGATCGGACCAGGATACTTGGCAAATGTTTTGATCTAGAACAACAATCGGTGGAATTTGTTGCAGCAGATGAACTGCCGAAAGCGTCAGGAGCTGACATGGGAAAATAATACCCTTCGAGTGGTACCGAAGGGACAGAAAGGATAAATGATAATGGGGTTAAAAGACTTTTTAAATGCAGGAAAAATTCGTAAAGAAAATGAGGGATTAAAAGAATTGATAAATCCCGAATTACAGGATGCAGCAAAGTTGAATGAACATATAGCAGAACTCGAAATAAAAAAGGAAAAATTAGAAAAGGAATTACAACTGCTTACCGATTCGGTAGAAAGGAGAAAGAAAGATGTTGTCTTTTTCAATGATGCTCTTGTATACCAGGATTTTGGGCTTTACACACCACGATATGATTTTCTAACCTCCGATGAGTATAAACAAAAACTGGAACAAATACGTTCAAAGCAAAAAGAAATGATTAAAAACGATAAGGCCATTGCGGGAGCAAAGACATGGAGCGTTGATGGAAGCCAAGCTAAAGGTCGCTCAATGATCAAAAATATGAAAAAACTTTTTTTAAGAGCTTTTAACAGTGACTGTGAAGATGTGATAAGTAAAGTAAAATATAGTAATTATGATATGTCCGTTAAAAAAATCAATCAGTCTGCAAATTCTATCGAAAAGCTTGGAAAAATGATGGCGTTGTATATCACTATGCCCTATCTACAGTCCAAGCTGGATGAGCTGCAGCTTGCTTTCGAATATCAAGTAAAAAAAGAGAAGAAAAAGAAGCTCAAAAGGCCGCCCGAGCTGAACTGCGAGAGGCTGCTCGTTTGCAAAAAGAACTAGAAGAACAACGCAAAAAAATCGAAAAGGAACAAACCCATTATCAGACTGCTTATGAAAAATTACTAAAACAGTTAAAAGCACACCCAGAAGATGCGGATCTCTTACAAAAGAAATCGGAATTGGAACATGAACTTTCTGAAATTGACAAGGCTCTAAAAAATATTGATTACCGAGAGGCTAATCAAAAAGCTGGTTATGTCTATGTCATTTCAAATATAGGTGCTTTTGGAGAAAACGTTTTCAAAATAGGAATGACCCGACGCCTTGACCCCCAAGATCGTGTTGATGAATTGGGTGATGCCTCTGTTCCATTTAATTTTGATGTACATGCAATGATCTTTTCAGATGATGCACCAGCCCTTGAGACTGCACTTCACAAAGCCTTTGATGATAGAAAGCTTAATATGGTGAATAAACGGAGAGAGTTTTTTCATGTAACACTTGATGAAATAAAAGAAGTTGTAAAAGAAAATTTTGATAAGACAGTTGAATTTATTGATACTCCTGATGCTGAACAGTATCGTGTCAGCTTAAAAATGCAGCAGGCGCAGGCTTAATACATAATAAGAAAAGCACCCTTCGAGTGGTACCGGAGGGTAAAGGGAAAATAGTTGGACGGAAAAATTTGTTATTGAAACTCATAATTGTTGTGTGCAATATCGGATATACGAAAGAGAGGACAAAGAATTGACAAAGCAAAAACAGTATAAAGAGACAATCAAGGCTGCAGGTGTCGAAGTCGCTGTAGTTTCTACTGGTACAGATGATGATTATATCTCTCTTACAGATATTGCGCGTTATAGAAATCCTGAAGAGCCTAAAGATGTTGTGAAAAATTGGATGAGGAATCGCTCTACTATTGAATTTCTTGGATTGTAGGAACAATTAAATAATCCAGATTTTAAAGGGGTCGAATTCGACTCCTTTAAAAATCAAGCCGGCGACAATGCGTTTACAATGTCCCCTCAAAAGTGGATCACTAATACAAACGCTATTGGCATCCGCTCTGTATCTGGCCGATATGGGGGAACTTTTGCCCACAAAGATATTGCATTTGAGTTTGCTTCTTGGATTTCCCCAGAATTCAAGCTTTATGTTATTAAAGACTATCAGCGACTCAAAGAAGATGAGAACAGCAGACTATCACTTGATTGGAATTTACGCAGAACCTTATCGAAAACAAATTATAAAATACATACTGATGCAATAAAAAAGCATTTAATCCCATTGAATGTTTCGGACAGGCAAAAGGGCATTACTTATGCCACCGAAGCGGATGTGTTAAATGTTGCCCTATTTGGAATGACTGCAAAGGAATGGCGTGCTGCCAATCCAGATCGACCTAAATCAGAAAATATACGAGATAGTGCAACACTGGAGCAACTTATCGTTTTAACAAATCTTGAAAGTTATAATGCAGAAATGATTAGAGAAGGCATCACACAACAACAGCGGCTTGTAAAGTTAAACCAGAGTGCTATTTCACAGTTGGAATCGCTTGTCAACCATCCGAACATAAAAAAACTGGACACCTTAAAAGTGTTAAAATAATCTGGTATAAAATACGTTTTTATGCGGAATGCACATAAAAGTGGTAGGTAAAGGAAGGATTGGCAATATGCTAGCAACGACAATAAACAATGCCCTCAAAGATTTCGATAAAACTTGCGATAAGGTTGTCCAAAACTGCGAACCTATTATTATCACTCGCAGCAACAACGATAATGTTGTCCTCATTTCTCAATCAGAATATGACAATCTCATGGAGAACATTTACATCCGCAAGAGCGAGGCCAGTTATGCCCGGCTACTTGAATCTATCGAAGAGGCAAAGGCGGGTAAATTAACCTCCCTGGATTCAGACAGATGCCAGGAGGGAAACTTTGATTATACAAAATGGCAAAGGGAGCATTTTGATAGTAAAGGCGATATGCAGCTTCGGGAAGAGATAAAAGATTTCTGTGATACCCATCATTATGACGGAAAGGCTACTATATTGTAAACCTTAAAATGAGAGGTATTGATTATGGAATACATTATAAAGTTAGTTTGGGATGATGAAGCCCAAGTCTGGATTGCTACAAGTGATGATATTCCCGGGCTTGTGTTGGAATCTGGATCTTTTGACGCTTTGCTGGAACGTACTCGTTATGCAGTTCCAGAACTGCTCGAATTAAACAGGCCGCCATATCACCGTTGATACGAAAATCAAATCCAGGCATACTGCGAATGCAATTCTAAAACAAAGCGGTATTCCCAATAAGTTTCGATAACTTTCCATACAAATCCAGGAGAAGGTAATTATGCCAGCTTACAAATACACCTTAAAAGACGGAAAAACTACCAAATGGTATGCGAATTTTTACTACACTGACTGGACTGGGAAGAAAAAGCATATTTGCAAACGTGGCTTTAAAACACAAAGAGAAGCAAAAGAATATGAACGCTCTTTTATGGACCAGCAGAGTAATACCAGCGACATACTTTTTTCCTCACTTGTAGAAAATTACATGGAGGATATGTCGCACCGGCTGAAACCTACCACCATGGAAAATAAGCAATACATTATAAACGGCAAACTACTCCCCTATTTTGGCAACCTAAAGGTATGTGATATTGATACTATCAAAGTGCGCAAATGGCAGAACGAGCTGATTTCGTATCGGGACGAAAAGGGAAATCCGTTCTCACAAACTTATTTAAAAACGGTCAACAATCAGTTGTCCGCTCTGATGAATTATGCAATGGCACATTACCATCTTACTTTCAACCCGTGCAAGGCAGCTGGCAGCATGGGCCGAAGTAACGCTGAAGAAATGAATATCTGGACGCAGGAACAGTATGAACGGTTTTCGAAATCCATACAGAAGTCCTCTGTAAAGCTGGCTTTTGATATATTATTTTATACTGGAATAAGATCTGGGGAGTTGCTGGCACTCACCCCTGCAGACGTCCTTCCATCAAAGCGGCTCGACATCAATAAGAACTATGCCAAAGTGCAGGGAGAAGAACTGTTCCTTGAGCCAAAGACACCTAAAGCTAAGCGCTGCATAGCTTTACCGGATTTCTTGTATGATGATATCCAGATGTACATATCCAAGCTATATGCTATTGAGAAAGATGAACGAATCTTTTACTTTACGAAATCTGCTTTGGACAAAGAAATAAAGACGACTGCAGCAAAAGCTGGACTGCCGCTTATCAGAGTTCATGATCTCAGGCACTCCCATGCAAGTATGCTGATTGAAATGGGATTTTCCCCACTGGAAATTGCAGACCGGTTGGGACATGAATCTGTAAAGACTACATTGGACACTTATTCTCATCTTTACCCGGACAAGGACCAGCAACTGGCGGATCGGCTCAACCAGTTCCGGAGGGCAGTGCCGCCGACAACGGAAGAAAATTCTTGAACTTTCCCATAGATTATGCTATTCTTTAGATAAAAGAAGGGTGCCTGTTGGAGCAGGCACCCTCTATGGAGCCCCACTCCATAGGTGGAGTTTCCCGAAATGAACGCTTTACCTCTCAGTGAGAGGCGCCCATCCTGGTTCGAGCAGGGTGGGCATTATTTTTTTCGCTTGTGTTCCTTATCTCTGTCGAGAAAGGCAAGCAACGCTATAACAAAACTACCGAAGGCAATCAGCAAGCCGATTATCCCTATAAATATCAAAATGATATCCGCAGCTGTCATTGGCGCCACCTCCCTTCCTATGTATTCCGGCAAGCCGGTCATTGGCTCGGGAGGCTACCACCCCTGTCATGGGTTCCATAGATGGATTCTACCACAATTCGACAGGCATTTCAACTATACCCATTTTGAGGTAATAAAAGTACGAGCATTATTTTTTAACATCATATTAACATCACGGGGCAAAAAGGAAGGCCAAAAACCCATTGATTTTACTGGATTTTCGGCCTGAATTTCCGCTATTCGAACTCGGCGTGTTCTTTGTTGTTTCTAACTATATTTGTTTAAGTTTTATGTAAATACACACCCTTTTTTACTTCAATTACATCATTTATTCTGGCTTACTGATTTTCTGTTGCCAAAATGTTGCCACTAATGCTCAAAATCTCTATTCAAATTTAAAATCTTCATAGCCACATAGCATAACATATCCTACATAATCACTATATGAGCATCCACATATCCCACATGGCTTACATCTACCAGATTTTCGTTTGCTCTTATGACTCTTATTTACGATAATTCTATTTTGGTTTCTAATCTCTCCAATATATTTTCCAGAGAAATCATATAATTCATCACCATAAAAGGTTCCTAACGGAGTACCATTTTTTGAATAAAGATAGTCCCCCGAACACCTTCCAATATATTTTCCACCCCATGCCCAATAGTTCATACCATATTCCTCCTGTTTCAGTTATATTCCAGAAACAATTTCGTCCACATTATCAATTATATAACTGGGAACAATATTGAACTTAATAATGTCCAAAAAGTGCAAATAATCATTTTCGATATGATATGTTTCGTCTATAAACTTATACCATGCGCTGTCCATTTGCGTAATTCTAACCTCATTATGAGATAATATTTCATTCATTTCTCTAAATAACTGCACTTTTAAGTATGCATTAGTTTCAATGGCATATAGGTTTTTAATGCCTTCTTTGGTATAAACATTATTCTTAAGCTCATCATAATCGAAGTCTGGTATATATTCTTTAATTTTTGATATTCCAAGTGCAATATCCGCCGGATCAATATCAATATATGTAGTATTGCCTATCTTTCTTTTTATTTCACTTGCGTGAATAAGGCATGACAAAATTTCATACACTAAATCCCATTCCTCATTCCGACCATTCAATTCGCTTAACTTTCTTAAAAATGCCACACGGCTAACTATATTTATATCTGTATTTTTTGCAATCTCACTACACTCTGTTGTTATAAGTTTCACATCAGAATTTGAATCAATCATATGCGCTCTGACAGTTCCATGCTCATTGCAAATAAAAGAAGCCTGTGCTTTTTCTTCTCCAAGTTTTCCTACCACAATAAAATCTGTAATAGGTTCAAAATCATGTGTTAAAAATAAAACCGTTTTTCCTTCTAAAGAAACATCCCGTTTTCCAATATTCTTAAACATTCTATGAAGAATTGCAAACTTTTTATTAGTATCAAATGATGAAATCGGATCATCCAATATAATTAAATCTGGTTCTTGCATAACAGCATAATACATGAACAAAATTAATGCAAAAGCATTTTTTTCTCCCCAACTTAAATGATCTCGTATCTTTGTCACATCTGTTCTTTCTTCACTAAAGCATTGTTTTAATATCGTGCGGCTATTAGTTTCATCCTCTGCAAGTATTACCAATTCATAGTTTATACCTGCTGTTTTCAGGAACTCATTAATATCTGTTTGAGAAGCTTGTATAGTTGCCTGCATTACACCTTTCAAAGCACCCATTTCCCTTTTTAATACCGCCGCTTCTGAGCGTAATTCTAACACTTGATCATTGATCCGTTTAATAGCATTTTCAATCTTTTCCCCACCAAAAATCTCAAAAAAACTTTGCGGAATTTCCATTTCATTGATTTGTTGATCAAGTTTAGAAATATCCGCCAAGACAATCCTCCTGTTCCCAAACTCGACAATAGCTTCAAACCGTTTCATCAATACATCTAATTCCAATAGTAGTTTTTCAAGAATGGCCGAAATAATATCTTCTGGAACATCTGTTTTTACATAAGATACCAATTCATCGTATTTTTCCGTCCTAACATATATCCTCAAACTCTCAAGCAAATCTAACAAATCTTTAAGATTTTGTGAATCAGCCTTTTTATAAGTTTTTTTGAATACTTCTTTTCTCTGATTATGTACAGGCCTGTTTAATGCCTCTGAACAGTATGGACAATCATCTCCGACATCAAAGGCATCCCCCTTAGACTTCCAATCTATCCAAGGAATATTAATTTCTGTATTTGTAATAAACGACCTGTAACTATCCAGTTCCTCTGGTATATTATACAAATTACTTTTAGACAATACACTTTTATATACACCTGTTTTACTAAGTTTTCCATTAGCATTACGCTTGAATTTTCCTGCAATCTGACCCAATAACCTCTGTAACTCCTGTATTTCTTCATCTTGCTTCATAATATTATGTAAAGCTTGAAGATGTTGATCAAGTTGAGCCTTTTTTTGAGAATAATTAGGTGTTTTCAAAAACACTTCAAACGAATTCTGTATTACTTCATCTTCTTTAAAAACGATATCTCTGACAAAGTCTTCATTAAATACCAATATCTTTCCAACCTCAGGACTGATGGAAACAGATGCGGGATTCTCTGTAAAAAAAGATTGTAATTCTTTTATTTTTTGTGGCTCCTTTGAATATTCTATTGCTTTCGCAATAGTTGTTTTTCCAGTACCATTTATCCCATAAAGAATATTGAGTTTCCCATTCTCAATAACCAATTCTCCTTCTGCAATATTATTGCAATTTTCTATTTTAATCTGGTGCATTAGTATTTCCTCCCTCTTTTATTTTCAGAAATCATTAAACATTTTTCCATTCAACATAGTATATTAGATTTCCAGAAATGTCTGATTGCTTTTCATAAATTTCTCTGTCATTTTTAAATATTTTTCGCAATCTGCCTGATTCTTTTTCATTCTCTTAATCGTACACTCCCACACAATAAGACACTTAATATCTTTATCCTGTAACTCCATCCTGACAACTAAATCTCTATTGACATTCGCTTCAAATTTCTTCTGCCAGAATTCAACCTTTGACTTTGGCATATAAGCATACCGACATCCGGAATGCCTGTGCCAAAAGCACCCATGAACAAAAATCGCAGTATTATATTTTCGAAGATAAATATCCGGGTGTCCGGGTATTTTCCCCGAATTAAGGCTATATCTGTATCCCTGTGAAAACAACAGCTTTCTGAAATATATCTCCGGCTTAGTATTCTTTGAATGAATCGCCGCCATATTTTTACTTCGTTCTTCCGGGCTTTTTATATCCATCTTATTTGCCCTCGATCATTTTTACATATTGCACAAACCGGGCTAATGTCCATATCCTGTCTCTTCGGTCTTTGGGATACGTTGCTATATAGGGCTTCGGTACAACCAGTATAACATTTTCCGCCTGCATCTCATCCATCTGTGCTCCGGATATTCCCTGTTGCAGTGTACAAAGATATTTCGGTTTATCCCTCAGACGGTCTGCTTCATTCAGCACCTGCCTCCATCTGTCTTTACAGGTAGTTTTAGCAGCCAGTGAAACAATGTAATCAACAGAAAATCCATGGTCATGGTATGCTTCCTGTGAAGGAAAAAGGAAATCCGGCTTTTTATTTCCTTCTGTAACTGCCTGTGACGAATATTCAATACAATTTCCGTCAAATATTGCTGACAAATGATGTTCAAGGCTCTTCCCCGCACGGCTTTTTCTGCGATTTAATACAACATTGGCAACACGGACAAATTCATCTACCGACTGGAATCCCTTTGTAATAATCTCACCATATCTTGCATATTCCAATGTCCTGAAAAGTGTATATTCCATATTCGTCCAACTGATAATTTTCTCATCCGGATTTAAACGGATATACTCTATATGGTCATATGTCTTTTCTTCTATTGCTCTGGCTGCCGCCGACATCACATCCGACGCAGGAAAATCCACATCAAGGTTGTTAATAAATTCCTGTATAGACAGTTTCTCCTGCGTTTCCGCTGATACTCTTTGTATATCAATAAGGCTGTTTGTTTCTGTTGGACTGATACCAAATGTATCAAGAAATTCTTCTATTTCATCATCTGTTTCCAGAAAATATCCACTGTAATCAATGTCTGTCTGTTTTGTAAATACGAACAACGCTCCCGTCTGTTCTGGCTTCAAAAATGGAAATCCTCTGCCAAATCGTGTAATTCTCAGCTCGTTTTTGCTTTCATAATATGTAAAACAGCTTTCCGTTTCAAAATCGTCCTGCCATCTGATTTTTATTGTTCTTTTAGGAATACCGGTTTGTGCAAGTTCCTGTGTGCTAAACATCATCTCTACAGCCGATTTGGAAATCAAAATTCCAGACTGATGACCTCCTGTCGCTCCCGTATCATTTGCAGAGAGAAACTTACAAAAGCCCTTTTCACTGTTAAGAACAGATTTTATTGCCTGTCCCGTATGTCCTGCAATCATCTAAATCACCATCCTCTGTAGTTCTTTTCTCTCTGCCAAATCCAGTTCTTCAACTTTCTTTACAATCAGTTTTGCTACATTCTCCATCAATGGCACTACAACCGAATTCCCGAACTGTTTATATGCCTGTGTATCAGATACCGGAATTTTGAAATCATCTGGGAATCCCTGCAATCTGGCACATTCACGAGGTGTTAATCTCCTGGGATTTTTCCCTTTCTGCTCAATCAATATTTCTGAACCATCTTTGTAATATCTTGCACTGATTGTTCTTGACACACCATCTAAAGGTGCAATCCCATATCCGAATCCATTTCCTGCCGCCTTATGTTTTGCCGCATAATTCTGGAGATATGTCCAAAGCTTATCTGATAATGTATATTTTTCATCTACATTTTCATCTAAAATATCACGCATGACAGGTTTTGGAAATTTAGGTGTCAAATTAAAATCAAATTTCACATTTTTCCCATATTTGTCGCGATCAAAGCCTACTATCAGGATACGCTCTCTGTGCTGTGGCACAAACTGTTGTCCATCCAAAACAGAATAAAATACTTCGTAATTCAATTCCTCTAACGATTCCAGTATTACCTTAAAAGTTCTTCCTCTATCATGGCTGCATAGATTTTTTACATTTTCCAACATGAATGCTTTTGGTCTTTTTTCTTTTAATATCCGGCAAACATCAAAAAAAAGAGTTCCCTGTGTTTTATCCTCAAATCCCGTCGCCCGTCCAAGACTGTTCTTTTTGGAAACACCCGCAATGGAAAATGGCTGACAGGGAAAACCAGCTACCAGAATATCATGATCTGGTATGGACGAAGCTGATACCTGTGTAATATCCCCTTCCGGCTGTTCTCCAAAATTGGCAAAATATGTCTGTTGGCTGTATTTATTCCATTCACTTGAATAAACACAATGTCCCCCGGACTTTTCAAAAGCAATCCTCATTCCTCCTATTCCGGCAAACAGATCAATAAATGTAAATTGTCTGTCACTAACCTCACGCTGTTTCTTTCGTATATCCGTAACGTAATACGCAACAGCTTCTCTCACACAGTCCTGCATTGTCTGCTCCATCATTATGGAATAGTAACTCAATTCATTGTATAAATCATCGTCAACTCGTATATGTACCTGTTTCATTCATATCACTCCTGGGAAATAATCTGTACCTGATTTTTCCCTTATTATACTCTTAATATATATAAAAAGCAAGCAGAAATTGTCGAATATATGTTCTTTTTATTAAATCTTCATCAGTCAGCCAAGAATAACCTGAACGCCTGCAATATTCTCGACTGACTGGCAAGATTCATTTCATGGAAACCAGAAGGGCTTTAAGCAGTCCTCCGGCTATCACCGGGCTTCTCTATTCTGTTTCCTTCTTTCTGCCCGTTTTTGCTCCTTCAATAGCTGTTCTCTTTGTTTCTCCATCTGAACAATGCCAGATACTTTCTCCTTTCCAAGAACCGCCTTTACATATTCATAATCTCGTACAATCTCTTTCAGTTCTTGATTCTCCGTATAGATTTCATGGAAACGGTTAGAGAGATTGTCTGCTTTCTCCACAGCCCGGTTATAGGAGAGTTGCAACTTATCAAACTTTCTGGAAACGTCCAGATAAGACGCATAAACAGAGCGCAGCACTTTCACGATCTTCTCCATCAGTGGCTTTGCTTTCTTCTCCCGATATGACTTTCCGCTTTCTATGCTCCCGGCTTCTGGAAGCACTTGTTCTGGATTGTCTGAAAACTTTGCCGCCATATGTTCCATATCCTTCACCATTGGGGCGAGTTCCTGCATATGCTTCTGGTATTTGTCCGCCTGTTTCCTTGCGCTTTCTGCTTCCTTTTTTGATTTCTCCATGCCATTTTGCATGGAACGGATTTCATCATCTAATTCACTTAACTGCCCTTTTAGATTTTCGTTGATTTCTTCATAGGATTGATTTTCTGATTGTAATTCCGTTTTCTTCTTTTCCAGTTCTTCAACTTCCTTTGACCGTTCCTGTTTTTTAAATTCCAATACAGACAAATGTTTTTCGTGTGTTCCCTTTTTCTCCCATTCGATTCCATGATTCAACATAAGTTCGGAAAGCTGTTTCTTCTCATGAGCATACCATTGATTCCGTTCCGTTTCACTTCTTGTACCGCCCTTAAATCCAAGTGCCTCCAGTGCTTTTTTCAGCGATACCCTCGTTTCAAGCCCCCGCTTGCTTCCAGTGACATAAGGAATGAAATCTATATGCAGATGTGGTGTTGCTTCGTCCATATGCAAATAGGCACTGAACACTTTAAGTGTTAGGTTACGTTTCTGAAATCCTTTCATATACTCGTCCAATATCTTTCCGGCAAGCTGTCCATCCTCTGTCTTTGCTCCCGTATTATCTTTATCGCCTATCTGTACGATAATCTCATAAAATGGCTTTTCCTGTTTGCCGGATAATATTTTCTCGTAATAATCGTCAATCCGGCGGTCATTCCGGGTTTGCTTCTCATTGTATCGGGCAAGGGCTTCATCAAATAATTCGTGATATACGTCCTTGATATTTTGATTGAAATATTCTATATTTAAGTGGCTACGTTCCGGGTCAATATTATTTGCATGAAATTTTCTGCTGTTATGGTTGACCGAGCCTTTCCCTGTGGTAAAACTGATTGTTCGTTTCAATCACTCTGTCCTTTCTCCCCTTTAAGGGTAATCAGTGCCGGATAGGCACATAGCCTTTGTTACTTTCTGCGAAAGTAACGCAAAAGCACTTTTGTCAGCTACGCCAACAAAAATGCAACCTGCAAGCAGGTTTTGCGCCCTGCCGGGGGCAAGCTATCCTTCGGATAGCATACCGTCCTTACGGACGGGCGGCTGTTCCAGCCCTTTTACTGCCGCTGTCAGTACCACATTGCCTGGCATTTCATTCCGTGTGGCAATCCTTCATTTTTCCTTGCCGGCTAATAGACAGGGGGCGTGACACGCCCCTGTTAATTATCGCCGAAGAAAAAACTACCAGCGGAAGCTGTCCGGCACTCCCCGCTTATCCAGATATTCTTTTCTGGCTTTTTCTCTTTCTTCTTCCGTTGGCGCTGTCTTATATTTTGTGTACAGTTCATGGCGCACCATAGAATCCAGTTTTTTCCAGCTTCTGCCGGATTTCATCAACACAGGAACCATCTTCCACCAGATGATACCGGAGCAACGCCATAAACAAATCATAAGGTATCTGCACATTTTTCATTTTATATCATTCCTTTCTGCGTCGGTTTGCGTCGATAGCGACGATATTTTCTATACCGCCCCGCTATCTGAAATACCGTCGCAACCGACGCATATCGTCGCTTTTTATTCGTTCCGTTCCAGCCGCTTTAAAATGATTCTTCTCTCATGCCCCCGTTTATTGTCATAGAAAATACCATAGTCATTTAATAACTGGCTGTTTACCACATTTAATTTTCTGGAAAGCACATTTGCCGATAGCTGCATATCCGGCAAATGTTTCAGAAGTTCCGTTGCCGTTCCTTCCCACTCTTGTCTATCCTCCGTCAGAAGTCCGTTAATGGCTTCCAGAAGTGGGTTCGGCGGCTGTTTCCAAAGTTCCGTTTCTGCCTTTTTAAATTTCCAGATACAACGCTCACGGTCAAACTCGATTGTCAGTTCCTGGTCTGGCTGGTCACGCCCCACAATATCCAGAACCGCCGTGTTGTCCGTCCGTTTTTTCTTCTGCATAATAAACGCCCCATCAGCCGCCCCAAGCAATCCGTTTGTGCCGGAAATCATATCAAAGCTATCACCGGATTCCATCTTGCGGGTATGGTGTACCACTAACAGGCAGATACCATACTTGTCACTAAACGCTTTCAGCTTTGTTACAATCTCATAATCATTCGAGTAGCTGAAAGTTTCCCCGCCAACTTCCCTCACCTTTTGCAGTGTGTCAATGATAATCAGCCTTGCGTCTGTATGCTGTTTCACAAACTCCTCTAATTCACCGTCCAATCCTTCCTTCAGCGTCTTTGCCTGTGTCGCAAAATAGAGATTGTCTGCGCTCTCTATACCAAACATTTGTGAAAGCCGCCGCTGAAGCCTTGCGTAATCATCTTCCAAAGCCAGATACAAGACCGTTCCTTTACGGACGGGATAATCCCACAGAGGAATCCCCATTGCTATATGATAGGCAAGCTGCCCCATAAAAAAGGATTTTCCCACCTTCGGCGCACCTACGAAAAGATATGTGCCGCCATACAGAAAACCATCAACAACCGGCGTCCTCGGCGGGTAAAGCGTATCATATAATTCTGTCATGGAAACCGTCTGCAAACTGCACCCGGATTTCTCCGGGCTTTTGCAGTTATTTGTGGCTTGCAGATTGATTTGTGCTGTTTCATTTGCTATAATTTCAGTGTCTTTTTTAATATTCGGCTGTTTCCCATCTGCGCCAACAGATGATATGGAAGCAGTCGTTTTTCTTTTTCCTGTCATTCATCTTCTCCTTTCAGACCATCCAACGTGATTGCAATAACTTGTAATGTGTAGAGCAGTTCATCATTGTCCGGGCTTATGCTCTCCATACGCTTTAATTCCTCATGGATTGCCGCCATCTGGTTTTTCAGAGCCTTATACACCCTCGGATTGCCCTGTACCACCACATCCCGGCACAAGAGCCGCCTAGTGATATATTCCTGCTTAGTCAGCCCCGACAATGCCACTAAATCATTTAACAGTTTTGCTTCTTCGTCCGAAACCCTAAACGCCACCGTATGATTGCGCCATCTTCCTTTGTAATCAAGTGCCTTATCCATTTTTCTAATCCTCCTTTGTTATTCGCTCCATTTCCAATCTTTCTGCCATTTCCGTCTGAACAGTAGGAAACAAGTGTGCATACCGGTATGTAATCTTCTCCGCTTCATGCCCCATGCGCTCCCCAATCGCCAGTACCGAGAATCCCATGTTGATTAAAAGCGAAACTGCGCTGTGACGAATATCATGCACACGAATCTTCTTTACACCTGCCTGTTTCGCCCCTCTCTCCATCTCGTGATTAAGATAGGATTTTGTGACGGTAAATAACCTTTCGTCCGGCTTAATATCGTAAAGCATTTTGATATACTCTTGCATTTCCTCACAGAGAAACGGCGGCATTTTGATTTTGTCAAGATTAGTTGACACATTTTCTTCAAGGATTTTGTATCCTATGCTGCTTCTTTCAGGGAATCATAGTATTGCCGTCGCTTAACCATAGGAGGAAGCCCTCCATTGGCAGA
>CAJTER010000049.1 GCA_910575405.1 Clostridia bacterium | reverse complement strand
CACTGTAGCAGACTCCCGCAGCGCCAATTGTAAGAGTAACTTCCATTTCTGTAAGGTGTTTTTCCTCGTGTCCCCTCTTTCTGTAATAGTAACCGCAACTCTCTTATCATGGCCTTTACAAGTGGAAATTATCTTTTCACTTCAGCAAATTCTTTTAGGCTTTTCCATATCCGCAGTTTGGATATACGCATTCTTTGCAGTTGAGACAAAGTCCGCCGTGTCCTAATTTTTTGATATCGCGTCTTGTTATGGCTTCGCCCGCAAGGAGCCGAGGAACGATGAGATCAAACACGCTGGTTCTGCTGTACATCACGCAGCCAGGCAGGCCCACTACCGGAATATCGTCAATATAGGAGAGCATGAACATCGCTCCCGGGAGCACAGGTGCTCCATAGGTCACAATGTATCCGCCGGCCTTTTTGATGCCGCTTGGTGTCCGATCATCCGGATCAACGGACATACCGCCGGTAACGCCGATCATGTCCACGCCCATGTCGATGAGCTGGCGGATACAGTCTGCGATCATCGCTTCATCGTCATCTGCAAAGAGCTGTTTTACAACTGTGCTTCCCAGTTCGCCAAATTTTTTTACCAGCACGGGGCCAAAGGCATCCTTAATTTTTCCGCTGTACACCTCGCTCCCCGTTGTCACGACTCCCACCTTCAGATTTCGCAGAGGCTGCACCTGAATCAGGGTTCCCCGATCCAGTACTCCCTCCGCCTGCTTTACCACGGCCTCGTCTACAAAGAGGGGGATCACTCTAGTGCCGGCCAGCTTTTGCCCTGGCTCTACTACGATATTTTCGTGGATCGAAGCAAACATGATTTCATCCTGATCAATGAGATCGATAAGAAGCTCTTCATTGACCTTCAGAAGACCTCTCTCCTTTGCAATCAGCTCAATCTTTCCTTCGCTGGGTTCTGTCAGCTCAATTCCCCTGCCGGCCGCTTTCTGGGCAATCCTCAGAGCCGCCTCATTTTCGTGTACATCCGTATCGTCTTTTTCTACTACATATAAATGCTTTTTGCCCATGGAAAGGAGGACTTCGATATCTTCCTCCTGAATCACATGTCCTTTTTTGAACTTGGGTCCTTTGTATTCGCCCGGTATGATCTGGGTCAGATCGTGAGCTAAAACGGTCCCTACTGCCTGTTCTACTGCAATTTCTTTCATCGTATTTTTACCTCTTCTTCATTAATAATCATTTTGCATACATAACCATAATCTTCACATAATTTTGCCATCCTTCATGACAATCCGATCATCGGCAAAGAGCTCGCTTTCCCTCGGATCGTGGGTAATCAGGATGGTGGGAATTCCAAGTGAAGCCTTAAAGCTGAAAAACTCTTCATAGACCGTTTCCTTTGTCCTCGCATCCAGTGCGGAAAAGGGCTCGTCCAAAAGCAGGAGCCTGGGGCGGGTTACAATTGCCCTTGCCAGAGCGACCCGCTGTTTTTCCCCTCCCGATATATTAGCTGGATACCGTTTTTTCAGGTGGCTGATGCGGAAGGTTTCCATCATATAGCCCGCGTAATCCAGCAGTTCCTTTCTCTTTGCCCTGTCCCTGTATTCCGGCTTGTTTTTAATCCCGTAAAGAATATTTTTTTCGACTGTCATGTTTGGAAAGAGGGCGTAATCCTGAAACAGGTAGCCGATGCGTCTGTTTTTTACCGGAATATTGGTCTTTTCATTAAACAAAACCATATCGTCAATGCGGATTTCCCCTTCATCGGGTGTTTTCAGCCCAGAGATACAGTTGAGCACTGTGGTCTTTCCGGCGCCGGATTCTCCCTGAATCACCAGGACACCTTTATCAAAGGAATATTCCACATCGGTCTGGAACTGAGCCAGCTTTTTTTTGATTTTAAAATACATTCCCATATTTGCACACCTTACGAAACCTTATAATTTTTCTTTTTCAGCCATGTATTGAGTATAAAGATCATGAAAAAGCTGAATAATGTCATAATCAGAACCAGCACGTCCGCCTCATCTTCCTTGCCTGTTGCTACTGCATAATAAATGGCAGTAGGAATGGTCTGGGTCTTGCCCTCAATGTTTCCTGCCAGCATCAGGGTGGCGCCGAATTCTCCAATGGCCCTTGCAAAGGTAAGGACAATGCCACTGATGATTCCCGGCCTTGCCAGAGGGAATTTGACGGTCCAGAAGATCTTCCATTCGCTGCTCCCAAGGGTTCGGGCCGCCAGACAGTAGGTTTCATCTACGCTCTGAAAAGCCGCCTTTGCGCCCTGGTACATCAGGGGAAGGGCTACTACACAGGCCGCAATAACGCAGGCAATCCAGGTAAAGACTACCTGGATTCCAAAGGTGTCCAGCAGAAATGCGCCGATGGGGCCGCGTTTACCGAAGACCTTTAATAATAAATATCCTACGATGGAGGGTGGGAGCACCATAGGAAGAATCAGAATCGTTTCCCATATGCTCGTTCCCGGTATGTTTCTGCTGGTCAGCAGATGGGCAAAAAATACACCCAAAATAAAGGCGAATATGGTTGCAATAGCTGCAACTTTTATGGATAATATAACCGGCGCAAACATAAAGCTATTTTACCGTGAATCCATATTTTTCAAATACGCCTTTTGCGTAATCCGTTTCCAGATATTCATAAAAGGCTGCAGCTGCTTCCTTTTGCGGTGCGTCGCTGAGAATAGCTGCCGGATAAACAATGGGATCGTGGAGCCTGCTGTCCACATCCTCGATGATTTTACCCTTGTCTTCCTTCAGCATCAGTGCATCCGTCCGGTACACGAAACCACATTCCGCATCGCCGGATTCCACATAACTCAGCACGGCTCTCACATCTTTTGCCTTCACGATCTTATCCTGAATCTTATCTGTGATTTTCAGCGAATCAAAGGCCTGGGAGGCGTATTTTCCCGCAGGAACGGTTTCCGGCTCTCCGATAGCAATCTGCCCCACGTCATCCGTCGTAAGGCTGTCCATGCTCACCTTGCCTGCTGTCTCTGCGGCAGCGATGAGAGTCAGGGTGTTTGTCAGAAGATCCTTTCTCGTCTCCTTGTCAATCAGTCCTTCCGTTTCCAGATCATCCATGTTGCTTTTTGATGCGGAAATGAATAAATCGCATGGCGCTCCGCCTTTTATCTGCTGTACCAGATCTCCGGAGCCAGCATAGCTGGTGGTAATTTTGTCACTGCAGTCCTTGCCATACTCTTTGATGATTTCATCCAGAGCATCCGTCAGACTGGCTGCTGCCAGAACCGTAATTTCCGTACCTGCCTCCTGGGAACTTTCTTCCTGCTGTGCATTGCCGCATGCGGCAAAGGTACATGAAATCAGCAGCATCAGGGTCAGTACCAGACTTATCTTTTTTCTGTTCATAATTAAAAAATCCTCCTGTGTGTCCCGCAAGGCCTTCGGTTTGTTTACAGCCTTATCTTACCACACTGGGAGGAAATAGTATGTTGTCTTACCAACATTTTATGAATTTTTTTGCAGCCACTTGTTCCAGATTGGTCTTCACGGTTTTTCACTGCTTATGCCAAGGCGCAGCTGACCGCAGGCCGCCTGAATATCAGCTCCCAGCTCCCTCCTTACGGTAGCTGGAATTCCCTGGCCTTCCAGGTATGCGGCAATTTCTGCCGCGCGGGTTCTGCTGCTGCCGGAAAGGCCGGTTTCCTTCACTTCATTTAGAGGAATGAGATTTACGTGGCACAGCATGCCCCTAAGTCTGGATGCAAGAAGAGAAAGCTGCTCCTTCGTATCCGTCTTTCCTCTCACAAGAGCGTATTCAAACGTAATCCGCCGTCCGGTTTCTTTTGTGTATTCCCTGCAGGTCTGAAGCAATTCCTCCACCGGATACTGTCTGTTCACCGGCATCATGGATTCCCGAATGCCGCTGTCCGCACTGTGAAGGGAGATGGCCAGATTGACCTGTTTCATATCTTCCATGAACTTCCGGATTTTAGGAATCAAGCCGCAGGTAGACACGGTAAGATTTCTCAGACCAATGTTTAATCCTTCTTTCTGATGGATATTGGTAATAAAGGCAATCAAATTCTCATAATTATCAAAAGGCTCGCCCGTACCCATCACCACAATATGGCTCACCAGCTCCCCTGTATCCCTCTGGATCTGCAGAATCTGGCCCGCAAATTCACCAGGAGTCAGATTCCTCTTCAGCCCTCCTATGGTAGAGGCACAAAACCGGCAGCCCATGCGGCAGCCTGCCTGCGAAGAAATGCAAATGGAGTTCCCGTATTTGTATTTCATAAATACGCTCTCAATTGTATTGCCGTCAGAAAGCCTGAGCAGATATTTCCGCGTCTCGTCTTTTGCCGATTTCTGCACCCTGAGAATCTCCGGCAGCTCTATACATGCTTTTTGGTTCAGCTTTTCCCGCAGAGGCTTTGATAAGTTAGTCATTTCATCAAAGGAAGCAGCCCCCTTGTATAACCAGGAAAAAATCTGCTTTCCACGAAAAGAAGGCTCTCCCATTTCTGAGAGAACCTCCTGCATCTGCTTTAACGTCAAATCCAGTAAATTGATTCGTTCTTCCATACTTAAAATTACCTAAAATTTCTCCTTCAGCGTACCGGTTCTGTAGGCGTTTACCAGAGCCTTCAGCTCTTCCACTTCCTTTTCCAGCTCTTTTCCCTGATCCGTATCCCGAACCAGCATTCTCTTTGGCAGTGTTTCCACCGTAGTAATCTGCGGCGTATGGAAGACCTGGGTCCCATCATCATTGAGGGGCTCATAGGGTTTGTGCTCGGAAAGGGCCATAAAGCGGGAGTTAAAGATGAAGGTGTAGCCTGCAATTCCCGTCTGCTTTTGATATGCCTTTGAAATTCCCCCGTCAATGACAATGAGCTTTCCGCCGCCTTTTACCGGACTTTCTCCATCCTTGATTTTAACCGGTACATGTCCATTTAGAATATGGTCGGTCTTTGGATTGAGGCCGAATTCGGAAAGAATCTTTTCACAAATCGCCCTATTGTTAATCATCTTGTAATATGGCACGGAATACTCCTTGTGCGACTTTTTATCGGCAATAAAGCAGCGTTCAAAGGTGGTCATCTGATCCTTTCCGAACAGAGGTGAGCTGCTGCCCAGCCACAAATACCACATGATGTCTCCGGAGCGGCCGGTTTCTTCTGATTCAGCGGGCACGAAATAAGCTTTTCTTACCTGTTCGTCCAGATAGTCCATATAGTCCTTTCCTTTTTTTGTAACGCCGTTTACGGTACACGCCCGGAACTCCCCGTTTTCATCCATGGGAATGCAGCCGTGGAAGAGAAGATTTCCGTTGATACACTTGTAAAGACTGCCGTTGCTGTACAGAAAACGGATGTGCCGCTGTAGCTTTTCACTCTGGAGGAAGGAAGCCTCAAGCGAATGGAGCATTTCCTTTTCTTCTTTTGTCAGCTCATAGGGGTTCTCCGGATCAATGGTCGGGAAGCAGGTATCCCGCAGCGGATAGGTAATGCCCTTCAGCTCAATGGTCCCTTCTTCGTAATTGATCTTGTCCAACATCATTCTGTGCTCCAGCTTGTACTCAGGATGAGCCATAATCCTCTGGCCCTCCACCTTGAACTGGCAGATGGCAATGGCCTTGTTCATCTTGGCCGCAAGTTCGGCATCCACAGGATCGTATTTGTTTTCATCCAAAACCTTTGGCTTGAAATGCTCGCACGGGTCATCTGCGTACACAGTGGAAGCCAGCACTGCCAGAGGCCGCAGATTGATGCCATAGCCAATTTCCAGCATATCGAAATTGTTGTAGCTGATATTCATTCTCAGTACATTGGTAATGCAGGCCCAGTTTCCCGTGGCAGCGCCCATCCACACGATGTCGTGGTTGCCCCACTGAAAATCCACGTCATGATAATCCAGCAGGAAATCCATAATGGTATCCGGATGCGCGCCTCTGTCCCAGATGTCCCCTATAATGTGAAGCCGGTCTACGGCCAGATTGCTGATTAGATTTGCCAGCTTTATAATGAACTCTTCCGCCACCCTGCATTCGATGACCGAATTGATGATCTGGCTGTAATAGTGGGCTTTGTTGGCCTCATCATCTGCGTGAAGCAGCTCGTCCATGCTGTAGGCCAGATATTCCGGCAGCCGTTTACGGACTTTGGAACGGGTATACTTGGTGGAAACGGATTTGCAGATCTCCACCAGATGGTAGATGGCTGTCCTGCACCAACGGTCAAAATCCGCCTCTGAACGCTTTCTCCTTTTGATTTCCGCCTCCGCGTTGTAGACCAGAGCTGCCAAAGAATCCCGCTCATCATGGGAAAGATCCGGACCGAAAATCTCATCCACCTTGGCGTGAATAGTGCCGGAAGCGCTTTTGAGCATATGAATGAAGGCTTCATGCTCCCCATGCAAATCACTTAAAAAATACTCCGTGCCCTTAGGCAGCGCTAAAATGGCGCTTAAATTGATTATCTCAGCGGAAGCCGCCTTAATGTTGGGATAATCCTTTGATAAATGCCTTAAGAATTGCTCGTTGATCATATGTTCTTTCCCTTCTCACTTTTATGACAAATATGCCTCATTAACTGTTCTTTATCGGTTATAGGTCTATTTTAGCATAACTATTATGCAGTCTACAACCTTAAAAAAGCCTGGATCTCGTTTTATTGAAATGTATAGACTATCACTCGGCTGGATAGGTAATTGTATTTCTGCTCATCCGTCTCAAACGCATTCAGGGTCTGCCATAACTCTGTTTCCTCTTTCAAAGAGTCCGGAACATACTCAAAAATACGGTTTACCGCTTCAGCATCCTTCTTAAGCCATGCATATTGAAGCTGACTGAACCAACATATCATGTCCAAAGCAAAACCTCGCTCCTGCAGGATAGAGACTGCCTTTTCCATACAGGCATCCGCTGTCTGCACCTGTCCATGCGCCAAACAGATAAATGCAAGATATTTATAAATCAGCTCCCATGGATGTCCCTTGAGCTGATTTCTGGCATTCATTCCTGCCTTTCTTAAGGTTTCTTCTATGTCAATCAGCTTTTCGAAAAGCTCACCGCTTATATCATCCCGGTGGAACAAATAGACTCCCTTCACATATACATACAGAGCAAATTTCAAGGAGATTTTCGCATTTTCGCCTTTGCTTCCCTCTGCCAGAAGATACCTGAGCTGTTTTGAAAAGCTACGATTTCCTCCGAAATATCCTGCTGCCGCAGCATCGTAGGCTTCCTGATTTCCCATATCCAGATAATGATGAAGCAAATAGGACAAAGTCTGCAAATAGTTAGGAGCATTTTTCTCTGCCATGCCTTCCAGCGCGGAAAGGAAAGCCTCTTCCGCCCGGTTGTCCCGCAGATAGGAATATACCTGTCCCAGCTGACTCTGCGCAATAGTGTAATCCAAAGATGCCTCCAGCTCGTCGCCAAACAGGAGCTTTTTCATAGTCAGCAGTTCACCCTGATAAAGAAGGTTTTCCTCCGCTAGTTCCAGTGCTTTCTCATAACGGAACCAGTCACATAGAAAAACCGTCATTTTATTTCTGGTTCGCATATACCGCTCTGTGCCGATGTATTTCGCGTGCTCCCTGCACTTCTCAAAATAGTGAAATGCCCGGCCGCTGTCTCCTATATGGCTGTATGCGGATACGCCAGCATCATAAAGCTCATATAATACGGCTCTTTGCTCTCCTGTTTTGAATTTCATATTCCGCTCCAACTTTTCCAAATGGGAAAAGATATACAAAAGCTCCTGCTGATCCAAATTGCTCGTTCTGGTCAGGTTAAAGAGCTTTCGCAGAGCAATCTCATATGCAGCTACATCTGTTTCTTCTTTTATCCGTTCTTCCATCCTTCGAAACCATACATCTCTGTAATAAGCTGCACACCGGCTATCGCCTGTGGAAGCTTCATAAGCTGTTTTCAACGCTTCAAAATAGTCCCGCGCCTCCAGCCTTTCCCATGCTTTTCTGAATTTTGTATCTACGCTGTCGTAGGCAAAGATCAGATTGTCGCTATGGCCGCTGTAAAAATCCGCTCTTTTTTTAAATTCGCGCAGCATCTCATCGGAGGAGTCTGCCGTCTGTCCAAATCCCAGTTTAGAGCAGATAATGTCTGCCAGATATAAAAACACCATCCTGCCAGAGGAACTTCTGTTTCCATAATAAATGGACTTGACTCCCACCCGCTCGACCATGATATCACTCTTTCCCGTATCCATCATTTCTCGTTCAATGGCGGTTCTGTAGTTATCCGGATTCGTCAGAATATAGGTCAGCTTTCCGTCCTCTTTATGCTTTTCATCCGTTCTATAACCCAGCTTTTCGTATTCTTTGGCCTTATCACCTTCATTTTTTTCCAGCACAACCCTCCTGGTCGCCAGATCCAGGCGCATATGCTTTACATCCAGCAGCGGATTGTGGAAAATAACCCGCTCCACCACATCTTCCGCCATATGGATATACAAATTGCTGGCAAAATCGTCTCGAATCAGATCGCTTGCCGCAAGCTTTAGAAGATCCCTTTTTCCTTCCCTGCTCTTTACCATAGCAAAGATATGATACTTTCCTCTCCTGGTCTCCATACGATTTAACCGTTCTGCCGCGCCCCCGTTTCCCGCAGGGCAGGTTCCCCGGTAAAAAAATTCATTCAGAGTTTCCCCCAGCCGTATCTTGACCTCTCTTACCTTCTTCCCGTTTCGGCTCTCTCCCACATGGAGATCCTGCGGATAAACTGCTCCGACCTGTTCACAGACAGCGCGGAGATACTGTTCAATACGCTTTTTTTCATTTTCAAAATCCGCCTCATCGTCCCGATCATCGTAAAGGATCCCGCCGATGAAAACCGGCTCGTTTTTCTTCTCCTTCAGACCTTCAAAATCACCCTGTTCGTCTAATGATATTGTAATCATGCTTATTTACTCCTATTATTCTGTGTAGCGCGGCTGTCCTGTCCGTCTTCTTTTGGTTCTGAAAATTCCAATATCGCTCTGAGCTGCCGCAGAAACATTTCGCTCCTTGCTGGTACCGCTATCTTGTGTTCCTGCTCTTTTCCGTTTTTTTCATTTTCTGTTTTCAATTTATAATGAACAACATCGGAAACCAAGCCGTCCTGTTTCTTCAGCGCCAGCCTTGCAGCTGTTCTCGTCACATGGCGGTTGCCCTGGCATATGCGCTCCATCTTTCCCATTTGGATTTGCGGAATCACAAAATACCGCATTAAGATATTGGAAAAAATATACGTAACACTCTTTTTCAGCTTCGGATCATACGTAAAAAAACGATCATAGACTTCACTGTACATATCCAAAATGCTCCGCTCCATATTGGCATAATACTTGAAATGCGTCATATAATTTCGCGACTCCGCAATAGCGCCATGCTCCTTCAAATATTCGAAGAGCTCCAGTCCCGCGTTGTAAATACTATCGTCTGAGCAGCAGTATTCCTTGTAAAAGGCCGTTACTTTCGCCCCCGTGCTCCCCTGTTTTTTTGCCTGTTCAGCCTCGCCATTTTCCTTTACCCGGTAAATCGGCAGGCTGTAGGTATACATGGCGATTATCTGGTATAAAAGAGCGCCTTCCTCTATGTTCAGATGAAAGCTTTCGTTTTTTTCCGTCCCCTGGATCCAGCCTTTCAAGGATCGAAATTTATCATCCGCAGCTTTGTTCAGCTCTTTGCTTCCGTAAAACAGGCGTATGTAATGAAATCCCAGCTGAAAATACATCAGATCTCGCTCTCGCAGGTAGTTCCAGGAGATAAGCTGGCTGAGAAGATCGTTTATAATCTCGGAAAAGGTTATCACATCCTGCAGATCAATACGGCTCTTTGCCTGCTGAAGGGCTTTTAGCCGTTTCTGCCGCTCTTCCACTTTGCTGAGCATATCATGGCCGGAAGAGTCCTCTAATTCTGCCGCTCTGAGTTTGTAATATTCTACAATCTCTTCTTTCGACACTTTGTATTCCTTCAGACATTTTCTCAGAAGCCGGTTGCTCCCGTACATCATCGACCAGATAATGCTTTTATGTATAATCGGTGTCTTCCCGCTATAATAAATATTGATCCTGCCGCCGCACGCTTCCTCAATCTCTGCCTGACAGAAAGCCCTCAGCAGGGCGGCCGGTTTCCTGAACTCTCCGCTTATATCCACGTAGTTTCCTATGTGCATCGCATATTCGCTCGGATGCGGAAAATAATCTTCAAGGATCAGAGATACCTGCCCGCAATACAGCTTTGAAAACTCCAAAATCCGCAGCAGTTCCTCATACGCTTTCACTTTGTACTCTACATCAGGCATCCGTTCCCTTCTATGCCCATTTTCCAGGCTGCGGCAGGAAACATCTCTTAGAAATTCGATATAGCCTTTGATGCTCCCTGCAAGCTGCTGCAAATGGCGCGGCATAAGAAAATGCGCGGCCGTGTACCATGCAAAGATCAGTCCATGCTCTTTGATGCGTTCCAGGTCATCAAACGTATTTGCCTGCCATCCCCTGCAGAACTCCTCCAGACTCAACTCTTCATAAATTGTCTCATTCAGCAGCGGCTGTTTTAAAAAAGCAAATATGTTTTCTCCATTTACAGCAGTATTCTCCAGATACGTCAAAAAGGCCCGTTTTACACAAAGGTGCAGCAGCGTGCGAAAGTGCTCATAGCTGCTCTGTTCCTGCAATTGCGCTCCATTGGCCTGGACTTTTTGATTTCCTCTGTTCTGAAGATTATAGTCACTCATGAGTCTCTGGCACAGCTTTCCAAAGCTCATGTCTTTATCCCGCGTAAGCTGAAGAATCCTTTTCTCAAAGCTCTGCATGGCCGCTGTGTGGTTCTTTCTTGTTTTAACAGAAACTGCCTCTGCCTGAATCGCAGCTGTCTCCTGTCTGACTGCCTTCTGAAACTGCTCTAACAAATCCGGTTCCTGTAAAAATCCGTTATAGTAAGCTTCCTTCAAAATGAAATAGAGCGAGTTACAATAGATGTCCCATTTTTCCGATTTTTCTAATTCCTCCACTGCTTCCTTTCCCGGGTACAGCTTCACAAATTCTGGCAAGTTTGCCCTGCTGATAAGCTTTCCGAAGGATGGGGGCTGTGCAGAACGTTTTTGGGGGCTGTCATATAAATAGTCCATCAAAACGTCGATCTGCCGGCGGCTGTAAAACATCAGTGTATGATTAATATAATATTTTTTCCGATAAGCTGCCCCCAGCTTTGAAAACTCATTGGCAAACATTTTATAAATCAGCTCACCCGGCTGGCTTGTCTCAGCGGACAATATACCCGTATAGTGAAAACTGCTGTTTCTGACTTTGATCAATTCTTCGCGTATAGCAAGTGCCAGCTCCCGCTGGTCGCAGTCCGCAATGCTGCTGTCTTCCCACTTGCTGTATCCGCCATAGTACTGCAGGAGTCTTTTTTTAACGTTCCAATGGAATTTCAGATCCGCTTCCTTAACCTGAAGAATATCTTCTCTGGATTTTTTAAGCGGTCTGTCTCCAATAGCCGCCCGGGAAAAATTGTTTATGGCAAATGTAATGTGCACCATGAGTTCCCGTTCCATTCTTTCATCGGCTTTTATTTTCTCATAGTCAAAGCTGGATATCCCTTCTCTGTACTGAGGCAACACCTCTCCTATTATCAAAGGACTCCGCAAATTTTCCGGCGTTAACTCAGGCACTGCAAAATGATACACAGCCTTCCCCAGATCTACATACTTCATGCTGATAAATGAAACAAACGTCTTCCAGGTATTGCTACACAACCAGCGAACCGTAAGCTTATCAGGGTTCAGTTCCTCCTTCCCGATCAGACTCTTTTCTGCGTTCCGCTCAATGAACTGCAGCCAGCGGGCATTCTTTGAATCGTTGTCCTCTTTCAGTGTGCTGACACTGTTTCGATACCTCTGCATAATCTCTATTTTCAAAGTCTCGTTAAGCTGCTCTGTAAGCTTCCCCCGTTGTGTCCTGTTTTTTGTCCGCTTTATCAAAAGAACCAGCTCATGGGCCTGGCTACTGAACAGCATCTCCTCATCTATAAAGCCCGTTTCAAAACTCCATACGGGCATTGGCCTCTGCTTTATTTCCTGATATTTCTCCGGCCCGCAGTAATAGAGCACCATTAGCTGCCGAAAACCAGACAAAAGGACATCTCTCCCCGCGCGATCCGCATTTGCGTATTCTTTCAGAAACTCGAAAATATATGCTTTCTTTCTGTTTGATGCACTGGAAAGCTCTAAAAGATACATGTCATGGCGGCAAACCGGCTGAACCTTTACATTCTGGTTGCTAATTGATTTTGCAATATATTTAATCTGCCGTTGTTTTGTATAATCATTCACAACTGCTGTAAGAAATAGATGGAGATCCTCATTTGAAATCTTACCAAACTCTTCCGCATAATCCCTGCCCGCACACATTGCAGAAAGTAATTTTTTTACAACCTCAGAGAGCCTCAGCGAATGAACCGCTTCCTCTCCTTCACACTTGATTTTCACAGTTTTTTTCAGGCTCTCACGCAGACAGGTTTCTGCTAGCTCTTCTATAACCTCCGCCTTTTCGCGGCGGCCAAAGGATAATGTAATTTCTGAAACGCTTTTAAATTGGGGCTTTTTTCGATTGCTCTTTCCGCCCTTACTCGGATACACCCGGAAAATCTTTTTTCCCTCAAGATGTTTCAGAAAAGATATCTGTTCCTCTATCTGCTCCTGGGAATCCTTTTTTTCGTCATATCCCTGCAGGAAATCAGAAAACAGGCGGTTAAAATATATAACTATGGTTTTTTCAAGCTTGCTGCTCTGACTTTTGCTGGAATTCTTTGGTATAATTAAAATCGTATAAAAACGCTGTATCTTTTTGTTCAATTCCTCTTTAATATAGGTTTCAATCCGCTGGCCGGAATGCTCCAGCGTTTTCTCCCTCGGACCAGAACTCGGGCTGTCATACAAAATGCCTGATACGACTCCTTCGCTTACAGCAACTCCCGTTCTCTTATGGTTGACTTTCGAAATTTTCATATATGCCTCCATGAATACTGCTGTGATGTTCCCCGCAGCGCCAGACAATTTCGCCTGATTTTTGCCCTTCAAAAAAATAGACCTCCCAATTATGCTGCCCTTAGTTTCGGCAGATTCTCAGGAGGCTTGCGGGAGTTTTTTTGTAGTTGTCATCGTTTTTTCTGTGTCCAGTATACCATCTTATTCCATTTTCTAAAACTTTTTTTAGAAAGGAGTAATTATGACAAAGTCATTGCCCTCTATTACCGGGCTATACGCTTATTCCCGGCAACAAAAACCAACCCCCATCGGCTTTTTGCAGCTCTTCCTCATCGGAAGTCTGCTCTGCCAGGCTCTTTTAGTATCACATATCAGGCTTCAATTTGCAAGATACTTTTTCCATTCTCATTAAAAATCTAAAGCTTTTTAACTTGTAAAAATAAATTCTATCCGATCCAGTTTCATTCCTTCGGTGCCTGGCTGCTATACAGGGTTTTCATCTTTTCGATCTCTTCCTCCATCTCACATACAAAGCTTTCCGGCCCCAGCACTTTAACCCAGCTGCCCTGGCTCAGGAGGAACATTTTGATGCCGTCGCCATAAGTCTCTGCCTCTACGATATATTTGCCGTTTTCCTCTTTATAGGTCGCCGTAGGAAGCTTGTCCAGGACTGCCTGAAGGGATGGGCCGGTAAATTCGAAGGTGATGGTTCGTTCCGGTCCTGGCCACATGAGGAGGCTCTTTTTTCTCAGCTGCTCTTCGTCAAAGTTCTTTGCGCGTCCATTTGGGGCGTTTTTCGGAAGCTGCTCATCATTATGTTTCTTGATTTCGGTGATCCGGTCGATGCGGTAATACTTAGGGGCTGCTGCTTCTTTTCCCGTTTCCACGGCAATGAGATAAAAGTAATAGTCTGTAAAAATGATGGATAAGGGCTTTATCCGCCGCCTGATTTTGCTCCTGTCCATCTTCAGGTAGTGGATGGTAATCTCTCTGCCCCGCTGAATGCATTTTGTCAGCTGCCAGTGGTTTTTCAGCAGGCTGTGGCAGTCCGCGTGTATTTCGCAGTAGAGCTCTTTTTCCTTTCCGATGAGCTTCTTCAATAAAGCTCTATCTTCCTGGGTGGTAAAGCGGCTCAGCTTGCTGATGATTCGGACCATATCTTCGTAAGACAGGGCTCTGCTTCCGATGAGAATCTTGACCAGGGCCATCATCTCTTCGTTTTGGAGAAAATAGTCCGCATTCATCCTGTATTCGTTATATTCTTTGTTGTATGTTATCTCAAGGCTCTCTCCTCCGTTCAGCACCTGGTTGTCTGCCAGAAAAGCGTTGATGAAATCCTTATCCCGCCTGAAGGTTCTATCTGAGATTTGGTGTTCCTGTATGATTTCGTGCATATAGATACTCTGACCCGTTATGGCCCGGAAAAAAATATCCAGCAAACGCTTTTCTGCCCTTTCCCATTTTGTTTTGTATTCGTCCATATTTTCCCTATCATCAGTATCATTAAGCTTCTTGTTGTTCAGTATGTCCTTTTCCATGCTGCATGCTCCTTTCTTTCTGCAGGAAGTGCTAATTTGTTTTTCTTTTTGATTCTATTTGTATTATACAGCATTAAACGGACATATATATGTCCGTTTAAAATATTTTTTGAAAAAACTTTGATAGGAAAGATACAAATTGGCCTATATGGCAGACATCTATATGTCCATGTTCTTCACATTTGACAATCAGTAGATGTTAATTCAGCCCTGATTTTGTATTAGAGTAATCTGGTAATAAGGATGTATCATGCACGTTTAAAGGGAAGGGATTATTTCGATGTATAAAAACAAGGCTGAAAACGGACGTAATAATATCAGCGGTTTGAAGATCAAGGAGCTTCGACTGGCCATGTCGCCTAAGGTTTCACAGCGGAAGTTTGCGGATATGCTGCAGCTCCAGGGGCTTGATTTGGATAAGAATGCTATTCAGCGGATTGAAAGCGGACAGCGTTTTATTACGGATATTGAGTTGAAGGCTTTCGCCGAGCTCCTCAATACCAGCTGTGATGCTTTGCTTCGGGGGTGAGATGGGAAAAGGCTGTCACACAAACCAACAAAAACCGGTTTGTGTGACAGCCTTCTTTATCTTTACTCTCTTTGTAAGGTTCTACAACCTTCCAGATTCATTTTTTCATATTCTTCTTTTTACATTATCACTTTGTAGTATAGATTATACATTTTTTCTACATTGCATATATCCGGTCTGGTCGAATATATATTGCACAGATTATCTTCAGACAAGTAAATGCACACTCCATCCCCTATATGAAAACCCGCCAATTTCGGAATTTTATCAATATTTCTACAGCATAACCCACACTTAGTACAAATAAACATTATACTGCCACTTCTTCAAGTTTCTTTCGCGTCATTTCAACCATTTTATCGGACTCAGGCGTCAGGTTACCGTCTTCATCCAAAATCGGAGTATCAAGAATTGATTTAATGGCTCCAGCCATTGCCATTGCTTCTGCCACAACTTTTTTCTCATCCTCACTGAAATTTCTAAAATCAGCTCCTCGCTTTTCGATAATCTGAGTCATTTCATAAATCAGCGGCTCGAAAATTGAATTCAAGGATATTAAAAATCTGTTAAACATAGAAGCTCTCTTCCTAATCCCTATACACAATATGGATGCTGTATCCATCTCTTCCTGAAATTCTCTTGCTTTTGAAAGGTTAGAATAGGCTTTGTCAAGATTAGCAGATGCTTTTGCCCCTACAACTACTCCCAATACAGCCAGAGCCAGGCCTGCAACTAACCCGTCAAGGACAGCCGTTCCACCAGCCATACCCAATCCTCCAGCCGCTATTGATCCCCCTCCAAAGAATGCAAGTGTTGCATTTGTGGCTGCAGCGCCGCTCAATTAACTACAACCCGTATTATAATACTCATGTACGGTAAAGAAGCAAGCAACCGAAAACAAGAGATAGACCGCCAGCGCCACACTATTCCGAACCAAAGAAACAAAAGACCAAAAGACAAGCACCGTGGAAATGTGTATAACTTGCTATTACGTCATGGAAAAGTCCGTTTACAGAACATGGAAAAGCTAAAGGGCAGCTTTCCCATGTTCTGCAAACAGACTTTCCCACAACTCCATAAGACAGCAAGTTATGCACATTACTCACAGTGCCGACTACTCCGGAATCCAGTTCATATATATCACTAAAAAATCGAAACTTGTCAAGCTATGTCAAGATTTTTATGATATTCTTATAGGGGAGGTGAAATGATGTCAGATAATCGCTTATTCAAAATGTTATATTATCTTTTAGACAAGGAACGTGCTACTGCTCCTGAATTAGCAGCTGAATTTGAAGTTTCTACAAGAACAATTTATCGTGACGTAGAAGCATTAAGCAGTGCGGGTATCCCGATTTATGCTGAACCGGGAAGAAACGGCGGTATATACTTATTGCAGGATTTTATTTTGGACAGAGCAATATTATCCGAAAATGAGAAACAGGAAGTATTGACGGCAATACAAAGTATATTTGCCACAGGCTATACTGGCGAAAAAGAATTACTAACAAAGTTATCAGCGATTTTCAATGTAAATACAAGAAATTGGCTTGAAGTGGATTTTTCACGTTGGGGAAAACGCATTTATGATAACTCAAAATTTGAAATTTTGAAAACAGCGGTGATTCAGTGTAGAAAAGTAAAGATAGTTTATGAAAACTCTAACAGCAGAAGAAGCACACGAATCGTTCAACCATTAAAAATATCTTATAAATCAAAAGAGTGGTATTTAAAAGCATTTTGTATGGAAAAACAAGATTTTCGCATATTCAAATTAAACCGTATATTAGAGCTGGAATTATTAGAGGACACATTTGTGCCAAGACCATACCCGGAGGAAAAAAACAATCTGCAACAGATATACCCTAAAATAGTCCTTTCGTTTTCAAAAGCTATTGCATATCGTGTCTATGATGAATTTGACGAATCAGAAATTAAATATCAAAAAAACGGTGATTTAATTGTTTGTACTGAAATCCCAGTTGATACATGGCTTACTGGTTATCTGCTTTCATTCGGGGCACAAGTTGAAGTCATTGAACCAAACTATTTAAAAGGTATTTTGGCTGAACAGGCACAAGAAATATATAAAAAAAATAAACCTTGACAAAAGGCGTCAAGATATATGTGCTATACTAATGACCATAGCAATACAGCTATACAGAAACTTTAAGCACAATTTAGAAAGAAAGAGGTAACAAAAATGAATGAAATGAATCAGAAATTTTGTCAGTGCTGCGGTATGCCTATGGGAGATACTGATGAACTGTACGGAACAAATGCAGATGGCAGCGAAAATGAGGAATACTGCAAGTATTGTTTTGAAAACGGTAAGTTTACTTTTAATGGTACAATGGAAGAAATGATTGAGGTATGTGTACCGAATATGGCTGCTGCTAACCCCAATATGAGCGAAGAAGAAGCAAGAAAAATTATGCTTGAATGGTTTCCGACACTGAAACGCTGGAAAAACTAATTTTGATATTGTCATTTCTATCGTCCAATGATTAGTAAAAAAAGTGAAGTCATTTTTGTTGATGGGTAATCAAGGGGCGGTAGTTAAAATTGCTATCGCCCCTTTGAATTATAAAAGCAGCCATAAACTATGCATCGCCCTATGTGGGAGAAAGGGGGAATGATTTTGTCAAGATTAGTTGACACATTTTCCTCAAGGATTTTGTATCCTATGCTGCTTCTTTCAGGGAATCATAGTATCGCTGCCGTTTTATCATGGGAGGAAG
>CAJTER010000048.1 GCA_910575405.1 Clostridia bacterium | reverse complement strand
GCTTGTCCGATTTCTTTAGCGAGCTTCACTGCCTGTACTTTGTATTCGTGGTCATATTGTCTGTTTTCTGCCATTTTGTTCACTCCTTATTCTCTTGATTATATCTCAAATCCTTGAGAATGTGGTGTCAACTTTTTTTATACCACATCAATAATAGGAAACCCTATATATCTTGGGCATTCGGTGATGTGCAAAACGGAGGTGATTTTCAAGGTAGGGAAATACAGGAACGTCCCAGAATCAGAGCAGATACGGGTGGACAACACGCATGAGCCGCTTGTGTCGCAGGAGCTTTTTGACGGGGCAAACGCTAAGATTCAAAGCCGACGGCGTGACACGAAAAATAATTTTGTTTCCATATTTGCAGGGCTTATAAAGTGCGGCACATGCGGGAAGTCTTTGGGGCTTAGGTATTGGGGGAAAGATAAGCACCATATTTATGTTTGCAGCACTTACGCCCAGAATACAAAGGCTTGCTCTGACCACCGTATTTTCTATGAGGATTTATATAATGCGGTTCTTGCCGACATCCAGTACCATGCCCATCTTGCCTTTGAGGACAGGGAAAAAGCGATAGCCTTGGCGTTGAAAATGAACGCAAAGGCAGACGGGAATAAGGGGAAAAACAACGAATCCAGACTGAAACAGGCGAAGAAACGCTATGAGGAAGTGACAAGGCTGTTTGACCGTTTATATGAGGATTCCCTTTCTGGGCGTATCTCCAATGAGAATTTTGCACGTCTGATAGACAAGTATCAGACGGAGCAGGAGAAGCTTTTGGAAGTGATAGAGGACATTGAACATGCCATGCAGGAAGTAAGGGACAGCCAGAAGAACGCTGTACAATGGGCTGACTTGATGGCGGGATTTGTGGGAATAGAGGAACTGACCGCCGAAAACCTCAACCTTTTAGTGGAGCGGATTGAAGTGTTTGAGCGGATGGAAACCGAAGCAGGGGCAGAACAGGTCATTAAGGTCTGCTACCGCTTCGGCGGTTACATACAGGAGCGGCGTTTTAAGGCAACTATGCTGATAAGGCATGGCAGGAGGCGTAAATGCCCTTTGGGGGAAGGAGCGGGCGATGAAAAAGCACCATCTGTATCTTAATTATAATGAATGGCGGGCTGACAATCCTCTGCCTTTTAGATTTACGGAACAGCCTTATAGCGGAAGACAGATATGCCGACTGCGTGGATGGAATGATTGAGAAATTTGTCTACGCAAAGAAAGTCAAAATAAAAATACGATGATGGAGGTGGCTGCAATGGCAAAAACGATTTTTGAGGAACTAGGCGGCAAATATGAGCGGCAAGGAGATTACTTAATCCCGTGCTTAACTGTACCCGCCGAAGAAGAACAGCCGATAGGCACATGGGGACAGCGGCATCTGAACTATCTGAAGCAGTACCGCAAGGTTACATACACCAATCTTCTCACAAGCGGCAGGTTGAACACTTACCTTGCTGACATTGATAAACAGGCGCAGGAACGCTCCCACAGGCTCATAGAGGGCATGAAACAGGCACAGGGCAAACGGAACAGTTAAAGGCAGAAAACGCCAGGACGGCTCAATAACATAAGGGCGTGTGCGAGGGAGATTGTGAACGAAGAAATTATTTATACATAATAGGTTGGCGGCTGAAAATGCCGCCTTTCTAAATTTCTAACAGATAAATTTATATTTATATATTGACATGGAGCGCACACCATAGTTTATTTTTATTTGAGGAGGTGTCCATATGAATTATACAACACATGAGGTAGCACAAAAATTAGGGATTACGAAAGACACATTATTTTATTATGAAAAAGAAGGATTGCTACCCCAAATTGAACGGGATGAAATGAATAGGCGAATTTATTCTGAATCAGATATTGAATGGATATTTTTAATCCGTTGTTTACGGGATACAGATATGCCAATGTGCAAAATAAAACAATATATTTCTCTCCTTAAACATGGCGGGGAAAACTCTATATCAGAGCGAAAAAATATTTTAGTTGAGCATGAAACTTTTATTATAGGGAAAATAAAAGCATATCAAAATTTGTTGTTGCTAATAAAAAAGAAAATTGAATTTTATGATGAAGTTTTAAATGATAAAAATCCTGAACCTCAAAAATGTATGGATTATCTGATGGAATGGGAACATTTCAAAGAACTTCTCGGAGGGATTACATATGAAAAATAATAAAACAGCTTTAATAACAGGCTGCACAAGCGGACTAGGAAAGGCGCTATCTGTCAAATTTGCACAGAAAGGATACAATTTGATTTTAGTGGCAAGAAATGAAGATAAATTGAAAGAGTTATCAAACTATCTGTCGCAGATTTTCCACATAAAATCAGTTTTCATTGTTTATGGATTAGAAAAGCCAGAAGCCGCTGAATATGTATTCCACAGAGTACAAGAATTGGATTTGAAAGTTGATGTGCTTGTTAATAATGCAGGTTTTAATGAGTTTGGTGATTTTATTAAAACAACCAGGGAAAAAGAGCATGAGATGATGTATTTGCATATGTTTTTTGTGACAGATATGATGAAATTGTTTTTGCCATTAATGTTGGGTAACAAACAGGGACAGATTTTAAATGTAGGCTCAACAGGCTCTTACATATCATGTCCCTATGATGCTATTTATGCAGCAACGAAATCATATATTTTGTCTGTATCAAAAGGAATTAATGCAGAACTCAAAGGCACTGGCGTAACAATTACAACTTTATGCCCAGGCTCTACAAAAACAGAATTTGCCGCTAAAGCAGGCATGGAAGATACTTTATTATTTAAGTTATTTGTTATGTCGCCAGAACGGGTTGCTGACATTGCTTATAAAGCTCTTATGAAAAGAAAAACGGCAGTCGTGGCAGGAATTTACAATAAAATTCTTGTTATATCATCTTATATCCTGCCTAACAGATTGGTTGATAATCTTAGCAAAATAATGTTAGGAAAACAACATCGAGCAGACTAAATGAAAAACAACATTTAGCGGACAGTTTGTTCTTGCATACTAAGGGTGGCATAATTGCCTACTTTCCGTGGTGGTTTTCCATGAAAAAACATATATAATGTTATTTAAGAGGTGATATTATATGAATTTAGAAGAAAAATTGCAAATGCTGAGGAAAAAGAATGGTATTCCCAAGAGCAACTGGCAGATAAGATTGGGATAGCAAGGTAAACTGTAAGTAAATAGGAAAACATACAAGCAATTCCAGAATTGAATAGATTGATATTATTAAGCGAATTATATGGCATAACCATTGACAGAATAGTGAAAGATGATGATGAGTGCAACATTTTATTATGTAAGGGTGCGGACATTGACATCAATAAAGCTGTTTCCTTTTTGGTTTCTGCAAAAAAGAATACTTATCCAATCAATGAAAATAAAGTGCAATCTTCCCGAATGAAATCCAGTGATTTTTGTTATGCGGAAAATGAGTATAAATATTATGATACATATTTAGGCGGCGAAAAATTTACTGGTGAAGAAGCGATATGGTACTGTGATACCCCTATTTGGTGCATGAATTATTCTGGTCGGGTTATAGGGAGTAATTTTAACAACGGATTTTTGAAAGAAGTTTTATTGCAGGTTACAGAAAAATTCCCTTATCGGGGACCAAAGATATATACAAAAGGCGATTATCATTATCATTGTAAAGTAGATGGGGAGTTTATTTGGTTTCAAGGGTACGAAGATATTTTTTATTTGGATGAAAAAATTTATGAATGTTATTTTCATGGAGGTGTAATTCAATAGATGGATATTATAGAGCAAAAAATAAATACGAGAGATTATCTGACGAAATCAAATTTGCCAGCAAGTGATTATGTGATAAATCTGTATGTTGGCTGTACTCACGCTTGTAAATACTGCTATGCCAGATTTATGAAAAGATTTACAGGGCATAGAGAAGAATGGGGAAAATTTATAGACATTAAACAATGCGAAAAGCCTATTAACCTAAAGAGATTAAATGGAAAATCTGTTTTTATGTCGTCTGTAACAGATTGTTATAATTCTTATGAAGAGAAATACGGTATCACAAGAAAGATATTAGAACAGCTTGTAAATGCAAATTGCCAACTTACAATTTCAACAAAATCAACGCTTATTTTACGGGATATAGAATTATTGAAAAGGATGTCCAATCTCAAAGTAGCATTTTCAATCAACACTTTAGATGATGATTTTAGGGCAGATATGGATAAAGGCAGTTCCATAAAGGACAGGCTTCATGCGATAGAGAAATTACATAATGTGGGTATTCATACAGTTTTGTTTATGTCTCCTATTTTTCCATATATCACAGAATGGAAAGACATAATTGACAGCACAAAAGAGAATGTATGTGAATATTGGTTTGAAAATCTGAACCTTAGGGGGGAATATAAAAGCAGCATCCTCTCTTATATCAATACACATCATCCAGACTTAAAGGAAAAATATGAAACAATTTATTTAGAAAAAGATAGTACATATTGGAATACGTTAGCCGATTTGCTCAATACATATTGTGACAAACTGGGATTAACTTAACCTGTTGTGCTAATACTTGTTAAGCATAGCAGCCATATTCAAAAGCGCAGAAATTCCCTATCGGATTTCTGATACGCAAAAGACACCTGGCCCAATGGTTTTAGAAAACAAATTTCTTTATGCGGGCAAGTTCGCAATCCTCGCCAAAGATATGGTTCAATACCATGCATAGGTTGTATGCAAGAATCTTGTTCGCAAGACGCGTGCATAGTCCTTGAAAACTTCTGGCAAGCACCCGTTCTGCATTTAGCTGCCCGCTAAGCTGTGAAAATACGGTTTCCACCCGCCTGCGTAGCCGAAAGATCAGCTGACGCACATGTCTGGGCCAGTCGTTCCTGCTGTTGGAACGCCTAAGCGCCATAAGACAGATTCCTTGTCTTGACAAATCCTTGGCTAGGGCTTTGCCAGCATAGCCCTAGCCAAGGATGACCAGGCCCGATTGCCCATCCACCAAGTCGCGCAGCCCTTCCCTGTCATCTGTGGAGGCCGGCGTGACCTCGAATGCCGTAACATATCCCTCCAGGGTGACCATAGCATGGACTTTATAGCCAAAATACGTCTCCTTCTTAGACGGGCATTTCCCATAGTCGGCCCCAAAGCCGCGGAAGGTATGGCAGTAGCGGGCCCTTCCAAACTTACAGACGGCAAGGGGGAAGCTGTCCACAATGGAACACCTGCCAGAGGGAATCGCAAAAGCGGAAGGTAGTTTCTGCCTCAGCAGTTCCGTCGTCTGGAGCAAGGCCCGCCTTGTCCGGTTAAAGCGACTCCTGCTACAGAAGTTCGGGAACAGGTGCTGGTAGTTCCTCTTTATGAAGGAATACCATGCATTCTCGGAATCAATCCCAGCCAACTCCCCACATAGGCTGATTGTAATGATTTCCGAATCTGACAGCTTGGCATCCAGGACGTGCCGTCTTTTCGTCACTTCCGGTGGCGCATAGCGGCAATACAAATCATCGATGATGACAAAAACGGTTGTAAGAAAGTCTTCAAACGTTGCCAGGACTGTGGTATGATTAGTGTGGAACTTCGACATAATCGTGCCTCCTTATCAATTTGTATCGTTACAAATAGGATAGCACCTTTTGTTGAAGTTCTTTTGTTTTTTTATCTAGCACAACAGGTTAAATTAATTATCCCCCATTTCAATCCTGGGCGACATTCCCAGTAATGCCGCCCAGCCCACTCCACTACTCTTTCAAGATCCGATTCCGAGGATGCTTATCCGCGAGAATTTTCCGCTGCTTATTTGCGGAGATATGTGTATAAATCTGTGTCGTAGTCACGGAGCTATGCCCCAGCAGATTCTGGATATAACGGATATCTACATCTTCCTCCAGCAGGAGCGTAGCAAAGGAATGGCGGAACATATGAGGCGTGATATGCAGGGAGCAGCCCGCCAGGTTTGTGTACTTTCGGATCATGTTCCGCACGGACTGCTCGGAATAGCGAGTGCCCCAGTTATTAATAAAAAAGAAGCCGCAGGATTTCATTTCAGAACGAAATGCTTTTTTGTAAACCTGGAGGGCCTCAATCACATCAGGGTTTTCAATATAGAGGATTCGTTCCCGTGCGCCTTTGCCATAGATTTTCAGAGTTTTATCCGTAAAATTAATATCCTCCGGCTTCAGAAAGGATAATTCAGATACCCGAATGCCCGTCGCAAACAAAAGTTCCAGCACAGCAATGTCCCGCAGAATATGGCAGTGCTGTTTTGCTGTCAGATGGGAATCTTCCTTTATATGATAGGTGGTCTTTAGCAGAGTTTGAATGGTATCCAGCGGGATTGTTTTGGGCAGCAGGGCAGGTTCGCGAAAGCTGGTTCGGATTTTGGAAAAGGGATGCAGCTTTAAAATATCCTCATAGACCAGATAACTGCAGAAAGCTTTCAGCGCTGCGACCTTACGCTTGGCGCTTTTCGGTTTGTACTGCTGACTCAGGGAGCGGATATACGTGGTAAGATGGGTGCGCTCAAAGGGATCGGGCGTCTCAGAGGAGAATGCCAGAAATTGATTGAGATCAATGGTATAGGCTTTGAGCGTTTTGCTGCTGAGCTTTTTCTGCAGTGAACAGTAGTTGAGATAATCCTGAAATATCGTTTGTAAATCGTGCATGAAATTCCTCCTTAATTTTGTGCAGCATTACAGTCATATCAAAAGAATCAGTACTCTCTGTTTGTGCCATGACTGCATAATCGCCAGCGGGTAGTGTTGCCGATGCTTGCATCCTTTCCTCCGCCCTGGCCTGGGGCAAATATCAAACACTGATTTCCTCCAAAATTTAGTACAACGTTGCACTGTTTTTTAGTTCCATTATAAAAAAGGAATTTGTCTGATATCAATGAAGATTCCAAAATATAATTTTCCATTTTTAGGAATTTAATTCAAAAAGCCTTTGAGCATACGTGGCAAAGAAGGCTCAATCTTAAAAGATTTCCTGATAAAAAAGAGCAGGCACTAAAAGATAAATGGAAAAATAAATTTGTGTAATGAAATCGTAACATAAATCTGCAAAAGCTGGGCTAAAATCTAAAAAAGTTATGAATTTATTACACAGGGTGGTTTTCATGGATCAGTGCCTGACACAAGACTATAATATCGGCAAGAATTTAAAGAAGCTGAGAAAACGGGCAAATCTTACGCAAGCAGAAGTAGCCGCACGTTTACAGGTTATGGGCTTTTCTGTTTCGCGTGAAATTTATGCTCAGATGGAAATGGGAAGACATCATATCCGGATTCGGATCTTAATCGGGTTAAAGGAAATCTACAAAGCCACCTATGAAGAATTGTTGGAAATTGATGAAGAGGAGACTGGTAAGATAGAATGATGAAATGTGGGGGAAGTTTATTGTTGTGCTAAATTTCTCCAAGATTCTCCCGAAAGGATCAAAGAGAAGGAGCAGAATTTGTGGTAGTGTGATATAATCAAGGGATATGGAAGGAGCATCGGCGTGTTTTGTGTAGCAATTTGTGATGATGAGGAAGTTCTATGCTCTCAGCTTGAAAGAGTGCTGGAACCCTATATAGAAAAGGAAGTTTTAAAGGTAGATAGTTTTTATAGCGGAGAAAGCTTATGTAAAGCCATGTATGAGGGAACACATTACGATTTGATTTTCCTGGATATAGAATTGCAGATGATGAACGGAGTTGATGTTGGAAAGAAGATTCGTGATGAAATGAAAAACAAGCGAGTCCAGATTGTTTATATTTCAGCAAAACAGGGATATGCAATGGAGCTGTTTGCCATACGGCCAATGAATTTTCTGATTAAACCCATTTCCGCAGAAGCAGTCTGGGACAATGTAGAAAAGGCAATGGAATTGACCGATCTGTATGACACTTGTTTTGAGTTTAAAGTCGGAGCAGAATATTTCCGCATACCTTACGGAGATATTATGTATTTTGAAAGCAGTAACAGAAAAATCAGGCTCCATACAAAATATGAGATAAAGGAGTTATATGGAAAATTAAAAAGTATTGAGAAGGACGCGCCGCCTAACTTTATTCGGATCCACCAGTCGTATTTAATTAATCGCACCTATGTAACTTTTTGGAAGTCAGATGAAATACTGGTGAACGATGAATGTTCACTTCCAATCAGTCAGGCTTACCGTAAAAAAGTAAGCAGAATATTACTTCAAAATGAAAGGTGATACATATGACACAATGGGGATTGCTGGCAGGCTTGGTGTACTTAGTGGGAAATTTGTTTAGTATATACATCAAAAGCTGTTTTTTTCGCGTGTTTTTTGAAACAGATGCGTCGAAAAAAAGGAAATATGTGCGAGCGTTAAGCTACCTGTGCTATTATTGCATCAACAGTGCAGGATTTTTGTTTTTCAACTGGCCCCCAAAGCTTATTCTGTTTTCAAATATAATTGGGTGCATCATACTTTCATGGACTTATCTTGGTAGATGGAAGTATAGAATTTATGCCATTATTGCAATTATTTCGACGAGTGTTATTTGCGAAGATACCGTGTATCACGCCCTGCTGTTTTTAAAAACAGACTACATAGTAACGATTGGTACTATAGCGACCAATTTACTGTATTTTATGGTTGTACGGTTGCTCCAAAAAGCGGTTGACTTAAAACATGGCGTGGAAATTACATTATTGGAATGGGGTTCAGTCATCTTGATTCCACTTTGCAGTCTGTTCGTTTCGGCTGTAGCGCTGGATAATTGCAAAGATGAAATTACCGTTGCCATAGGTGGGATGACTATGGTTTTCCTAAACCTTCTTTTATTTTTTTTGTTCGATCGTATTCAGGAAATGTACCGCAGCCAGCTGGATCTTACACTTTTAGAACAGCAAAATCAGGCTTATGAAAATCAAATGAAGCTGCTGCAATCTTCGGAGGAAACAATAGCGGCATTAAGGCATGATATGAAAAATCATTTATTTGCTTTGAATCAATTAGCTGGGCAAAATAAATGTGCTCCTATACAGGATTATTTGAATAGCTTGGCACCCTTTGTTGAACCACGGAGAAAATTCGCGGCTACAGGGAATCTTATTGTTGATAGCTTATTAAATCTGAAATTAGGTGAAGCTGCTGAATCTGGTGCAGATATCCGAACGGATCTTAGAATTTCAAAAGAACTTTCAGTTGTACCGAGAGATATCAGTATATTACTGGGGAATTTGCTGGATAATTCATTGAGGGCACTTAAGAATTGCAGCAAAAAAGAGAAGTTTTTATCTATTATAATGGAGCAGGAACCGGGCAAACTTTTTCTTCAGGTAGAAAATACGTATACGGGAAGCCTGCGTAAATCCGGCAATGTATTCAAAACAACGAAGGCTAAAAAGAATGGGCATGGGATAGGTTTGAGAAATGTGCAGCGTGTGGTGGATGCATATCATGGAGAGATGGTGATTGATGATAAAAATGGCGTATTCTCAGTCAGCCTGTTGATTTATTTTATATAAGAGAACAATTAAAGAACTTTAGCTTTATTAACATGAAAGCATATTACAAAAAGATAAGTTGTAATATGCTTTTACTATTTTCTACATCAAAACACCTCAATTTCTACAAATAAAGATTCTTCTACAAAAAATATTGTATGATGGGGATGTTAAAAGAAAATTATAACAACATACAATTTCAATTGAGCAGGAGGTACAAAATGAAAAAATTATATTTGAGGTTTGGAAGTTTTGTTGCAACGCTGGCGCTTATTGCTGCAAGTATGAATGTAAATGCAACTTGTCAGTACCATCTATATCAGGAGACGATCCCTGAGAGTGCGAAAAAACTATGCAAGGTAAAATGATAGAAACAATGGCCATGTACACAGTCACTCGGATAAAGGATCATGGAATTATAGAAAAAGAGGAAGAGGAGTTATATTTTTTTGGTATCAAGCAATTAATCCTCTTCCTTGTAAACCTGGCAACCACAATGGTGATTGGAATTATGGTAGGAATGCTATGGCAAAGTATTGTATTTTCGGCAGCATATATTCCCTTAAGAAGGTATGCAGGAGGCTATCATGCGACCACACCAAAGCGTTGTTATTGGCTTTCATCCATATTGATTCTGTGTGCATTGATAATTGTGAAGTGTTTACCTCTTTCTAAGGCGACGATATTGGGAACTCTTGCAGTCGCCGCTTTGGTGATTATATTCAGGGCACCGGTTGAGAGCCGGAATAAACCCCTTAGCACTACGGAACAAATTTTGTATCAAAAGAAAAGCCGGATTATTTTAGGCTTAGAGACTGTATTAGTTATATACTTTAGCCTGAATTTTATTGAGGTAGCCGCATGTATTGCTATTGCCATTGGATGCAGTGCTTTTGTCCTGATAGTGCCAGAGAAAAGGGATGGTACCCGAACATGTATTATGCGTTAGCATTGCAAGAACAAAGTAAACCACATGATCATGTGAATCAAATACCAAAATGCGAAGTTTTCAAACAGTCTGAGGGGGGTGGTTTTTATGCTCTGGTAAAACTTACATAGTCATATATATAATAGCAGGTATTTAAGAAAGATATATTTCGGAGGTGAAGCAAATGAAAAAAATTACAAAGAAAGAACAAATGAACATTAATGGGGGAGCACATTATCATTGGAGGTGCTATTATGGATCGCATAACTATTATAGTGTTGCAAGAACACAATTCTCAGCTATAAAATGGAGAGATAGGCATAACAATACTTATCATTCCGGTGCACAAAGAGCAACGCTCGGATCGGCATGCAATAAATCCTGTGGCAAAGTATATGAAAACATTCCATAAAGTGAATGCTAAATAATATATATGTTGTGACCCTCTATGGGGCACAACATATAAGTAAAGAACTTAGGGTAGTAAAAATAGCGGGTATGATTATGACAAATGAAAATAAAAGACTGATTAATAAACTGGCCACAGCAACCTATAGAAATAACCGTGTGCGAAACAGGATTCTTATACTTGCAATAGTAGCAGGAATCATTGCAATATTTTCAATTTTAGCATTAATAACCGGTAAAATTGACGCAATCTATCTTATGGGTATCCGTAGCACGGGTGATGCGTCCAGTGTTTTTCTTGAAAAACCATCGGAGCAATTGTATTCTCAAGTCAAACAGCTGGACTATATAAGTGACGTGGGTGGCGAATGGGACCTGGGGTCAATCATGGAGGGCAAAATGACGGTTGGATTTTGCGTATATTCGGATGAAACAAAATTTAACAACATAGATGTACCTGCATATACAGATATTATCGGAAATTACCCACAGAAAAGAAACGAAGTGATGTTATCAAAACACAGCTTAGAATTGCTTCGTATTCATGATCCTGAGATTGGACAATTCGTTAACCTGAATATTACGATGGACGAGGAAACTTACAAAAAAGAAGAATTTGTTCTAAGTGGATATTATACGGACTATATAGAAGGATCCTATTCAAGAGCATATTTTTCAAAATCATATGCTTCTGAAGTTGTACAAAATATAAAGCTGCCTGAGTATCTATATCTCAGGCACAAAGACACCATTGGTCTGGAAAAAGCAGAAGCAATGCTATATAAAGACGTGCGCACAAAAAGTGACACACAACAGTTTATTATATCAGACACAGCTGAACATCGTGCTGTTGCTCAGGCTGTTGGGGGATACGGACAGGGAATCATCTGTGGAGTTCTAATACTTCTCTGTATATTCTTATTGATCTATAATGTCATGAATCTCTCGCTGCGAAATGATATTCGCTTTTATGGGCAGCTCAAAACGATTGGAATAGATGCACAGGATACTATAAAAATAATACTTTTACAAATCCGGCACATTTTAATTTGGGGGATTATGATTGGCACAATATGCGGCGTCATATTATCCTTATTTCTGATACCCAAATTGTTAAGTGACGTATATCTGGATAATTATGGGCCTGCAACAAATATGATGGGGTTCAAAATAGAATTTCTGTTCATATCCATTATATTTGTAACATTAGTAACACTGATCAGTACCATGCTTCCCGTCTGGAAGATTGCAAGAATGTCACCTATAGCTGCAATGCGGTATAATGGAAAAACAAGTAATAAAAAAAGCTACATTGCAAAAAAAAGAAAAACTCCTTATAGAGATATGGCATTAAAAAATCTGAGTTTGGATAAAGGAAAGTCCATCGTGGTTATAAGTTCGGTTGCAATTGGGATCATTTTTGCACAGTGCTCCATGATCATCATCGGCGGGCTTGATCAAACAAATAAATATGAATTTTTACCTGATTTTTATATTAGCAATGGCAATGCTCCATTAACCAACGAAGGGTATACCAGTAATACGAATACAATTGATAATACAATGTTAGAAACCATTCTAGACATAGATGGAATAGAAGATGTGACAATTGATTATGCAACATATGTAAAATTCGACGTTCATGACAGGGCGTGGTATCCCATTCTTAAAGTCGCAAACGCGAATCTTGGCTATGGTGATAATTCGCAAATAAAAAGATATATTCAGGATAAAGAAGGAGAATTTGATGGGAGTATTGCAATCCTGACAGAGGAAGAAATGAATAAGCTGGCTGCATACGCAGAAAAAAACGATTTCGATTGGGATATTACGGGATTGAAAAATGGTGATATAGCCCTGAATGCAACATCTCATATCTTTACAAATAAGATGGAAGCTGAAGCATCTGAAATTTCAGGAGACTCCATAACGATATATAATTACGAGGGAGAGAAACAGGGCTCAATCAGATTCGGAGGTTATATTGATATAGAGAAAGAAGGATTCCCGGTGGACAATAAAAAGGCATGGGGGCGAAAGGAATGGCCATCTCTCTTTGTGTCGGAAAAAGGATACAAGAAACTGGACTTAGAGAAGAAAGTGCATAGAATTGAGCTCAATGTTGATCAGGATCAACTCAATACAATTACGAAAAAAATAAATCATATCGTTGAAAGACGGAATCTTGTTTTAATGAAAGACAATCCAGAACTCGTTATGGATGAGAATATACTTCTTACGGATAAGGCATCATTGATTAAAGAAGAAGAAAAGTTCGTATTTATGAGCAAGGTAGTCATGTATACCATAGCGGCTATCTTAATCTGCATGGGAATTATTAATTTTATTAATGCGGTAATGACGAATATCATATCGTTAAAAAGAGAATATACGATGATGGAAGTTATTGGTATGGAAAGAAAACAGCTTCAAAGAATCATTACTTATGAAGGATTATTGTTTGCATTATCGGTACTAATGATCGTATTCTCCCTAGGAAGCATCGCACTCTATACGGTTCATTATTATGTTGCTGGTAAGTACCCATACTATAGCTTTGCGTATCCAATTGTACCAACATTCATCATTGTAATTAGCATAATATGTTTCTCCATCATAATCCCATATATTATTTTAAATATCAATCTCAAAGATAGCGTGGTAGAACGTCTAAGAAAGGTCATATGAATCATGGTGATAAAATGAGTATACTAAACACGATAAAACTCAATAAAGAATATAAAGTGGGAAATCATACATTGAGCGTGCTGAAAAACGTAAGCATTTCCATTGAACAGGGCGAAGTCGTAGCTATTGTTGGGCCATCCGGAAGCGGAAAGAGTACGCTGCTCAATATGCTTGGCGGATTAGACAATCCAACGAATGGTGAAATAATAATAAATGACATAGAGCTTTCCAAAATGAATGCGAAAGAACTGACAGCTTTCAGAAGGCGGAATATTGGATTTATTTTTCAAAACTATAACTTAGTAAGCATTCTAAATGCTTATGATAATATATTGCTTCCTCTCCAACTTGATAAGAAAGAAATTGATGACGAGTATATCGAAAGCATTGTATCAACGCTTGGGATCAAAGATAAATTGTCCAATATGCCAACTGTTTTATCCGGAGGCGAACAACAGAGAATAGCGATTGCCAGAGCCTTATCGACGAAACCATCAATTATTCTTGCGGATGAGCCGACGGGAAACCTGGATTCAAAAAATGGAGAAGAAGTCGTTAAGCTGATTCGAAATTCGGCGAAAGAATTTAATCAAACAGTTGCGATTGTCACCCATGACAGCAATGTTGCAAACATTGCTGATAGAATCATTCACATCAAAGATGGGAAAGTGACAGAATTGGAAGCATAGTGAAAAAATTCATATGGTATTATAAAAATAGCAATATACAAAATTAAGGACATGAAAAACATGAAAAGATATTTAACTATACTTATAATGATATGTTTGATAGTAAATGTTTTCTTGACTTCTTGTTCTTCCCAAAAAGAAAGAATGTCCACTGTTTCATATAGTGAGAATGAAGTCAAAATGCCTGAAGGCGTTGATGAAGTCTTTGACATCAAGCAAATAGGGAAGAAAACGGTGCGAATAGTAGGGTTGAATGAATCCGGAACTATAGGCACTGTTTGGGACTCTGTCGATGAAGGTAGAAGCTGGACACAAATATCAACTTTCACAAGGAATATTAAGATCAATAAGACCAAGGGGATAACAACTGAAATTGCTGGATACCTATCTCCAAAAGGCCAGATCTTTTGTGTCATATCGGAATGGCAGGAAGGAAATGATTCAAAGCATAAAGAAACGTATTACATAGTAGAAAATGAGCAGATTAAGAAAATTAACATTAATCTCGCTAGGGTGGAAGGTGGCGACAATGGTGTATATAATGCAGAATTCGCAAACGATGGGAGTCTCATAATTCAAGATGGTTTTGGTCAGATGTATAAAGTAAACCAAAACACAGGAAAAGTGCAATTCACTTTTTTATCAGAACAAATGATGGATATATTCAATCCATTTAGCCTTTATGAAGATCTTATGTATATATACACTGATAAAGGCCTTAAAGCTTATTCTATCAAAACAGGGAAAGAGGAAAAGGTCGATGATTCAATTAAAGATTTCCAAGGATTAGAAAAAAAGAGCATTGATTATCAGAGAGCAAATTTCATGGTTACGGATATGAAAGATGATTTGGTTGTATACTCGATCGATCAACAAGGCCTAAAGCTTTATCAAAATGGTAAAGTTAAGTTATTGTTGGAGGGAAATCAACTTTGTCTGAAGAGTGGAATGACTTCAATTTATGATTTTATAAGATGTGATAAGAGAGGGTTGTTTTTAATTGCCCAAACGATGAATGGCAGCAAACTATACCACTACAGATAGAGCAAATGCTCTCATTAAGGAAGTAACAGAAGTAACAAATGACGCAATGAAAAAGCTAACTTATGTTTGTTAAAGTTAAGAAAGGATCCCATGCAAAAGAAAGGTATAAAACAACATGATCTCAGAGATTGCGGAGCAGCATGCCTGGCTACTATTCTCCTAAGACACGGGGCGAAGGTTCCGTTGGTAACAGTTCGGGAAATGATGAAAGTAGATAAAAATGGATCTAGCATTTATGCAATCACTCAGACGGCACATGAACTGCACCTGCATGCAGAAGCTCTTAAAGGAAAGCTTGAAGAATTTCAGGATGCTGTGAGCAAAGGAGAAATTCGTCTTCCTGTTATTGCCCATGTAATTGTAGAAGACACTTTAGCCCATTACGTTGTGGTAGAACACTTGAAAGGACGCAAAGTAGTGGTTTTCGATCCTGCAAAGGGAAAGTGTACCTACACACTGCAAGAGTTTAATGCCCAATGGACCGGATATTTGATTACATTCAAAAAAATGGATAGCTTTGAATCGGTGAACCTTAAAAAAGGCACCTTTCGTAAATTTTATCATATTATTTTAGAACAAAAAAGTCTGTTTGCCCTTGTTCTTGGTTTTTCACTTTTGCTAGCGGGGATATCCATTATCAGTTCCCTTGTCTATCAACGAGTAATTGACAATTTTGTTCTAGGACAAAGCTCTGAGGCGAGCAGTAATGTTATTTTCTTTTCAGAGATAATGCAGCAGTTAAACCAGCTCACTGTTAACATGGAGAGGCTGTTTATGGTGTTAATTGCAATTTATCTCCTACAGTTTATTATCCATCTAGTAAGGGGATTTTTTATCGCAAAAATTTCTAAGAAGTCCAGCGAGATTTTGATGTATAATTATTTCAGCCATATGTTACGACTGCCAGTACGCTTTTTTCACGACAGGGAGACGGGAGAACTGTTGTCTCGCTTTCAAGATATTGGGGAAATCCAAGACATCATTTCCAGTATAAGTATCTCACTTATACTAGATTCTGTCATGGTGGTAGCGGGAGCACTTGTTCTGGCATCTTTAAATCTGCAACTTTTTTTGCTAGTAGTTCTGTTGGTAAGTATCTATGCAATTGTGGTTCTTGCCTATCGAAAGCCTATAGCATCGGTGAGCAGAGACGTGATGGAAAATGATGCTCAAGTTACATCCATATTAAAAGAATCTATTGATGGGATTGAAACAATTAAATCCTTTAACGGTGAAGAAAAGTATTATGTAAAGCTTTGTAAGAAAACAAGTGCTTTAATCAAGAACTTGTTTAAGGATAGCCTAATTAATGTCTCTCAATCAGCTCTTTTAACGATTGTCGAAGGAATGGGGCTGGTCTTTGTATTTTGGATAGGCAGCCTTTTTGTTATACATGGTGTATTAACATTAGGAAGCTTAATTGCATTTCAGTCCTTGATTTATTTTTTCTTATCTCCAGTACAGGGACTGATTGGGCTGCAACCAGAAATGCAGAGAGCGACTATTGCGGCAGAGAGGCTTAACGATGTGCTTGAGATACAAAGCGAGACGATGGTTCATCATGGACAGGAAAATGTCGATTTGTTCAAATCGAAAGAACTGATACTAGAGAATGTCGGATTTTCGTATGGTTATAGACCCTTAGTACTAAAAGATATATCAGTTCATATAGAGGCGGGACAAACCATTGGAATAATAGGAAAAAGCGGGTGTGGAAAAACAACACTTCTGCACTTGATAGCTTCTTTTTATCCGGCTTCTTGCGGGTGTATTATGCTTGGAGGGATAGATTTTCAAAACATTTCTCTAAAGCTTCTGAGAAAAAATATTATTTATGTGTCTCAAAACTCAACCCTCTTTTCAGGAAGTCTCAAAGAGAATCTGATGTTTGGAAATAAGAAAGCCGATGAGGCAAAATTACAGGAAGTCATTGAGGGGTGCCAAATAAAAGACATAATCGATAAATTGCCTTTTGGTCTGGATACAGTTATAAGTGAAAACGGGAAAGGTTTATCTGGAGGAGAAAAGCAAAGGATTGCTTTGGGACGAGCACTGCTGAGTGAGCCAGAGATGTTGCTTTTGGATGAAAGTACAAGCCATTTGGATATTCATACAGAAAAACGGATAATGGACTTCATTGAAGATTGGTGTAAAGATATAACTTGTATTATGGTGACGCATAAACTAAGTGTAATTAAGCGGTGCGAAAAAGTGATTTTTATGAAAGAAGGCAGTATTATAGGAACGGGTACCCATGAGGAATTATTGCAAAAAAATAAAGCCTATGGTCATTTTATTCGAGGAGACAAAAAATGAAAACAAGAAAATTTTTACGTGTGATTACATTATGCTTGATTTTAGCAATGTGCTTTGCAGTACCAGTATCTGCGGCAGAAAAGAGCACTACAACAGAAACACCAGCAGCTGCAGCAGTAGGACCAGTAGTAATTTCTCCAAGTGTGGATATGCAAACTATTACAGTGCGTCCCGTATATAGAGATGAGAACGGCGTACGAAAAACTTTTTCCGGATATATGGGTATGAACTGGACACCTGGCAGGTGAATGTCCAATTTTACACCAGCGGAAACTATTCAAACGGGTATGTTGTCACAAGAACTCCGGAAGGTAGAGAGGATATTATCCTTACATCAGGAAAGAAGACAGCTACATTCTATATAGGTGCGGATGAGACTTCTTTCAAATGGGATGCATATTTTGCTTATCGCTATGCAGGAAAACAGCTGACACAATCCATGTATGCCAGCTTGACCTTTTTATAGTAAATAAAGTGGATGCAAAAATAAATCAGCTAAAAGCAGGAGGAAGCAATGAATGTTAATGTAAGCTATGGCTTGTCTTATTTAGCGAACGCCTTTCAGGCAAACCATGGGTTTGGGCAGGCATCTAACACAAGGGCACAAACATCAGGATTAGATCTCACGAATCTGGTTTCATCGGCAGAGGAAGACGAGACAGAAAATGTGAAAAAGCCAACCAATCAGCAAAAGGAATATTTAAAGGATAAATACACGCTATCGGATTTAACCTTTTGTTACGATGCACCTGGAAATGATGAAACGGCCAAATCCATGCAATATGGGGGCAGAAGGGTGAAAGACTTTATGAGCGAGCTCTATGAAATGAGGCTTATCTCCGAAAAAGAATATAAATCCTATGCCAGCCCAGGAATATGGGCAGTAAAACCATGTAAAGCTGACTTGGAACGCTTACCGCATCTAAAGGAAGGCATATGGAAAGAACCTTCTCTCTATGGAGAAGATTCTGGAAGGGGCAGGGCAGGAGAATCTTACATAAATCTTTATGATATCAATGGGATGAATCTGATCGATGCTTTCAGACTGCTTGCAGCAGAGCAGGCTCAGTCTGCGGACTTATCATTAGGACAGGCCGCAAAAGAAGCATTTAGCTCAGAGGCAAAAATGTATAGTAGACTTGCATCATTACTGGAAGACATTTTTCAGTAGATGTATGATATCGCTCCTTTATTATCAGTTATTACTAAGAGAAGATTAAGTGAAAGGAAGTCAACCAGCTGTTCAAATAATCCAATAAAATCACAGACATTTCCATATGGGTGGAGATACCAGTAATCATATGAGACATTATTTGTATAGAGCAAAATTTTTATTGATTCTTTATATTCTCACAGCCATGCTGCTCAATTTGGGCAGCATGGCATATATGAAACATTTAGATGATTTCAAGGCATTCCCGCAATTAACATCGGAATATGCTGTTGGGACGATTACGTCAGGCGAGTCAAATATAAAATCGAGAAAATTGTTGATGGAGGCTACTTCAAAAGGTAAGGGTGATTATCTTCTAGCAGTACAGTTTGCTGGTATTCAGGGCTTTGCTATTTATTATACAAAGAGCTCCTGTTTTTCATTATCTTTGAAAGAGGGAAGACTGTTTCGAAGTGACGACTTTCAACAAGGAAAGAATACCGTGCTAGTGAATGAGTCTACTAGAAGAAGGTGTATCACAAAAGATGGAATCACCTATTGGAATGATGGTGGAAGCCTTTTTCAAGTGATTGGCGTGTATAGTGATGTGGATCTTTATGGAGATCAATCGCCGGATTGTTTTCTGAATTTTTGTGCAAAACAATTGGATGATGCTATTTTTAATAGCTTTCTTTATGATGCGGGTCAACGGACGATACCGAATTTAAAAGTTGCGAAAAGTTTCGCAGAGAACCAGTCAGAATGGAATTCTTTTCGGTATGCACAGATTCAATCTCAGGCAGCAGAGGAATTTCGTATATCTGGGACTAGTTTTACACCTATGTTTATGATGCTGCTTTTGACGGCGGTACTAATTGTACTAAATTCAGTTTCTGCAATACAGGGTTGGTTAATGGCAAGAAAAGCGGAAATTGCAGTAAGAAAGATGGTAGGCGCGTCGAACTATTCGAGTTGCTGTTGGATTGGAAAGAATCTTGTCAGCTTAATCATGTTGGCCTTTGGTGGAGGTGCACTGTTGAGCAAGCTGATATTAGAAATAGGATTATCACTTCCAACGAAGGAATCGGTACAGCTTATGTTTGGAATACAGATACAGGGAGATACTTTTTTCTATGGTTTTTTAGGAATGCTTCTGCTTTGTAGTTGTACAGCCGCTATAACATTATGGCATTTTCAAAAAAGCGAGATTGCGAGGATACTGGCATGCGTACAATGAAAGGACAAAGCTCCTTTTTCTTTTTGGATGTAAAGAGAAATAAATTAAGTGTTCTTTTTGGGATCGTTCAAATTACTCTTGCATTGCTGTTGTTTTCTATATGCTTCAGCTAGCAGGAGATTCAGCAAAAGCCCTGGGAGAATTTAAGCAGCTTCAGGCGCAAGGTACGATCTATCAGGTGGATTGTATTGCTGAAGCAGGGCATATTGATAAGATTCATAATAGCAAGGAAGGGCAGGAGGCGTTTAAGCGTTTCTATAGCTACCTGGAACAAATGGATCATGTAGATAGAGTGGTAGCAAGAACCTCAATGAACCTTTATATAGAAACATCTCATGCAAAAGGAAACGATTTGGCGGAAAGGATAGAAGAGGGCGTTTCTTCTTTTTCTACACTGAGGGTCTCCGGTAACTTTTTTGATTTTGCAGATTTAGATTTACTTGGAGGGCGACAACGGATCATCAGCCGTTTTCAAGACTTTCAGGAAGGAAAACGAATCCCCGTTGTCTTAGGAAGCAACTTTCAAACATTCTATGAGGAAGACTAACTATTAAAAGTCAAGGGTAAAAAGCTGAAGCCCTCCGCTGCTGAAAGGTTAGTTTAATAAGCGGTAGATATCAGCAATGAACATTGAAAACTGCATGACAAAACAGGCGTCCTTGGGGATGCCTGGCAGAAGATATTGAAAAGTCATAAG
>CAJTER010000047.1 GCA_910575405.1 Clostridia bacterium | reverse complement strand
CTTCCTCCCATGATAAAACGGCAGCGATACTATGATTCCCTGAAAGAAGCAGCATAGGATACAAAATCCTTGAGGAAAATGTGTCAACTAATCTTGACAAAATCAGAGGATAATGTCAACGGAAAGCTGAATGACGAACGCTTTTACAAGCTGTCGGACGGATATGAAGCCGAGCAGGAACAGCTAAAGCAGGAAATCGAAACCTTGACAGCCGAGGTCAGCGAAGCCGACACGGAAGCGACCAATGTCGCCAAGCTGATAGCCGTCACCAAGAAATACACCCGCATCGACGAGCTAACGCCCGAAATCCTAAACGCATTTGTGGATAAAATCGTAGTCCATGAGCGTGAGAAAAAGGACGGGAAACGGACACAGAAAATCGACATCTACTATTCCTATGTCGGGATTGTGGACATCCCTACGGACGAGGAAATGCGGGAAATGGAACAGGAATATATGCATCGTACCAAACGTCAAACCGCCTAAATATAGGCGTGGCAGGAGAAAATCTATGCTCCTGCCGATACATATCTATTTTTTATCCCTATCTGGTTTAACCCATAAGTAAAAATAAGACAAACCAAAGATGGACTGAACATTCAGTCTAGACGCCCGGGTGATCGGTACACCAGCACACCGGGGAGAAGGGAGGTTCAAATGCAGGATATGGGGATGACCGACAATCAATGGAAGGATTTTTTAAGGGGATACAAGGATGATCTGGAGGAGCTGCAGGAATACCACAATGATAAAAACGAAGACGCGTTCAGCAAAAAGATGGAAAAAATGTTAAAGCGGTTGCAGGAAAGCCTTGAACGCTGACGAAAAGACCTCTGGCTAGGCCCGCATGTGCGGAGGCTCGGCCAGAGGTCTTTTGCCGTTATTGCTTCAGCACTACTCTTCCGTATGCTGATATTTTTCTTTTGTAGCAAGGCCTCCACGAATATGTCTCTCCGCCTTGTTGTTATCTAAAACCCGTTTGACCTGCATGGCCAGACCGGGATTTATCTCAAGGAGTCGTTCAGTGATGTCCTTGTGTACTGTGGATTTGGAGACACGAAATTTTTTTGCTGTTGCTCTGACCGTTGCGCCCGTTTCGATAATATAATCGGCAAGCTCCAGTACCCTCTCTTCTATGTAATCCTTCATGTTAAGACAGTTCACCACCTCTTGTAATATTTGAACAGCTAAAATTAACCATTTTGATATCACAATATATGTGGGAGGGAAGGGGCTTATGCTTCTTTTTCACTGGAAAAACCGGAGAGCTGCCGCAAAACCGGATAAAATGGCGTTGCGGCAGCTCTCTTTTTGCGGTTACACTCAGTTACCAATTTATTAGAAGTTGCCTGTTCTAAACATAATTAAGCTGTAAGTCTCTGCCTGAAACAATATCCGGCAGTATGAAAATACGACGAGTCCTCACTTTGAGAGGAATAACATACACCAAGCTCTGTACAAGCGATTTCGACGAATATGCAGAGCCTGGTGCCTGCCACGTATGCGCTGATATTTTTAATATCCATATAATATGCAAATCTTATGCCAGTTCTTAAAAATAGATCGAAAATTGACAAAAAACGTCATAAAAAGAAAATGAAAAGCCGAAAACCCTTAAAATTTAAAGGAAGTGGGGCGTCAAATTTAATGGGATTTTTTTGAAGCCTGCCGCAAAATCGGGGTACGCAGAAGTAAAAGTTTTTACATATCCGGGCAAGGCGGCAATTTTTTGCCGTTTTTTTAAGAAAATAATTTCATTCACTTATTTATCAATATTTTCCTGATTTTCTGGCAAAACTAAGCTCAAACCGCTATAGAGTCTTGTTAATTTGGAGATGATATACTAGAATATAGAGGAGGTAACAAAGTGGGGTTTACAGAAGAAGTAGGCATTGATCTGGGAACAGCAAATGTATTAGTATACATTAAGGGACAGGGAATTGTTTTAAACGAACCTTCCGTAGTGGCTATAGACAAAGATACCAACGAAATCCTGGCAGTAGGCGAGGAAGCGCGGGAAATGCTGGGGCGGACACCAGCGAGAATCGTTGCAGTAAGACCATTAAAAGATGGTGTGATTTCCGACTATGATGTGACGGAGCGGATGCTGAAATATTTTATTCGAAAAGCCTGCGGCAGCAGTAAATTTTTCCGTCCAAAGCTAATGGTATGTGTACCAAGCGGAGTAACGGAGGTGGAAAAGCGGGCAGTAAGGGAGGCGGCGACCCAGGCGGGAGGTAAATCCGTATTCCTGATGGAAGAACCGGTGGCGGCAGCCATTGGAGCAGGCCTTGATATTTCCCGGCCAGATGGTGTTATGATCATCGACATCGGAGGCGGAACCACGGATATTGCTGTCATTTCAATGGGCGGCATTGTGACCAGTGTATCGGAAAAGGTGGCGGGAGATCGCTTTGATGAGGCCATTATCAAATATCTGAGGAAAAATCATAATCTTTTTATCGGGGAACGGACTGCAGAGGATCTGAAAATCCGCGTGGGAACGGCTTACCCGAGAGAAGAAAGCGTTTCAGTGGAATGCAAAGGAAGGGATCTGGTGGCAGGGCTTCCCAAGACCATTTATGTGACCTCCGAGGAGCTGATGGAAGCTTTGGATGAGCCTCTGACCATTATCTGCGAATCCGTGCACAATGTACTGGAAAAGACACCGCCTGAACTTGCGGCGGATATCAGCAATTCTGGCATCGTCCTCACCGGAGGAGGCGCGTATCTGTGGGGCATCGACAAGCGCATACAGGAGCGGACCGGCATTAAGGTACGTATTGCCGAGGATGCAAAGTCCTGTGTAGCTATTGGTACAGGTGAAGCCCTAGATAACCTTGAATTTATAAAAAGAAGCCAGATGAACAGAAGGGAGACATATATTTGAAATTAGAACTAATCGCAACAGCAACCTTTGGATTGGAGGCAGTCGTAAAGCGGGAGATCCAGGAGCTGGGATACAAAATTCTCAGGTCCGAGGATGGCAAAATCACATATCTGGGAGACGAGCGCGCTGTGGTAAAGAGCAATCTGTGGCTTCGCAGCGCGGATCGTGTCCTTTTAAAGCTGGGAGAATTTACTGCAGTAACCTTTGAAGAGCTGTATCAGCAGGTGAAAGGGATCAGCTGGGAGGAGCTGATCCCACCGGACGGGAAATTTACGGTTACAGGAAGCTCGGTAAAATCTCAGCTTCACAATGTACCAAGTTGTCAGAGTATCGCCAAAAAAGCCATTGTAGACCGGATGGCAGAAGCCTACGGTATGGAACATTTTGAGGAAACTGGAGCAGAATATACCGTAAAAGTCACCCTTTTAAAGGATCGGGCAACCATTACAGTCGATACCAGCGGAATTGGCTTACATAAACGGGGTTACAGAGTGGCAGATGTGACGGCGCCCATTAAGGAAACTTTGGCTTCTGCCATGGTGCAGCTTTCCTTTTGGCGGGAAGGGCGGCTGCTGGTGGATCCTTGCTGCGGATCGGGAACCATCCCCATTGAAGCGGCCATGATCGGCAAAAATATTGCCCCAGGTCTCAGCCGTGAATTTGCCAGCGAGGGATGGGAGCTGATTCCAAAGCAAATCTGGAGGGAAGAGCGTAAAGCCGCCTTTTCTGCTATTCGCCATGACGCGGATATTCGTATTATCGCCTCGGATATTGACAAACGGACGGTCGAGGCGGCCAGGGAAAACGCTATGGAGGCGGGAGTGGACGACTGCATCACCTTCCGGCATCTGGATATTTCAAAGCTGGATCCGGGAAGGGAGAAAGATGTAATCTTTATTGTCAATCCGCCCTATGGAAAGCGCATTGGCGATGAAAAGGCCATTTCCTGGATTTACAGGAGCCTGGGCCGCTATATGAAGCAGAACCCGGGATGGTCCCTGTTTCTCATTACTTCAGACAAAGAGGCAGAGAAGAGGATTCTGAACCGTCCGGCGGACAGAAGGAGGAAGCTGTATAACGGCAGAATGGAGGTCTGTTACTACCAATTCCACGGTAAAAAGGAAAAAAAGCATGAATCTGACAGTAGACAAAAATCTGAAAACAGCCGCATACCTGCAGATCGCCTCTCAAATTAAAGAAGCGATCCTGCGAGGCGATCTGGTAGACGGATTTGCACTTCCCTCAGAGCGAGCTCTGGCAAGGGAACTGCATCTCCACCGCAATACCATTGTAAAGGCCTATAATGAGCTGAAAGCCGACGGGCTGATTTCCTCCTATCAGGGCGTAGGCTACCGGGTTCATTACAGGCAGGAAGAGCAGAGCAAAAAAGGACGGGCTGTCAACTGGCAGGGCATCATAAAAAAGGAATATCTGGAGCTTGAGAGTGCTTTTGATGACCTCTTTTATAAATCCCAGGCAGAAAGCAAAATCTCTTTTGCCGCAGGTATGGCAGCCGGAGAGGTCTTCAGCCAGGAGGAAATTGCAGACTGTCTTGCGAAAATCATGGCTTCAGGCAGCAGACCGGCTTATTTTTATACGCCGTATCAGGGAGATCTGGAGCTTAGAAAAGAAATCGCAGTGTTTATGCGCAGAAAAGGGGTGCTGACAAATCCCAGTCAGATCCAGATCTTTTCGGAAAACAATCAGGCCTTGGACTTTCTCGTTACGCTCCTTCTTTCACCCGGAGATAAAATCCTCACTGAGGAGAGCACGTCGCCGGATGTCTACCGGGCCATTGAGTTGGCAGGAGGAGAGATCATTACCGTGCCTCTAGATGAGAACGGCATGATCTGCGACTTTTTAGAGCCTCTCATCGAACAGCACAAGCCCAGGTTTATTTACGTAAACTGCAGCTACCACAATCCCACGGGCGCTGTTTTATCCTTGGAACGGAGGAAAAAGCTGCTGGAGATTTCTTACCAGTACCGGATCCCCATCGTAGAAGAGGATGAAGCCTCCGAGCTTTATTTTGAAGGGGAAAAAATGCCATCTTTAAAATCCATGGATCCGGGGCAGAATGTAATATATATGTACTCTTTTTCCCTCACTTTGGTAGCGGGGGTAGGGATTTCCTTTATGATAGCCCCAAAGGAACTCATAGAACGTCTCAGCAATCTGGTTTCTGTGCGGCTCGTAACTCTGGACTGGACTCCCCAGCACCTGGCATGTCAGTATTTGAAGGATGGAACCTTCATAAGCAAGCTGGAAGAGTTTCGCAGAGTATACCGGAAAAAGAGGGATCTCATGTGCTCCCTTCTGGATGAGGAAGCAGAAAACCTGGGTCTTTCCTACAGAAAACCAAAAGGCGGCGTTTACTTGTGGGTCAGACTTCCATCGTACATAAAAACAGCCGAGCTGGCAAGAGAAGCGGAGCGGCAGGGGCTTTCTTTTATTCCTGGAGAAATCTTTTTCCCCAGGGGAAATCCGGACGGGAATTATATAAGGCTGAATTATTCTTATCCAACAGAGGAACAGATTCAAAAGGGAATGAAAATTTTGCTGGGATGCGCACAGAAAATTCAGAAAAAAAACGGAATCTCGGCCGAAATGCAGTAAATTAGGGTACTGGTACATATACAAACTGATGGACTGGTACTTTTTATTTCAGGATAATTATAGTATTATTTTACTAAAGACAGACAAAATAATTCTGACAGTGTAATTAACAAAATGAAAAGGAGAATAATGAAATGGCAGTAAATTTAAAAGGTAGAAGTTTTTTAACACTGATGGATTTTACACCGGAAGAAATTCGTTATATGCTGGATCTGGCACATGATCTGAAAGCAAAGAAAAGGGCGGGAATTCACAACGAAGTTCTGAAGGGCAAAAACGTAGTTCTTCTCTTTGAAAAGACTTCAACGAGAACGAGATGTGCCTTTGAGGTTGCATGTCTGGACGAAGGCGCACATGTAACCTTCCTGGATTCCGGCAGCTCACAGATGGGCAAGAAGGAATCTCTGGAAGACACGGCAAAGGTTCTGGGAAGATTTTATGATGGTATTGAGTACAGAGGCTACAAGCAGTCTGTTGTAGAGGATCTGGCAAAATATGCAGGCGTACCGGTATGGAACGGACTGACGGATGTGGATCACCCGACTCAGATTCTGGCAGACCTGCTGACCATTGAAGAACACATTGCAAAACCCCTGAACCAGGTAAAAGTCGTATTCTGCGGTGATGTCAGAAACAATATGAGCTATGCCTGGATGTACGGCTGCGCAAAGATGGGAATGCATTTTGTAGCATATGGCCCTGACGTACTAGCAAAGGAACTGGATCAAGAAGTAATCGCAAGAGTTCAGGAAGTTGCAAAGGAAACAGGCGCAACAATTGAAATTTCCAGCAATCCGGCATCCTTAAAGGGAGCGGACGTGCTCTACTCCGACGTATGGGCTTCCATGGGTGAAGAAGCAGAAATTCCGGAACGGGTAAAACTCCTGACACCATTCAGAATTGACATGGATATGATCAAGGCAACCGAAAATCCTGGAGTTATCTTCCTCCACTGCCTGCCGTCCTTCCATGATTTTGAAACAACCATGGCAAAGACACAGAAAGACGCAGGATATGATATCCGCGAAGTTACGGATGAAGTATTCCGCAGCAGACATTCAAAAGTATTTGATGAAGCAGAAAACAGAATGCACACCATTAAAGCAGTTATCGTAGCTACAATTGGATAAACAGCGGCCATAAGAGGAAAATGAGAGGAGGGTATAAAATGAAACCCGGAATTAACAATTACTCTGAAATTGGAAAACTGAATAAAGTATTGCTTCACAGATTGGGAAAAGAGATCGAAGGCCTGGTGCCTGACAATTTCGAACGACTGCTCTTCGATGATATCCCTTACTTGAAAATCGCTCAGCAAGAGCACGACCGTTTTGCGGATCTTTTGCGAGAAAACGGCGTAGAAGTTATTTATTATGTAGACGAGACAGCGAAAGCCTTAAAAAATGAGGAAATCAGAAAAGCGTTTGTTCACGATTTTGCCTCGGAAAGCAATCTGTACTCCGAAGAAGCAAAAGAAGTCATCTGTGACTATCTTCTGGGCATGGAGTCCAAACAGCTGGTAGAAAAGGTCATTGCAGGCATCAAAAAGGATGAGATCGAAGTAAAGAACAAGGGCTCTCTGGCAAGTTATATTGCTTCCGGATACCCATATTACACCGATCCAATGCCAAACCTCTACTTTACAAGAGACCCGGGCGCATGTGTAGGAAACGGTCTCAACGTACACCATATGAGCACAGTAGCAAGAAGAAGAGAAGCGCTCCTGCTGCGTTATATGTACAAATACAACGAATCCTTTGCCCCGGAAGGCTCACATCTGTGGTATGACTACGATCAGGAGTATTCCATCGAAGGCGGAGACGTGTTAGTCCTCTCAAAGGACATCGTAGCTATTGGTCTGAGTCAGAGAACTACAGCAGCCGGAATTGAGCGTTTTGCAGAAAATATCCTCAAGGAATCAACATTCAAGAAGATTCTGGTGTTTGATATTCCAAAGAGCAGAGCATTCATGCATCTGGATACGGTATTTACCATGGTAGACTATGACAAGTTTACCATCCATCCGGAAATTGAGGGCCCTCTGCAGATTTATGAAATCACCCTCACAGCCGATGGAAAGGCGCACTTTGAGAGCATCCAGGGAGAACTGGAAGACATCTTAAGCTCTGAGCTGAAGCTTCCGGCTGTAGAGCTGATTCGCTGCGGCGGTGACGATGCTATGGCAGCCCAGAGGGAGCAGTGGAACGACGGCTCCAATACTCTTGCCATTGCACCAGCTACGGTTATCACGTATGAAAGAAACTATGTTACAAACGAACTTTTGGAAAAGAAGGGCATTAAAGTAATCACAATGCCAAGCTCTGAACTTTCCAGAGGAAGAGGCGGCCCAAGATGTATGAGCTGCCCGGTAAACAGAGATGATCTGTAATTGTAAATAAATTTGATTTTAGGAGAAGACGAAGACAATGAAGGAAAAAATCGTAATTGCTTTGGGCGGCAACGCGCTTCAGTCCGGAAAGGATGAGCCTACTGCAGAAGCCCAGCTGAAGGTTGTACGCAAAACCTGCGAATATATTGCAGAAATCAGTGAAAAAGGATATGAAGTTGCAGTCGTTCACGGCAATGGGCCACAGGTTGGAAGAATTGTAATGGCTTCCGAGGCTGCAAAGGATGTAACACCGTCCATGCCGTTTGACGTGTGCGGCGCTATGTCCCAGGGATATATAGGCTATCATATCCAACAGTGTCTCAAATATGCACTCAACAAGACAAATAGAAATATCCCGGTCGTTACTATTGCGACACAGATGGTTGTAGAAGAAACCGATCCTGCATTCCATAATCCGACAAAACCCATTGGTCCTTTTTATACAGAAGAGGAAGCAAAGGTTTTGGAAAAGGAGAAAGGCTATACAATGAAGGAGGATGCGGGAAGAGGCTACAGAAGAGTTGTGGCATCTCCGCTTCCGAGAAGGATCGTTGAGATTGATGCTGTAAAGGATTTGTGGGATCATACCATCGTCATTACCTGCGGCGGAGGTGGAATTCCTGTAATTGAAAGGCCGGACGGAGTCCTAGAGGGAACAGCGGCTGTTATTGATAAGGATTTTGCAGCAGAGCTCTTAGCAGAAGAGGTTGACGCAGATACTCTGATGATTCTGACAGAAGTTGAAAATGTGGCAATCAACTTTAACAAGCCAGATCAGCAGAATCTGTCGCATGTATCCCTGAAGGAAGCTGCTCAGTATGTGGAGGAAGGACAGTTTGCTCCTGGCAGCATGCTTCCAAAGGTGCAGGCGGCCATGAAGTTTGTCCGCAAATATCCGCAGAAAAGGGCGATTATTACCTCCTTGGATAAGGCTGTGGAAGCCCTTGAAGGAAAATCCGGTACAGTCTTCACCTTTGCTTAGACTTCTCAGCTTTGAGATTTGAACTTTAAATTCCAAAATGCTGCATTTCGGTGGAAATGCAGCATTTTTTCTGAAAAATCCCAAAGAGTACAGTGGCGCACTTTAACGAATTATTGGGATAAATAATAAATTTCCCTTTTACCAGGTGATAGAGAAAGGAGACAAATAATTTGAAAAAATTGAAAATTGCCTGTTCGTCTGAGGTCAGAGACTTTTTTTCTACAGACAGGAAGATTATTGATATTCATACAGCGGAATTTGAAGATATTTCCGCAGCAGTTGTAACGGAGCAGGATCGGGATATGATAGATGCTATCTACAAGACTATGTTTGGCATCCCTGTCTTTGTGATATCGGATGAAACAGAACGGGCTCCGGAGGCTTTGAAGGATCGAATTTACAGATGGGTGTATACGAAGATGGCAGAGCCATCTCTGGTAAGCCATGATATCAATAATGCGGCGGGTCAGTATGAGCTGCGGGTTTTGCCTCCTTTTTTCGAGCGGCTGGAGGAATATACTGCGCGGAAGAACGTCCAGTTTAACTGCCCGGGTCATCAGGGCGGAGCTTATTTCAAAAAGCATCCGGCAGGAAAATTTATGTACCACTATTTTGGAGAAAACATTTTTATTTCCGATCTCTGCAATGCGGACATTGAGCTGGGAGATCTGCTGATTCACGACGGCCCTGCCGCAGAAGCCCTGAAAAATGCCTCAAAGGTGTTTAATTCCGACAGCACCTATTTTGTAATGAACGGAACCAGTACGTCAAATATGATTGTCGTCAAATCCCTTGTAACTCCGGGAGATCTGGTTCTCTTTGACCGTAACAATCACAAATCCCTTTATGACTCCGTGCTGGTTCAGTCAGGCGGGCAGCCGGTTTATTTGGAAACTTCAAGAAATCCTTCCGGCTTTATCGGAGGAATTTGCGAGCATTGTTTTGATGAGGAATACATACGCAAGGAAATTGCCAAGGTCGCTCCGGATAAGGCGCAGGCAGAAAGGCCCTTCCGTCTAGCCGCCATACAGCTTGGAACGTATGACGGAACTATTGCAAACGCAAGAGCCATAGTAGACCGCATCGGTCATCTTTGCGATTATATTCTCTTTGACTCTGCATGGGTCGGATATGAACAATTTATTCCCATCATGCGGGACTGCTCGCCGCTGCTCCTTTCCCTGGAGCCTGAGGATCCTGGAATCTTTGTAACACAGTCCGTGCACAAGCAGCAGGCAGGCTTTTCCCAGGCTTCCTATATTCACAAAAAAGACAGCCACCTGAAAGGGCAAAAGCGTTATGTGGATGACAAGCGGTTTAATACCGTTTACCGGGCGCATTCCAGCACCAGCCCCTTTTATCCTCTCTTTGCCTCTATGGATGTCAACGCCAGGATGCAGGATGGAAAAGCAGGAATAAAGCTGTGGGACGACTGTGTAAAGCTTGGAATTGATACGAGAAAGCGGATTCTGGAGGAATGCCAGTGGATAAAGCCCTTCCTGCCGCAGGAAGTGGACGGAAGACTCTGGCAGGATTACTCCACAGAAGAGATCAGCAGCAATGTCCGTTTCTTTGAATTCAAGCCGGGAGAAAAGTGGCATTCTTTTGAAGGCTATGGGGAAAAACAGTACTTCATCGATCCAAACAAGCTGCTGTTAACGACACCTGGTATTGATATTGAAACAGGACAGTATGAAGGCTTTGGCGTTCCTGCCTCTGTGCTGGCAACGTTCCTGAGAAACAACCGCATCATCTGTGAAAAGAATGATTTCAATTCCATCCTATTTTTGATGACGCCGGCGGAAACCAGAGCAAAGATGGAGGCGCTGGTAGCAAAGCTGGCTCTCTTCGAAAAATACGTCAATGAGGATGCGCTGGTCAACATCGTGCTTCCATACCTGTATAACCAGTATCCGGATCGGTACAGAGGCATTTCCATCCGGCAGCTGTGCCAGGAAATGCATGATTTTTACAAGACTTACAATGCAAAACAGCTTCAAAAACAGCTTTTTATGAAGGACTTTTTCCCGGAAACTGCAATGTCGCCTCAGGAAGCGCATATTGAACTGATGCGAAACAATTCAAAGCTGGTAAAAATAAAGGATATTCAAGGAGAGGTTGCACTGGAGGGCGCGCTGCCCTATCCGCCGGGTATTTACTGCGTGGCGCCGGGAGAAAGATGGAGCAGGACTGCCCGGGAATACTTTATGATTCTGGAAGAAGGCATCAACCGTTTTCCTGGATTTTCACCGGAAATTCACGGTGTATATCTGGAGCGGGAGGAAGGACAGACCGTCGCTTACGGTTATGTTCTGGACAGATAAGAGAAATTTTCTGAGAAATAAGGTGAAATACAGGGAAAAGGGTACTTTGTCCGATTTTATGCTTGCTATTTTCCCCGGAAGGTGATACCATACTATCTGAATCTGCTTTTGAGCAGCTTATGCAGTTTTAACCGTTGAAAAAAAGGGAATCTTTATGGAAATTGAATTAAAATATGCAATTAACAGCAAAGAGACAGCCCATCGCATCTGGGAAGATGAGGAGCTGGGGAAAATGGAAGAACCGGATACCAGAGAGACTGTGTTTATGAAGGCGACCTATTTTGATACAGAGGATTACGACTTGTGCAAAAGTGATATGGCATACAGAGTTCGTCAGGAGGATGACAAGCTCATCGCTTCCCTGAAGTGGGGAGGAAAAAACGATGGCGCACTTCATACCAGAGAGGAAATCAATATTCCGGTAATTGATACAAAGCCAAACCCGGTGACCTTTGAAGAAAGCGATATTGGAAGAGATTTAATCCGTATCATCGGCGGAAAGCCGCTGCATCCTATCATGGAAATGAAGATTGAAAGGCGAAGATTCCGCATTGATACGCAGATCAGCCTTTTGGAAATCTCCATTGATGGAGGACAGATTGTGACCGAAAAGGGATCAAGCCCTATATGTGAAGTAGAAATTGAACTGTTTTCGGGCGAGCAGGAGGATCTGCTGGATGTAGGCCAGAAGCTGGTGGACAAATATCAGGTAGTATCAGAAAAGCGCAGTAAATTTTACAGAGGACTGGTGCTTTTAGGACAGCGTTAGTACAGGCTTTAGCTGTTGGTTGGAGAAGCAGAACCATATAATTAACGCATTTTCCTCGAAAACAGGCGAAAAAAGGAGCTGTTTGAGCAGAATTTAGGGCAATAAACGGTTCCTTTTTTGATTTTCCTTTACTTTTCAGGGGGAAAGCGGTATAATGATATGAATTATGTGTTGATTTTTTTAGGAGGATATAAATTAATGAAGGCAACATTTATCTCAAAAGAAAAGAACGATGTAAAATTCTCAATCGAATTTACAGCGGAAGAATTTGAACAGGCGCAGATCAAGGCTTATCAGGCTTCAAAACATAAGTTTACCATTGATGGGTTCCGCAAGGGCAAAGCTCCCCGCAGCATTATTGAAAAGCATTATGGGGAGGGAATCTTCTTTGAGGATGCTGTAAACGAAATGTTTGCAGACGCATACCCAAAGGCAGTGGAAGAGCTGGATCTGGAAGTCATTGACCGTCCAAATGCGGAATTCGGAAAAATGGAAAAAGGCCAGGGCTTTACGGTAACACTGACCGTAGCCGTTTATCCGGAGATCGAAGTAAAGGACTACAAGGGCGTTGAAATCCAGCGGGAAAGCGATGAAGTGACACCTGAGGATCTGGATAAGGAACTGGAAAATCTGCAGAAGAGAAACGCCAGAATGGTGGTTGTGGAAAGACCGGCAAAGAACGGCGATACAGTGCTGCTGGATTATGAAGGATGGTCTGAGGGCGTTCAGTTCGAAGGCGGCACAGCAGAGCGCCAGCCTCTAAAGCTGGGTTCCGATACCTTTATTCCGGGATTTGAAGAGCAGCTGGTAGGCGTAGAGCCTGGCGGCGAGAAGGATGTTAAGGTAACCTTCCCGGAACAGTACCATTCGGAAAATCTGGCAGGAAAGGAAGCCGTATTCAAGTGCAAAGTGCATGAAATTAAGGAAGAAGAGCTGCCTGAACTGAATGATGATTTTGCAAAAGATGTCAGCGAATGCGATACACTGGAAGAATTAAAGAAAGAAACAGAAGAAAACCTGAAGAAGGCTGCTGCAGCAAGAGCAGAAAGCAGGATGAAGAATTCGATTCTGGAAAAAGTATTTAATGCAAATGATATAGATGTTCCAGATGTAATGGTAGAAGATGAGATCACAAATATGATGAACGAATTTGACCAGCAGCTCCGCAGTCAGGGCATGAATTTGGAACAGTACTTCCAGTATCTAGGAAAGGAACCTGCTGAGTTCAGAGAAGAGCTGAAGGAAGAAGCATTCAGAAAGGTAAAGACCAGAATGCTGGTAAGTGCAGTTGCAGACGTAGAGAACATTCAGGCAACAGAAGAAGATCTGGATAAGGAATTTGAACTCATGGCTATTCAGTACAGACTGGATGCAGACAAGATCAGGGAAATGATGGGCACTGCTAATATCGGATATATTGAAAAGGACATCCGCATCAGAAAGGCCCTGGATTTCATGTATGATCAGGCGATAATTAAATAGTATTTGCGAACATTTATGTTTGAAGTGCGTGAAAACAGTGAATAATGATAATGGGGTGGAAAGTCTTGCCGAAAGACTTTTCATTCCATTATAACAGCGATCTGAGAGACTTGAAGGTGAAGTGTTTTTGGATCAGAAAACAGGAAAGAGAGGGTTTACACAATGGCATTAGTCCCTTATGTAATTGAACAGACCAGCAGAGGAGAACGATCTTATGATATTTATTCGAGATTGTTAAAGGATCGGATTATTTTCATAGGAGAACAGATTGACGAGCATATTGCCAGCCTGGTCGTAGCACAGCTTTTGTTCCTCGAAGCCGAAGATCCGGAAAAAGATATCTGTATCTATATCAACAGCCCCGGCGGCTCTGTAACAGCTGGCATGGCTATTTATGACACTATGCAGTACATTAAGCCGGATGTTTCGACTGTCTGTATTGGTCTTGCTGCCAGCATGGGTGCATTCCTTCTGTCAGCAGGCGAAAAAGGCAAGCGTTATGCACTTCCAAATGCGGAGATCATGATTCATCAGCCGCTGGGAGGGGTAAACGGCCAGGCTGAGGATATTAAAATACATGCTGAGTGGATTCTGAAGACGAGAGAAAAGCTCAATCAGATTCTCAGTGAAAATACGGGTCAGCCGCTTGAGCGAATTGAAAAGGATACGGACAGGGATAATTTTATGAGTGCCCGTGAAGCGGCAGATTATGGTCTGGTAGATAAAGTTGTGGAATCCAGATAACAACAAACAGGGGGGTTATTCATGACAAAATATGATGAAAACAGAGAGCTGAAATGCTCCTTCTGCGGAAAACCGCAGAGCCAGGTAAAACGGCTGATCAGCGGTTCAGGAGTATATATCTGCAATGAATGCGTGGGGCTTTGTCAGGATATTATTGCAGATGAAGAACGGGCAAGCGAACGTCGCGCCAGTCAGGGAGCGGGCGATTACAGGCTGCCGAGGCCAAAAGAAATTTCAGCAATTCTCAGCGATTATGTCATCGGACAGGACGAGGCGAAAAAGACTCTGGCTGTCGCAGTGTATAATCACTACAAAAGAATTAACAATCCGAAAGCTTCCGGAGATGATATTGAACTTCAGAAGAGCAATATCGTAATGATAGGGCCTACCGGTTCCGGGAAGACGCTTCTGGCGCAGACTCTGGCAAAGATACTCAACGTGCCTTTCGCCATTGCGGATGCTACCGCGCTGACAGAAGCCGGCTATGTAGGCGAAGACGTGGAAAATATCCTGCTCAAGCTGATACAGGCAGCAGATTATGATATAGAAAAGGCACAGAAGGGAATTATTTATGTGGACGAAATCGACAAAATTGCGAGAAAGTCCGACAACCCATCTATTACAAGAGATGTAAGCGGCGAAGGGGTTCAGCAGGCTCTTTTGAAGATTCTGGAGGGAACCATTGCCAGTGTACCGCCTCAGGGAGGAAGGAAGCATCCACACCAGGAATTCCTCCAGTTTGATACAACAAACGTACTGTTTATCTGCGGCGGAGCCTTCGATGGACTGGATAAAGTGATCCAGCGCCGGATGGGAGAAAAGACAATCGGATTTAATTCCGATATTATTGAAAACAAAATTGAGGAGTCGGAAATCCTGAAGCACATTCAGCCGGAGGATTTACTGAAGTACGGTCTGATTCCGGAATTTATCGGGCGTCTGCCGTCCATTGTAACCTTAGAGGAGCTTTCCAAGGAAGCCCTTGTTCAGATTATTACAGAACCCAAAAATGCGCTTCTCAAGCAGTACAAAAAGCTGTTTGCCATGGACAATGTGGAGCTGGAGGTTGAAAACGGCGCCATTGAGCGCATTGCCGAAAAGGCGCTTGAGCGGAAAACGGGGGCCAGGGGCTTGAGAGGAATCCTGGAAAATGTAATGACCGATATTATGTACGAGATTCCATCCAGAGAAGATGTAGAAAAGTGCATCATTACAAAAGAGACGATAGACAAGGAAATCGAGCCAAAGCTGCTTTTAGTGGATCAGACAAAAGCAAGGGCGCACGATGAGACTGCATAAAACACGGGCGGCTTGTAACAAGTCGCCCCTTATTGCAACATACCGGTAGACATCGGCTGTATATTCTGCCGGGCCGGATGCTGCGCAATGGGATATGGAGGACAATTATGACAGATGAAAACAATATGAACGATATTGATACAGCGAAGCAGGAAGAAAACGACGAAACAAGCTTTGAAAATGGGCAGGTATTGGCATTGCCGATGATTCCTCTCAGGGGCCTGACGGTTTTCCCGAATATGGTGCTCCATTTTGATATTGGAAGAGAAAAATCCATCAATGCATTGGAAAAGGCTATGGTTTTGAACCAGTACATTTTCCTGTCAGCACAAAAAGATGAAAATACGGATCTTCCGACACCGGAAGATTTTTATCACATAGGAACAATTGGAAAAATTAAGCAGATGCTCAAACTGCCAGGAGATTCGATCCGGGTTTTGGTAGAGGGTGTCAGCAGAGGAAGAATTGAAGAAGTTGTCTTTGAAGTACCTTATTTCAAATGTATGGTCACAAAGATTGAAGATGAAGAGCCAGAGGAGCTAACGGCAAAGACAGAGGCTCTCATGCGCTCGGTTTTAAACAGCTTTGACGAATATTTGTCGGTCAACCAGAAGCTGGCTCCCGAAATTCTGCCTACTGTTGCAGGCATCGAAGAACCGGGGCGTTTTGCCGATCTTATCGGTTCCCACCTGGACATTAAAACCGAGGATAAACAGAGCCTGCTGGAAACTATTGATGTGGACGAGCGCTTGGAAAAGTTGAATGAATTTCTGATACGGGAGATTCAGATCTTAAATATTGAGCAGACGATCACAACAAAAGTTAAATCCCAGATGAATAAAAACCAGAGAGAATATTACCTGCGGGAACAGATGCGGGCGATTCAGGAAGAACTGGGCATTAACGAAGATGTGGAAGATGAAGTTGCCGATTGGTTTGAGCAGCTTGAAAAATTAAAGCTGGATCAGAAAATCCATGAAAAGGTGGAAAAAGAAATCCGCCGTTTTGGCAGAATGCAGCCTTCCAGCGCAGAGGCCTCTGTCAGCAGAACCTATATCGAAACGATTTTAGGTCTGCCATGGAGAAAAGAAAAGAAAGGCAATATCAACCTGGATAAGGCGGAAAAAATCTTAAACGAGGATCACCATGGGCTGGAAAAGGTAAAGGAGAGAGTGCTGGAATACCTGGCAGTCATTCAACTTTCCAAAAGCCTGAAGGGGCCGATTCTCTGTCTCGTAGGACCTCCGGGAGTAGGAAAAACCTCTATCGCAAAATCGGTTGCAAGAGCAATCAATCGGGATTTTGTAAGGATGTCACTGGGGGGCGTGCGGGATGAAGCGGAGATTCGCGGACACAGAAGGACGTATATCGGCGCAATTCCGGGACGGATTATTACATCTATCAAGGAGTCGGGCAGCAAAAACCCGGTATTCCTCTTTGATGAGGTAGATAAAATAGGCGCTGATTTTAAAGGCGATCCGGCTTCCGCGCTTTTGGAAGTGCTGGATCCGGAGCAGAATAAGGAATTTACGGATCATTATCTGGAGGTTCCATTTGACCTTTCCAAGGTTATGTTTATTACAACGGCAAATACCACGGATACGATTCCGCGCCCGCTGCTGGACCGAATGGAAGTCATCAATGTGACGGGCTATACGGAAGAGGAAAAGGTTAAGATTGCTCAGGATTATCTGATTCCAAAGAAAGTAAAGGAACACGGACTGAAAGAGGCTAATATCCGTTTTTCAGAACGGTCTCTCCACGATTTGATCAATTACTATACGCGCGAATCAGGGGTGCGTAATCTGGAGAGGGAAATTGCCAATGTCTGCAGAAAAGTTGCAAGAAAAATTGTAGGCGGAAAAAAGAGCGAATTCCGCATTACAGAAAAAAACCTGGAAACGTATCTTGGCAAAAAGAAATTCCGCTATGATATTATCACAGGTGAAGCGGAAGTTGGAGTAACCACAGGTCTTGCATGGACGGTTGTGGGCGGAGATACGCTCTTTATCGAAACAACAGTCGTTCCGGGAAGCGGCAAGTTGGTGCTGACCGGTCAGCTGGGAGAGGTGATGCAGGAAAGCGCGAAAGCGGGAATCAGTTATATCCGCTCTATCGCAGATAAGCTGAAAATCGATCCTGATTTTTATAAAGAGCAGGATCTGCACATTCATATCCCGGAAGGCGCAGTTCCAAAAGACGGTCCGTCAGCTGGTGTAACCATGTGTACCGCGATTATATCCACGCTTACCCAAACACCGGTGCGCAAGGATGTAGCAATGACGGGTGAAATTACTCTGAGAGGAAAGGTTCTGCCGGTAGGCGGTATCAGGGAAAAAGTCCTGGCAGCCCATAGAGCAGGTATTACAACCATCCTTCTTCCGGCAGAAAATGAACGGGATATTGAGGATATTCCAAAAAACGTCCGCCGGCAGCTGGAATTTGTGCTCCTCCATACAGTAGATGAGGCGCTGGAACAGGCGCTTGTAAAGGATGAAGCATGATTATAAAAAAAGCGGAATTAGAAGCAGTTACAGCAAGGAGTGATCAGTATCCAGAGGATAATCTCAAAGAAATTGCCTTTGCAGGCAGATCCAACGTAGGAAAGTCCTCCCTGCTGAATCTGCTGACAAACAGAAAAAAGCTCGCTAAGGTCAGCGGGAGCCCGGGAAAAACGAGGACGATTAATTTTTATCGCATAAATGATGCTTTTCGTATTGTAGACTTGCCAGGATATGGCTACGCCAAAGTATCCAAATCCATTTCGGAAAGCTGGGGTGATATGATGGAAACGTATTTCGAAAACCGAAACGGCCTTATAAAGGTCGTTCAGTTGGTGGATATCCGTCATGTCCCCACTCGGCAGGATATCGAAATGTATGAATATTTGCGTCACTACGGCCTGGATGGGATCGTAGCCGCAACAAAGGCGGATAAAGTTTCGAGAAATGAAATGCAAAAATGCGTCCGGGTGATACGCACAGCATTAAGGCTGTCTCAGGAAGATCAGGTGATCCCCGTGTCCGCGCTGAAAAAGAGCGGGCACGAGGAGCTTCTTGCAGCAATGGAAGCGCTTTTGGAGGAATAAATGCAGTTTATCGGGTTTCGAGTTATCTTTAAACGAATAAAAGCCATTCGCTTTATGATGAGGGATAAGTCTGTCCCAAAGAGGAAAAAGGCCCTCATTATAGCGGGACTTATCTATCTGGTTCTTCCTGTTGATTTAATTCCGCCTGTACTCTTTCCCATTGCCTGGATTGACGACCTGATCTTATGGCTCTGGATTCTGTGGCATCTGAGAGAGGAACTGGACAAGTACTGGCTGGGAGAAAAAACAGTAGATTTTTCTAAAAAATATCGTGGAAAAACAGTCATAGATGATGTAGAATATGAAGTTAGAGGAAACGATGAACATAAGGAGTGACAGATATGGCAAAGGATGCAGTTGGCGAAATTATGATCACCCAGGCTCAGATTGATGAGCGGGCCAGGGAACTCGGGGCGCAGATCTCGCAGGACTACGCAGGAGAAGAGCTGGTCATGGTGTGCATCTTAAAAGGCGCGGTTTTGTGGATGGGCGATATTATGAAGCATGTTGAGTTGGATACTGTTATCGACTTTATGACTGCCAGTAGCTATGGAGCTGCCAGAGAATCCTCCGGAGTTGTAACGATCAAAAAAGATCTGGATTGTGATATTAAAGGAAAACCTGTACTTCTTGTGGAGGATATCGTAGATTCCGGAATTACACTGAATTATTTAAAGCACAACTTGCAGCAGCGGGGAGCAAAGAGTGTGCGCATCTGTACCTTGCTGGACAAGCCGGCAGGACGAAAGGCGGACATTCGGGCGGATTATGTGGGCTTTGAAGTCGATGATAAATTTATCGTAGGCTATGGGCTCGATTTTAACCAGAAGTACCGCAATCTGCCCTACATCAGCTTTTTGAAGGATTAGTTTATAATAAAATAGTTAAAGGAGATACATAAAAATGGGTTACAAAGTTCAAATTGGTTTATCAAATAAGCACCTTCATCTGAAGGAAGAGGATATTGAGATCCTGTTCGGAAAAGGACACAAACTGACACCGACAAAGGATCTGGTACAGCCGGGACAGTTTGCCTGTGAAGAAAAGGTTGATATCGTAGGGCCGAAGGCAACGCTGAAGGATATCCGCGTTCTGGGACCTGCAAGACCGGAAACACAGATCGAGCTGGCAGCAACAGATGCAAGAGCTATCGGCATCAAAGCGCCTGTAAGAGAATCCGGAAAGCTGGAAGGAACTCCAGGCTGCAAACTTATCGGACCTTGCGGTGAAGTAGAGCTGGATCACGGTGTTATGATTGCACTGAGACATCTGCACCTGAATCCGGAGCAGGCTATTGAAGCAGGACTGAAGGACAAGGATGTAGTAAGCATTAAGATTGAAGGCGAACGGGGCCTTGTTTTTAATAATGTGCTGGTTCGTGCAGGAGAAAAGCACGAAAAGGAAATCCATCTGGATACGGACGAAGGAAATGCAGCAGGCTGCGGACCGAACACAATTGCAGAAGTCATCAAATAGAAGATGAAAATGGCAGAATCAAAGATTCCTATTTTCACATATTAAAAGGGCGGCGCAAAAGCGCCGCTTTAAGTTTTTATGCAGTTTTGTATTTAATGTTCCATCTGGCGAGCCAGAAAAGAAGCCCCGATTTCTGCAGCTTTGAATTCTACTTCCCCCAGGTTTTGATCCTGCTTTGGAAGAATGGTGATAGAGCCAATGGCATCTCCATGAGCAAGAATTGGGACAACGACTTTTTCATCCTGGTGGATACTGTTTTTACTCTGAATAATTTTATCCAGTTCATAATCAACCTTCTTGTCCATGTAATCCGCTTTGCTTGCTCCGGACACTGCAACGATTTGATCCGTATCCGATACAATTACGGTGCTGCCGAGAATGGAAGATGCGGTTTCTGCATATTCGCCTGCGAACTGCCCCAACTCATTGATTGGAGAATACTTCTTTAATATGACTTCTCCACTGCTATTTGTATAAATTTCCAGGGGATCTCCTTCACGTATGCGAAGAATTCTTCGTATTTCCTTGGGAATTACAACTCTTCCCAAATCATCAATTCTTCTTACAATTCCTGTTGCTTTCATAAGAGTTATATCCTTTCTCATTAGTTTCGTTTCTAAGGATAGTCTTTGCCAAAACACATGAAATATACTGCCTTTACAAGAAAAATAAGCCTAAAAAACTTTACATTTATTAGCGGAGATAGTAACATTCTTATAGGTACTAAAAAAGAGCATTCTGGTAATATGTCAAGAACTTTTAAAAAAAATTTTGATATGGTTTCTAGAAAAAAGGGTAACCTTAATAGACCTTTGGTAGTTTTT
>CAJTER010000046.1 GCA_910575405.1 Clostridia bacterium | reverse complement strand
GGGCGCGAAGCGCCGCATTTTTCGATTGAATTGTCAAGTGTTTTGACAAAAAAGTGGGGGATTTTAATAAAAAAGGAATCTGAAAGCCTTATATTTACTGGCTTAAAGATTCCGAGAGATTATAATAATGTGAGGAGGTGTAAAAATGGCTGTTTTATTGATTGTGGAAGATGATACTGCCACCAACGAGGCAATCTGTGAATATATGAGATCCGCAGGGCATATTACCTTGTCGGCCCTTGATGGTGAACAGGGTTTGCAGATTGCAAGGGAGAAATCGGTTGATTTAGTGGTTCTGGATATTATGCTGCCGAAGCGAACCGGTTTGGAGGTATTAAAAGAATTGCGCCAAACAAGCAACATTCCTATCTTAATGCTTACCGCCCTTGACGATGAGCCTACTCAGGCGGCCAGCTTTGATGAACAGGCGGACGACTATATCACAAAGCCCTTTTCCATGCTTTTGCTGGGAAAACGGGTGACGGCCCTGCTGCGGCGGTGTGGGAAAAGTCCGGAACTGAAACAAATTCAGATGGGCGATATTACGGTGGATTTTGGCGGCTATACTGCTTCCGGGCCGGGCGGCCCTATTGACCTGACACCAAAGGAGATCGACCTGCTGAAATTGCTGATAGAGCATAAAGGTCTGGTGCTTACACGGTCGCAGATCTTGGACGAGTTGTGGGGATATGATTACCCCATCATTGACCGCACGATTGATACCTACATTAAAAATTTACGGAAAAAGCTGAGTCTTAACCGGATTGTAACGGTAAAAGGCGTTGGCTACAAGTATGAGGAACACCCATGAGAAATTTAAAGCTCTTTACTAAAATCTTCTTATACACCTTTCTGGTAATGCTGTTTGTCACCGTGATGGCTCATGTTTTTCTCTATGTGCTTGCGCCGCAAATGACCGTAAGCACCAACCGTTTTGTGGAAGGAGCCATTATTGAGAGTGATGTGAATACTGGTATTTTGATAAAATCCGCTATCGGAAAAGCACTGCCGGTATCCCTGCTTTGCTGCGCCATCATTTCCGCTGGGTGTTCCCTGTTGTTTTCCAGAGCCATGACGAGGCCGATCAAGCAGATTGCGGTTACAACGGAAAAGATGGAAAAGCTGGATAAGGCTGCAGCCTGCGTGGTGCATACGAAGGACGAGATTGGCGAGCTGGCCGCCCGCGTCAATAAGCTGTATGCCAGCCTGCTTTCCACCATTGAAAATCTGGAGGAAGAAAAGCAAAACGTCCGTGAGGCGGAACGGTTGAAAATTGATTTCCTGCGGGCCGCCTCCCATGAGCTGAAAACGCCGGTGACTGCCCTGAACGCGATTTTGGAAAACATGATCTTAGGCATTGGAAAATACAAAGACCGGGATCGCTGTCTGTTGGAATGTAAGGAGATTACCGGGCAGCTATCCTTTATGATTAAAGAAATTTTGGATACCTCCCGGCTGGATTTTACACAGGAGAAACAGGACGCGGAAACCTTTGACCTGTCTGAGCGTCTTCCGGCAATCTGCGAGCCCTATCAGTTGATTGCGAAGGCAAAGGGACTCGACTTTTCTTTCAGCATACAGGGAAAGTGCCCTGTCCACACGTCAAAGAAAAGCCTTGAAAAGATCCTGTCTAACCTGCTCTCCAATGCGGTCGCTTACACAAAGCCGGGATGCAAGATCACCGTTATATTGAACGCCCGACAGATAAAAATAGAAAATGAGTGTACGCCCATCCCGCCGGATAAGCTGGCCCATGTATTTGAGCCGTTCTACCGCCCAGACTTTGCCAGAGATCGCAAAGATGGAGGGAATGGGCTGGGATTATATATTGTAGATACGCTTTCAAAGGCCCTTGGGATGCCCTATCAATTTGAGGCGACCAAAAACCCGCCGGGAATGTGCTTTACCCTTTATCTCCCATAAAGCGATGGCTTTTTTTATCCGTTTCATACTGGTTCCATATTGGAGTGCTATGCTGTCAGCGTTGCAACACTTATCCTATATGAAACGGAGGTCATTCTATGAACTTTATGAATCGAGCGTGGCTGTATATCGTCCGCAAGAGGGGCAAGAGTATCCTTCTTTTTGTCATCTTGCTGGTGATGGCAACCTTTGTATTGACCGCTCTGGCACTGGGGAACGCTTCGAAAGCCGCCCAGCAGGAGCTGCGGCAAAGCCTTGGCGGGAGTTTTCTCATTGGCTTTGACTACACGGAAAACAACCCCTATTTGAAGGTGGAAAGCGTGGAGGGCGGAACCCTGATGTATTCCACCCAGCAGATCAGCCCGGAGCTGGTAGAGCAAATCCGGGAAATTGAGGGGATCAAGGAGTGCAGCGCCACCGTGGAGGGGCTGGCGGCGTTCCCCTCTCTGGAACTATTTACCGGCAATATCCCCATTGAGGAAGAATTTCGCGCATCCTCAAAGATTTTAAGCACATGGAAAAGCGAGGAGCTTACCCGGTTTACTTCCGGGCAGCTTACGCTGACGCAGGGGCGGCATATCCTGCCGGACGACAAAAACAAGGGGCTGATCAGCAAGGATTTGGCTGAGAAAAACGGCCTGAAAATTGGTGACAAAATCCAGACGGACAAAGGCGTGGAGATTGAGATTGTGGGCCTGTTCTCTCCAAAAGAAATCGAAGGCATCAACGATCAGGTGACAACCTACGATAAAATACAAAACCTTATCATCACCGACCTTGCCACTTTGGTGGCTTACGAAAACGGCCCCGCAATACAGGGCTTTAACGAGCTGACGGTATCGGTGAACGACCCGCAGAACATGGAGGAAATCATTTCTAAAGTAAAGGAAATCAGCGGCGTGGACTGGAAAGGCTTTTCTTTTCTGGTTGACAACGAGGACTATGAAAACGCCGCGTCCTCTTTGGAACAGTTATCGGAGCTGGTATCCACCATTTTGATGATCGCGCTGATTGTAAGCATCGCCATCCTCTCGCTCATTCTAACCATGTGGGCCAGAACCCGCATCCATGAAACCGGCGTCCTGCTCTCGGTTGGGATCAGCAAGCTGTCCATCTTAGGGCAGTATATTGCCGAGGTTTTGCTGATTGCGATATTAGCATTTTCCCTCTCTTATTTCTCCGCCAGCGCCATTGCGGGCCAGATGGGAAACGTATTGCAATCCGGGCAGGCGGTAACGGAGGCGCAGCAGGAAGACGGCTTATCTGCCGGAACCCGTGGGGAGGCCGGAACAGATACCGGTGAGCCGGAAATCGAAACCCCGGAATTACAGGTTCGTGTACAGCTTGAGGAAATGGGCCTCCTATTCCTGCTGGGGATCGGGATTGTAACGGTATCCGCTGGAATATCCTCAATTTCCGTCATGCGGCTGAAACCGCGGGAAATTCTATCGAAAATGAGCTGAGAAAGGCGGTAACGATATGAAAAAAGTATGGAAAATGTTTTCTGTCCTCCTTTTTGTGGGATTGCTGTTCACAGGGTGTACCCCCAAGGAGAATAAATCAGACGAAACGCAGGAGCAATCCGGCTCGCCCATCATAGATTACGAGGTGCCGGATAAAGTAAAGGACTATGATTTTGACTATGAATTTGTGCCCGAAGGTGAATAGGAGGTGCCTCTATGGGAATTTTGGAACTGCAAAATCTAACATACTCTTATGACAAAAAGAGGAAGGTGCTGAGAGGGATCAATGCGCAGATGGAGGCGGGAAAAATGTATGCCATTCTCGGCCCGTCCGGGTGCGGCAAGACAACCCTTCTATCCCTGCTGGGCGGTCTGGACAGCCCCACAAGCGGGAATATCCTGTTTGAAGGGAAAGACATTGCACAGGCCGGATTGGCAGGCCATCGGAAAAAGAATGTTTCTTTTATCTTTCAGAGCTACAACCTGATTGACTATATGACCCCGCAGGAGAATGTCCGGCTGACTTCAAAGAAACCGGCACTCCCGTTTCTGGAACGGCTGGGGCTGACGAGGGAGGAATCCAAACGGAACGTGCTGAAACTCTCCGGCGGCCAGCAGCAGCGGGTAGCCATTGCAAGGGCGCTCGCAAGCGAAGCTCCGGTGATTCTGGCGGACGAGCCTACCGGCAATCTGGACGAGGATACGGCTGGGGATATTACGGAAATCTTGAAAGAAAGCGCCCATCAGATGAAGAAATGCGTGATAGTTGTTACCCACTCAGGTGAGCTGGCAAAACAGGCGGATGTGGTGTTCCGGCTGAAAAAGGGTGAATTACAGATAGAGCAAAGCGAGAAATCTTCATAACTATAAATGAGTAAATACCAAATATTGCACAAAATAAAGACACCCGCTGCTGAATGATGTATCATTGAAGTACCAACAAACAACATACTCAAACAACAAGGGGGTGTCCGTTGCAAACAGTATTCAAATTTATTCAGGAGCTGTATAGAGCAACAAATAGAGTTGGGAGGAACATAAAAATGAGAAGCTATCATGCAGAAGTAATTAATTTGAGCTTGAAAGACAAAAAGATGATAAAAAAATTTCCTGTTCTCAAATGTCAAAGTCGTTTTTTTGGTCTATGCAAAATATATACAATTTCAATACCTGAAAAAGATATTGAAGATGAAGTAAAAGCATTTCAAAAAAACATGAGTACAGCTTTGAAGAAAGAATGGTACATTACATTTCATACATCAGAAAATGCAATTGTAGTTTTTAGAGAAAAGATTTTTGTTATGTCCTGCAAGGGGATTGTTCCGGTATATAAAAAACGTATTGATACCTCTCATGCGAAAGATAAACAAAGGTGGGATGATATGATACAATATGCAAAATCATTGGGAGTACCAGATGAACAGTGCGATTTTTTACCAGAGGATTTTACAAAGCAAGAATATTGACAATTCCCGACGACAGCGACACCTTATATATGGTGTCTGCAAAAATATTTACAACGGCGAGGCTACCCGGCTAAAACGGCATCCACTCTGCAGGAAGCACGAACTGTCATTCAGGAGGAAATGCCGCTGGTAATTTGCTGTAACCTCGACCTACCGGACGGTTCCGGCATGGATTTTCTGGACGAGGTACGGGCCGTACAAGGAGATTCCTTTGTGGTGGGGATGTTCCAAATGAAGAATCCCCCTGTCCGGTTTCTGCTGTTCTTTATCCTTACCGAGAACAACGACCTTACCACGGAATATGAATACCGGCATGAGGGCGTGAACGACTATATCACCTCCCCGGTAAATATCCCGGAGCTGATTCGGCGGGTTCTGTTCTTTGTGGAATGAAACGAGCTTACATATCCAAACATCTGCCTCCACAGCGGGGAAAAGAAAAAAACCGCTGACGGGCAGAGGATTTCGTGCGCTTTCCTGCACAGCTGATTTCTTCGGCGGTTTTGAGTAATCAAGGCCGCCGTTTCTTTTTGCCTAAAAGCAGACCCCCGATGACCCTCAGCAATCAGCAGGGGCGGTATATAGGAGGATACCGCCATGTCTGCAATATTCATTTGTAATAGCTATGGGATATATCAATTAAAAAAAGCATAGGCCCTCCTCCGGGATATTATAGTTATCTATCAGTATTATCAATCCATATAAATCAGCATAATCATGGTGTTTTTTGTTGCGCCAGTTTCTCATTGCGAGAAACTGGCGTTTCTTATTGTCGATTTTTAGGGAAACCTCCCGATGTGTACCGCTGCCGGTCCCCGCCTCCATTCGATTCACCCGTCAACCACGCCTGAATCGAAATGGAGGAAAACTATGGGATTTCACTATGGATACGAAAAAAGGAAGTTTGATACAGAATGGACCCGGCTGGAACAGGAATACCGTGCAGCCGGTATGGACGATAGGCAGATCGCGGCGATGAAGGAATATGACTGGACCTGGTTTTGCAGCCAGCGGGCCTATCTAAACCGCGTACAGGCCCTTCCCGGCGAACAGTGTGAGGACGAGAGCGAGCAGTCCTGCCTGTTCCGAAAATTTGAATCCCTGTCCTGCACCTGGGACACCGGCGATGTGGATTCCCGGCGGTTTGGCTGGCTGTCCTCCCTGGAGGATGAACTGCTGTACCGGCGGCTCTGCAAATTGCCGGAGGACGATCTGGAACTGCTGACCCTGCTCATTGTGGACGGATACCGGCAGGCCGATGTCGCAAGGCTGTGGAACTGTTCCCGGAGTGCAATCACACAGCGAATAAATAAAATCAAGATTTTTTTGAAAAAGGCTTAACAAATCGCCTTTCCCAATGCCTACACATTGAAGGGACAAGTCCTCTTGCCCCTCATTGCAGCTTGACAACTGAATATACGGCATAACAGGTACATAACCCGTATCGAAGCGGAAAAGGCGCGCCGCCAGGACGGTTGCTTGCAGGAGGTGATGACAGACAGGCAATCCGAGCGATCTACGTCCAGCCTTAAACCCGGAGATGGCGTTCCGGGCGCGATGATGGTGCGGGGGCTTAAAGATACTTCCTCACGGCCCGCCAAAGACTTGGGGGGAACCCTGCGGCGCACGAGTAAAACGGCGCTGCGGAGTTATGACAGCTCTGCCAGGAGCGGCCTGTTATGTCCCTATCGTCAGGGGGCGTGGCAAATATGACGAACCATCCAAACAGAATTGCAGCAGCCGTACCGGACGGTATCCAGCGGCAACCGCCGCCCTTATCTTTCGATACGGCTGCTTTTTAACCATAGAGCAAAAACAATTTTTGAACGGAGGTGCGTCTTTATGACCAAACAGACAACCCCGACAAGCTCCTACAAAGAGGTGCGGATCGGGAAAACCATTTATCGCGTCACCAGCTTTTTTTCGGGAGAAAAGGACCTGGGAAAGACGCTGGAACAGCTGGCAGTCAGACGCGCCATGTCGGAAGCCATTCCAGCTGCCAGCGGTTCCAAATAACAGAAAGCCTCGCGGCCTGCCGTATCATTGCGCGGCGGTGGATTCTCCGGTAAGATATTCATGCAGGGTAAAACCTGCGGAGCCATTTTGCCGCACGAGGTATGGATTCTGAGATGGTCGGGAGGTAAAAGAAAGATGATGGATACAACATACAACGTGGGCATCTACTGCCGGTTAAGCAACGACGATGAACGTGATGGGGAATCGGTCAGCATTGAGAACCAGAAGCTGCTGCTTCAAAACTATGTCAGGCAGCGCGGCTGGAATGAGGTCGATGTCTATATCGACGACGGATACTCCGGCACGAACTTCAACCGCCCAGGCGTCAGGCGGTTAATCGAGGACGCAAAGGCAAAGCGGATCAATGTGATTCTGGTAAAGGACCTTTCCCGTTTTGGCCGCAACTACATCGAATTTGGACAATATACGGATTACCTGTTCCCCTCTCTTGGGTGCCGGTTCATCGCGCTGAACAACGGAATTGACACCATGAGCGACAACGGAAGCACCGATGTCATGTGCTTTTTGAACTTATTTAATGAATTTTACAGCCGGGACACCAGCAAGAAGGTCAAGGCGGTCAAGAGAGCCTGTGCCGAAAACGGAAAATTCATGGGGACCTACCCCGCCTATGGCTACCGACGCGACCCGCTGGATAAGCATCATCTGGTGATTGACGAGGAAACCGCGCCGGTTGTGCGCCGTATCTTTGAAATGCGGGCATCAGGCATGGGATTTCACGCCATCGCGGTGGCGCTCAATGAAGAAGGGATTCAGCCGCCCGGTGTGCTGTACTACCAGCGCAAGGGCCAGAGCGACCCCCGCAGGGTCAACCACAAGTGGGCCGACCAGACGGTTAAAAACATGGTCCGCAACGAGGTCTACATCGGGAACATGGTACAGGGCAAAAGCGGCACACTCTCCTATAAATCCCGCAAGCTCGTCAATAAATCGGAGGACGAGTGGATTCGGGTGGAGGGGACCCACGAGGCTATTATTTCGCGGGAACTGTGGGATACCGTAGCCAGCATCGGCAAAAAGAAGGTGCGGAAAAGCGCCCCGTCCGATGGCTGCAAGAGCATCTTCACCGGACTTGTGTACTGCGCCGACTGCGGTTTCAAAATGCGGAACCACATCGAAAAATTCACCTATAAGGATGGCAGACCGGGACGGTACAGCTCTTTCATCTGCGGCAACTACTCCCGCAGCGGAAGGGGCGCGTGTACCATCCACACCATCTATGAAACAGTGCTGACCCAGCTGGTATTGGAGGACATCCGGGAAAAGGCCCGCTTTGCGGAATATGACCCGGACCGGCTGATGGGCGAGATTCTCCGGCTGAAGGAGAAGGAATCCCACACCCGGCTTTTCTCCTATGAGCAGGAATTAAAATCCTCCTTAGCCCGTATTTCCGATTTGGAGCGTCTGATGCAGAATCTCTACGAGGACAAATGCACCGGCTCCATCCCGCAGACGGTATTTCAGACACTGATGCAGAAATACGAAGCGGAACGGGCAGAAAAGGCGGAGGCAGTCCCGGAACTGGAAAGGAAAGTCCGGGCGCACCTGGAAAACCAGGTGGATACCGACCGCTGGCTGGAAATTATTCGGCGCTATACGGAAATCTCGGAACTGGACGAAACCATTCTCTTTGAACTGGTAGACCGGATCGAGGTTGGCGATACCCAGAAGGTCAACGGGCAGCGGATTTGTGAGGTCAAGGTGTACTACCGCTATGTCGGGAATGTGGACGGGGCGCTGGCACAGGAAAGGGGGCGGGATTATGGCGAAGCAATATAAAGTCGGTATCTATTGCCGCCTGAGTGTGGATGACGCCTCCAATTCCGCAAAAGCGAAGGGCTATATTCCCAGCGATGAATCGGTGAGCATTGAGAACCAATATGAAATCCTCTCCAAATTCGTCATGCTCAACGGCTGGATCGAGGTCAAGACCTATCAGGACGATGGGTACAGCGGGGGCAACTTCCAGCGGCCCGGATTTTTGGAAATGCTGGAGGACGCAAGGCATGGCCTGATTAACCTGATTCTGGTAAAGGACCTTTCCCGTTTAGGCAGGGATTTTGTGGAGGTGGGCCGTTATACGGACATCATTTTCCCTTCCCTCGGATGCCGGTTCGTGTCGGTTCTGGACTGCCTGGACAGCGAGGGGGACAACACCGATATGCTGCACTTCCGCAGTCTGATGAATGACTACCATCTCAAGGACCTGTCCAGCAAGGTCAAGTCGGTGCTTCATGCAAAGAAGAAAAGTGGCCAGTATCTTGCTGCCTACGCTCCCTACGGATACCGCAAGAGCGAGGAGGACAGACACAAACTGGTCATTGACGGGGAATCCGCCGCTGTTGTGCGGCAGATATTCCAGATGCGTCAGTCCGGCATGGCCTATGGGAAAATCGCTGCCGCCCTGAATGAGAAAGGGATTCTCCCTCCCCGCTGGTACTGGGCGGTCCATTACGGAAATGGCAGCTGCAAGTATTCCCGGCTGTGGGCTTACGCAACCGTCCGAAGCCTTCTGAACGATGATATTTATGTCGGTACGCTCACACAGAACTGCACCGGTTCCCGTTCCTATAAAGACAAGACCATGATAAGGAAACCGGAATCGGAATGGATTTCCCATGAGGGTGCGCACGAGGCAATTATCGGGCCGGAGCTGTGGGAGGCTGTCCAGAAAATCAATCAGGCGGCGAAACAGATTTCCGCTAACAATACGCCGCCCCAAGCATCTCTGTTTACCGGAAAGCTGGTTTGTGCGGACTGCGGGCATCCTCTGGTTGCCGCCCGCGAAACACAGCGCCGGAAAAACGGAACTGTCAAGCACTATACTTCTTATTTTTGCTCCCGGTTTGCCACTACCGGACACAGCATCTGCTCCTGGCACCGGATTTTTGAGATCAGCTTGAAAAACCTGGTGCTGAGTGAAATCCGGGCGCATGGCAAAGCGGTTGCAGCCGATGAAGCCGCTGTACTGGATAAGCTGAAACAGCACATCCAATCCGCAAGCGCCGCGCAACAAGAGGACTGCCGACAGGAAATCAGCCGTTTGCGGCGGCGTTTGGAGGAGTTGGAACAGATCACCGCAAAACTTTATGAAGATAAGGTAAGCGGGGCAATCAGCGGCGATTCCTTCTCGGTTCTGATTCAAAAGAACGAGCAGGAACGCATCCAGAAATCGGAACGCCTGGACAGCCTGTTAGCCGGGGAACGGAAAGCCCAGCAGGACATCGCCAATATCCACCAGTGGGCCGGAACCATCCGGCAGTATCTGGACTTGCAGGAACTGAACCGGGAAATCATTGAGGAACTGATTGACCGCATTGAAGTTGGAGAACGAACCGTCATAGACGGTCAAAGACACCAGGACATTAAAATTTACTACCGCTTTGTTGGGCTGGTGTGATCGGGCAAAAAAAGCGCCTGACCGCATCAGCAGCCAGACGGAAACATTCTGTAACAGCAGCGATATTTGATTGTTGCACACTGATTTGTCGAATTGGAGAGAAATTAGCAGTTTACCCCTCCCAAATGCCTCGTGTTCTTGAAAATATTGTGGAAGGGCATCATCTCCACGCCGTCGCCGGTCAGAGTGTCCACACGTTCTTGTATGGCGATAAAGCGGATGCCGAGGGATGGGTACACCACTTGCGTAAGCCTGCCCATTTCCACCTGCTCACGCCCGAAGCGTGAAAGGTCTTTGACGATAATCGTGCCGATTTCGCCGTTTTCTGCCATACGCTCCATACGCACAAAATTCGGTCTTTGGAAGGTCGTCCCCGACACGCCGTCGTCCACAAAAAACATTGTGTTGTTGTATCCCTCTTTGCGGGCGTAATCCTTTAAAATCTGTTTTTGGTTCGTTATGGAATTGGATTCCTCGTCTTTATTATCGTCGTCAACCGAAAGCCTACAATACAAAGCTGTGATTTTTTCTTCTGTCTGCCCGTTTAATTTTGCTGTTGTCATAAAAATAATCTCCTTTCCGACAACTGGGCATAGCAAAGGCAGGGTTATCTTACTATACCCAGTTATCTTTTTCCAATGTGCAATATTAAACCAGCTTCTCGGACAATATCAGTTCTTTAAACTGTTCCAATACGCTTTGGCTTCCTTTTTTGCTGAAATGGGTGTTGACCTTGTAGGTCGTGCCGCCAATTTTTAATGAAAACTCGTTTTCACCACTGAAACGCACTAATTTTCCGCTTTCAATGCGGATTTCGGGACAGCGGGGCAGTACCTCTTGCGATAAATTGATTTTCTCATTTTCATCTATCGGCTCATGCGGCAGCATATAGACTGCATTTGGATTGACTGTAAAAGTTTCTAATTTTTTCATACTTCCACCTTACCTTTCATCACGGCTGTTTCGTCTGCGTTCCAGTTTTCTGTTGTATTCATAAAGCAGCTTCAGAATCGTGTCCGTCATCTGTTTTTGCGTAAAGTTTTTCGGGAAAAATCCCTTTAAATCCTGTACTTTAAAGCTGATTCGCTCGGTCTGGTTGGCTTTTTCCTCCGACATGATTTCATAAATACCGTCCGAGGAAAGAGTATTCTGCTGAGCCTGTTTCTTCATGTGGATACTCTGTGCGTGGGATGGTGTGCAGTCGTTCAGGCTCATTGCGTCAAGCAGTATTTTCTGCTGTTCTTTGGAGAGGTAGGACAGTTCCACGGCGGGGCTGAGTGCGATAATGCCTTCATCAACTTTGTCAAGCAGTTCGGGGATAAGGTAAGTCAGACGGATATAGCGGAACACTTGGTCACGGCTCTCATTCTGTGATTTTCCTATTTCGGCGGCGGTATCTGACTTTGTCGCAGCTTGCGACAAAGTTAAATCCGTTCTCCTGCCCTGTGCTTTCATTGCATCCATTTTCATTTTGTAGTCAAAGGCTTTTTCGCTTGGGAGCAGCCTTTCACGGTGCAGGTTGCTGTCTACAACCGCAATCATCGCTTCGTTTCGGTCAAGGGGATAAATTAAAGCAGGCACTTCGGAAAGCCCTGCTTTTATGGCGGCGTGTAAACGCCTGTGTCCGCTTATCACTTCATATTCATCTGTGCTTTCAATTGCTCTTACAATCAGTGGGGAGATAATGCCTTGCTGTCTGATGCTTACGATAAGATTGCCCATATCTTCATTATCCAGTACCTTAAAGGGATGTCCCTCAAAAGTACGGAGTTTATCTACTTGGATATTCGCCGCCTTTTTCTTCGGCGGGGTATTGGTTTTAATTTTGCTATTTGTCATCGTGCATACCTTCTTTCCTTATTTTTGGTTATAACAGCGGTTTCCGCCTGCCGTTCGGCTTCAATTACCTCTTTCAGCTTCGGTATTTTTTCAAGGACTGCTTTTGCAAGGGACAATTCCGCCCGCAGAGGTTTTATCTTGGCGGAGATTTCTCTTGCCGCTTTGTTCAATCCATCATCTTTTTTGTGGCGGTTTCGGTTGTAAATTGACTGCCGTTCTTTTTCCAATGCGCCGATTTGCTCCCGTTTTTCTCCGATAAAAGAAACAAGCTCCTGCGGGGAATCAATGTTGTTTTTACATAGGAACTTGTATTCTTTCAGCGTTTTATCTAATTTTACGATTTCCTGCCGCATGGTGGGGGAGAGTGGGCGGGGAGTTTCGGGGGCAATGTTGTTTCCCGTAACCAGCCTGCAAAGTTCAATCACAAGGGAAAAAAGTATCTGTATGCCGTCCATGCGCTGTATTTTACGGTACTCGATTTCAAGCGTAAGGAGCGGCGTATATTTCGGCTTGTGGAATGGGACATAGCCGACATGCCGCTGGTTGTCAAGCAGTTTTGCCCTGATTGCTTCGGGCGTGTATTCTTTTCCAAGCCGGTCTAAGCGGACTGCCCTCTGCCAGCCTGTCCCTTTTACGGAATAATGGGCGAAGTTCTCATCACGGCAGATTTCATAGTCCATATCCTTTAAACGGATTTCAAATGCCTTGAAGTTGGCGGACTGGGCAAGGGCGGCGTCAATATCCGCTTTTAAAATCTCCCGATGTGACAGCCCGCCGTTTTGTTTCCGCCAGTATTCTTTTTTGCTTCTGCCGTAAAACTCTGCGTCTTTCAAGATGCTTTTCCCATGTTCCAAACATACAGAGTCGGAGATTTCACGGAGTTTATGGTGGTCGGAGATATGGTTTTCAAATTTCCTGCCCGTCTTAAAGGATACGGAATTTACAACAAAATGATTATGGACATTGTCTGTATTAAGGTGTGTGGTAACAACAATTTCATACTCGTTTCCCCACATCCGCTTTGCGGTTTCATGCCGATTTTGTGCGCTTCTTCGGGCGTGGCTTCGCCGGTCTGGAAGCTCTGGTACCCGTGGTACGCCACATTGCCGCCTGTTTTCCCGAAGCGTTTTTTCGTTGCCGTCATACGCTCATACGCCCGCTTTGCATTGCAGTTGATGCCGCTGACATACATACGCTCATCGGTCTTTTTATCGTGGGATACATACTGTAAAGCGGTGTACAAATCGCTGTCCACATACTTTTTGTCTATGGTTTTATCGGGATTTTCCGCATAATCAATCACTTCCTTCAGCCTGTCTTTGACAGGCCAGAAGCCGGTGGTAGCCATTTACACCACCAGCCTTTCACGTTTTGGCAGTATCAGTTCTTCGGTAATACTGTCAATGAGTCTAATAATTTTTTCTTCCGTATCCGCTGTAATTTTGCCTTCGACAGCGATACAGAGTTCGTCCAGCTTATCATTAAAAGAGAAAAATGCTTCGGGCAGGGCGGCTCTTGGCATATACCCCAAAGCACGCTGGCGGAGATACTCTGACACGGAAAGCCCGCACTTTTTGGCGTTCTGCTCAATGATGTTTTTCTCTTTTTCGCTCACACGGATAAATAAATTTTTGTTCTTGGCTTCGTTCATAACATCAGTCCTTTCTTGGATTTTTGAGGGGATTGGGGTATTCCCCAAAGGGCAATCGGCTCATAAAGCCGGTTGGGGCGGAAACTGTCAATACAGTTTCCCTGCTTGCTGCGGTATGCGACACTCTTTCTGCCGCATACGGTCTGTTGTTTTCCGCCGGTTTGTCTGAACGTTGTTTTTTTGTCCCTGCCCCCATCTCAGGCGGCGTTGTTTCACTCACTCTCCGAAAAAAGAGGTTATCGCAAAATCATATCCCATCCAGCCGGTCATTTAGTTGTAGCCGGCATTTGGGCAGCAAAAAAAGCCGGCACATCAATGTGTACCGACCAATACAAAAGGATAGACTTATCCCTTGCGGTTTTGGTTTCACAATGATGTAACCGGCTTTGAAATTCAAAGTCGAAACTGTCTGTTACGCTTGACCTCCGCCGACAGTTCAAGGCGGCAATGGCAACGGCGGTATTTCTTTTTCGCATACCGCAGGCGTGTACGGCGTAAAGCCGTACTCCCAAATTCTGTGAGGATATGTAATTGGTTGTGGTTCTCATAAAAGAGTATTTTATTGTACTGAATGAAATAAGTGTTTGTCAATACTTTCCAAAAAGTTTTTGAATAATTTTTTCAGAAGGTGGGAATACTATATAGTTTAGGCATAAGAAAGAGCCAACGAACGATTCATTCAACTCGTTTATTGGCTCTGCGTATTATGTGTTTTCCTTTCTGATGACGGTTACTTGGAATTTTTTTGCTTCTATCAATGTTTCTTGTTTACACTTCGGACAATAGAGAGGGTAGTTCTTCAAAATAGTATCCTCTCCAATCCTATCACGGGTTTTAGCTCCGCAAACAGGACAATGTACCCATTCAGTTCTCATAAACCATTTCTCCTCCTATCTTAACAAAGGCATATTTCCTGTCAACTTGTTAATCTGCTTTTTATTGCCGCAAATTGCGATGCCAATATAATTCAATTTAACCTCTGAGGTGTTCGTCATTTTACCGATGATCTCATCGTAAGTTTTACACCCTTATGCCAAATCAGAAAAATCAACAACATGCCGTTTTTTATATGGTGGACTTTAAGTTCAATCGTTCACTTTTAAAATACTACGAAATATTTTTGAAGATTTCATAAAGATTTGCAAAAATAATGAGCGATGTTTCCTATCGCCCATTAAATCCTAATATGGAATTTTTATTATAACCTCTGCACCGCCTGTTTTATCGGAATTTTTAAGAGCAAGTTCCCCCTTGTGTTGCTTTACAATGCTGCTTGTGATATAAAGCCCCATGCCAAAGTGCATATTAGAGCTTCGGCTGATGTCGCCCATAAAAAACTGCTCCCTTGCATGATGCAAATCCTCATTTGTAAAACCAGTTCCCTCATCTATTATGGCGATTTGTAGAAAATCGTCTGGCTTTTGCACCTCTACATAGATTGTCCCTTTTGGTGGAGAGTAATCTATCGCATTGCCTATCACATTCATAATTGCCCGTTCCAGTAGTAATTTATCCGCTTTGAAAGTTCCTAAATTTTCCCCTGTTTCCATGTGTAAACAAATTTCTTTTGTAAGGCATAATGAATTTGCCTGCGCTTCAATCTGTTGCATATAATCAGCTATATCAAATTCTTCCAAATTGAGATGATACCCGGCTACTGTCCGGGATATATCAATCAGCGTCCTGATATAAACGCCCATCTGCCCGGAACTTTCTATAATATACCCCGCATATAACCGCTGTTCGTCGTCAAGCTCTGTTTCGCTTATCAAGTCGATATTTCCTTGAATGACAGTTAAAGGCGTTTTCAAATCGTGGGCAAGCGCCGCTATCTGCTCTTTTTGTAATTGTTCCGCACTCCATTGTTTCTCTAAAGATGATTTCAAATTATTTTTCATATCAGAGAAAGAACATAACACATCTTCAAATTCTTTGATTTTTGAGTGTCCCACCTCAAAATCAAGATTTTGTTCTGCCACTTTTTCTGTTGCTTCAAAAAGTGGGGAGAGCTGCGCCCTCATATTTTTTGCAAATTTCGCTGTTAATATCACGCAGACCGCGATACAGTTTATCCCCATGAGGATATATAGCAGAATTTCCGGTGAGGGAAAATGATTATAGAACCATTCATTTATAAACTGTGAGCCAATGTAATATTGAAGCACCACATATTCATTTTCACGGGTAACAAACAGATACTGCTTGTTGAGGTTTTCGTTTATCTTTCCAGACAGGGCATACTCCATAGCCCTGTCTAAATCTTCGCCCTCTAAAGACGTTTCCCGCATTTGATAATTCTTATCCAGTATGAGGTATTTGCACCCCATAGGAAGCTGTACATCTGTTAAATCCGGCGTTGCAGCAATAATTGGAACAAGATTTTTTGCGCTGCGTTCTGAATAATCCGCATAAGTAATAAAGCCCATTCTGGTTCCGGCAAGGATAAGGCTAAATGGAATAGCTACCGAAACCATTAGCCCAATCAGCAGCATACATAAAAATTTCCAAAAAGACGCTTTCAATGATGTTGGCTTTTTTATTCCCATTTGTACCCTATCCCCCAAACTGTCGCTATCGGCTGAATATCCAATTTGCTTAATTTCGCCCGGATATTTTTGATATGGGTGGAAATGGTAGAATTATCGCTGTCGCCCTCCAAGCCCAAAACTGCTTCATAAATCTGTTCTTTTGAAAATACCTGTCCTTTATTTCTTGCAAGGTATTCACAAATCAGATATTCGCTTTTTGTTAGGGGAATGGGTGTATCATCTACCCGCAGCTCCTTTGCGGACAAATCAATTTTTATCCGTTCAAAGGTAAGGGCTGTATGTCGTTCCCTGTGTTCTCGGCGCAAGTGGGCATTTACCCTTGCCCGTAGCTCCGCAATGCGGAATGGTTTTGTCAAATAGTCGTCTGCTCCCAGGCCAAGGCCGAATGTAATGTCATTTTCCATTGTCTTAGCTGTCAAAAAGAGAATAGGACAGTCCACCAATGAACGGATTTTATTGCAATAAGAAAATCCGTCCATATCCGGCATCATAATATCCAGTATAATCAAATCGTATCTGTTCAGCTTATCAAGCGGAACCTGTGCGGCAGACGTATAGGCAGTAATGAAATGTCCGTCTTTTTGCAGCCCATTTTTCACAAGCTCTAAAATAGGTCGTTCATCATCAACCATAAGGATTGCTGCCATAGTGTCGCCTCCTTTCGTTGCTCTTTTCGTATTATAGCATAATCCGCGAGGGCAGAAAAGCAGTCATTTCTGCTCTGCAATATAGTAGCGGTTATTTATTTTTACCGCAACCGCTTCTGTTTTATCCGTACCGTAAATCTCGTAAACATCTGTGTAAAACCATTGTTCCCGCTCCTGTCCGGCGTTTTTTCCGTTCCAGTCAATCTTGTTCAAATCCTCTTTGGACAAAGGGCGTTTCGTTTCTGTATCGAATGTAACGCTTTCCGCAAGAATATCAATCCAGTTTCCTAATTCATCATTTGATACGGTATCAGAGGTTACTTGATAAATAATCCCGTCACAAAGAAGCTGCGTTGCATTTTCAGGATTGATTTCAAACTTTCCACTCATAGACTGCTCTGTGTCCTTGAAGTCAAAGACCGTATCTGTGTCTTTGATATTTTCTTTTCCAACAGCTTTGTGATACCCTCCGTTTACATCTACAATCAGATAATCGTCAGCGTTGGGGGCTGCGTACACATTCAAGAATGGGATAATATAAGCAGCTTCCGGGGCTTTATCCGCTAAATCTGCCAACGTCCGAAAGGTAGTGGTTTCTATGTTTTCTTGAAGCAATACTTTTCCTGTTTCGTCTACCGCTACAAGCTGCCGGATATATCCAGTCCATTCCCCAAGCCCACCATTAGAAACGGTATCCTCCAAAATCGTGTAGTCGTTTCCCTTAAAGGAAAATTGCGTCACATTCTCTGCGTTCAAATAGCATTGCTCTTTATCACTGGAATATTCTTTGATTTTTTCCTGTAAAGAGCAGCCCGCAAGAGAAAAGCATACAACAAAAACAAACAGCACGACGATAAACATTTTTTCGTTTTTATTCATAATTTTTCCGTCCTTCCCAATGAGAAAACCATAATAAGGTCAGCAACAAGCCGCCTGTTGTTAATGCTGCAATCCATATTTTTTCCGTTCCATAGTTGAAAATTTGTCGGCCCAAAATATCCTTTACCCAATTCATAGACCATGAAAAGGGAATATACCTCGCTATGCCTTTTAGTTCGATATTGCTATATAAGATACATTGCAGACTTTCAAACACGCCCCAAAACAGGGATAACCCTAATCCAAATTTGAAGCTAAGGAACAGGTGCAAGATGTATATTATCAAGTTACAAAAGGCCATCCCAGTGGCGGCTCCAATCAGCATTCCGAGCTGTACTGTATCAGCCATTCCTAAAAGATGTATGCCTACCACAAATAGCAGGCACAGAAAGAACAATGCAAATACCCCAGAACCATAAAGATAAGTTAATTTTGCAAGCATATTTTTGTGTCGGTTCGGTACAGCAAGCAGCGTTTGGAAGTGTGAAGCCTTTTCTTCCAGTGCAACATTCAGACCGACAATAACGCTTATCAACAATGGAAAAAACGTTGTCGTAATTTCCAATATCATTTTGAGCTTTTTGCTATCTGCTGTGCTGCCATAATGGAAATAGTAAGCAAGAAATAACAATGCCCCAATAGCAGGTATACAAAAATGGATGGCCCAAAACGGTGTATGCTTCGTTTTTTCCTGTTCAGAACGAACCGCATGAATAAAACCCATTTCCACCTACCTCCCTTTGGAAAAATCCCTTGCGTCGACATAGGACAAAATAAGGAACAAGAGTATTGACAACGAAATGGAAATCATAATGGCTATAGAAAATCCACAATTTCCCGCATAAGTTCCATTTATTTCAATTCCCATAAGTGGCTTTGCCAGTTTTGCCGCCCAACAATACGGTACAAACCACCATACTATTGTATTTCCTAATGCAGTAGCAGTAGATAGAACAATTCCAAGTATTGTATTTAACACAATCGGCACAAACATTCCCGTTTTGCGCGCTAAGTACAGGCACAAAGGGATTTGCCAGACAGACGCAAGAATAATCCCGATACTTCCTGCAATGCTGTGTAAAAGGGAATATACTGCCGTGGCTGGAGCAATGATATTACTGATAGAAATAAGCAATGCTAAAAATATCGCTGAAACAAGCAGTTTTTCGACTAAGATAATGCCCTTAGCAAATTCAAATTTTGAAAGGTTCACGGGCATAGAAAATACCGAATAGTATTTCCCAGCGCTTTCTTCTTTTCTGTGTGACAAAGAACACAAAATTGCGATTGCTCCCGGAAGTAGGAACGCATACCACCAGTAAAGTGTCATGTATTGATACCCCATAAATCCACCCATAAGCCACGCAAAAATAGCTGTGATTAGTGGAACAATGAAAACCAGTTTGTTCGATATTGTCCTCTTGAATTTCAAATGTTCTGATTTCAGATAGTCCATGCCCTAACCCTCCCTGTGATTGCTTTTTGCAACGTCCATAAAAAGCTGTTCCAAATTTTCGTTTGCGTTCAATTTTCCCTCATATCCAAGAACGCCACCCGCGATAATGCCGATATGGTCGGCTATCTGCTGCACTTCTGAAAGAATGTGACTGGACAGGATAACCGTAATACCTTTAGCCGGAAAAGAACGAATAAGCTCTCTAAGTTCTTCAATCCCAATCGGGTCAAGCCCGTTGGTTGGTTCATCAAGTATGAGCAGTTTCGGGTTGTTCAGTAATGCAACCGCAATTCCAAGACGCTGTTTCATACCAAGAGAAAACTGTCCGGCTCTTTTCTTGCCTGTTTCCGTCAGTCGGACGATTTGCAGCACTTCGTCAATCCGCTTATCTGTCAGTCCTAAAATAGTAGTCCTTACTTTCAGATTTTCATAGGCAGTCAAATTTTCATAAAGCGGCGGCATTTCAATCAATGCGCCGATATGGTTTAAGTCGCTGCGTTTCCATGCGTGACCGTCAAATTCGATATTCCCAAAAGTCGGTTTCAAAATGCCCGTAATCATTTTGAGCGTCGTAGATTTCCCGGCACCGTTCGGTCCCAATAGTCCATAGACGGAATTTCTTTCAATGTTCAGCGATATGTTGTTTACGGCTGTTTGCCCGCTGAAAGATTTGCAGAGGTTTGTTGTTTTCAAAATCATTTCCATAGTCTGTACTGTCCTTTCTTTTGATTATGGGAAAAGACTAGCTGATGTTTTTGAAGATTTCATAAAGATAAGGAATCTTTTTAAAACCCTGATTAACGTCTGCCATATCAGTATAAGGTAAATGGGAGAAGCTAATTTTGCTTTATCGGGTTATCTTTTTCGGGCATCGGCAAGTTTAACAGCTCCTTTTGGTATGAGCCATGCCCGATTGATATTCAATATGCCCTCAATCCGATTTTCCTTACAGAGCCTTTGTGCCCGCCTTACCGATATTCCCCAAAGCTCCGCTGCGTCCTGTGCCGTCATATACTCAAACATTTCTGTTCTCCTCAAATTGCACGGTATCTACCATAGCCGTTTGAACAAACATATCAATTCATAAAACGCAAATTTTTATCCCCCAAAAAAGAAAAACGACAGAGCTTTACACCCTGTCGCTACTCCGTTATGTGTATAAGATTTCTTCCTCCACAATCTCCCTTGCACAAGCCCTTATGTTACCCAGCCGCCCTGTCCATTCTAAGGCGTTTTCTTCTTTTAGGCGTTCCGTTATGCCCTGTGCCTGTTTCATTCCCTCTATGAGCCGTTCAAAGCGTTCCTGCGCCTGCCTGTCAATATCGGCAAGGTAAGTATTCAGTCTGCCGCTTGTAAGAATATTGGTGTATGTAACTTTGCGGTACTGCTTCAGATAGTCCAGATGCCGCTGTCCCCATGTGCCTATCGGCTGTTCTTCTTCGGTGGGTAAAGTTATACACGGTATTAGATAATCTCCTTGCCGTTCGTATTTGCCATCCAGTTCCTCAAAAATCGTCTTTGCCATTGTCTGTTACCTCCACATTCTTTTTTTATTTTAAATGTCCGCAAAATCTGTCCTACATCCTTCGCCTAAAGTGTAGCAAAGGATTTTCCACTTTGCGAATGTGCGATTTTATTTTTGGTATAAAGAAAGCCAGCATAAGAAGCAGAAACGCTTCTTACGCTGGCTTTGCCTTTGCTATTCCCCATAAGTTGTGTTCCAATAATGTTTTCAAATTATCTCCTTATGTGGTGACAGCCTTTGCGGTTTTTCTTTTGTCGTTTTTTGTTAAAACATGCCGCAGGGCTGTTTTTGACGTGGGATGCCGTTCTCCGCCCGTCAATCTGGATTTTCAAAAAAATTCAGATTGATTGGAGGAAATTACAATGCTTGAAAAGCATCCAAACCGAAAAAAGGACAAGTATAACCCG
>CAJTER010000045.1 GCA_910575405.1 Clostridia bacterium | reverse complement strand
AAAAATATGTCTTATAAATAAGGGCGCGAAGCGCCGCATTTTTCGATTGAATTGTCAAGTGTTTTGACAAAAAAGTGGGGGATTTTAATAAAAAAGGAATCTGAAAGCCTTAGTTTTACGGTGATAAGGAAGTATTTACAATAACTTATCATTAACGCTGACAAACAGGGTGCAAATAAAGAACGAGTGAAAAGCTCATATCGCTTTCCACTCGTCTTTATTCATTTTTTCGATTTACTGGCTATTTCTGCCATCTGCATAAGATTTTGAAATGATTCTGGGTTTTTAAGCAATTCTGGTAACAGCATTTTCATCATAATCGTATCTGTAGATTCTTCCTTTTGCACATTATTTAAACTGGTTTGCATTATTGCTTGAATAGTTTCTGTATCTTTTTTGCTTATTTGTTCTTTTAATTCAGTAATAGAATCCTGAATTTGGTATAACATAGTAAGAATACCTTGAGAAAATATCTGCCTGCTTTGTTCTTCATCTTGTCCAAGCGTATTATCTTGAATTTCAAAAGAAAATGTTCCTATTGTTTGCTCTAAACGCTTTTTGGTTTCCTCTACATTATCCAAATCAGTTAAATCATATTCAAAAGTTCTTACTGTATTTACGTCAAACGGTATGCTCTCTCCCTTTTTCTTAAGATGAATGATAGGTCTGTCCGTACATTTTCTATATCCCATTTCATAAAATACATTTGGGTTATGACCAGAAATATCAGCTATGACAAGTTCTGACGATAAAAGCTTATCAATAATAGTTTGTGTAATTGAATCTGAATCGTTAATTTGGTCTACACGCACTGCTTCAAAACCACAACTTTCACAAACAGGACTAATAATATACTTGAATAGCTTGTCCGCATTGATTCTTGTTTCACTTCCTACATCTCCAATAGGCGATACTACAAAACATGTTTTCATAAAAGATATACCCCCTTGATTTTGGTTTATAACGTAAATTCCTCTGTCCATCTTTTTAATAGACTTGTTTCTAAGTAATGTGTTTATTGAACCGGAAAACTGTCCTTCTGAATAATCAGAAATTCCAACTCGCACTAGGAAACTCTTTATTTCTTGTACAGTATGCGGACATCCGTCTGCAAGAAACTCTATAATTTTTTCTTGTATTCTTGCACTTTTTGTCATGTTTACACGCTCCTTTCTACTATATTTTACCACTTTTCTTGTATAAGTCAATATATTCTTGTAAATTTATTGCATTATATGCAATATTGTTGTTCTAAATTAAAAGAAATCTTATTTGAATTCCAGTTTATATACAATTATTTAGGATAATAAAAGCACTATATTTATATAACGATTTGTAAAACAGGTTATCTACCATACATGATTTAAAAAATGAAGTTAAAAATAATTGTTTTTCATTTCTGTTACGCAATGGAACGCCATTTTTGAGGGCAGACATATAAAACCCTTGTCCCGTCATTTCAATGCTCACAAAGCCGCATAAATCAAGGACAAAATAACCTCTACTGCGTAACAATCCCCATAATAAATTGAGGCGAAAGCAGTTTACTGATTTCGTCCTCTTGACTGTCCAATAGCAAAGGCAGGAAAAGCTGTCAAGGGCGCATAGCGCGAAGTTTACCCTTGACAGCTTTTCCCGTCTTTGCTATTTCCTATCGGTCAAAGCGGAATTTCAATATGGCCTCAACCAATTTTGCCTTTAATCTGTCCTGTGTATCGTCATTGATATATCCCTTATACATAGACAGGTATTTGATGTGTGCGGTGTAGTGCCGCAATACTGCGTCTACCGCTTCCGGCTCTCCGGCAACAGCTTTTTGGATTACCTCAAAAGGTATCAGCTTTTTGTTCCTCATGTTCCAATCTCCCCCATTCTTTCCGCAACTGTTTCAGCGCAACATTTCTCCGACTGTTTATCGTACTTCTGCAACGCCCATACAATCTGCCGATTGCTTCATCACGATAACCAACAAAGTAATACAATAGCAGGACTTCCTGTCGTAACTGCGGCAATCTCGATAATGCCTTTGCTAACCGTTCATCATCAACGACAACTTCCTTTCCAAACACAAGAAATACAGTCGGCTTATCCTGCTTTTCAAAATAGCTGTCCATAGCAGAGGGTTCAAAATATCGTTTTGACATCAGATAGTCAAGAGATATTTCCCGTTCCTCTTTCCGCTTCAAATCCCGCCATGCGTTGATTGCTTCATGGCGCAGGACAATCTTGCAGAACGCATTAAACGCATATTCGATATGTTCCATGAACTGTTCAGAATATTTCATCTTCTCTCACCCCCTTTCTTCCCAGTGGGGGCTATTACAACAAGAACTCCATGCAGAATATATCCACATTGGTTCTTGGTAATATGAGTTACTAAGACATACTAAATGATATGTATATTCATATCCATAGGCAGAATATCCCTCTTCACAAGACAAGATTTTTTTGATAATTCACCATAACCCAAACTACCCGCGAAATAAAAAACAGACATAGCAGCACCTCCAATACCGCCATATCCATGAAAGCTGTCTTGCTACATAAAAACGGCGGCTTTGATTGTTATTTCAAAACCGCCGTCTGATGTTATTTTCGATAAATGAGCGCAATAAATCTTCTGCCCGAACAGCGGTTTTTTTTTCTTTTCTGCCGCCGGGCAGATTTCGTTATTTATTCAACAAATGGTGTTATAAGCAATTATTTTTCAAAAAGCATTGCAAGCGTAAATGCCTTATCAGAATACACACTTCCTGCAACATCTGCCCATACTCCACGCAATTTGAATCCAACCTCCTGTGCTTCACTAATCAAAGTTTCTTTTGTAAAGTATGTATTCCAGATATAATACTGGAATACGCCACTGTCTTTAATAATGGAAGCCTGTTCTAAAGTAACATTGGGCGCATACTTATAATTACCATAAAATGCCACATATTTCTCATTGCTCCAAAATCCTCCGTTGTTGCAGACCTCCCATGTCCGCGTTTGTAAAAATGAATTATACTTTTCTGCGGAAAATACATCCAATAAGAATTTTCCGCCGGATTTCAAGTGAGAATAAACATTCTGCATAAGCGTTTTTCGGTCATCTGTTGACAATGCTCCATAATCGCAATATATCATTGTTGCAAAATCAAAAGCCGTATTTAATTCCATGTACAAATAATTTTGATATAAATATGCAATATCCAATCCCTGTTTTAATGCAGAATTTTTCGCATAGTCTATTGACCTCTTAGATAAATCAATACCTGTAACATAGTAACCTTGTCTTGCAAATTTCTCTGCATATATTCCCGGACCACATCCAATATCAAAGAGTAACGGATAATCTATCGGTGATACAAGTTCCGTTATCCATGCAACAGATTCTTCAATAAATGCATGTTTCCTGCTTGCTCCGTCAAATTCTGGATTGAGATGAGCCTTTAGCATTTGCATGGAGATATGCTCATCATTCCAAAATTCACCCTCCGTTTTTTTGTAAAGGATTGGTTTTTCTAAAACAGTTTCGATATTCTTTAACATTACTTCTCCTTTCTGTGAGCAAAAGAAAAAGCCGTAGATTTTACTCTACGACTAATCGCTCAAATGACAAAGAATAGTTAAGAGTAAAATAAAATCAAACATTAGGCATAAAAACAAAACTGTAATAACAGTTAGTTTTAAGCTATTGAATTGATTTTATCTACTCTTCTCCAGTCATATCCATGCCACCGATTGTGTGACATCTGATACGCCGGACATTCATCACCTTTTCTATTTGTTTTTTATATGTTTATCTTACATGAAAGAGTGTCCTTTGTCAATATTGACAAAGGGCATATTCAAAATAGTTTTTAATGGTTTTTAGTAACAACAGAAGCATTTCTTCTGTATTTCTTTGGCATTTTCTAATTTTCACCGTAGTAGGAAACAAGGAAAACTTTTTGAAGAAATTTTTCAAAACTTCGTCAAAACCGCCCTGTGCGGTGTTGTAGGTAGTGAGAGGACTTTCAAGAGGGTTTGGGATACTTCCCAACAAGCAAAATCTGTCCGTCAAGCAATAGGCGCGAACGGGCAGATTTACGGAAAAGGGTACCCTTTTCCTATGCTTGCTCCGAAACTTCTCACTTTAACAAATACGGAAAGGAAGGGAAAAAAGAATGGATTGGGAACTGGAAATCAAGGACAGCGAATTTGTACCTCAAAAGAGAAAGCCAACAGAAGAAACCGTCTGCTACAAAATCGGCGGCACATACTATGAAGTGTCTACCTCCTGCGGCGGCTCTGAACGGCTCCGCGACAAGATGATACGGCTCATAAAATCGGAAACCGTCAAACCGCCCAATGACAAACAGGGATAAGTGCGCTATAATAGGGTTAGCACTACTGTTTGTCGGGCGTTCATTGCAGGAGGAATGAACATATGACAGCAAATACATATAAGCCCGGACAGATAACAGCATTATACGCTCGCCTTTCGCAGGAAGATACGTTAGAGGGCGACAGCAACAGCATTGTAAACCAGAAAGCAGTCCTTTCCAAATATGCGGCGGACAACGGCTTTACAAATCCCGTTTTCTTCATTGACGACGGTGTATCGGGTGTGACGTTTGATAGACCAAACTTTAACCGCATGATTGCAGAGATTGAAGCCGGAAACGTGGCTACGGTCATTGTCAAGGATATGTCAAGATTAGGGCGCGATTATCTGAAAGTCGGCTACTATACGGAAATCTTTTTCGTAGAGCGTGACGTGAGATATATCGCAATCAATGACGGAGTAGACAGCGCAAAGGGCGACAACGATTTTACCCCGTTCCGCAATCTGTTTAACGATTTTTATGCCAAAGACACAAGCAAAAAGGTACGGGCAATCAAACGGGCGCAAGGACAGGCGGGGGAACATCTGACAAAGCCGCCCTACGGCTACATAGTAAGCCCTACCGACAAAAAACAATGGATTGTAGACGAGGAAGCCGCCGCTGTGGTGAAACGGATTTTTAATTTATGTATCGGCGGGAAAGGTCCCATGCAGATAGCAAAAATCCTCAAAGAAGATAAGGTGCTGACTGCCAAAGCCCACTACGCAAAGAAAAAGGGGAAACCATTTCCTGAAAATCCCTATGATTGGAGAGATAGTACCATTGTCGGCATTTTAGAGCGTATGGATTACTGCGGGCATACGGTGAACTTCAAAAGCTATTCCAAATCCCACAAGCTGAAAAAGCGGATTCCTACCACAAAGGAACAGCAGGCTATCTTCTTCAATACCCATGAAGCGATTGTGGAAGACGCAGTTTTTGAACGGGTGCAGGAACTAAGGGCAAACAAACGCCGCCCCACAAAAGCGGACAGACAGGGATTGTTTTCCGGCTTGGTATACTGTGCAGACTGTGGGAGTAAATTACATTTCGCTACTTGCAAAAGTTTTAACGGCTCACAAGACCATTACCGCTGTGCAAAGTACAAGAGCAATACGGGAAGCTGTACGGCTCACTTTATCCGCGAGGAAGTGTTGAAACAGATAGTATGGGGCAGGATATTTGACGTGACCGCCCTTTTCTTTGATGACATCATGGCTTTCCATGAAATGATGTATCAGCAACGCTCCGCTGAAACGGAAAAGGAAATGAAGCGCAGGAAACGTGAAGTCGGACAGGCGAGGAAGCGGATAGCGGAACTTGACCGTATCTTCAAGCGGATTTATGAAGACGATATAAGCGGTGCAATCAGCCATGACAGGTTTTTGAAGCTGTCCGCAGAGTATGAAGCGGAACAGCGGGAACTGGAAGAAACGGTCAAGGCAGACCAGCAGGAAGTCGATACCTACGAACAGAACAAGAGCGATTTTGACAGCTTCGCCGCGATTATTCGCAAATATGTGGGGATAAAGGAACTCACCCCCGCAATCGTCAATGAATTTATTAAGAAAATCATAGTCCATGCGCCGGAAAAGGTGGACGGAAAACGGGTACAGAAAGTAGATATTGTTTTCAACTTTGTAGGGGAAATCAATTTCCTTTCTGCCACGCAACAGAAACGGCAAGGCGCATAGACACTCAAAAAGACGGTACAGCCCTTGTAATCGGGGCTATACCGCCTAATCTGAAATTACTTCCCTCTAACCGTAAACATTTATATTTACTGGCTTAAAGATTCCGAGAGATTATGAAATTAAAAAAGGAGGTAGACAAAGTGATTATTTCCGCCGCTGAACTGAACAAGTATTTCGGCAAGGACGCCACGCCCCGGGAAATGAAAGACCAGATTATGTCCCTGCTGGCCGAATGGAAAGAGAAACAGCCCCCGGAGCGCACCGCCCCGGAGAAAAAGACCGACCGGGAAAAGTAAACCTTGAGACATTTTGTCCCGAGGTTTTTCTTTTTCCCGCGCCCCTCCCCCGCGTCCTGCATGGCGTTCTTTTAGAGAGGGGCTCTGGAGGATATATCCCCCGCCGCGCCGGGAGGGGTGGCGGGGGATATATCCTCCAGAGCCGCCCCCTTTCCCATGAATGGGAAAGGGCGGGGGGATAGGGTTGAACGACAACTATTAAAATATCGGAGGTAAACGACTATGAAACGACCCCGTGCTTACATCACCGCCGCTTGGTATGGCGGCGACACGGAAAATGCGGAGCTGGCCGCGCAGTACTGCCGGGCGGTCTACGATGCGGGCTTTGCCCCTATCTGCCCGGCCTTGTTCCTGCCCCTTTTCCTCAATGACGCGGTTCCCGAGGAGCACAAGAGCAGCATCGACATTGGCCGCGACCTGCTCCGCCGCTCCCGGGTACTGGTGGTGTGCGGGCATACCGTCACCGAGTCCATGAAGAACGACATCGCCGTGGCCCAGCGGCTGGGCATCACCGCCACCACCCTTGAGGGCATCCTGACCGTCAAGGGCCAGGGCCGCCGCTGACATGGCCGGGCTGTTCGAGGCGCACGTCACCAACCTTGGGAAATACAACGAGGGAGTGCGGGCCGGGGAGCCGCTTTCGTTCCCCGCCAGCCCCCAGGCGGTGCAGGCACTCTTAAAGGACATCGGCGTGGACGGCATACGCTACGAGGAAATTTTTATTGCCAGCTATGACTTCGGCGGCATCCTGCCGGAACTTTCGGAGCATCTTGGTGAATACGAAAGTCTGGACGAGCTGAACCATCTGGCCTGCCTGCTCTCGGAAATGGCCCCGGACGATTTTGAAAAATTCGGCGCGGCCCTCAGCATGGGAACGCATACCTCCAGCTTGGCGGACATCATCAACCTTGCGGAAAATCTGGAGTATTTTGAATTTTACCCGGATATTGAAAACGAGGACGATTTGGGCCGCTATTATGCGGAGGACTTGCCAATCCCCGCCGAGCTGAAAGACTATGTTGACTATGAGTCATACGGGCGGGACATATCCACCAACGAAAACGGCCACTTTTCCCACGGCGGCTATGTCGTCCAGACCAGCGATATTGAGGAAATCTACCACGGGACAGAGGACATTCCCAAAGAACACAAGATTTTTGCCCTCCCCCAGCTCTCTATCCGGGAGCAGATGGCCGCCTACAAGGAAGTGATTGACCGCTTTCCCCCTGCGGCTAACCGGGCCCACCCGGAGCCGGGCCGTGAGGGGCGGTGACTTCGAGACAAAATGTCCCAAAGGCCGGAGGGCCTATCCCCCATGAAAGGAGGCGGTTTTGATTGATTGACGAGGATGTTTCCCGGCGCACGATAGCACTTTCTATCAGAACGGGAAAACTTTCGGCCCGGGTGCTGGCCTATGCGCTCCGGGCGGCTGGCCGGAAGATACAAAAGGAACGCCGGGCCCACCAGACGCCCCACGGCAGGCAGTCCGTGAAAAAGCTCATGGCCCACGGCGCGGCGACCAACAGCATCGAGCTCACCGGGGCCCCAAAGGAATTTGACCAGGTGGCTCGGAAGTGGAATGTTGACTATGCCTTTTACAAGACCGGGCCGGACAAGTATCTGCTGTTCTTCAAGAGCGGGCAGGCGGACGCAATCACCGCTTGTTTTTCGGAATACTCCCGCCGTGTGCTGGATAAGGCAAAGACTGACCGCGTACCCATCCGGGAACAGCTCAGACGGGCCGCCGCCGAGATACTGTGCCAGCCCGCGCCCCAAAGGAAAGACCGCGTAAAGGAGGCCGCCCATGAGGACAGATAAGCTGAAAAAGTACCTTTTGCCCAACCTCCCCTATTTGTTCATCGGCTGGGCCTGCCTAAAGGTGGGGACGGCCTACCGTCTGGCGGCAGGGGCGGATTTGGCCCACAAGCTGGTGGGGATGGTGGCGGCCCTCGGCCCGGCCTTTGCCGACTTCGCGCCGGGGCTTGCTCCTTTTGACTGGCTCACTGGCATCGCGGGTGCTGTGGCGATCCGGCTGATTATCTATCAGAAAAGCAAAAAAGCCCAAAAATACCGCCGGGATGAAGAGTATGGTTCGGCCCGCTGGGGAACGGAAAAAGACATCAAGCCGTTCACCGACCCCAGGTTTGAGAACAACATCATTCTGACCGGGACGGAATTTCTCACCACCAACACCCGGCCCGCCGTCCCCGCCAATGCCCGAAACCTGAATTGCTGTGTTGTCGGTTCCTCCGGCTCCGGCAAGACCCGGTTCTGGCTTACCCCGCAATTACTCCAGGCCCATTCCTCCTATGTGGTGGTAGACCCCAAGGGCGGGGTGCTGGAGCAGGCGGGCTTTTTCCTGCAAAAGAAAAAGGGATATAAAATCAAGGTTTTTAACAGCATTGATTTTTCCCGCTCCATGCACTATAACCCGCTGGCGTACATCCGCAACGAGGCCGACATTCTGAAATTTGTCAATACCCTAATAGCCAACACCAAAGGCGAGGGCAAGGAGGGCGACCCGTTCTGGACGAAATCAGAAACGCTTTTATACTGCGCCCTTATCGCCTATATCATCTTCGAGGGCCCGGACGAGGATAAAAACATGAATACCCTTGTAGACATGATTTCCGGCATGGAGGTCAAGGAGGACGATGACGACTTTATGAACGCGGTGGACTATATGTTCGCCGGGCTGGAAAAGCGCAAGCCGGACTGTTTCGCGGTCAAGCAGTACAAAAAGTACAAGCTGGCCAGCGGCAAGACGGCGCGGAGCATACTTATTAGCTGTGGCGCAAGGCTGGCCCCATTTGACATCCCGCAACTCCGGGAGATTATGAGCTATGACGAGATGGAGCTTGACAAGCTGGGGGACAGACGGACGGCGGCTTTCTTCATCATCAGCGATACCGACACCACCTACAACTTTATTGTAGCTCTGGCGTTTTCGCAGATGTTCAACCTCTTGTGTGAACGGGCGGACAACGTACACGGGGGCCGCCTGCCCCATCATGTGCGGGTGCTGTGGGACGAGGCCGCCAACACCGGGCAAGTGCCCAACCTCGAAAAGCTGGTGGCGGTCATCCGCTCCCGGGAGGTGAGCCTGACGCTGTTCTACCAGCAGTTGGCCCAATGTAAGGCCATCTACGATAAAAACGCGGAAACCATTTTAGGCAACATGGACAGCGTGGTGTTCCTCGGGGGCCGGGAAGCCAGCACCATCAAGGAAATATCGGAGAACTGGCTGGGCAAGGCCACCATCTCCATGCAGACCGAGGGCCGCTCCCGTGGCCAGTCGGAAAGCTACAACCAGAACACGCAACGGCTGGGCCGGGAGCTTATGACCCCCGCCGAGCTTGCCACCATGCCCGGCGACAGGTGCATCCTGCAACTGCGGGGCCTGCCGCCGTTCTATTCCCGGAAATATGATTTGAAACAGCACCCCAACTACCGATACACGGCGGAGGCGGACAAGAAGAAAAACGCCTTTTCGCTGGAGCGGCCTATCTGCCGCCGCATGAAAACGCTCAATCCCAACGAGCAGTACACCGTGTACGAGGCGGACGTGCCGGACGGAACGCCCATAGACGAGGACGAGGACATCCTCAACTATGACGATTTGGACGACCCGGACGCTTTTGTATAGCTTTGGGACATTTTGTCCCGAAGTGTCACCTGCCGCCTACACCGGGCGGCTTTTCTTGTGCCCGGGAAAATCCCGGAGAAATGGAGGACTATATGGCATTTTTCGCATCCGCTATCACCACTTTGCAGACCCTTGTTATCGCGCTGGGCGCGGGCCTCGGCGTTTGGGGCGTTGTCAATCTGCTGGAGGGCTACGGCTCGGACAACCCCGGCTCAAATGCTCATGTACGGTAAAGAAGCAAGCAACCGAAAACAAGAGATAGACCGCCAGCACCACACTATTCCGAACCAAAGAAACCAAAGACCAAAAGACAAGCACCGTGGAAATGTGTATAACTTGCTATTCCGTCATGGAAAAGTCCGTTCACAGAACATGGAAAAGCTAAAGTGCAGCTTTCCCATGTTCTGTGAACGGACTTTCCCACAACTCCATAAGATAGCAAGTTATGCACATTACGCACAGTGCCGACTACTACGGAATCCCTCTAGTTCCTGTTAAATAAAAGGCAAGAAATATTATATGCTTATTTGTTGATAAAGTATAAAATATGCAGAACAATATTGCTATAGTTTATACTGCCATATATAATCTCTAATGGCATTGAAAAAATAAAGAAATTGATTAGAAATAGATTTTTATTTGTTAATCTTAAGAAAGATATTCAAAAGGAGGACATATTTATGGCACAAAGCATACTAATTGTAGATGACGAAAATGAAATTATATCAATGCTGTATCGTTATTTCAGTAAACTTGGATATACAGTATATACTGCAACAGAAGGAAAAACTGCATTAAAAGAAGTAGAAAAGAATCCTAACATTATTTTATTAGATGTTAATATGCCGGATATAGACGGATTTACTATTTGTGAAAGAATACGGGATTATGTTTCATGCCCTATTATTTTTTTAACAGCACGTATTGAAGATAGTGATAAAATAAAAGGTTTTTCTATTGGAGCAGATGACTATGTAATAAAACCATTTTCTATTGATGAATTAGAAGCTCGTATTGCAGCACATCTCCGTAGAGAAAAAAGGCACAATATAGCTTCAAAAGTGCAATTTGATGATGATATGGTTATAGATTATTCCTCGCGTATTGTGTTTTACCATAATACGGATATAGCTTTTACCAAAAAGGAATTTGATATAATATCTTTCCTTTCACAAAACAAAACATCGGTGTACAAGGGGGACAAACAAGATAAAATAGAAATGCGGGGCGATAGAGCGGAAATGTCAGATTTTCCACTCTATCTGAACACGGTCGCTGGTGGCCTTGATCGTAGAGATCAAACCATCGGCGGCTTTTCTTTTGTCGTCAAAATCTATGCTGTCCCAGTTGTCGAGATAATAGGATAACTTCTTTATCTGCTGGGGAGATATGGTTTCAACGCTCAATTCGGCGATTGCCTTTGAAATGGTCTGGCGTCGGGTGTCCAGTTCTTCAATTTTTTTGTTAGCGTAGGCAAGCAAGGTCGCATTGGCTCCGGTCAGCGTATCCAGCAGCTTTTCAATTTCTGCCTCCACCTGTGCCAGCTCCACTTGATAGGCGGTCAGTTTCGGATTGACTTTTTCCTCTCTGCCGTGGAGTATCTGAAAGTCTTTGAACTTTTCCTGCATGGCCGAGAAAATGAATTGCTCAAATTCTTCTTTGCGGATTTTCCCGCAGCCCGGACAGCCTTTGTTTTCCGTCCGTTTGGTACAGCGGAAATATCCGGTGCTGTTTGGTACATGGGTGGCTTTCAGAGCATACCCACAATGCCCGCATTTGATTTTTCCGGCCAGCCAAGTATTTTTCGGTTTCCGTCCCTGCTGGAAGGTGGTATTTGCCATAAGTTTTTTCCGGCATTTAAGCCATGTGTCAGAGGAAATGAGTGCTTCGTGTGGAGCGATAACAAGTATCTGATCTTTTAAGCACCTGTCCTTGTCCTCCTTCACATCCCGCCCCTGATAGAGATAGCAGCCGTTTGTTCCGGCAAAGTCGGAAGCGTCATTGACAATCGCTGCGCCCTGACTCTTGAAAAATTCGTACAGCTCCAAATCGGCCTGTGCGTAAACGGGGTTTCTTAAAAGCTGGGAAAGAAATGTACGGAACATGGATTTGCCATAAATTTTTATGTCATGTTCCTCGAAGTATCGGGTAATATCTCCGAAGGAGGTTTCCGGTTCAGCGTACATTTCAAACATCAGCCGAACATGGTCGGCGGCTACGGGGTCGGCAACCATTTTCTTTGTGCGGATACCCTCTACCACAGTAGGCTCTAACTGATAACCGTATGGCGCCTGCCCGCTCATGTGGAAGCCTTTCAGGCACCGTGAATAGTAGGCGTCTGTGACACGCTTCTGAATTGTCTCACGTTCAAGCTGGGCGAATACAATGCAGATATTCAGCATGGCCCGGCCCATCGGGGTCGAAGTATCAAACTTTTCCGTGGAGGATACAAACTCCACATCGTACTCTTGAAACAGCTCCATCATCGTTGCAAAGTCCAGAATAGAGCGGCTTATACGGTCCAGCTTGTACACGATGACCCGCCGGACCTTTCCTTTGCGGATCTCGCCCAGCAGCTTTTGAAACTCCGGTCTGTCCGTATTCTTACCGGAATAGCCTTTGTCCTTAAATACCCGGCAGCTCCCACCTTTCAATTCATACTTGCAAAAGTCGATCTGACTTTCAATGCTGATACTGTCCTTGCGGTCTACTGACTGTCTTGCGTAAATACAATCTTCTCTGATAAATTCCATATTGGGCTCCTTTCCTTGTTGGAATGGAGCTACCAACCTTACAACTATATTATACCATCAGCAGCCCCGGACAACAATGTTGCGAATGATTAGGGAAACCTGTCTCCATATTTACTGAACACCTCGTAAAGACAACGCTCAATTTCTTTTTTGCGCTGTTCTTTCTCCTTCGGGGGAAGTACCGGCGTGAGGCTTTCCAGCACAATGATCTTCCCTTGAAATGCGACAGATTTTGTTTCTCGTTCATAAGTGACAGCTTGCGTCATTGAAAACCTCCTTTGCGAAAGTGCGTGCATATGCCAGCCTTTCCCACTTGTCCCGTGGGGAAACGTCAAAAGACGGCACCCAGCAGGTGCCGCCCTTTGAGCTTTCTCCACTTCGGGTCAATGTGGCCCGAGGTCAGTAAGGACTGGAAAGGTACTTTTCTTTGGCATCCTCCACGCTGTTGAGGTCGAATACTTCATAAAGCTGCCCCACAACACGCCGTATATCCTTTTTTGAAAATCCGCAGTCCTCCATTGCCATAATGACATAGCCGCGGCAGGCGTCATTGCTCCATTCGTCCGGTTCCAAGCCGGGGATCATTCCAAACGCATTTCCCATAAAGTGCTCCTTTTTTGAAAAGATGGGGAGCCACGCCGGATCGGTTGGCCTATCATCAGACAGCATTGCCGGGGACTCCCCATAGGTTTTCACTTCATTTCAGACACATCGGACGGACATAGGCTTCATGTCCCATAGTATTTCAACTCTCCCCATTCTGATGGCAAGGCGTTCTCATTGCCTGCGACGGCTCACGGCTTGCAAGGCCGCTTCAACGCTCGGACTGTGACTAAACGCAAGTATCCGGGGCCTGCGCCTGTTCCGGTGGAGCCAGCCTTGCCCCACCTATGGCATGGACCTGTTCGCTCGCTCAGTTTTACAAAGACTGTATTCTCTGAAATCCGAGGTCATGGCGGGTCTGTCACACAGCGCGTTCCCCTTCGTATCCGGGTGTCTTTTTATTCAATTTTCAATCTGCATGAGGCTTGTCTGAACCTCGGGCCATTGTGACCCGAAGTGTTTTGCCTCTCATAAGCCATTTCATTTTCCGGCCCAAATCGGTACTTATTACAAAGAATTTTTCAAAATTTTTTCTAAGCGCCGCAGACCTCGCTCGATTGCGACACGAACCACTTTTTCATGGACGCCCTCTGCCCGGGCAATGTCCTGTTTGGTCATGCCGAGAATGAAATGAGCGTAAATCCGTTTTGCCTGTTTGTCCGGCAGACTGGCAATCGCTGCGTGAAGCTCCTGCATGGTCACTTTCCGCTCATACAGTTCATGGGGAGATAAGGCAACAAAGACAGCTTCATGCTCCAGCCCGTCATCCCGATCAAGGGAATAGTAGGCTTTGTGGCGGTATGTACGCAGCCGATAAGCAGCCTCTTTACGATCAAACTCTTTGAACATTTCTGCAACTTCTTCCGATACTTCCATGAAGCAATCCGATGTATAGAATGGGTAATAGTCCCGCAAATTGATAATAGCCATATTGACCTCCGTTTCGGTTGTTGGTTGACGAGTGACCGAAACGAAGGCGGCGGGGAGCGGCACCGGGGAATGACTTCGGGCCAACATGACCCGAAGCAGCCCCATAAGAACACAAAAGCGCCCGGGCAGCATGAAGCCACACGGACGCGTGAAATGACATAATAGTTAAGGTTCCAACAAATTTCGCATACATAGCCGGAATAACCCGGAGGCGGGGCTATGCTTTTTTTAACTGATGTAGGTCATGGGTACTGTGAAAAAAGACAAAAATAGACACGGCGGCAATCCTCCTACATGCCGCCGTGGATTTACACGATGTTAGGTCGTCGTTGGTTTAGGATAAACGAAAAGAAACGGCGGCTCTGATTTTTCAAAACCGCCGTAAGGATATAGAGGTGTCATAAAAGCATAAGAAATTGTCTGCCCGTCAGCGGTTTTTTTCTTTTCCCCGCTGTGGAGGCAGATGTTTGAATATGTAGGTATGTTTCATGCCGCAAAGGCCAAAACATACCATGTTAGTCAGTCAATTTGAATTAGAGTTCAATTCTTGCTTTCGATGGCTTATCTTCACAATAGGTAACTTTAATCGTTGTTCCCTTGTCAGGGACTTTGTTTCCTGCGCCAATCCATTTTCGGCAGATGTAATCTTTTCCGTCTATCGTATATTTGACCTTGATAGTATGTGGAAAGGCTGCGCCATCCATAGCATGAGCGCGGACAGGTTTACGATTCACTTTTAACCACCATTGTTTTGTAACTGAAATTACAGTTCCCATTGTTTCTTTTTCCATAAGTTATACCTCCGATGATATTTTTGATTGATGATACCTATTTTCTGTTCAACCTTTTCTTTGTTTGTAGTAAAAGCGGAACGCTGCTGCGCCGGTGGCCGCCAACTGTACCAGAATCAGCACAGCGAACAGGCCGAAGCTCTCATAGTAGAACAATTCATCCCAAAACAGGAGAACATCACAGAGAGCAGTCAAGGCAACCGTCCAGCGGATGTGCCGGGCCAGCCATTGCCGGAACACCAGCACAAGGGCAACGGGCGGGACGATCAGCAGCGCCAGATTCAAAATCAAGGTCGGGGTCAGTTCCATTGCGTCGCCTCCTCACTTTTGTTGATAAGGTCATTACACAACATCGTCCTTTAATACTTCAACGATATTGTCTTTCCTGATTTTTTTAGAAGCTACGATATAAATTGCAGTAATTACAGCTACAATGAGAATGATATATGCCAGTAGTCCCCACGACGGAAAAACTGTAAAGAACTCTGCAAAGGTTACATCTTGCAGCCATAAAAGAGTTGCACAAATCACCAAAAGAACTGGAAGCCCAATTAAAACCGGCTTTGCGGCAAGCAGAAGTGCTTCGGTGTAAAATAATTTCATCAGGCCCTTTTTATCAAGCCCGACAGAACGGAGCATAGCAAATTCTTTTCGCCTTTGGTATAGGCTGTTCATAATTGCGGAAGTTGCAGAGGAAATCCCGACAATACCAAAAAGCAATGTCATACTATACACAATTACCATAGTACCGTTCGTCAGTTTGTCACGGTCTATTGCGCGTTCTGTTTTGCTGGAAGTATAGAAATCATTACCGCTTAAATATGCGCTGCAAATCTGATCGGCTTCCTGCTGAATTACCATATCGAAACCATCTTCTGTTAGAAGATTCATATAGGTTCTGTAATTATAAACAGCGCGATCCTCTGCAAAGTTCTGGATGATGGCGTAGTATTCATCCATCGGAACGATAATGGGCAAAGTATAAAAAGAGATATTCCGTCCGATGTCCGGCATTTCTGCAACTGTACTTAACGCTTCCAGATTGAAGCTATAATTTCCCTGAATGGAATCCAAAAACTTCTCGGTTATTTCTAAACGCTGTCCATCATTGATATTCAAATAAGGCACTTGTTCCTTTTTCGCCTCATATCCTCTGGAATCAGGATGTTTCACAACAGAATTTACGACAATGGCCGAGGATGTGTCGGAAGCACTGATTCCAGATTTAGAAAGATAGCTCTTATAGGTATCCTGCTCCAAACCGATCAAGACACATGGGATTCTGTATTGCCCGTCGCGCTGAACAATATACTCCCCGGCAGCCTTTGTATGAAATCCCCCTGCGGCAACAAAATCCTCCGATAAATCGCTGTCAGAAATCCAAATTGCACAGTTTGTCATCGTATAGGTTGCCAGTTCCTTTACATGGGGAAGTGTCTTTAACTGATGAATCAGAACATCGTCTATCCGTTCTCCCGATTCCATTGTAATATTGACATTGAAATGGCTGTCTTGCTCCGCTTTCGTATTGTTAATATCCGAAACAGAAAAACCGGCCAGAAAACTAAACATCAAAACCAGACAAAGACAAAGGGTTGCTGTGCAGGTGCGGAATAGTTTTTTGTTTGCAGAGATAAAATTAGCAGACAATTTTCCCGAAAATCCAAAACACTTTCTCAAAATCGTGTGTTTTGTTGATTTATTCAGCGTAGGGGTGTTCCAATTCTCTTTTACGGCTTCTATGGGACGCAGTTTTCCCATCTGTTTTGCTGGCCCGGAAGCTGCCAGTAAAACCGTCAGAAAAGATAGGATCATGGCTGCGAGTACAGCCCACGGTGAAAACGAAATTGTCAGTTTACTTCCCGTTACTTCACTGGTCAGCGATGAATAGACTGTCAAAACCCCATAAGAAAACACATATCCCAAAACCGCAGAAATTAAAATCGGGAAGATGGACAGCCAGCGGGCCTCATAAAGAATCAAGAGCCGGATTTGTTTCGGTGTCATTCCAATGGATTTTAATATTCCCAGTTCTTTTACTTTCCGCTTTGCAGAGATGGAAAAAGCTCCCCGGATAATGTATGCAAATACGGCAATCGACGCAGAAACCACCAAAATTAAAGCAAGAAAGAGTTTAGGCAGGTCACTGTTCCAAAAATGTCCCGGCTCATAAATTCCGTACATTCCGAGTAGTGCAGTATGATAACGATAGGGGTAGTCCCCGTATTCATCACTTTGTAAGCCAATATCCTTTGCAATCTGCGGAACAAGATCAAAAATCTTCGCTGGATTCTTTGCTTGGAGATAAACAACAACATCTGCGACTTCTGGAATATTCTCTATATCAAGCCAGCCGTATGCAGGATAACCGTTATAGGCACTGGAAACAGTCATATCTATTTTTCCGACAATCGTATATTGTGCGGTATCTGTTTTTACAAAAATTTCTCCTGTCTGAATCGGTGATAAGAAATCAACCGTATCATTTCCAATCTTGCGTTCGCCAATGTTCAGCTCAATCGTATCCCCAATTTCAAAAGTGGGATTTTGCTCAAAGAAATTTTTCCCAACAACAATTTCTCCGGGAGCTTGTGGAACTCTGCCCTGCAAAATCAAGTTTTTTTCGTGCATGGTGTTCCAATATGCCTGATCGCAGTTTTGAATCAGAAGATATGGCAATTTGGTATTTCCAGACAGTTGTACCGTCTGGTTATTTCCCTTTACCATAACCGCTTGTACCTTATCATTGTCCTGTATCAAAGGGAGCTGTCCGGCCTGAACCTCTAAAAGCTGGGCGTCCCAATCACCCGAAGCATGGATTTCCTGCTGTACGCCCTGATTCCAATAACTTTGAACAAAAGTACAGAGGGTACATAAAAAAGTAGAAGCAATCAAAATGGCTGTCATAATCGAAAGCGTTGTTCGTCTGTTCGCCTTGATACTTTTCTTTGCATACTTCTTAACAACCGCACTGGTGTCATTCTCAAAAGGCCATGTCATAACCTGCCACCTCCTTATTCCACAATCTTTCCGTCCTCAATGCGGACAATCCGATCTGCAAGGCGGGCAATGTCGTCATTGTGGGTAATCATCACAACAGTTTGCCGGAACTCTGCACTGGTGCGCTTGATAAGCCCCAGCACCTCGGCGCTGGTCTTGCTGTCAAGGTTGCCGGTTGGTTCGTCGGCCAGCACGATTGCCGGTTTGGTAATCAAGGCGCGGGCGATAGCCACACGCTGCTGCTGGCCGCCGGAAAGATTGTTCGGCATATTTTTTAGTTTATCTTCCAGCCCCAACAGGTGAACGATCTCGTCCAAAAACTTCTGATCCACCGTATCCCCGTCCAGCTCCACCGGCAGGACGATATTCTCATACACATTCAGGATGGGAACAAGGTTATAGTTCTGGAAGATAAAGCCGATGTTGCGGCGGCGGAAGATGGTGAGCTGTTCGTCGTTCATTTTCGACAGCTCTTTGTCCCGGACAATCACATTGCCGGAAGTAGGAGTGTCCAGCCCGCCCATCATGTGAAGCAGGGTGGACTTGCCGCTGCCGGAGGTTCCCACAACAGCCACAAACTCGCCGTCCTCCACGGAGAAGTTCACGCCGTCAAGGGCGCGGGTGATGTTCGGGTCTGTACCGTAATACTTTTTCAGATCAATCGTCTGTAAAACGCTCATACTCAAAACTCCTTTCAAGGCTTTCTGCCTGTTGATAAGGGTATTGTAAAACCCAAATGTCCGCGAAATGTTACAGCGGCCAAAAAATTTCATTGAAAATCAGGGTGAAATGTTACAACACTCGGACATTTCAAAAAAATTTACGGCGGGCAGCCGGAAATGGCCGTCCGCCGAAACATACTACACGATCTTTTAGATAGATTGATTGTGAAATAATTTCAATCCAATCACCACATCTATCATAAGTTCCACAATGAGAATTATACTAATGGCAAAATTAAAATTACATAGGTTATATAATCCGATATAGATTTCACAAGTAAGAAATACAACTTGCAGACACAAATTTAAGTATGTCACTAAATGCTCGTTAGTTCTATTCCACAATCTAAACAGGAACATTGTAAAAATAGGTTTTCCAGAAAAAGCAAAAAGCACTGACAATATCGGCACCAAAAATATATAGTAAGAATCTACTGCATTGCTGGGGGTTGTACCTGCCCATTGAATTGCTATATTATCAGGAACAACGAAAAATAAAACAATAGATAAAATAACATTGATTATTAAGATGATTGTTGTTGCTTTGCAAAAATTGATTTTTTTCATGGTGTTTTCTCCTGTTATAAGTGTGCTTTATTTAGTCGGCAGCATAATGGAAAATTCCGAACCCTTGCCCGGCTCCGAAACCACTTTGATATAGCCGCCCTGCCGCGTTACGATCTCGCGGGCCAGATACAGGCCAATGCCCACGCCCTGCTGTTCGTGTACTTCTTCCTCACGATAAAAGCGCCGGAAGATGGCGGCCTGATTGCTTTCGGAAATGCCTTTGCCGGTGTCGGTCACTTTGATCTCCACATACATTTCCCACTGCACCACCGACACAGCGATTTTCCCGCCTGCCGGGGTGTACTTCACCGCATTGTCCAGCAGGTTAAAGAGGGCTTCCGATGTCCACTTGCTGTCATGGGAAACGGTCAAATCCTCCGGGCAGTCCACGGACACGGCGATTTCCTTTTTCTCTGCTGCATACACGATTCCACTCATGGCCTGCGCCACGGTATCAAAAAGGCGGCCCGTTTTCTTATCCAACTGGATCACGCCCGTTTCCAGCCGGGAGGTTTTCACAAGGGCCTGAAAGAGAAAGTCCAGTTTATCCGTCTGGCTGCGGATTCCCCGGATAAATTCGGTGCGCTCCGCCTCGGTCATGGGCTTTTCCAGCAGAGTGTCCGTCGCCATTTTCAGATTGCTTACCGGCGTTTTCACCTGATGGGAAATATCCGATACAAGGGTCTGCAACTCCTGCCGTTCCTCGTCCACCCGGCGGCGGTTCTCCTGCATGATCTGGTAAAGCCTTGCCAGCCGGTGTCCGATTCTGGCAAGCTGGGTTTCGCTGTCCTCTGGCCGCTGGGGCGCTTCATTTCCGGCGATCATGTGGTCTAAGGTCTGGCACAGGTCAGCGGTAAACTGCGACAGCCGCTTTCCAAACGCCTGCGTCAGTACAAAAATCCCCACAAGAGCGCACAGCAGCAGCGCCCCGCCCGTCAGCACCACCGCCGTCTGTTTTGTCACAAGAAACAGGGCTATGGTGATCCCGGACACGGAGAGGACAAGCCCTATTGCCACCCGGCCAAACAGCCGCTTTACCGATAGGTTTTGAAACTTCATTTTGCCTCGCCTCCCGTCCATTGATAGCCCATGCCGTAAACGGTCTTGATGTAGGGTGCGCCGCCGTCGGATTCAATCTTGCTGCGAATCCGGCTGATGGAGGTTGTCAGGGTGTGTTCGTCCACAAACCTCTCGTCTATATCCCACAGCTTTTCCAAAAGCTGCCCACGGGTCAGCACTTGCCGGGGATTTTTACGGAACAGGTTCAGCATTTTGTACTCCATCGGGGATAGGGTCAGAGGCTTGCCGTTTAGGGAAGCCGCCTGTTCCGAGAAGTCCAGAAACAGCCGCCCGTCGTCGTAAATGTCCTTGGCCGGTTTGTGGTGTTCCAGCATGGCGAACATGGCTTTGATTTTCCGCTGCAAGGCCCCGATCACAAAGGGCTTTGTGATGTAGTCCACCGCGCCCACCTCATAGCCCCGTATCTGGTCGCTCTCCTGATCGTTGGCGGTCAGGAAAATTACAATGGTGTCCGGGTGCTGGGGCTTGATCCGCTTGCACAGCTCAAAACCGTTGCCGTCCGGCAGGTTGATGTCCAGCAGCACTAAATCAAATTCCCGCTGGCGGATGGCGTCGGTTGCGGTTCTGGCATTTAGGGCAGAAGTCACGCCGTAGCCGTCTGCGGTCAGGTTATAGGCCAACATCTTATTCAAAAAACTGTCGTCCTCGACAATTAAAATCTGCTTCATATCCTCACTTCCTTTGCTTTTTGCAGATAGTATAACAGGCAAATGTCCGCGAAATGTTACAGCGGACGAATTTTTGAAAAAATTATTTCTTCATAAATTATATAGCCTGTTGGCTTTTACATCAAGATTTTACAAGTGAATAGTGAAATGAAATACTACCTTACATAAAGTTTCATTACATTCTCATAATCCAACCCGAAATGTACAATGATATAGGGTGATATGAGAATGAACCAAGATGAAAGAAGGTTTGACTTTCACGGCCTCGGGGCGGCTCTCAAACGAGCCAGAGAAGAAAAGGGCTGGACACAAGCCTATGTTGCGGAATTAGTAGACCGTGACTCCCGTACCATTATGAATATTGAGAACAAAGGTCAGTATCCCAGCTTCGACCTTTTTGTTAAACTCATTACCATGTTTGACGTTTCAGTTGACCAGTTTATTCATGCGGACGGAGGGGCAAGATCAAGCTCTTGCAGAAAGCACATTGATGTGCTGCTAAACTCCATGAATGAAAAAGAGCTTGTCGTGATAGAAGCCACAGCCGAGGGTATTAAGAAAGCCAGAGAAACGGAGGTTCCAGAATAAGGGCCTCTGTTTTTTTGCGCCATTTTAGGGGCTGCCGCTAAGTGGCAAGCAATGCCTCTGTGGCCACAAGTGGCACAAAGGCGGCTTGTTGGGGCTCGCCCCAAACCCGTATCTTCGGGCCAACATGGCCCGAAGTGTCAGCGTCGCTTTGCTCCTTGTTTTCATAACCTTAACGCTCCTTTTCCTGCTTTCTTCCCGGTTCGGTGTAGCCCATCAAAGTGTCAATGTTCGCCTTGATTGTGACGATCTCCTGCATATCCCGTCGTGCCTTTTGATATTCTCCATAGAGCTGTTTTTTCTTTGCTGTGAGCTTACGGCCTTCTTCCTTCAGCACATCCATTTTGGGGAGCTTTGCCCCGCCCAGCAGAGAGCGCATTTCCGCTTGTGCAGCCCGGTACAGTTCAAGGTCGGCCTCATGCTCCGCAAGGAATTTCCGGCTGTACTTCGTCGCCTTATACTGCTCAAAGACCGGACGGGTTTTGGCATACTGAACTGTTGCAGCCTTTAGCCCGGCATTGGTTTTCATGGCCTGTTCTGTCTGCTTGACCTGTTCGGAAATGGCATGGAAACGGTCTGCCGCCTCGGTGGCCTTCTGCGCCAACTGCTCATAATCGGTCAGGCCATTGTCCTGTATATAGGCAAGAGCGGCGGCCATCTGCTTAATGTTAAATACCTTCGCCCAGCGTTTATATCCCGGCCCCTTACCGGCAGCCAGCTTCGCTTGAATATCCACCGCCAGACTGATTTTCCGCTCCGAGCGCCCGGAGCGTTTTTCTTTGCCCTCAATGGCAGACAGAACATCTTGCAAGTCGTAGCCGTCCCCCAGCGTGGAGGCACGCAGACGGGTGAAGCGTTCCTGTCCCTGCCCGGTCAGCCGGAAGCTGATACCGCCTCCCCGAACCTTCTTGACTTCATATCCGGCCCGTTTCATCAGGGCAAGAAATTCATCCAGATCGGCGGGGCGTTCCGCCAGTGCGGTATCAATAGCAAGGCGCAGTCGGTCCTGATAGGAAAGCGGCCCTTTCCGGTCTTTCTGCCACTCCCCATAGTTCCGATACTTGCTCTTGCTCCGGGGCTTCGGGTTCTCCACGATGGACAGCCCGTTTTCAAGGCACAGCCTGTCAGAGAGCCGACGGAGGGCGAAGCTGGAGCCCCAAAAGTTTCGGAATTTCCGGGTGCAGTCAAGGGTGGTGGAGTTGTAATAAATGTGACAATGGATGTGCTGCTTGTCGGTATGCGTGGTAACGATAAAAGCGTGCCGCCCCTTCGTCCAGCGCATAGCCAACTCATAGCCGATACGGTTCGCCTCCTTCGGGGTGATCTCGCCCGGATAGAAGGATTGTCGTATCTGATAGCACAGCACATCATTTTCTTTTTTCTGTTCCCGGCCCGTCATAGCGGCATAGCTGGCCTTTGCCAAAAGGAACTCGTCGGCCACGGTGGCCGGATCACATTCATAAGCGGAGATATACTTTCCGCTTTCTGTTTTCTCCGGGTCCTTGCCATAGTCCAGACAATCCCGGATTGCCTCAGCAATCGTTTCGCCTTCGCCCGCATGGCGCTGTAACAAAGTTGTGGTAGCCAAAAATCATCCCTCCTTTCCATGAGAAAGGGGCGGCCCATCCAGACCGCCCCAACTTCGGGCCAGTATGACCCGAGGCTGCTTAACTTGCCAGAAACCGGTACAGAGCGGATTTGCCTCCGTCCAGCGCCCAAAGAAGGGAGCCCGCCGCCGCTTGCAGTCCATACGGCGAAAGAAGGAAGGCAAGAAACAGAAATACAATCCCGCCTATGGGCGTCGGCGTGAAAAAGAGAGCGACACCCAGCACCACCAGGATCACAGAGGCAATCGTCAGCAGGACGGCACAAATATCAAACAGGAACACCAGCAGAGCCGCCAAAAGGGACAGTGCCAACGCAAAGGGAGCAACCAATATTTTCAGCAGTATCTTCATCTTCAAAACCTCCTTTATCTATCCTTCCTACCTCTATTTTATTATGCCTGCCCGGGGACATAAATGTTGCGAAAGATTAGTGAATCCTGTCCCAAAACTTCGGGTCATTCTGGCCAGAAGTTTGATGGTTTTATCTAAAAAGTTATGATATAATGAAATCAATATTTTGGTTAGACGAGGTGATGAACATGGGGAACATCAGAGACGACTTTACTTCAGCAACAAAGGAATTACTGGCAAATCGGGTTGGTAGAAGATGTAGTAATCCTGCTTGCCGAAAGTTGACTTGTGGGGCAAATACCAATCCTGAAAAAGTTACAAATATAGGGGTAGCAGCTCATATCTGTGCAGCGGCTCAAGGCGGTCCACGCTATGACGCTTCTATGACACCCGAAGAAAGAAAGTCGTTTGAAAATGGAATTTGGTTATGCCAGTCTTGTTCTAAATTGATTGATACGGATATTACTCGTTATCCTAAAGAACTGCTACAAAGTTGGAAGCAGCTTGCAGAACAGACAGCAATTTTGGAAGTCGAAACTACTTCTTCCACACCTGCCTTTGAAAAAGATAAAGAGCTTGTCCAATTTTATTTGGAGTGCTTTGATCGTCCAGCCTTTCAAGATGACATTTATCAAGAAGGTCGAATGGAGGATTTTGATAAAGCGATTGAAGATACGCTAATTGCCTTGAATACAGGGGTACTAAGAACTCGTGATGGCTCCATATTAAAACAGGCTGATGGAAAATCTTCTGTCCAAAACTCTTTATGGAGAGAAAAACTCTATACTATCACTGATATGCTAACAGCAATTCGCAGACGATTGAAAATAGCCAAAAAGGAAAACGCCTATTCGACATATGGCACAGGCGAAGATGTCGCTTATTGTTTCTATGATCGTGAGCTTGCTGAATGGCTTAATTCTACACGAGAAGAAATACTAAAAATTCTATCGTCTATTTGTAAAGAGGCTGGACTTCGGGAATTACATTTTCGGAAACATAGATATAGATGGTAAAAAGAACAAGGCGGCAGGTCCCAACATCGGAACCTGCCGCCCTCGTCTTACTTTGCCACCAGCTCGGAGAGCTCCCGCAGCACCTTTGACACCTCGCCCCACAGCTTTTCATAGTCCCGCTTCAATCCGTCGATTTCCTCCGGGTACACGCCATAGGTATGTGCGTGTATGGCAACCTGATTGAGATTGTTGGAACAACGCCGTTGCAGAGAGATCAGCTCTTTTACAGGTGCAAGGTCGATGTGCAGGATATACCCATTCAGAGCCATTTTCCGTACATAGGCCCCGGCGTTGGAAATGCCCGCCTCGGCCATCCGCTCATGGATGGCTGCCAGCTCATCCGGCGTTACCATGACGTGCAGATGGACATTCCGCTTGCGGTTCTCCATCAGCGTTCTAGCTCCCGGCCTTTCCGGCGCTCTTTGGGTTCCTTTACCTTATCAATCGGTTTTGCGTCCAGCTCCGGGGGCGTGGGTTGGATGGGCATGTTGTTGGGTACGCCGTCGATCATGTTGCAGTTCTGCTCCGTGGAGAGCTCGGCGGTTTTCAGATAGTTGTCTTTTTCGTGCATGGCGATCCTCCTTTATCGTTCCTCATGGTTTTTATGGCTCCGCTTCTGGTCGGGCTCCTTCGGGGGTTCCTGCCCCCTGCTTCCATCTTTGAGCCGGGCGGTAATGGATGGGCGCACCCGGTCAGGATTGCCCGGTGCTGGTTTCAGCTCATAGTCCTCCATCTGCTTTTCGGTCAGCGGCTTTGCATAGGTCAGTTCGCCCCATGCCAGAAGCCTGCCGTCTGTCACAGGACGCCGCCTGTCGTCATCGTAGTTGACAATGGAAAGGGGCTGGTTATCCGGCGGCTTCGGATAAGTCCCTATGTCTACGGGGCGCTGGGTGGAATAATAGCGGTAAACGCCCTCCGGTCCCAGCTCGGTATGCTTGACCGCCGCATGGTAAAGCTGCTGATAATCGTCCACCCGGCGGTCAAAGTCCCGCTGCGCCCATGTCTGGCTGTTTCCATAGCGGCCCCAGTAGTAATCCCGATGACCGTTTTCCCCCTCGGTAAACTGCCAGGTCACAAAGGGGCTCGGCGCTCCCGGATTATGCCCCAGCGCAAAGCCGTGTCCGGTTTCAAAGGTGGCAGCTTTCAAAATCACATATCCTTGTACTGTCTCCAAGAGATCCCTCCTTTCTGTGCCTCGGGCCAACATGGCCCGAAGTGCTGGATGTTACGAAATAAGAGGGCAGACCGGGGAGGAATGTAATAAGATATTCCCACCCCGGAAACACCCTCCAAAAAGCCCGGAATATCAAGCCTTTCGGGGCGGCAAATCGTAACCGCCGCCCGGCCTTTTCTCCCGCATTTTCCTCATGCGTTCCCGGCTTTTCCGGCGGTTCCCCTCAGCCTTGCAGGCGTCGGAACAGTAGGCTTGACGCCCCTCGGGCAGAAATGCCTTTCCGCAGACCGCACAGGCCCGCAGCTCCGGGGAGATGCCTTCCGTTGTCAGCGCCGCTTGAAGCTTCGGGGCAAGGGGCAGGACAGCCTCGCGGAAGTAACGGCAGTACGCCCCTGTCCAGCACTTGTGCAGCATATAGCAGGCACAGTCCAGAGGAAGGCACAGGCCGCTTTCCCGGTCATAGTTGGCGCACATCCCCGTGACAAGAGAACGGATTTTCTTCTTCTCGTCACGGGTCAGCTCCCGGGCGTCCATTTATGACTTCGGGCCACGATGGCCCGAAGGGCGGGGCTCCACGATCAGCGCCCGGAACTTCTTCCGGCACTGTTTTTTCTTTCCTTTGCACTCCTTGTAATAACGGCATCCCTTACAAGGGTCGTCATTGTCCCAGCCGGGGTGCGGTACTTCCTTCATCATTCGTTCAAAAGGGCTGCTTGTAAAATTCATTCTCATTCCTCCGTATCTTCCTCCCACGGCGGGGTATCTTCGTCCTCGGGTTCCTCTGCGATCTCCTCCAGCTCCCCGTCCTCATATTCGCAGTAATCATCTTCCAAATCCGGGGCTTCATGCTTCGGCTTGTAAATCTTGAAATAGTAACCAATTCCACCGCCGGCCAGCACCACCGCACCGATCAGGAGCAGAGAGAGAAGGGGGCTGTCCTTTTTCTCCGGCTCGGGTTCCGGTACTTCCTCCACCGGTTCGGTGGGCTTTGGCTCTGGCTCAGGGGTCACTTCTTTGGGCGGTTCCTTACCCTGTTCAGCAAGAGGCAGAAGGTCGTCTGTGGTAACGGTATTGAGGAAATAGACGTTCTCGCTGGTTTTCTGTTTGTCGATCACCAGATAAAACACGCTCTCGTCTGCTGTGGTAATGGTGTAAAACTCTTTACCGTCCTCGTCGGTGGCGTTGTCCACCACGGTTCCCGTCCCGTCCGGGGTAAAGGGGTTCTGGGTTTCCGGCTCCGCTTCGGTTTCCGCCGGGGCGGGAGCTGTCTCCGGCTGCGGCTCATTGCTCTGGGCGTAAGCCGGGACCGTAAAGTTCAGGCAACACAAAAGGCTGGCAGCCATCACCGCCAGCCTGCGAAATTTAGTTTTCTTCATGGGCCGTGTCCTCCTTTTCGGGTGCCTCCGGCTTCGGGTCAGTATGGCCCGAAGCGGTAAGGCTGTTTTTGGGGTCATTCAGAAAAGCCATCAGCTCGGCGGGCGTCAATTTGAGGGAGCGCACCGCCTGCACGATCTGGCTGTTTTCTTCCTCCTGTTTCTGCTTTTCCAGCTCCCGGATTTTGGCCTGCCACTCGGCTGCCTTCTCCCGGGCTTTTTCCAGTTCCTTATCGAGCTTGTCGATCTTGTTCATGCAAGGACTCCTTTCCTCTGGCTCACAAACGCCCGAAGGCATAGAAATGTGTCTGCCAGTAGCTTGAATTGATGTTTGCGTATTGGATGGGCGAACCACAATGAAGCATCATCCCGTCGCCCACATAAATCCCCACATGGGACACAGGGCCGGGGCTGTCATAGGTTCCCGTGAAAAAGATAATGTCGCCGGGCTTTGCCTCGGAGGGAGAAATGATAGCACACTGGTTGTAAATGCCCTGCGCCGTGGTACGGGGCAGGTTGTGGACGCCGCTGGCCGTGTACACCCAGCAGACAAAGCCCGAACAGTCAAAGGAGGTGGACGGGCTGGAGCCGCCCCACACATAGGGCCAGCCGATGTACTTTGTGGCTTCTTCCATGAGCGCCGCAAAAGCCGGGTCATCCAGCGCCTCGCCGGGTATCTCATAGCTGGGGCCGGTATCTTCGCCGCCGTTGTAAATTCCTTCCCACAGATAGGGTTTGTTGCCTTTGAGCTGCTGCATAACGATGTAGATTTCCCGCTGCTGTTCGTTAAGCCTCGGCAGGATCACGGCGGGCAGCGTCTTGTTTGTGAGGGTCACATTGAGAATGTAATACTCATAGGGGACTTCCTCGCTGGTGGTTTCCCCGGTCTCCGGGTCGGTGCTGGTTTCGGTGCGGTAGCGTATCTCGACTTCCTCCGTCAAGGTCAGCTCATACTGTGCCTCGAAGATCTCCCGCAGCTCGTCCTGCACCTGTTCCCGGAAATAGACATGGTACTTTGCAGAGAAATAGGACGCCAGCTCATAGGGGTTATGGCCGATCTCGTCCACGGAATAGCGGTACTCGTCATAGCCGGGATGGGTGCTTTCAATGTTCGCTACCGTCTGCGCCAGCTCGTTTTCCAGCGCCGTGTAGTCCTCGTCCACCCCCAGCAGATCCGTATCCTCCGAGGCGTAGGAGGTGCCGGATAACGCATTGGCAAGGCCGCTGCCAAGCGTGGGAAAGATGGAGCTTACCGCCGACACAAGAAAACAGAGCAGCAACAGCAGGAGCAGGACCAGCACCGCCACGGGATGACGGGTCACAAACTGCGCCGCCCGCCGGGTTGCAGTTCCCGAAGCGGCAGCGGTTTTCTTTGCGGCCTTTGCGCCCTGTTTTGCAGCCGCTTTTGCCTCTTTGGAATACCGGCGTTTCAGTTTCCATTTCTGCTGCACACGGGAAAGCGGATTGCTGGCAAGTTCCAGGTGCTCGGAGGCCATTTTTTGAAAATCCACATTGGCCCGGGCTTTTATGTCCTTCCGTTCCCACTTTGCCACCTTCCGGGCCGGATGTTCCCGCCAGCGGCGTTTGGCATACCGGGTCAGTTTCCGGGCTCCGGCCTCGGCCACAAGTTCCGACTTATGGGCTCCTTCCACCCCCACATTTTCATGCTCAACTTCGTGAATTTTGTTGTGGAGATAAAACCATGCTTCGGTGCGGGCTCCCCGGACAGCTTTCTTCGCAAGCCCCGGCGGTTTCTTCGCTGCCCGTTTTGCCTCGGTCTTGTCCAGTTTCTCCCGAGCCTTTCCCAGCTTTTCCCCGGCGTGTTCCGCTTTTGCCTGTGCTTTCTGGTACTTGTCCTTTTTGCTCCCGGCCTTTTCGGCGGAACCCTCCGGCTCCTGTGCCTTGCCAGTATCCTGCGGCCCGCCCGCTTCATCTTCCTGCCTCATGCGGTCAGAGGGACGGCTTTTCCGGCTGTCCTCTTGAAACTTGCCGCTTTTGGACTTCGGGCCATTGTGGCCCGAAGGACTGTCCTGCCCGGTATCCTCGTCCTCAAATCGAAGGCGTCGGGACGGTGCGGGGGAAGGTCCTTCCCGTTCAGCCGGTCCGGGGCGATTGCCTCCGGTATCCTCTGTCGGCTCCGGCTTTTGAAAATTCCGTTTATCCGGTTTCTTTCCGATGATGTATCCCTCCTTTCCAAACCTCGGGCCATCATGGCCCGAAGTGTGTTATGCCCGGTTCATTTCCTGTTTTTTGTCCTCCGGGCGAGTGGTCATAATGGCATACAGCTCTGTGTTCTGCGGGAAGCGGTCAACAAACGGGATGGTGGTGTTCCCGAAGAACAGCAGTCCTTCGCCGGAATTGGTATGGGTCACATAGGAAAGCTGGTGGGGGCTGATCCCAAGCTGTTTGGCTAAAATCTGCCGGTCGCCCTGTGCCTGCGAGAGCAGCACAAGGAAGTCCGAGTTTTCAAAGATGTTCTCGATCTCCGGGCTTGCCAGAAAATCGTAGGGTAGGGTAAAGGCGCCTTGCCGCCGCTGGCGGTAGGTTTCCTACACCCTCCCTCAGAACCGGACTTACTCCTCTCAAAGTATCCGGCTCCCCATTAGT
>CAJTER010000044.1 GCA_910575405.1 Clostridia bacterium | reverse complement strand
TTTGACTTATGACTTTTCAATATCTTCTGCCAGGCATCCCCAAGGACGCCTGTTTTGTCATGCAGTTTTCAATGTTCATTGCTGATATCTACCGCTTATTAAACTAACCTTTCAGCAGCGGAGGGCTTCAGCTTTTTACCCTTGACTTTTAATAGTTAGTCTTTCTGATGTGTCCGGCATGTCATTGAGGCAGATTTGAAATTTAATTTTTAAAGATCAGGCATCCTGTTTCCATAGTATCAGAGAAAAATGATTGTTGCAATCAAAAGACTGCTGTAAAATGCCCATATTCCATTTATGAGAGAAAAGGAAGAACCAATGTCGAGATTTGTCAATGAATACAAGCTGCAGTGCTATAAAATAATGCGGTCTTTGGGAGAACTGGATTCGGGGAACAAAGAAAATATCTGGCTGGCTGAGGACATGGTAACGGGAAAGCATGTTGTAATGCGAAGGCTTTCTGCTGACTGCCGGGAGGTTTACGCGAGACTGAAACAGATTTGCCATCCCAATCTCGTCCAGGTGTCAGATGCGTTTGTGCAGGATGGCTCGTTATATGTAATAGAAGAATACCTTGACTGGCAGCTTTTGTCGGATTGGACAGCCAAAAAGAGGCCTTCTGCAAAGCAGGTGATTATCATCGGCTGGCAGATCTTGTCTGCTTTATCGGCTCTCCATGAACACGGCCTTGTGCACCGGGATATAAAGCCGGAAAATATTATGATAAATGATGAAGGCAGTGTTAAAATCATTGATTTTGATATTGCACGTCTGTTTTCCGGGGAACAGGAAAAGGATACTTCTGCAAAGGGATCCAGGGGTTATGCTCCGCCGGAACAATTCGGTTTTGCTCAGTCAGATTGCCGTACCGATCTCTATGCCTTTGGCGTGACCCTGAATGAGCTGGCTACAGGTGAACTTCCGCAAGTAAAAAAATGCAGCGGACGTTTGGGAATCATTACAAGGAAATGCATGCAGCTTGATCCGGAGAAGCGTTATCAGAGCGCTGATCAGGCTCTAAAGCATATAGAGCTGCTCTTTCAAAAGCTTCCACGACTTGCGGTCTCAGGGGTTCTGGTGCTTTGCCTGACGCTGGGGACAGCTTTGTTTTTGGATCAATGGATGCCGCATTTTTCAGACCCTCAGGTTTTTATGGACGATCTTTCTCAGAATACCCCATATCCGGATCGAATTATAGCAGCAAAGACTCCGCAGGACTATCCGGCAGTTTTAATGTCAGAGGATCGGAAATGGGGCTTTATAGCAGATGCAGGTGAACAAGGGAGCACAGAGGTGACAGCAGAAAAAAAGGGAGCACATCTTACTCTGGCCTGCTGCTCAGAGAACGGGAAAAAAGCTGTTTTTGAATTTGATGATGTTTGTTTCAGCACATATGAAAAACTGGGATACTCAATTAATACGGAATTTGAGAAGACTTCACCGGAATACGAGATTTTACGGAATGATTTTAACGGGGATGGGAAACAGGACTTTCTCGTAACCCTTGCCTGGCGCTGCCGCGTAAATACGCCGGAGGAGGAAAATCGTTATTATCTTACAGAATACAGCACTCTTTGGCTTGTATACAGGGACGGACAAGGCAGATGGAACTGCTCAGAGCCCCTTTACTTTGAAGGGTGCGAACCGACGCTTCAGACAGATACACTTCTTTATGATTCCGGACAGCCAGCCTGGTATTCCTTTAAAAAAGAAAAATGGCATGTGTTTTACTGATTACTGACCTGATGGCACAGTACAAAATCCCTGCTCTGGTGTATACTGTAGCAGATCAGACTAAAGCTCATCCAAGTGGGATGCCAGTATTTTGACTGTGCGCCAGAATTGCTCACGTTTTCCGCTGTCGGTATGCTGCAGCAGAGCCGATATCTCCGCTGGCAGGGATGTTTCCTGCAGCATACGGCCAAAGAGCAGATAGTCGGCGCTGACGTTCAGGGCAGCGGCCAGCTTGTACAGGCTTTCTACAGACAGTTTGCGGGAGCCGCGCTCAATGTGTCCGACAAAGGATGCAGAAAGTTCACAGGCTTCTCCCAGTTGCTCTTGGGTTAAGCCCATCTGTTCACGTTGCTTGCGGATTCTCGATCCGGTTTCCGAATAGTCGATAAGATGCTCCATAAACTGCCTCCTTGGATATATAGTATAAGCGATTTGACAGAATTCATGAACGCACTGAAAGAAGTAAAAGTTGACTATAAGAAGTTTTATCGATATAATAATAATTACATATAAAGTTGTTGGGGCTGGGTACGATATTTGGATGAAAACAGTTGGAGAAAGGAAATTGAGATGAAAAAATATTTACTTATGATCTGCATGGTGGTAATCGCCCTTTCGCTTGCTGCCTGCGGAGGAGACGAAAGTGGAGCATCGGATGGCGGCGATTCTGCCTCTGGAGCAAAGAGCAGCGGATCTCCCATTTTTTCTGGAGAAGCTCTGAAATTTTTCGGACTGGAAGGCGAGGATGCCTTTGAACTTTTGGGAGATGGGGGAACCACCGGAGACATGCGATATATGACCAATACGAAAAACGGCATGGAGGTTATACTGTCGAATACCGCGGCGGATATGGACACCTATAGGGTCAATGAAGTTCGAATCAGCGGGGATTCTAAGATTTCCTTTAACGGTCTGAAGCTGGGGGATTCTTTAAAAGATGCGGATAAAAAGCTGATGAAGGACGGCGAGTACCAGATGGGGCTCCTGTGGAAAACCACTATTGACGGAAAGCCCTTCCGGGTTCAGCTCAGCACGGAAGATGATAAAACCATCAGCGCAATTGATGCTACTCTGACGGAAGATCTGGGAAACGGCGAAAATGAAACGCCGGATCTGAACAATTCCTTCAGCTATCAGGAGGATCCGCACGATCTAGAGCCGGGATACTGGGAGTAGCGGCTGTAGCAGCAGAAATTCGGTAAAAGAAAACAGGCGAATGGGCAAAGGGGCAGTGGATGGCTGCCTCTTTTGTATTTGAGAAGACAATGAAAAAAGTGTATTGCGTTTTGCGGTACATAAGCCATAATAAAAGAAAAAGGAAAGAGAGGTGCAGTATGGCAGCAAGGAGCACAAATGTGAACGTAAGAGTTGAACCGGATATTAAGGTACAGGCAGAATCAATTTTGGAAAGCCTTGGAGTATCGGTTTCTGCTTTTATTAATATGACCTATAGGCAGGTGATTTTGAGGAGGGGGATTCCCTTTTCCATTGAACTCCCTTCCGGAATAAAGCTGCGCGATGCTATGACAGATGAAGAGTTTGACCAGATGATGCAGACAGGACTTGCACAGGCAGAGGCTGGAGAGGCAGTTCCATATGAAGATGCCTTTGAGGAACTTATGCGAGGGCTGTAAGAAAAGAAGGGGCTTCCCTCCAATTAACATTGAGACAAAAGTAAAGCCAGAGCCTGGTGAGACGCTGATTATATTCGATGAGATTCAGGAAGCGCCGTATGCCATTTCTTCTTTAAAGTATTTTTGTGAAAATGCCCCGGAATATGCAATTATCGCGGCAGGCTCTCTTCTGGGAGTGGCAATCCATCAAGGAGTTTCCTTTCCTGTGGGGAAAGTAAATACCTTAGAGCTCCATCCTATGAGTTACCGGGAATTTCTGCTCGCTATGGGAGAAGAGCAGCTTGCGAATTTGCTGGAAAGCGAAGATTATGAACTCATCCGCATATTTGCGAACCGGTATATCAGCTGGCTGAAAATCTACTATTATGTAGGCGGAATGCCAGAAGCGGTAAAGGAATATGCGCAGAATGAAGATGTTGCCGCAGTGCGCAGAATTCAAAAAAATATACTTGAGCTATATGAAGATGATTTCAGCAAACATACGCAGCGGATCGAATTGCCGCGTATTCGCATGGTATGGAATTCTATACCCATGCAGCTGGCGAAAGAAAATAAAAAATTCTTTTTCGGACAAATCAAGCAGGGGGCCAGATCCAGGGATTTTGAGCTTGCAATTGAATGGCTCTTGGACTGCGGACTGATTAAAAAAGTGTATCGGGTTCAAAAGCCCGCGGTGCCTCTGAAAGCTTATATGGACTTTTCAGCTTTTAAAATTTATCTGTTGGATGTGGGCCTGCTGGGGGCAATGAGTGATTTGGAGGCTGTATCCATACTGGAAGGCAGCGATATTTTTGTGGAATTTAAAGGCGCTATGACGGAGCAGTATGTTCTGCAGCAGATCCTGGCAGAGACGAGTTATACACCTTATTATTATTCTGTGTCTTCCCATAATGAAGTGGATTTTCTGATTCAGAAAGAGGGGCATGTAGTTCCGGTGGAGGTGAAGGCAGAGGAAAACCTCAAGTCAAAGAGCCTGAGAGCATATTGTGATAAATTTTCTCCTGTATTTGCCGTTCGGACTTCCATGGCCGATTACAGGGAGCAGGAGTGGATGACAAACCTGCCGCTGTATGCGCTGATGAATTTATGAGAGAAAAAGAACTGCTGCATATCCTTTTTCCAATGCAGCAGCCTATCTTTTTACCATACCTTGGTCGTCCACTGGCTGCAGTCCCACACATCCGTCACCAGATCCTGATAGAATTCCGGCTCGTGGCAGATGATGAGAAAGCTTCCTTTATATTCTGCCAGAGCCCGTTTCAGCTCCGCCTTTGCGTCCACATCCAGATGATTGGTAGGCTCGTCCAAGAGCAGCAGATTGCTTTCCCTGTTTATCAGTTTGCAGAGCCGGACCTTGGCCTGCTCGCCGCCGCTTAAGACCCGCACCTGGCTTTCAATATGCTTTGTGGTCAGGCCGCATTTCGCCAGGGCTGCCCGCACTTCGAACTGATTTAGGCCCGGGAATTCCTTCCACATTTCCTCAATGCAGGTATTGGTGTTTCCAGGAGGCATTTCCTGCTCAAAATAGCCGATTTCCAGATAATCTCCCAGCCGGCAGCTTCCGGACAGGGGAGGGATCAGACCCAGGATACTTTTTAGCAGAGTCGTTTTGCCGATACCGTTGGCGCCCGTCATAGCGATTTTCTGGCCTCGCTCCATATAGAGATTCAAAGGCTTTGAGAGGGGCTCGTCATAGCCGATAATCAGATCCTTTGTTTCCACCAGCACCTTTCCGGAAGTCCGACCCTTTTTAAAGTTGAATTCCGGCTTTGGCTTTTCCGCCGCCAGCTCAATGAGCTCCATATTATCCAGCTTTTTCTGTCTGGACATGGCCATATTTCTGGTGGCCACTCGGGCTTTGTTTCGCGCCACAAAATCCTTCAGCTGGCTGATTTCCTGCTGCTGCCGCTTGTAGGCCGCTTCCAGCTGAGCTTTTTTTACAGCATAGACTTCCTGGAACTTGTCATAGTCGCCTGCGTAGCGGTTCAGCTCCTGATTGTCCATATGGTAGACCAGGTTGATGACGCTGTTGAGGAAGGGAATGTCGTGGGAAATGAGAATAAAGGCATTTTCATATTCCGTAAGATAGCGCTTTAGCCACTGGATATGCTCCTCGTCCAGATAATTGGTGGGCTCGTCCAGAAGGAGAATGTCCGGCTTTTCCAGCAGCAGCTTTGCCAGCAATGCTTTTGTCCTCTGACCGCCGGAAAGCTCCGAAACCTCCCGTTCAAGACCGATGTCCGCAAGCCCCAGAGCGCGGGCTACTTCCTCCACCTTGGCATCAATGATATAAAAGTCATGAGCGGTCAGCATATCCTGAATTTCTCCCAGCTCTTCCATGAGGCCTTCCATTTCTTCCTCGCCGGCTGTCCCCAGAGCATCGCAAATTTCGTTCATGCGGGCTTCCATATCAAAGAGCCAGGCAAAGGCGGATTTCAGCACGTCCCGCAAAGTCATGCCCTTTTCCAGAGCAGTATGCTGATCCAGATAACCGACCCGGCAGTTCTTCGCCCACTGGATCGTTCCTTCATCGGGCATCAGCTTCCCGGTAATTATATTCAAAAAAGTAGACTTTCCTTCGCCATTGGCCCCCACAAGTCCGATATGTTCGCCTTTTAGCAGACGGAAGGAAACATCATTAAAAATGGCTCTGTCACCAAAACCATGAGACAAATGTTCAACTGTTAAAATACTCATAAATGCTCCTCATTCTTGGTCATGCAGCAGAGATAAAGTCGCTCTGCGGTATTGATGATATGCGAAATCCCGGATGCGCCCATCAGATGCGTGATAAGCGCGACAAGGTAGATTATACCTGAGAATACTCCGGCTTTCAAGGCAGGTTTTCAAATTCCGCAGCCTTTATTGACGGTTTGAAAAAAATAAGGTATAATATAAAATAGTTTGATAATCAAAATAATTGTTTAAGGAGGACGAGTTTGGGAGTAGGAATCATAGGACTGGGGAAATATCTTCCGAAAAAGGTTGTGACAAACGATGATATTTCCCATCTGGTCGATACGGATCGAACTTGGATCATAGAACGAACCGGTATTGAGCAGCGACATATTGCAACAACTGAAACAGGAACGGATATGGCGTGCAGAGCAGCAGAGGAGGCTTTGGGAGACATTGACAGAAACAGCATTGGTCTGGTTTTAGTTGCCACAGTAACACCAGACGATATGGTACCGGTAACCAGCGCTCAGGTAAAAAGAAGACTGGGCCTGGAACATGCAGTTGCATTTGATGTCAACGCGGCCTGCAGCGGATTTATGTATGGCATGTGGACAGCAGAGGCTATAATCAAAAATGGGATGGTTCCCGGCGCAGCAACTATGGAGGTAAAAAGGGCCCTTGTTATCGGTGTAGAGCGTCTCTCAAGGATTACAAACTGGGAAGAACGATCCAGCTGCATCCTCTTTGGGGATGGAGCTGGGGCTGCCGTTTTGGAGTACAGCCCTGAGGAACCGGGAATCCTGTCTACTTACTTAAAAAATTACGATGATCACAAGGGTGTTCTCACCTGCGGGAAGGGCTACAAAGCGATCCCCTTCTGGGAGGATAAAGAAGCGTACCAGCATCTGTCTCTGCGGGGAAAAGCGGTCTTTAAATTCGCCGTTAATTCCATTGAAGAGGTGACCCTGGCTGCTCTTGAAAAAGCAGGGCTTTCCCTGAATGATATTGATTGGTTCGTACCTCATCAGGCGAACCTTCGAATTATGGATGCGGCAGCCCGCAGGCTGAATCAGCCCCTGGAGAAATTTCAGATCAGCATTAATAAAAGCGCAAATGTTTCTTCAGCAAGTATTCCAATGGCATTGTATGATTTGCAGAAAACTGGTAAAATAAGAAAAGGCGATAAAGTAGCGGTAATGGGCTTTGGCGGCGGATTATGTGCCGCTGCCGCAATTATACAGTGGTAAACACAGTGGTGAAAAACGGTAAGAGCAGGAGGAAGAACAGATGGTAAACATATGTGAAGTTTTAGGAACCGAATATCCAATTATCCAAGGCGCAATGGCGAGAATTGCGGAGTGCAAGCTTGCGGCAGCAGTAAGCAATGGGGGCGGCCTCGGGATCATAGCCGCAGGAGGCGAATCAGCGGACTGGCTGAGAGATCAGATTAAAAAGACAAGGGAAATGACAGAAAAGCCTTTTGGCGTCAACATCATGCTGCTGGCTCCCAATGTGGAAGAACTGATTGAAGTTGTATGCGAAGAAAAAGTTCCTGTAGTAACAACCGGTGCAGGAAACCCGGGAAAATATATTGCGAAAATGAAGGAATGCGGAATCAAAGTCGTTCCAGTTGTGGCAAACGTGGCTCTCGCAATTCGCGTAGAGCGGGCTGGCGCTGATGCGGTTGTGGCAGAAGGAACCGAAGCCGGTGGGCATATTGGAGAAACCACCACAATGGCTCTGACTCCACAAATTGCAGATGCAGTCAAGATCCCGGTCATCGCGGCAGGCGGTATTGCGGATGGAAGGGGAATTGCAGCAGCCTTCATGCTGGGCGCAAAGGGTGTACAGATAGGAACGAGATTTCTGGTAGCAGACGAATGTATCGTAGCTCCGGGATACAAAGCTGCAATTTTAAAAGCAAAGGACTCCTCTACCGTGGCAACGGGCAGGAGCACGGGTCACCCGGTAAGAGTCATTAAAAATAAGCTGGCAAGGGAAATTCTCGCACTGGAGAAGAAAAACGAAGACATTGAAAAAATCAATGAGCTTTGCACGGGTACGCTGGCTGCAGCAGTGCGGGACGGAGATGCGGAGCATGGAAACATCATGTCCGGACAGATTGCGGGGCTTGTAAAAAAAGAGCAGCCGGCAGCAGAGATTATAGAGGAAATGTTTAAGGAGGCAGAGGAGATTTATGAAGATAGGGATCACATTTGCAGGGCAGGGCGCACAGTATCCGGGAATGGGCAGTGACCTGTATGAGACTTATGAAGCAGCAAAGGAAGTTTTTGAGCTGGCAGGGGAACAGGTAAAAAACTGGTGCTTTGAAGGGGATGAGGAAGTCTTAAAACAGACCCACGTAACGCAGCCCTGCGTGTATACGGTAACTATGGCAGCATACAGAGCCTTTTTAGAGGCATTGGAAAAGGAAGGTCTTTCTGAGGATGTAGAAATCCTTGGATATGCAGGCTTTAGTCTGGGAGAATATGCGGCCCTGACTGCGGCAGGTTCCATTGATGATATCAAAAAGGGAATGGAAATTGTTACAAAGCGTGGGCAGCTGATGAACGAGGCAGGACTTGGGCCAGACGGACAGCCCCGGGGGAAAATGGCTGCGGCTATGGGAGAACGGTCAGCTATTTTAGAACTTGTGAAAGAAACAAGAGAAGACGGAATCCTGGAAGGGGTAAACTTTAACTCACCAGTACAGACCGTTGTAGCAGGAGATAAAGACGCTATAGCCCGTTTTGCGGATGCAGCAAAGGCAAAAAAAATCAGAGCAAAGGTGCTCCCAGTAGGAACAGCGTTCCACAGCCCCATGATGGTTCCGGCAGCCCAGGAGCTGAAAACGATTTTAAAGGAAGCGGGACTGAAGGCACCGAATGCAAAGATATATGCCAATATAACAGCAGAGGATATGATGCGAGATTTTGATGGAACGGATGCGGGCGGCTATCTGGCAGATGTGATGTCCCGCCAGGCCATGAGTCCGGTATACTGGGAAGAAACCATCCGTAACTTCAAACGGGACGGGGCAGAAGTCCTCGTTGAAATCGGGCCGGGAAAGACTCTTTCCGGGCTTGCAAAAAAGACGGAAGCCAGCCTGAACCGTTTTAATATTGAAGATGCGGAAAGCCTGCAGAGCACTACCGCAGGACTAAAGGCTCTGAAAGAAGGAGAATAAGTATGTTAAAGGGAAAATCAGCAATTATAACAGGCGGCGTGCGGGGAATCGGAAAAGCCATTGCAGAGGAATTTTGCAAAAATGGCGCCAATGTGCTGCTGTGCTACAGAAGCAGCGACGAACAGGCCAGTAAAACAGCAGAAGAGCTGGCAAAGTACGGCACAAAAGTGGAGCTTCTGAAGGGAGATGTAGCGGATCCGCAGACAGCAAAGGCGGCCGCGGCAAAGGCAAAAGAGTCCTTTGGAGCAGTGGATATTCTTGTAAATAATGCGGGTATTACTCGGGACAAACTGATCATGCGAATGTCGGATACGGACTTTACGGACGTAATCGACGCGAATTTAAACGGAGCGTTCTATTTTCTCAGTGCAGCGGCAAAGATCATGATCAAACAGCGCTCAGGGCGGATTATCAATCTGTCTTCTGTTGCAGGAGTAAAGGGAAATCCGGGACAGATCAATTACAGCGCATCAAAGGCAGGCATCATGGGCATGACCATGTCCGCGGCAAAAGAGCTGGGCAGACGGGGCATCACCGTCAATGCCATTGCGCCGGGATTCATTGACACAGATATGACGGCTGTGATGACAGACGATCAGAAAGCCAAAATCGCAGAGTCCATCAGCATAGGCAGGACCGGAAAGCCGGAGGATATTGCAAAGACCGCGTTATTCCTGGCTTCAGATGGCGCTTCCTATATTACAGGACAGACTATCTGCGTGGATGGAGGATTAACAATGTAGCCGAAAGGCAAAGAAAGGATTGGTGGAAGTATATGGAAAAAAGAGTAGTGATTACAGGCCGGGGGGCCATAACTCCTGTGGGAAATACAGTTTCTGATTCCTGGGAAAACATAAAGGCAGGAAAGATCGGTATCGCGGAAATCACCCAGTTTGATGTAGAGCCCCATAAGGTAAAAATGGGCGCGGAAGTAAAAGACTTTGAATTCGAAGACAAACGGGCGGCAAAGAGACTGGATCGATCCTCCCAGTTTGCTCTGACAGCCGCAGCGGAAGCGATGAAGGATTCGGGAATTGTCAGTGGTGAAAATGTAGAACCGGAACGTTTTGGAATTTTCGGAGGAACTGGAATTGGAGGCATCACTACGCTGGAAAAGGAAGTAACAAAATGTGTAAAAAAAGATAATGTTACAAGAGCTTCCGCGCTTCTCGTACCTATGGTAATGCCCAATGCAGTATCCGGAAATCTGGCAATTAAGTTTAACGCAAAGGGAACCTGCTTTGGTGTTGTTTCTGCCTGCGCTTCGGGAACTCACAGCGTAGGGGAAGCGTTCCGCAATATCAAGCATGGGTACTCGGATGTGATTTTGGCAGGTTCGGCGGAGTCCGTATTTACTTCCGTATGTTTTTCCGGCTTTGCAAATATGACGGCTATGTCCACAAGGACAGACCCGGCAAGATGTTCTACACCGTTTGATCTGGAGCGGGACGGATTCATATTGGGAGAAGGCGCGGGATTTCTGGTTCTGGAAGAGATGGAGCACGCGCTGGCACGGGGAGCACATATCTATGGAGAAATTGCAGGCTACGGCGCAACCTGTGATGCTTACCACATCACCTCGCCCGCACCGGACGGAGAGGGCGCTGCAAAGGCCATGTCCCTTGCAATCAGTGAGGCTGGAATTGTGCCAGACGATATCGACTATATCAATGCTCATGGTACGGGAACTCCATACAATGATCTCTTTGAAACAAATGCCATCAAGGCAGTATTCGGCGATGATACGAAGGTATCGGTAAGCTCGACAAAGAGCATGACAGGCCACCTTTTGGGAGCAGCAGGCGGAATTGAAACCGTATTTTGCGTGGAAGCAATTAACGACAGCTTTATCCCTGCCACAATTGGGCTGGAAAAACCGGATCCGGAATTGACTCTGGATTATGTTCCAAACCAGGGCAGAGCGGCTGAGCTGGATTATGTGCTGTCCAATTCCCTCGGCTTTGGCGGACACAACGGGAGCATCATTGTAAAGAAATTTAAAAAGTAAAGCTTGGGAAAGGTGATAATATGCTGTTAAACCAGGAACAAATCAAAGAAATTATACCACACAGAGAACCTTTTCTTCTGGTGGATGAAGTGCTGGAAATGGAAGCCGGAAAATCCATCACAGCAGTCAAATATGTGAAAGAAGAGGAGTACTATTTCCAGGGGCATTTTCCGGAAAGAAAAGTAATGCCGGGAGTTCTTCAAGTAGAAGCTCTGGCACAGGCAGGCGCCATTGCGGTACTTTCCATGCCGGAGCATAAAGGAAAGCTGGCCTTCTTCGGCTCCATAAAAGAAGCGAAATTCAAGCAGCAGGTGGTTCCGGGAGATACTTTGACCTTGCACGTACAGTTTGAAAAGCTGCGGAGCCGCGCCGGAACCGGAAAAGCAGAAGCTTACGTGGGAGATAAGCTGGCCTGCAGATGTGAAATTATGTTCATGTTCGAGTAAGGAGCAGACGGTGGATAATGTAAAAAAAATCAACGATATACTGGTGAACATCTTTAATGTGGTGCTGAAGCTGGAGGAAAAAGCAATGCGAGAATCCACCCACCGGGATTTATCTGTAAAAGAGCTCCACACGCTTGTTGCCATTGGCGAGGGTAAATCCAAGACCATGAGTCAGGTGGCAGCTGCTTTGAAAATCAATGTGAGCACCCTGACGGCCTCCATCAACCGACTGGTGAAAAAGGGATATGCGCAGCGGTTTCGCATTCCCGAAGACCGGCGCATTGTAAAAATCAGATTAACGGAAGAAGGCGCCGAGGCTGTTCGGGAGCACGAACAGTTTCACAGGGAAATGATTTCCGATGCCATCAATCAGATTCCGGAAGATCAGATTGGAAAGTTTATTGAGTCTATTGACAATATGAACGAGTACCTTGTAATGCGCAAAAATCCGCCTCCAAAGGAGCCGGGGCCATTCCGCATGAAACCCATGAATCTGGGGAAGGTAAGAGTTCCGGTTCCTCTCTTTCAGGGAGCCCTCAGCATTGGGATGTCCATGAGCAGGCTGGCGGCTGCTGTGGCAAGGCAGGGAGGCGTAGGCGTGATTGCGGCTCACAAGATCGGCTTTCGTGAAGAAGATTTTTCCGAAAATCCGCTAAAGGCCAACAAACGGGTGCTGCGGCAGGAAATCAAAAAGGCCCTTGAGCTTGCCTCCGATGCGGAGAACAGAGGACCGGTAGGCGTCAACATCATGTGGTCTTCCCGCCACTGCGGGGAATACGTAGAAACGGCTGTAGAGGCAGGAGCCGAGGTTATTGTCTGCGGAGCCGGTATACCGACCAATTTGCCGGGCTACTGCAGAGATAAAAAGGTTGCCCTGGTTCCCGTGGTTTCTTCAAAGCGGGCTGCGAATATTCTAATCCGCAACTGGACGAAAAAATATAACCGGATGCCGGATGGATTTATCTTTCAGGGGCCATTAGCAGGAGGATACCTGGGAATCAAGGAATCTCAGATCGAAGCTGCAGTGGAGGATTTTTACAAAAATATTGCGGATATCAAAGGTGAGCTGGAATCGCTGGATAACTGTCCTCTCATTGTATGCGGCGGCATTTATTCCAGAGAGGATGCAGAAAAGGCATACGCCTATGGAGCGGACGGCTTTCAGCTGGGAAGTCGTTTTGTAACTACGGAAGAATGCAATGCATGTCCGGAATTTAAAGAGGCCTATTTAAAGTGCCGTGAAAAAGATATGACCTTCATAGCAGGGCCGGAGGGCTTCCCGGGAAGGGTGATTGAAACGCCTTACTCTGCCAGAGTAGGGGAGGACCCCAGATGCATTACCCAAGGGCTCATCAATGCAGCACTGGGGGATCTGAAAAATGGTCTGATGTTCTGCGGCAGCAAAATCTATAAGGCGAGTAAGATCGAAACAGTGGCCGATATTTTTCGTGAATTCACACTGGAAACCTGCTGAATGGCGGGAAAGGAGAAAAACGTATGTTTCATATTTTTTACGGCCGCGAAAATATCAACAAAGATCGATTTCTCTTTGATTCAATAAAAGGCAAAACCCTGCTGTTGGTACCGGATCAGTTTACCTTACAGGCAGAGAGGGATGCCTTTTTTTATCTGCAAGCAAAGGGCCTGATGGATCTGGAGGTTGTCAGTATTTCGCGTCTCGGACTGAAGGTTCTCGCCGAAACGGGCGGCGGAAGGACCGCACTCATCGACAAATACGGGCGGCACATGCTGCTGACAAAGATTTTAGGGGAAAACAGGGAAACACTGGAGCTTTACAAAGGGCTGGAAAAAAAGCAGTCCTTTATTGAAATGGTCAATAACTTTATTTCTGAGCTAAAGCAGTATGGTGTTGATCCGCAGGAGCTGGAGTCAATTACAAACGAACTGCCGGAAGGTGCGTTTCTAAAAAGAAAGCTGAGAGATATCAGCCTTATTTTTCGCTGTTATGAAGAGCAGATTCAGGGGAAATACCTGGATACAGAGGATTATGTGAGTCTCTACGCAGACAAAATTCGGGAATCAAAGCGGCTCCAAAATTGCCAGATATGGATTTATGGATTTGACTCCTTTACTCCGAAAAATACCCAGGTAGTAGAGCAGTTGATAAAGACAGCGCCGCAGGTGAATCTGATCCTTACATACAGCAGCCAGGGGCGGGATCAGGAAGTGTTTGCTCTGCCCGAGCGGATCATGCAAAAATTCTGTCATCTGGCGGAAGAAGCCGACATCCCTTGGGAAGCAAGGCCCATCTCAGATGAGTACCGCATTACCGATAAAAAAAAGGCGATCCTTGCCCTGGAGCAGGAGATCTATTCCATTCCCTCTCAAAAAGCAGAAGACAGCGAAGGAATTACCCTTGTAAAAGCCGCCAATTTTTACGGCGAAGCAGAGTCCGCAGCGGCAGAGGTTCTTTCGCTTGTTCGAGATAAAGGCTTTGCTTACCGGGATATTATTCTCATCTGCAATGATATGGAAAAGCGGGGAAGCGTTGCAAAACGGGTGTTTTCCCAGTACGGCATGGAGCTGTTTCTCGACAAAAAGCAGAGCATCATCCACAATCCGGCATCCGTATTTTTGTTATCCCTTTTGGAGATCGTCAGCAGAGGCTACCGCACGGAGGATGTGCTTCGTTTTTTGAAAACCGGTTTGACTTCTCTTTCCTGGGAGCAAATTGAGCGGCTGGAAAATTACGCCCGTAAGTACCGGATACAGGGAAACAGGTGGAAGCAGCCTTTCACAAGGGGAGAGGCTGAATATGGAGAGGCGGTCCTTTTGGAGCTGGAGGAGGATCGGCAGGAGCTGCTTCGCTTTACAGAGCCTTTTCGCAAGGAATTTTCAGCAGGAAAGACGGTGAAGGAGCGGGTGCGGATTTTATACCGCTATCTGGCGGAGGAATACCAGCTGCCTCAGCGGCTGGAAGAAATGATGCGGCAGCAGGAAGAACAGGGAATGCTCCATGCTGCAGGAGAGACTGCCCAGGTGTGGGGCCTTGTCATGGATGTGCTGGATCAGTTTGTGGAAATCGTGGGAGAGGAGCGCCTGATGGCACAGGGCTTTGGCGACATATTGAAGGCAGGGCTTGAATCCATAGAGGTAGGGCTTTTGCCGCCTTCCGCAGACGGTCTCATTATGGGGACCATGCAGAGAACCAGAAGCAGTCGGGTAAAAGCTATGTTTGTCCTGGGGGCAAACGAAGGATTGCTTCCAGCTTCCGCACCTTCTGACAGTATCCTCAGCGAAGATGAAAAGAAGTTTCTTACTGAGCGGGAGATTGAAATCTGCAAGGTAGATGAAATCCGGACTCAAGAGGAAAAGCTGGGTATATACAAAAATTTGGCAAGGCCTTCGGAAAAGCTGTGGGTCAGCTATTCAGTGTCTGACAGCGAAGGAAAGGAAATTCGGCCCTCGCAGATTTTTACAAAGCTGAGAGATATTTATCCGAATGTGGAAGTGCAGCCGGATCTGGTCAGCAGCGGAAAACCGGAAAACTTGCTTCAGGCAGAAAAGGCAGGCCTGGAGCATATCACGGCAGCTCTGCGCCGTATGATGGATGGGGAGGCGCTGGCTCCAGAGTGGAGGCATGCCGCTTCTTGGTATTTAAAGCGGGGAAGCCTGGGAAAGGTGGAAGAAGGTCTCTTTTTTACAAATCGCCAGAAGGAGCTGGAAAGTCGTTTTATCGAGGAGCTGTTCAAAAAACGCCAGGCAGAAGAGCTGATCCTGAGCCCTTCCAGATTGGAACAGTACAGCAGGTGTCCGTTTTCCCACTTTATCGGCTACGGACTTCGTCCCCAGGAGCAGCGCATTTATGAAATAGGCGACAGAGAACTGGGGGATCTGTACCACACCTGTCTCATGGAAATTTCCCGCTGGCTGACAACCGGAGAGCTTGCTGTGAATCATCCAGCTTCCCGCTGGATGACGGTGACAAAGAGGGAGTGTGAGCAAAAGGTTTCTGAGATTCTCAAAGCGGAGAGCCGCAAGTACCGGGAAGGTCTTTTGGCAGCGGGAAATGAAGAAGCTTACCGCAGCAAACGGCTGGGCGAAATCTGCAGTGAGATAAGCTGGGTTCTCATTGACCATGTGCGGAGAGGCAGCATCCGGACTATGGCCTTTGAACAAACCTTTGGCCGGGGGAAAAAGCTGGCTCCCATTACCGTAGATACGGCCCAGGGAACGGTGCTCCTTGAAGGAAAGATCGACCGGGTGGATGTGCTGGAGGATGGCAGGGTGAAAATCATCGACTATAAGACCGGACATGAATCCTTTAGTACCAGAGAAGCGAAAAAAGGATTTCGCCTTCAGCTGATGCTGTACCTTCAGGCAGCCCAGGAAGCTAAGCGGGAGCCGGCAGGCGTCTTTTACTTCCTGATTCAGGAACCTTCTGTCAATGCGGATAATATCCGACCGGAGGAGATTACGGAAAAGGTGCAGGAAGCAGCGAAAAAGGCCTGCCGCATGGACGGCATTGCAGTGGATACCCCGGAGGTCATCGAAGAAATTACAGGTGAATTTTCCGGTTATTCGGATATCATTCCAGTGCGCCGGACACAGAAAGGAATCGCGGGAACAGGCCCAGAAAAGATTTTGGATGAGGCGGCCTTCCGGGAGCTGCAGGAGGAGGTAAAGGCCAAGGTAAAGGAGTTATGCGGCGATCTTGCGGCGGGAAATATCCGCATTATGCCAAAAAAATCCAGTGATATGAGCGCCTGTACCTACTGTAAATACAGGGGTATCTGTCAGTTTGACCTTGCTTTTGAAGACTGCAGGTATGAGATCATATAGAGGGCAATAAAGCCGTTATAGAACAATACAGCACATTATTAAGGAGGTTTTTGATATGATTACGGTAAATAAAGAGCTTTGCAGAGGCTGCCTGGCGTGTGTCAGGGTCTGTCCCTTTACTGTCCTGCAGGCAGAGGGCAAAATGCCGGAGCTAAAGGAAGGGAAGGTCTGTCTCAAATGCATGCACTGCGCGGCAGCGTGTCCGGCAAGTGCCATTTCCTTTGGTGACAGGGAGGCAGTTTTGGACCAGGAGCTGCCCCGGCTTTCCGAAGGCTTTAAGGAAGAATTGGAGCACCACATTATGACAAGACGCTCCTACCGCCATTTCAAGGAAACCCCGGTTAGCCGGGAGGAGATCCAGCATGCTCTGGAGCTTGCTTCCTGGGCGCCCAGCGCAAAGAACCAGCATCCGGCAAAGTGGATGGTAGTCGATTCAAAGGATACTATTGAAGCTATGATGCAGGCAATCCTGGAATACGTAAAAGAAACGGGAACCTCGCCGGAAATTGCCAGCGAGTATGAAGAGGAAGGAAACAATGTGGTCATGGGGACAGCGCCGATTCTGATTTTATGCTACGCAAGAAACAATGCTATCAATTCTCCGCAGGACGTGGCCATTGCCATGAGTACAGCAGAGCTGCTTTTACAGGCCCGGGGCATCGGCACTTGCTGGGCAGGTTATCTGACAAGGCTTTGCAATGCAGTACCAAAGCTTCAGGAACTGCTGCCGGAGCTTCCGGAAAACAACAGCTTTTACGGAGCCTTTATGGCAGGCTATCCAGAGGGGGAAACATACCTGCATATTCCGCAGCGACTTAAGAGAGCGGACATTCAATGGGTATAATCAGAAGCAAATATGAGAATGGAAGTCTTTAAATTGAGATCAATTCTCATAAAATTTTATGTTCGCAAACAAATAGCATATGAAACAGCAAATCAATTCAAAAAAAGTCAAGATAAGCGGTTGACAGATTTCTGAACTTACTGATAAAATAATAACAATGTAACAAGTGAATAGAGATCCGAGTTCTGACTCCCTAACCTTTTGGCAGAGTACGGGGTGCTGAACCGATAGGGTTTGTATGGAAACATGCAGGCCTCCCGTGTTTGGAAAGGATAAGATAGCCATACTGCTGCAGAGAGCAGTGCAGAAGGAGCTTTTGCGCCTGCTTTTCTGTATCATGAATTTTGCTTTTTTGAGATGTTCAGGGTAAAACACTCAGACATACCGATTACCTGGATAGAAGCCCGCAGACGAGCAGCAGATCAGGACCTTTTCGTAACACGCGAAAGGGTCTTTATTTTTGAGGAGTTGTTGCAAGTGTACGGATTTTCTGGAATTAAGGCAGTCGTGCCAAAACGCGAGGCTCAGGCGATCCGTACCAGGTTAAAGTAAGGATTAAAAAAACGGAGGCAAACAATTATGAATTTGAAGAAAATGACTCTGAACATCAACGGCGCGGATCGTATGTTTATCTGTGACCCGGAAAAAGACACGCTGGCATCCGTGCTGCGCCGTCTGGGCCTGACAGGTACAAAAGTAGGCTGCGGAACTGGTGTCTGCGGAGCCTGCTCTGTCATTCTGGATGGAAAAGTAGTTCGTTCCTGTACAAGGAAAATCGAAGCGATCAAAGAGTACAGTTCCGTTACGACGATTGAAGGAATCGGTACGGTACTTCACCCTCATCCACTTCAGTACGCATGGGTACATCTGGGCGCTGTACAGTGCGGTTTCTGCGTCCCGGGATTCATCGTTTCCGCTTACCAGCTGCTTCAGGAAAACGATAACCCAACAAGAGAGGAAGTCCGCGACTGGTTCCAAAAGCACAGAAATGTTTGCAGATGCACCGGCTACAAACAGATCGTAGATGCGGTAATGGAAGCTGCTGCTATCATGCGCGGAGAAAAGACGCTGGAAGATATTACTTATGACTGGTCTAAGGATGTGGGCAATTTCTACGGCAAGCCGCTGATCCGTCCAAATGCAATGCCAAAGGCCTGCGGAGTATGCGACTATGGCGATGATATCGAACTGCACATGCCGGAAGAAACGCTGAAGGTAGAGCTGGTTCAGCCGAGAAAATACAGCCATGCCAAGATCTTGAATATCGACTGCAGCGAAGCAGAAAAAATGCCCGGCGTAGTAAAAATTGTTACTGCCAAAGACGTGGAGGGTGCAAACAAGCTGATGACCTACGCCTTCTCAGAAAGAACCGTAGAGCTGCAGCAGGCTCACCATATTCTGGCAGAAGATAAGATTCTCTACTATGGCGACGTTGTCGCTCTGGTATGCGCGGATACAAGAGCACATGCCAAAGCTGCCGCAGCTGCTGTAAAGGTTGAGCTAGAACCGCTGCCGGAATACATGAACTATCTGGAAGCCGTTACTCCGGACGCTGAGAAAATTCACGACTGGATGCCGGATACTTACGGCCCGAACATTTATTCCGAACTTCCGGTACTCAAGGGAGATCACGAGCATGTTCCGGAACTCATTGAGGATGCGGCTTACTCAGTAGAGGGGTCCTTCTATTCTTCCAGAGAACCGCATATGTCTATTGAGGGCGACGTCATGCAGGCATATTACGATGAAGATAACAATCTCTGCGTTCACTGTAAGACCATGACTCTGTACTTTGACAGAGACGATATGGCAGAAGCCATTGGAATTCCGGTTGAAAATCTGAGAGTAATCGAAAACCCGACTGGCGGTTCCTTCGGATGGGCAATGAGCGCTCACACCTATTCCATGGTAGGTATTGCCACAAAGGTAACCGGTATGCCATGCTCCCTGTCCATGGATTATGGTCAGTTTATGGCAGTGTCCGGTAAACGTTCCCCGACTTACTTCAATGCCAAGCTGGCATGCGATAAGGACGGCAAGTTCGTTGCGGGAGAATTCGATGCAGGACTGGATCACGGTCCGTTCATTGAGCTGGGTGACGACAAGCTGACGAAGATTTCCAGATTCATGTTCTATCCGTACTATATGCCAAACGCAGTAGGATTGTCCAGAGTAGCAGTTACAAACCACTCCTTCGGTACTGCATACAGAGGATACGGTGCTCCGCAGGCATTTACATGCTCCGAGGCACTGGTGGATATGCTGGCAGAAAAAGCGGGAATCGATCCCTTCGATATCCGGTACAAGAATATTGCAAGACCGGGACAGGACAACCTGAACCAATATCCGTTCCTCCATTATCCGATGGAAGAAATGATGGACAAATTAAAGCCGCTTTATGACGAAGCTGTTGCCAAAGCAAAAGCGGAATCAACAAACGAAATCAAGAAGGGCGTAGGTATCGCGTGGGGCGGATACAACGTAGGTCTGGGCGCAGTAGACGAAGCGCATGTTGCTATCGAACTGATGCCGGGAGACAAACCGAAGTTCAGAAAGTACGACACCTGGCAAGATCAGGGCCAGGGCGGCGACCAGGGTTCCCTCATCTGTACGCTGGAAGCTCTGAAGCCTTACTTCCCGGAAGTAACGCCGGATGACATCAAGCTGATTCAGACAGACAGCAAATACTGCCCCAACACAGGCGAATCCGCAGGTTCTAGATCCCACTACGCCAACGGTAAAGCAAGTATCGTAGCAGCCAAGAATATTGCGGACGCTATGAGAAAGCCGGACGGCACTTACAGAACCTACGATGAAATGGTCGCTGAAGGCCTTCCGACAAGATATGACGGAGACTGGGCGACAGTAGACGAATACGATTACTTCTATGATCTGGATCCAAACGATGGAAGCGGAAACCCGACTTATACATACACCTATGCGCTGTTCCTGGCAGAGGTTGATGTAGAAGTGGCAACAGGCAACACCACCTGTACCGGTATGACCTGCGTTTACTGGATTGGTAAACCTGGCAACATTCAGGCGGTAGAAGGCCAGATTAACGGCGGTATTTCACACGCCATTGGATTTGCCCTCAGTGAAAATTACGATGATCTGAAGAAGCATTCCAATATGTTTGGTGCAGGAGTACCGTACATCAAGGATGTTCCGGATAAGCTGGTATCCATCGACGTGGGCGGATCGGATCCGAGAGGTCCATTCGGTTCTTCCGGAGCCTCCGAAGCATTCCAGTCATCCGATCACATGGCAGTAATCAACGCCATTAACAATGCGGTAGGCGTGAGAGTTTACGAAATTCCAGCATCACCTGACAAGATTAAGGCAGGAATCGAAGCTCTGGCTAAGGGCGAACCGAACCCCAACGAGCCGGAAGCTTACTTCTTGGGATCCGACCTTTATGATGCAATCGAGGACATCAAAAATAATCCGCTTACTCCATCCAAACCGGAAAACCTGGAATTTGGTTCTCTGGGTAAGGAAGGCGTTCAGTGGAAATAAGAATGTTACAGGAAATCGGAAAACGAGATTTCTAAAAATGGCAGAGCGTGCGATCCTTTTGTACGCTCTGTTCTGTTAAAAAAATGGAGAAACCAGCTTTGCTTTCGCTATAAAATATGGGAATTGCAAAAGTGAATGTTAAGGAGAAAACATGCAAAATTACTATAAGCAGTTTGATGTATGCAGAGAGCGGGATATTCCCTCCTGCGCCGATGGGTGCCCCTTCAAAATGGACATCCTGACCGTGCAGGAACGAATCGCCAAGGGGCGTTTCAATGCGGCCTATAAATCCATTCGGGACTGCGTTGCCTTCCCCGGAATCGTATCGGAAATCTGTCCCGCATACTGTGAAGATGCGTGCGTCCGAAAGACCCTTGATGCGTCGGTGCAGATCAGAGGGCTGGAACGGGCTGTGGTCGCAGGTGCCACACGTAAAACCCCCAATAAATATAATCTGCCTGCCAGAAAAAAGAGCGTTGCAGTAATTGGTGCAGGACTTTCCGGCATGGGCTTTGCGTTCCGTATGGCTTCCAAAAAATACGCTGTAACTATTTTTGAAAAAAGCGGAAAAATCGGAGGCAGGCTGGCAGAGCAGATGGAGGAAGCCCGCTACATGGCTGAATTTGATCTGCAGTTTAAAAATGAAAAATACGAACTCAAGCTGAATACGGAAATCCAGGATATATATCCGCTCTGCAGAGGCGCAGAAGGGCAGCTGGAGCAGAGTGCAGACGCACAATCAGAGGAGCAGACCTTTGATATCATCTATATTGCCACAGGAAAAGGCGGAAATACCTTTAGCGTTCCCATACCCGGCGGGTGTATGAAAATCGGTGAAACAGGAGTATTCATCGGCGGTGAAGTATGCGGAAAAGACATGATGCACGCTCTTGCCGATGGGCTTGATATCGCCATTTCAGCGGAAAGCTTTTTGAAAGCCGGAAGATTGGAATATCCGGAGGTGACAGAGCCTACCGGCTGCGTTCCCAATGCGGATAAACTGGTGGAGATCCCGCCGGTCACTCCTGAGGATAAGGTCTTCACAGAAGAAGAATGTATGGCGGAAGCAGCCCGCTGCATTCGCTGTAAGTGCGACGCCTGCGCCGCCCAGTGCGATTTGGTGGCATATTTTGAGAAAATGCCGGTGAAAATGCGGGACGAAATTTTTCTTTCCTGTAAACCGGCAGGATCCCTTGTCCATAAATCCCCGGCGCGAAAATATGTGGCGGCCTGTACCAGGTGCGATCTGATGACCGAGGTCTGTCCGGAGCATATTGATCTTTGCGGCATGGTGGAACACGCAAGGCACAAAATGCACGAGGCTGACAAAGTTCCGGCAGCCTATCGGCAGTACTTCATACGGGATATGGAATTCGCGAACGGACCATACGCGGCTTTAAAAAGGACGACCGGCGCTCCGGGAGCATACGCCTTTTTCCCCGGGTGCAATCTGGGGGCGCTGGATCCTGAGTATGTGATAAAACCCTACAAATGGCTGCTTACAAAAGAGCCGGATACTTCCCTTTTACTCAGGTGCTGCAGCGTACCGGTGGACTGGGATGGAAACAGCGCCGCGCGCAAGGAAGAAATCCAAAGCCTGCGGCAGGATTGGGAGGATTTAGGAAAACCTGTTTTCATTATGGCCTGTATGTCCTGTCAGAAACATCTGCGAGAGTATCTTCCGGAGATTGAAACCATATCTCTCTATGAAATCATGCAGGAGTGGGGCTTCACACCAGAGGCAGAGGGAGAACAAACGAATTTTTCCATCTTTGATCCCTGCTCCGCCCGCAAGGAAGAGGAAGTACAGGCAGCAGTGAGAAGCCTCATTGCCGCTTCAGGTGTTCAGGCGGAAGAGCTGCCCAAAGGCGATCGCCATGGATGCTGCGGCTTTGGCGGCATGGGGAGCATCGCGGCGCCTGATTTCGCGGAATATGTGGCCAGACAGAGAATGGAACTGAGCGAGAATCCCTATATTGTATACTGCGCCAACTGCAAAGAAATTTTCTGCGACAGGGGAAAGAAAACCGTCCATTTGCTGGATCTGCTCTTTGATATCGACCCGGATGGAACTAAATCTCAGCCGGATCTGACCAGGCGGCGGAACAACCGGACTCTGCTGAAGAAGCGTTTACTCGAAGAAATCTGGAAAGAAGAAATGGAAATGAAACCACAAGAAATCCAATATTCCCTCATCATGCAGGATGCAGTGCGGGAAAAAGTAAACAAGCAAAAAATTCTGGAAGAGGACATATGCGCGGTAATTGATCGAGCCGAAACCACAGGCAGAAGAACTCTGAACCCGGAAAGCGGCCATTATACGGCATACAACGAGATCGGCTACATCACCTGCTGGGTGGAGTATAGCCCTTTGGTGGAAGGGTATGAAATCCACAATGTATATACCCACAGAATGAAAATCGAATTGGAGGCAGTCTGGAATGGAAAAAAAACAGAAACTGATATGTGATCAATGCAAGGTAGAGCTGGAAGAACTGGACGCTCAATTTTCCTATCTGGGCAAAAGCTTTCGCCATAAGGTCAGCCGCTGCCCACAGTGCGGACAGGTGTGCCTTTCTGAGGAGCTGGTGAATGGAAGAATGAGCGAAGTGGAATCCATGATGGAGGACAAGTGAAAAGAAGCGATGCGGAGCGAGGATAAGAGATAAGAAATGAGTAATTTTTACGCCAGAATATGCGAAAACGGCCATGTGGATATCACCTACCGGAGAGCAAAGGGGGAGCATTGCCATCAGTGCGGCGCCCCCCTGATGGATTCCTGTCCCCGGTGCGGCAGCCTGATCAAACAGTGGCACTACTATGGCATGGTATACCTGACGCCGAAAAACCTGAAATTTGAACGGCCGGACCGGTGCAAATGCTGCGGTCATGTATTTCCATGGGCCGAAAAAAAGGATTTATAGCGGACAGATCTGTCTCTCGGAGGGGATTGTGAACGGAAGAATGAGCCAGGTGGAATCCATGATGGAAGACAAGTAGAGAGGGGCGGGCTTTCCGTGGAAAGAGGACAGCTCACAGGAGCTGCCTGGGCGGAGGGCAAAAAGTAGGATCCAGGATATGAATTTACAAATTAACTTTTTGCCTTTTTAGACATTTTTGGTGTAAGACGGTCATACTGGATCTGTACTGCCCCTGTCAATAAGCAGATTTTTTCTTTATAGAGCATTGTGTAAACAGCTTGTCCTTTGGTGTAATCTTTTTCTTCCTTTGGAAAAAAAGAACGGCAAAAATACTTTCCACTGTCTTCCTGTTCTGCGAGAAAGATGTAAATATCATTTTTCTCATATGGAGTGGATAGTAGGTAATCTGCTTCAATCAGGGAAAATTGGTTCGATTTCATGCTGTAACGGAATACGAGCCGGTTTTGATCCAAAAGTGCTTCAAGATTGGAAAAAGGAAGAAATCGCCGTTTAATCAAGTAAAAATATTTGCTTTGAGCTATAAATTCATATGTAATTTTTCCATTCAATATGTCGTGGAAAACTTTTCTCGACTTGCCCGAGAAATCCGTAAATCTCTTAATTTATGCAAGCCAATCAGATGATGGAAGCCTACCGGTTCAAAGTAGAGCTGAAGTTCCGTTAGCTTATCTTTTCTTCCTAAAACAATTCTATAAGCAGTATTCAAAAGGTTTTGGTAGGCCATAGCGCATTCTAATAATTGATCCATTTTCTAAGTCCTTTCCAGATAAAAAGAAAGCCGCCCTGCATATGCAAAGCGACTTTGAGCATTTTCTTTCAGCAATTGCCATAGGGGCATCCTGCCTACTCCGGTTTGAGGTTTCACTGCACAACCCCTCTCGAAAGCTCCGCATAGCAAGGCTTTCCGGTACGCTGCTATGCTTCAGCGCTTGGACAGACACACGCTGTTGCCTGCCTGATATTATTATTATATGCAGAGTTCGGAAATACGTCAATTAATTTTCAAAAACAGATAATACTTCTCAATAGCGGAGGATATAAATTTTCATTTGTACAGCTTACAAAATGCAAGAAAATCCTCTAAAACATGAAACGCTATGATATACTATAGATCAAAAATTGTCCTGCATAGCCTGGAAAAAGGAGGCAATCTGCATGAGCTCAAACTTTGCATTTTTAAACGAAACCTTCCCGGTTCTTGCAAATTTTGGAGAACTGGCGGAAAAGTACCTGTACAGCGATTCCAATTCCTGTCTGATGAAACTGGGAATGATCGGCGAAACCATTGTGAACCTGATTTTTACTTATGACAGCATCCCGCTGCCCAAAGACAATACCGCTGCGGCCAGGATCGATGCGCTGATGCGGGAAGGCATGATTACCTGCGATCTGGCCGATCTTTTTCACGTTCTTCGTAAAATCAGAAACAAAGCGGTTCATGAGAATTATTCTTCCGTTAAGGATGGCAGGGCGATGATTCAGATGGCGTACAGTCTGTGCGAATGGTTCATGCAGACTTACGGCGACTGGCAGTATCAGAACAGGCCCTTTGTGATGCCGTCCGAGAACCCGGAGCCTGCCTCTGCTGACAGGGAGAACGAAAAGGCGGAAGAGGAAAAGCTGCTTGAGGAAGCGGCCAGGGCAGCAGAGAAAGCACCTGCTGTTGCAAAGGAAGAGCGAAAGAAACAGGCCGGCAGGGCGGCAAGCCAGAGAATCAAATCCGAAGCAGAAACCCGCTATCTCATCGATGAACAGCTCCGCAAGGTCGGCTGGGAGGCGGATACGGAAAACCTGCGCTATTCGAAGGGGACGCGCCCGATCAAGGGCCGCAATATGGCAATTGCCGAATGGCCTACGGATTCTGCGGCGGGAAGCCGGGGATATGTGGATTATACGCTTTTTATCGGTGAGCAAATGGTGGCAACCATTGAGGCGAAAGCTATTCATAAGGACATTCCATCGGTCATCGACTACCAGTGCAAGGAATACTCCCGCAATATCAGAAGCGCCGACGTGGAGTACCAGATGGGAACATGGGGAAACTATAAAGTTCCTTTCACTTTTGCTACCAACGGCAGGCCGTATTTGGAGCAGTATGATACGAAGAGCGGCATCTGGTTTCTCGATTTCAGACAGCCGGATAATGCACCCAAAGCGCTTAGGGGATGGATGAGTCCGGCAGGCATGCTGGAACTGCTGGAAAAAGATATCGCTGCCCGCAATCAGGCGCTGCGGAAAATGCCTTATGATCTGCTGCGTGACAAGGACGGTCTGAACCTTCGCGACTATCAGTTGAAGGCCATTCAGGCTGCGGAAAATGCCATTATGAATGGACAACAGCATGTTTTACTGGCCATGGCAACGGGCACAGGAAAAACCCGCACCGTACTGGGCATGATATACCGCTTTCTGAAAACAGGCCGCTTTCGCAGAATCCTCTTCCTGGTGGATCGAAATACGCTGGGCCAGCAGGCCTTCGATGTGTTCAAAGAAGTCAAACTGGAAGAGCTGATGTCCCTCCATGATATTTACAATATCAACGGCCTGGAAGAAAAGCAGGCTGAGCGGGAAACGCGCCTTCAGATTGCAACTGTGCAGAGCATGGTAAAGCGTATTCTGTACAACAACGAGGATTCCATGCCGGCTGTCAGCGATTTTGATTTAGTCATTATTGATGAGGCACACAGAGGCTACATATTGGATAAGGAAATGGGCGAAGATGAGCTTCTCTACCGGGATCAGATGGATTATCAGAGCAAATATCGCTCTGTGGTCGAATACTTTGATGCTGTAAAAATTGCCCTGACCGCGACGCCGGCCCTGCAGACCACCAAAATCTTCGGGCAGCCTGTGTACAAATATACATACCGGGAAGCGGTGATTGAAGGCTATCTGGTGGACCATGACGCGCCCCATGAGCTGACTACCAGACTTGGCAGAGAAGGAATCCATTACAAAGCGGGGGATGAGCTTACAATCTATGATCCGGTTACCGGTGAAATCACAAACTCCGAGCTTCTCGATGATGAGCTTGATTTTGATATTGAAGCTTTCAACCGGCAGGTCATTACCGAGCCCTTTAACAGAGCCGTTTTGGAAGAAATCGCCCGCGATATCGACCCAGAGGATTCCGACAAGCAGGGGAAAACACTGATTTATGCAGTTGATGACCAGCATGCGGATATGATTGTAAAAATTCTCAAAGAGCTTTATGCACAGACAGGCGTGGACAACGATGCCATTATGAAAATCACCGGTTCCGTGGGCGGCGGCAATCGAAAGCGGATTCAGGAAGCTGTCAATCGTTTCAAAAATGAACGCTTCCCCAGCATTGCAGTCACCGTCGATCTGCTGACTACAGGCATTGATGTGCCGGAAATTACAACCCTGGTATTCATGCGCCGGGTCAAGTCCCGTATTCTCTTTGAGCAGATGATGGGCCGGGCCACCAGACTTTGCCCCAAAATTCACAAGACTCATTTTGAGATTTACGATCCGGTAGGCGTTTACGATTCTCTGGAAGCCCTAAGCACCATGAAACCGGTTGCCGCAAGCCCCAAGGCAACCTTCACCGGGCTGCTGGAAGGTCTGGAAGTGATGGAAGATGAAAAGCAGATCCAGTATCAGATTGATCAGATTCTGGCAAAGCTGCAGCGAAAGAAGCGAAATATGGATGGTAAAACCATGGATTACTTTATCAATATGACAGGAGGCAAAGACCCTGCGCAGTTTATTCTCGATATACAGAGCTGTAAGCCGGAGGAAGCAAAAAAACGGCTGCTGGCTTATGCAGATATGTTTGAAATGCTTCAGGAGGCAAAAGGCAGGACCGGCCGCCCTGTTGTAATATCGGATGAAGAAGACGAGCTTTTGGAACACAGCCGGGGCTACGGAAAAGGCAGCAGGCCGGAGGATTATCTGGATGCATTTGCAGCCTATGTCAAGGACAATCTCAATCAAATTGCCGCCCTGAATATCGTCTGCACCAGACCAAAGGAGCTGACCCGTGAAAGCCTGAAATCTCTGCGCCTGACACTGGATCAGGAAGGCTTTACTGCCCGGCAGCTGAATACGGCAGTTTCACAGATGACAAATGAGGAGATAACGGCGGATATTATCAGCCTGATTCGACGCTATGCCATCGGCTCTGCCCTGATTTCCCATGAAGCCAGAATCCGGCAGGCCGTGGACAAGCTGAAAAAAGCCCATCAGTTTTCCAGGCAGGAGTTAAACTGGATCGGCCGAATGGAAAAATATCTGATGGAAGAATCGGTGCTGAACATAGCGGTCTTTGATGAAGACGGACGCTTCAAGGCTCAGGGAGGCTTTGCGAAAATCAACAAAGTATTCGGAAATAAGCTGGAACGCATTGTTTTGGAACTAAACGAATATCTGTATGATGATGGAGGAGAATCGGCATAATGAACACACAGGAAATCGTATCAAAACTCTGGAACCTCTGCAACGTCCTTCGCGATGACGGCATTACCTATCACCAGTATGTTACAGAGCTCACCTATATTTTATTCCTGAAAATGGCAAAGGAAACTGGCGCAGAAAGCCAAATCCCCGAAGCTTACAGATGGGATCAGCTGACTGCCAGGAGCGGAATCGAGCTGAAAAAATTCTATAAAGATCTGCTCAATCATTTGGGAGAAAACGGTACAGGCCGGGTGCGTGAAATCTATCAGGGAGCATCCACCAACATCGACGAGCCAAAAAACCTTGAGAAAATTATTACTACCATCGACGGATTGGACTGGTTCTCTGCCCGTGAAGAGGGACTGGGAAACCTGTACGAGGGCCTTTTGGAAAAGAACGCAAGCGAGAAAAAATCCGGCGCAGGCCAGTATTTTACGCCCCGGGTGCTCATCGACGTTATGACCAGACTGATGAAACCCCAGGCCGGCGAACGCTGCAACGATCCGGCCTGCGGGACCTTTGGCTTTATGATCGCCGCCCACCGTTATGTAGCGGATCAGACGGATGATTTTTTTGACCTTGATGCAGACGCTGCGAAATTTGAACGGGAAGAAGCCTTCACCGGTGTGGAACTGGTTCACGATACTCACAGGCTGGCCCTGATGAACGCCATGCTCCACGATATAGAAGGTGATATTTTATTGGGCGATACCCTTTCCAATATGGGCAAAAGCCTGACGGGATACGATGTGGTTCTGACGAATCCGCCCTTTGGCACAAAGAAAGGCGGCGAGCGCGCCACCCGCGATGACTTTACCTTCCAGACCAGCAATAAACAGCTGAACTTCCTGCAGCATATTTACCGCAGCCTGAAAGCGGATGGAAAGGCCCGCGCCGCCGTGGTGCTGCCTGACAATGTCCTCTTTGCCGATGGCGAAGGTGAAAAGATCCGCGTTGACCTGATGGACAAATGCAATCTCCATACGGTGCTGCGCCTGCCCACCGGCATTTTCTACGCCCAGGGCGTCAAAACCAATGTCCTGTTTTTTACCCGCGAAAAGACGGATAAGGGCAGCACAAAGGAAGTCTGGTTTTATGATCTGCGCACCAACATGCCATCCTTTGGCAAGAGCAGCCCGCTGAAAGGGGAGCATTTTGCGGATTTTGAAACAGCCTATGAGGCGGCGGATCGCCATGCGGTGCAGGATGAACGATTCAGCGTATTTACCCGTGAGCAGATTGCAGAAAAGGGAAACAGCCTGGATCTGGGCCTGATTCGCGACGATTCCATCGTGGACTATGAGGATTTGCCGGATCCCATCGAAAGCGGCGAGGAGGCCATTGCGCTGCTGGAAGAGGCGGCGGATCTGTTGATGAGCGTGGTGAAGGAGCTGAAAGCTCTGGAAAAGCCGGAGGTGCAGTATGGCGAGAGATAAAAAAGCGGCAAAGGCGCTGACCCCGGAGGAAAGGCTGCGGCAGGCGCTGGTGCCGGAGGAGGAGCAGCCGTATGGGGTGCCGGGGAATTGGTGCTGGGTAAGGCTTGGAGGGGCAATTGAACTGATTTCTGGTCGTGATGTGGCATTATCTGAGTGTAACGATAGAGGAGTGGGAATACCATATATCCTTGGGGCAAGCAATATCAATAACGGTACGTTTAAAGCTGAACGTTGGATTGAGTCCCCGCAAGTTATTTCAAGAAAAAATGACATTCTTCTTAGTGTGAAAGGGACAATAGGGAAACTTTATATACAGCAGGAGGATAGCATAAATATAAGCCGTCAGATCATGGCAATTCGGCCGTACAAAAAGATAAATTTAACGTTTGTTTACTATTTTTTACAATATATTTGTAATGAATTGAGAGAGGCAGGGAATGGATTAATTCCAGGAATTTCTCGTTCTGATATATTGGAAAAAGTATTTATGCTTCCACCCCTTGCCGAGCAGCAGCGTATTGTTGACCGTATTGAAAGTCTGTTTGCCAGGCTGGATGAAGCGAAGGAGAAGGCTCAGGCTGTTTTGGATGGTTTTGAGCTGCGGAAGTCGGCTATTTTGTATAAGGCCTTTAGCGGGGAGCTGACGGAGAGGTGGAGAGAAGAGCATGGGGTTGGGTTGGATAGTTGGCATAAAACTGTGTTCAAAAATATATTGGACGTTAGAGATGGTACGCATGATTCGCCTCAATATCATGATAAAGGTCTTGCCTTAGTAACTTCTAAAAATTTAAAAAATGGAGGAATCACCAATAAGGATGTGAAATTTATATCAAAAGAGGATTATGATAAAATTAATGAACGAAGTAAAGTTGATATTGGTGATGTTCTTTTTGCCATGATCGGCACTATTGGAAATCCTGTTGTTGTTGAGCAAGAACCCAATTATGCAATTAAAAATATAGCCCTATTCAAAAATATCGGCAAAGTCAATCCGTACATGATAAAGTATTACCTTGAAACAAAGGAACTCAGAGATAAGATGAATAAAGAAGCAAAAGGCTCAACACAGAGATTTGTTTCTTTAAGGTATTTAAGGAATTTACCTATTACTATACCAATTGAGACAGAGCAAGAGCAAATGGTAGAAATATTAGATAATTTGCTATTTAAGGAACTGCAAGCTAAAGAAGCCGCTGAATCAGTCCTTGAGCAGATAGACACCATGAAAAAATCTATTTTGGCCCGTGCTTTTCATGGCAAGCTGGGGACAAATGAGCCGGAGGAGGCAAGCGCGGTAGAGCTTCCCAGAGAGAAGGAGGAGTTTATTGGATAATAAAGAATTAAAAGTACAAATTAGGGGAGGATTTGCGGATAGAAATAATATTCATCCCATAAATACTTCAGATGCAATATGAAAGCCTTGATGATAGGACACGAACGGCATTAGTTAATATTATTAATGCGATGTTTCATGTCATATTTAAAAGAGACTTCCAAGGGACTGAAAGAAATCAATTTTGGCGAAATATACTTCGTGATGTATATTCACAGCAAATTGATTGTAATCCAGATATATCTTATAAGACAAATAGGATGTTTGAAATAATCAATAATACAATTTATGAAGAAGATTATGCAAGTGTCTTATCCATAATTGAGTACATAGCAAGATTGTTTCATAAAAAAGCACACTATCCAGGACAATTCGAAGTGTATGATATATTTAATGATGTTTTGGAAACCGAATTCGTTGGCTATAGATTTGTAAATGGGTATATTGTACAGATTACAAGTGATATTGAGATTTCGCAGATAGAGGAAGCGGCGAAGAGCAAAGAGAATAAAGTGGATGAGCACATAAATAAGGCATTAAATCTTCTGGCTGATCATGAACCCCCAGATTATGAGAATTCTATAAAAGAAAGTATAAGCGCTGTAGAAGCAATGGCAATGAGATATTAGGTAAAAAGACGACATTAGGGAATGCACTTAAGCAATTAAAAAAGGGAATAGATATTCACCCGGTATTGGAATGTGCCTTCGAAAAATTGTATGGATATACAAGTGATGCATCAAGTATCCGGCATGCTGGACAGATTGGGGGACCAGAAACGACTTTCGAAGAAGTAAAGTTTATGTTGGTAGCTTGTTCTGGATTTGTAAATTATTTAAGAGGAATACAAAGTAAAGGATAAATGAAAGAGCTAATCCCCCAGCTATGTTGGGGAGAATCGTGTAGTGGTGACGTGATCGGATGAAAGAAAAAACATCCTATGATACGATAGTAAAGGTGTCCCTGTTAGTATATAAATACTATTTTAGACTGCTATAATAGAACTAGTGTAGTGTCGGCTTGACAAATATGGTAATATGTGGTATCATAAAAGAAAAAGGAGAGATACCATGGCCAGACCAAAAATATATCCTATTTCGCTATCCGAAGAAGAAAGAAACAAGCTACAATCTATGATTCGCAGCAAGGATATCTCCAAAACCATCCTTCGAAGATGCCAAATCCTGTTAGAACTGGATGAGAATAATCCGAATCACCTGACACAGATGCAACTTGCGAATGCGTACGGTGTGTGCAAAGCTACCGTTTCCAACATCGTAAAGGACTACAGAGATCAGGGATTGGATGCAACGGTTACCTACAAACGGAATCCAAATTCCAATGCCAGGCGCAAAACCGATGGGCGTGATGAGG
>CAJTER010000043.1 GCA_910575405.1 Clostridia bacterium | reverse complement strand
GCTTGTCCGATTTCTTTAGCGAGCTTCACTGCCTGTACTTTGTATTCGTGGTCATATTGTCTGTTTTCTGCCATTTTGTTCACTCCTTATTCTCTTGATTATATCTCAAATCCTTGAGAATGTGGTGTCAACTTTTTTTATACCACATCATAATGTAATGGTGGCTTTTCACGTCCTCCCGTTTCTGGTTCTTGCCGTATTTCAGATTGGAGCGCATACACGCTATGGCGAAATCTTCCCCGCCGCAATTCAGAGAGGAAATGCGGTAATCGTCACGGGGGAGAAGCCGCCCATTTTTATCAAGGGTGGGCTTCATGGTAAACTCGTCATGCTCAAAAGTTAGGTACTGCTCGGCAGCTCCGTAATCGGCATTTTTAGAGCTGATATGTTTGAATGTTGCCAACGGCTTCACCTACTTTCTGCAAGACTTCAAACTTCAAGGCGGCAAGCTCCGCTGTGGCGGCTCGCACTTCTTGGGAGAAGGCGTTATAAGGTGCGCCATACTCATTCAGACAGCGGGCAATCTGGTTCAGATTCCCGCCGATTTTCCCGTATTCGGCTGTGAGTTTCCCAACGGCAGAAAGCAGTTCATCATTGACCGGGGAAACGGTGATAACCGGGCGTATGCTTGACTTAATAAGGGCTTGCCGGATAAACTCGGCTTGGCTCATTTTGCAGAGGGTGACACGCTCGGAAAACTCGGCGTATTCTTCCTCGGTCAAGCGTGTCTTGATTACCCGGTGGCGGTGGGGCGTGTTGTATCTTTTCATGGCTTTCAGCTCCTTTCTTTTTATGGTTTGCCCTCTCACCAATAGGAGAAAAACAGGGGGCAAAGCGGAAGTGTTTTTTGAAAAATCCGAAAATATTTTTTCGGGGATTTTTCAAGCGGCGCAAGCCGCAAAAAGGCGGGCTTGGGGTGGCAACCCCAACAAGATTCCCGCAGGACAAAATTGAGCGATTAGCGAAATTTGGTACTGTGGTAGAATCTTGCTCTTAAAAAGTGGCGGCTTCCTCTGTATGGGCTTCCCTCAATACCTTTAGTGCCGCAAGCGGGGATTTTGCCAAAGCAGCGGCGGTATTTCTCCCTCTGATACCTACAAACCAGCAAAAAGCAAAATGGACGTTGATTTGTGGAAATTTCCCCTCATTCCTTACAACACCACGCAAGCCGGAATAGGCGGGAATTTTGAGAAATTTCTTTTTATCCCCCTTTGCACGGCATAATACTGGCGATTTTTGAAAATGCCAAAAATGGGCGCAAAAAAACAGGAAACCTTTTTTGATTTCCTGTCTTGGTGTGCCGCTTCTATGTAGCGGCGGTTATTCAGTTTTTCGGTATGGCTGTTCATCAAAACGGAACTTGAACAGGGCAGTGACAAGCCGCTGTTTTATGCTGTCCTCGGTATCCCTGTCGATATGCCCGTTTTCAATGGCGGCGATTCGGATACGCTTGCTGTAATGCCGTAAAACCTCGTCCACGGCTTCCGGCTCTCCGCTGGTCGCCCGGACAATCGTTTCATAGGGCAAAAGATTCGGATTCCCCATGTGAAAGCACCTCCATTTTCCTTTGCAGGAGTTTTAACGTCCTGCGGATTAGATACCCGGTCGTACTCCGGCAACGTCCGTACATTTTCCCGATTTCCTGTTGCGTATAATCCCCGAAAAAATAAAGGAATATGATTTCCCGGTTTCTCTCCGGCAAGGAAAACAGGGCGGCGGCAAGCTCCCCATTGGTGAGGATAACTGTCTGACCGCATATCGTTATAGGGTATTCTTCATAAGGTGCTTCAAAATATTTGTCTGTTGTGCCTAAAGGGTAAAACTTTTCTTCTGTGAGGTATTCAAGGGATATTTCTTTTTGCCGCCGTCTGCTCCTGTCACGCCATGCGTTGAGTGCTGCATAGCGTATGACGGTCTTGCAAAAGCCGTTGAATGTATACATGATGTGTTCCTTGTATGCTTCTGTGCAAGGCATAGGTGATTTCCCCCTTTCTCCCACATGGGCGTTTTATGGTTGACAGTTACATTTAATAATTCAGAGAAATAACAGCACGTAGTCTGTCATATCTTGAATATTGCAAAAAATATTTTGTATAAGCCTATAACCAAAAGCAAACTTGAATTTAACAGCAATACAATGAACAAGTCTTTTACAAAATACCATACTACCCATAATGGAATACCTACCATATAGGGCAAACAGAGTAACAGTAGTGGTAATATGCCATGCCTTGTAATGTCAAAGAGTATCAGTCTCGTTGTCTGTTTCTTTTTCTTCCATTTTCTTATTGTTGCTATCGGATATACTGCTACTGCAACCAACGCTAAATATGCTCCATTCAGCAACAGGTGTCTTACAATATACGGGCTGCCAGATATATCATATTGTTCTCTGCCCAAAAGAGCAAATATCACATTTTGGGAGATAATATCTGCCAGTTGATTCGTGACAAGATAATCGTTCATATTGATAAGGAAAATGATTCCTAATCCGCTTTCCGGCAATAGATACATATTAGACATATAATTCTCAACCAGCCCTGAATGCCCCAATACAGGCTCTGTATATTCTTCTGTCAAAGTCCACCCCATTCCGTAATAATAGGGAGTGTTATCATCTACATATACATTGTCATAAAGCATAGTATTTAAACTATTCTGATTGACTATTCCCATTCCTCCATTTAGATACATTTGCAGATATTTTGCCATATCTGATACACTGGAACTTAAATAACCTGCCGGAACGGTAGACCATGAATGTTTATCGGGATAGTCCGGCTCTCCCGCAATCGGAAGTCCAAAATAATTTCGATATCCTGTTATCAATCCGTTTTCTTTGCTTTGTACAAGTGTTGCTGCCGTATGATTCATACTTAGTGGAGAAAAAATGTTTTTATCCATATACTCTGAATAGCTAATTCCGCTGACTGTTTCTATGATTTCTCCTAACAATCCATAATTGATATTTGCATATTGATGTTGTCCGTAACTTTCTGTTATTTTTGCATTTCCAAAACGCTGATATGTCCCTAAACCGCTTGTCTGATTCAAAAGCTGTCTTACAGTAATTTTATCTCCGTCGGACGCATTTATAAAATAATCAGATGTATCAATATAATCAGATATTGTCGTGTCTAAATCTACTTTTTCTTCTTCCACAAGCTGCATAACAGCTAATGCTGTAAATGATTTGCTCAATGAACCTATAATAAAAGGCGTATCTAAATTATCGCAATTTCCATAAGCTTCAGAAAACAGAACCTCTTTAGAGTCTACAATGGCTATCGCCATTCCGGGAATATGTAATTCCTTTATTTCTTTTTTTATCTGGCTGTCAATATCGCTATAATTGCTACTTTTTTCATATGCCAAAACAGGCTTATCCCATATAGCAATAACACAAATTATTGACAGTATTACACAAATGATTTGCCTGATTTTTCGATTCATAAAACCTTTTCCCTTGTTTTTTTCTGATATACCATGCGCTATCATTTCCCCTCTAATTTTTTTGCTCCCTCAATTAAAATGTCTATTGATAATTCAAAACTATCTTTTATCAACTGTGTATTACCAAAGGCGTTATGATTTTCAAGTAATGCAAAGCCCTCTAAAAAACTTCTAAACATTCTGACTAAATGAATGCAATTATCTTGTGAAATATTTAGTGACTTAGTTATTTTGAAAAAAATTGAAAACATTTTTGAAGTCACTTCATTCATCTGTTCATTCTCAAATTGATTGTACCAAAGCATTGTGCTAAAAACTCCTTGATTCTCTATTGCATATTCATGAAAAGCGTAGCACATAGCTCTAATCGCATCATATCCAGAAAATCCTATTACAGATTGAATAATTTTGTCTTCTAATTCTTTCCAACCATATAGCATAAGCTGCTGTTTTAGGTCGTCAAGCCCATCTATATGGTTATAAAGCGATGGCGACTTAACGCCTAATTGCGATGCAAGCGTTTTTAAAGATAGGTTTTCTATGCCTATCGTATTTGCTATATATGCAGCTTCTTTGATAACCGATTCTTTATCAATTTTTATTTTCGGCAAAATAAAGCTCCTCCTTTTTTCTTAATCTAGTTTGTATTTTAACAAATTCAATTAGTTATGTCAAGATATTAAGAATTGACAAGGGCTTCCGTAGTAGTCGGCATTGTGGGAAAATCCAAAAGTTTAGATTTTCCCACAAATCCAAACTTATATAAAATCCAAACTTTTCTGAAAACAGCTTGATAATTGGGGATTCTTGCCGGAAAAAGTTTGGATTTCGTTTCACAAAATACAATACTCCAATTATGATAAAATGCGTAAAACATTGCTATTTAGCTCTGTTTCAATCAATTTATTCTCATTTCTGACAAGAGAAGTACAAAACAAAATCCAAACTTTTATATCAGAAAATGCCTTGAATAAAGGATTTACAGAGGAAAGTTTGGATTTCTTCTAAGTTTGGATTTGTGGGAATGTGTATAACTGGCTATCTCATGGAATTGTGGGTAACTCTGTTTGCAGGACGTGGGAAAGCTGCACTTTAGCTTTTCCATGTGCTGTGAATAGAGTTATCCATGATTCCATAGCCAGTTATGCACATTTCCACAATGCTTGTCTTTTGGTCTTTGGTTTCTTTGGTTCGGAATAGTGTGGTGCTGGCGGTCTATCTCTTGTTTTCGGTTACTTGCTTCTTTACCGTACATGAGCATTCGCACCCGGATTGTCGTTGCCGTAACCCTCCATCAGATTGATTACGCCCCAGATACCAAGCCCGGCTCCAAGTGCTACAACAAGGGTCTGCAAAACATCTACTGCGCTATTGAAAAATGCCATGAATATATCCTTTCTGCCGCGTCTGCAGCTGTCCGGCAAGCGGACAATATTGACCATACAATAGTTAATGGTAGAAAGGAAGCTGATAACCCAAATGTTTGTCCAAATCGTTATGAGGATGCAAAAAAAGCAGCTCGGAAAACGATTATTGTCTACAAAAATAGTGTCGGAGATAACCTATCTGGAGGATCTGCTCTTGGAGATGTCAGCTGCTTTGCACTAGTTGAGTATCCTGGATCGCGAGGCTACTACCTTGGAAAAATGATTACTTATGCAAAGGCAGCAAAGACCGGCTCTATTACATCTGTGCCCATCTATGTCTATCAGCATGGAGAGGGGAGAAGCAGCAACGTTCCGAAAGAATTTCTCAAAGGATACAGAGGAATCCTGATGGCGGATGGCTATGAAGCCTACCATAGCTGGATCGGGAAACCGGGGAAGAGGAAGCATTAAAGCGGATTGCGGACATCTATCATATGGATCATATGCACCAGGGCCACAGTGAGGAGGAACGCCTGCAGAACCGGAAGACCTCGGTAAAACCTTTGGTGGATTCCTATTTTGAATGGATCCATTCCCTTGCGGAGAACCCGGTGCTGGAGAAAGGCTCCGCATTAGCCAAAGCTATCACATATTCTCAGAACCAGGAACCCTACCTGAGAAAATTCCTTGAGAATCCTATCATACCATTAGACAATAATGATGTGGAACGCAGTATCCGTAGTGTTTGCGTGGGCAAATACAGTTGGCATGCAATCGACTCCAAAGATGGAGCCTGGGCCAGTGCGGTATGGTACTATCTTGCGGAAACAGCCAAGGCGAATGGATTAAAACCCTATGAATATTTCCAATTTCAGCCGCCTCATGAAGGGCGGCTTTTCATATGCACGGTACGGGTGGTTTACCATTTACTTATATCCTCCAGAATACTGCTTCCTTTACGACGTTCTCTATCTGTGGTATTGGTATAGTCTTCACCTATAGCTGCCACAGGAAAATATATCTCCGTAAGCTGACAGCCAGTGATATATCTGATATAATGGATATATCAAACGCAAATATATCTGATCGGCGAGAGGAAAATGTCATGAGAATTTTTGAAAGCAGAAGTGAAAGCACCGTTACCCTGAGATTGAGAGGAAGGCTGGAAGTAAATACCGCTCCGTATCTCCGTGAAGCAATGGACGGGATAGATCCGGAAAAAGAACAGCTCGTACTGGATCTGTCGGAACTGGAATATATTTCGGCAGCAGGCATCAGAGAGCTGATGATATGCCAGAGCCAGATGGGCGAAGGCAGGATGGATATCACAAAGATATCCAGCTCGCTCATGGAGGTCTTCGAGCTCACTGGGTTCAACGATATCCTGCCGGTCTCAAAAGAGGATGTGCAGGTTCCGTCATACATGGGCGTGTCCTTCAAATCGCTGCTTGAGCGAAAAGCCGCTACGAAAGGCGACAAGGTGATTCTGGTGGACCGGGACAGCAGCTGGACATGGAGCCAGATAAACAAGTGCGCCCAGATCATGGCAGTAGACCTATCCTATATGGGTATAAAGAAAGGCACCCGGGTAGGGCTGTGCGGAGCCAATTCCGTGGGCTGGATAATCTGCTTCTTCGCGCTGCAGAAGCTCGGAGCTATGGCGGTGCTGCTGAATTTTGCGCACAAACCGGCTGAAATAGCAAGGGTCTCCGGCCTCGGGGATATCGAATATCTCTGCTACGGCCAGATGACAGCCATGACCGATGAGTTCGAATATATCAAAGAAGTGAGAGCCTGTGAGGATAACAGGATCATGAAATTCTTCAGCATACAGAATCCTGTGATGTACCTGCAACGTCTGGGGGAATATGACATCGTAAAGGACTATTACCATGAGCCGGTGGACGCCGATATGCCAAGCGTGATGCTTTACACCTCAGGTTCGACAGGCACACCGAAGGGCGTGATGCTGTCCTCATACAACCTGCTGCGTTCTGCCGATGTGAGCCGTGAAGCCCAGCAGCTCACCGAAGATGACCGTCTGTGCCAGGCACCGCCGCTTTTCCACATATTCGGTCTCGTGTTCGGGCTGCTTTCCTTCCTGCTGGCTGATGCAAAGGTCTACCTGCCGGAAACCATCCACAGTTCCGAGCTTATCAGGACCATCGAGGAAAACAAATGTACCGTCTACCACGCAGTGCCGACCATGATGCTGATGCTGCTGGAAAGCAGTGACTTTGCGCCTGAAAAAGTAGCATCTGTCCGCTGCTCCATGCTGGCTGGCGCGCCTACCAGCCCTGCTCAGATGGAACATATGCAGGAAATGATGCCGGGCAACCACTTCATGCAGGTCTACGGCCTCAGTGAGATCGCGCCTGCCACCATCACAGAATACGGCGACACTCAGGAGCACCTGCTCAACACGGTGGGCAAGCCTGTGATCTGCTGCGAACTTATGATAAAGGATATAAATACAGGCAGAGAGTGCGATCCAGGAGAGATGGGCGAGATCCTGATAAAAGGATTCAATATGATGCTGGGCTACTACAAACTGCCGTACCACAGCCAGCCGATAGACAAGGAGGGCTGGCTCCATTCCGGCGACTTGGGACTAATAACGGAAGATGGCTACCTGAAGATCTCAGGAAGGCTGAAAGAGCTGATAATCAGAGGTGGTGAGAACATCGTACCGAACGAGATCGCCGATGCTGTCGTCAAGCTTGATGTGGTCAAAGACGTCAAGGTGGTTGGAGTTCCAAGCGAATTCTACGGCGAAGAAGTTGCCGCATGCATCAGGCTTGAGGAAGGCGTGGTCTTTGATGAAGACGAAGCGAGAAAGCAGCTTTCCGAAGACCTGGCAAAATACAAGATACCGGCTTACTTCTTCTGCTATGACAGCTTCCCGACACTGCCAAGCGGCAAGATAGACAGCGTCCGCCTGAAAAAAGAAGCGGCTGAGAAAGCAGGAACCCCTGAATAAGGCATTTACCCCCCCTGGATTACTTGAAAACTGGTGATCCAGGGGATTTTTTATGAACCGAAGAAAGGTGTACCATAAAAAAGAGCTACGTCCTATAGAATCAGCTCCTATTTGAAAGTAAACCATACATAACAGGCATGGTTTGGAATTCACAATAGGTATTAGACATTAAATCGGAAAAGATTTACAATAAACGCACAGCTAAAAGTAGACAAGAGACAATTATGCTGCGCAGCAAAGCTGTGTGGGGATAAGGAGCGATTGATTATGAAGATCAACAACAAAGAAGAATTTGGTAAACAGAATGTATTTGGTTTGGGGCAGGAGAACGCGGCCTTTGCCCGTTATTTCATCGGCAATTCCTACCTTAACCCGCTTACGGATCCCGAGGAAACGGCGGTATTTTTAGCAAACGTCACCTTTGAACCGGGATGCCACAACAACTGGCATATCCATCATGCAAAGGGCGGAGGCGGACAGCTTTTGATCTGCACAGCGGGAAGCGGCTGGTATCAGGAAGAGGGCAAGGAAGCGGTGAGCTTAGAGCCTGGAATGGTCATTACAATTCCGCCGGAAGTGAAGCACTGGCACGGTGCAAAGGCAGACAGCTGGTTTTCCCATATCGCAGTGGAAGTTCCCGGCGAGGAAACGGAAAATGAATGGTGCGAGCCTGTGGATGATACAGCTTATGGCGCCTTAAAGTAAGTGCTGCGAGAAGCCCTTTTGCTTTTAGTCTTTGTGCCCATAACCTTTGTACTGCAATGCTTACATACAAAGCGGCTAGTCAGGAGGTTTGCTCAAACCCGAGATATTTGATATAATCGGGAAAAATGATCAAGGAGGGCACATAGATGGAACTGCGGGTTTTACAATATTTTTTGACTGTTGCAAGGGAAGAGAACATCACAAAGGCAGCCGGACTTTTACATATTACGCAGCCAACCCTTTCCCGCCAGATGATGCAGATGGAGGAAGAACTGGGCGTCAGGCTCTTCCACAGGGGCAAGCATAATATCCTGCTGACAGAGGAGGGAATGCTGCTGCGCCGGCGTGCGCAGGAAATTATTGATCTGGCGGAAAAAACGCAAAAAGAGCTGAGGCATGAGGAAGAAGCGATTTCAGGAGAGATTGCCATCGGGTGCGGCGAGACGCAGAACATGAAGCCTCTCTCAGAAATGATCGCCTCCTTTCAGAACGAATATCCGGATGTAAGTTTTGAAATTTACACAGCCATTGCGGATGATGTAAAAGAGCGGCTGGAGAACGGCCTTCTGGATATGGGGCTCTTGCTGGAGCCTGTGGAAGTCGGCAGGTACAATTATGTGAAAATGCCGCTGCGGGAAAATTGGCAGGTGCTGATGCGTAAGGACTCTGCTCTTGCGGAGAAAAAAACCATAAGGCCAGAGGATTTGAAAGATACGCCGTTAATTGTAGCCAAGCGGCAGTCCGTGCAGAATGAGCTGGAAAACTGGCTCGGCCATGAGAAAGAAAAACTTCATATCGTATCCACCTGCAACCTTTCCTGCAATAACCTGTCTATCATGGTGGAAAGCGGTATCGGCGCAGCAATCGTAATGGGAATTCCCTGCAATTGGGACACCCTGTGTCTGCGGTCTCTGGAACCGGAGCTGGTCAGCGGCTGCGTCTTGGTGTGGAAAAAGAATACAGCCCTTTCGCCTGCAATGGCGCGCTTTATCGGGCATGTGAAAAATTTTCTGGCCGGCATGTAGCAAAGGAATCTTTGCGCCCAGAAGATTTACAAGAAACCTACAGCTAAAGCAGATACAGGAGTCGATGCTGCCGTGCGGCAAAACTGTAGGGGAAAGAGGAAACAATGACAATCAACGAAGCAAGTGAGAAGTACCGCATCCCTCTAAAAATACTAAAAGAGTATGAAAGCTGGGGACTGTGCGGCGCGGTCAAAAAGTGATGGGATCCTGGCAGTATGATGAGCAGGATATCGAAAGGCTGGGCCTGATCATGACACTGCATGATATCGGCTTTGACAGCAGCGAAGTGGAGGCTTATATGCGCCTTGCCATGGAAGGAGATAAAACGCAGCCTGAGCGTCTTGCCATGCTGAACAAAAAAAGAGGGCAGACCCTGGACGAGATCCATTTCCGGGAAAAACAGATCGAGCACATGGATTACCTGCGGTATGAAATGCGGAAAAAGAGAACACTTTTATGGAGGAAGCGGAAATGATGAATTATTATGAAACCGATCCGGAATTTATGAAAATTCTGGAACATTTTACCTGTGAAGAAGTGGTGAAGGAACCCGGTCAGGAGCTGCCGGAGGATACGCGCTATCTGGCGATCCTTGCCGTGCTGCTGGGCTGCCAGGGACTTGACGTTTATAAGGCTATGCTGCCCAAGGCGCTGGAGGGAAGCCTTTCGCCGGTCATGGTCAAAGAAGTCGTTTATCAGGCCGTAGATTATCTGGGAATTGGCAGAGTCCTGCCCTTTCTGACCGCCACCAATGAGATTTTAACTGCCCAGGGTATCTCGCTGCCTCTGCCCCCGCAGGGGACGACAACCTTAGAAAATAGGCTGGAAAAGGGAGCAAATGCGCAGGCCGAAATTTTCGGGGAACAGATGAAGGAAGCTTGGAAAGCGGGACATATTAACCGCTGGCTGGCGGCAAATTGCTTTGGCGACTATTACACGAGAGGCGGCCTGGATCTGAAGCAGCGTGAACTGATCACCTTTTGCTTTCTTGCGGCACAGGGCGGCTGCGAACCACAGCTTACCGCCCATGCAAGGGGAAACATGAAGCTTGGAAATGATAAAGACTTCCTGATCCGGGTGGTGTCCCAGTGCCTGCCCTATATCGGCTACCCTCGCAGCTTAAATGCAATAAGTTGTGTAAACAAAGCGGCAGAAGCGTAAAAAGATAGAATTAACACTTCACCCTTTTACTGCAGATTCCACTGCCGAAGGAATTTCGTGATGAATAAGAACCCCTTGGATTGCTAAAAAATAGTGATCCAGGGGGCTTTTATCCATATCCGCCAAAAGTAAACCACCGGCTGAGCCGGTGGTTGTCTGGTCTGTAATTCCGATTGGGTGAGCCTGAGTGATTATTCGCCTTCGTAGCCGCACCATTTTTCATCATCTCTATTCCATTCAGGGAACGATTCGATCAGTTCATCACAGGGGTAGTCGATACCCAGGATACATACCACATTGCCCTTGCTGTCGGATACAGGAGCAAAGGCAGACCAGCAGTATCCATCGCCATCGTTATCCCATGCGGACCGTGCCGAAGCGGCAGCGCCTTTCCAGGCTTCTGTAAACTGGATTTCCCATTCGTATTCGGTTCCCCAGTCGTCCGGATCCTCGCAGCCGTCAACTGTAATCAGGAAAGGCTGCTTATTCGTATCTTCCGATGAAAGGGCAGGTTTACCGTCTGCATCAGGAGATAAGGCATAAATGAATGTTGCACCGCAGTCTTTTCGATAATCGCTGAGAATCTTTACCATAGCGTCATAGCCATCATATTCTCTTGCTTTGCCCGAGTTGATGAGCTCAATATACTGATCGCCCCAGCCGCTGTCGGTTAGCTTCTTGGCATAATCTGCCGCATAGCCTTCGACCTCAGCTCTCTTATCCATGACTTCTTTTGGAACTGTGATTTCAGCTGCTTCTTCAGACGGTTCATCAGCGGGTTCTGGTTCGCCGCCTCCGCAGGCAGTCATGGAAAACGCCATAATGAATACCATGAGTGCGATCAACCATTTTAAATTCTTTTTCATAATTCCTCCTATCATATGTTTCATATGTTGAAAAAATAAATACTGAATTATCTGAATTTTATCACAAATACAGAATGAATACAACCACAATCGGCTGATCTGTAAAAATATGTTGAAACAAAAAACGGAAGCTCTATTAACAAATCTTGAATCGGCTAGATAATAATAGCCTATAATTGGGAAGGGATTTTTGCCGCATTACATAAAAAATGGGTGCGTTAAAGGCAGGACTGCTCATTGACTAGCACACATATATACGATAGACTATAGCATAAATGTATATGAAGATTACGATTGCAAATAGCTCTCTAATTGAGGAGGAAATAAGTAAGATGAAACAAAAAATACAGGAATATTTTTTCTATTTTATGCTGTACTCAATGATTGGATGGATCTATGAGGTTTTTTTAGAAGTTGTTGTGTATAGATGGGGTTTCTCTAATAGAGGTGTACTGTTGGGACCTTATTGTGTTATTTATGGAGTCGGCGCTCTGATATTGATTTTTTCTCTGGGAAAGCTGCAGAAAAAACGGGTATACATAGGGAAGATTCTCATTACTCCTGTGCTGGTCTTCTTTGGCATTATTCTTGTTACGACTGCTGTCGAGCTGTTGGGAAGTTACATTATGGAACTAACGACAGGAGGATGGATGTGGGATTACCACAGATTCGCCTTTAATTTCCAGGGACGCATCGCACTGAACCCAAGCATACGTTTTGGAATTGGAGGAATGGTGTTTTTATATGTGCTGCAGCCGCTATTTGTAAAATTGGCGGCCAAAATACCCTCCAAAAGCTTTACCATTATAACTGGGATTATGGCAGTGGTGTTCTTGGCAGATGTAATTGTAACTCTTGTCCTTCCGGCATTACACTGATGGCAGGAGATAATCGTTCTTGTTAAGACGGGAGTGCGGCCAAAAGCCGCACTCCTAGATGTTGTCGATAATGTATGTAGGTGGCGTTTAGTCCCTTACTGCAGCCCGTCTATCCAGGCCTTCAGATCTGCCTCCGATGCGCTGGCATCCAATCTGTCGCCGGAGAGCCATTTGCCGCCTTTGGCCTGCTCTGCCAGATTGTCGCCGCTCTTTCCGATGCCGCTGCCTCCGGATGTACAGAAGGGTATCACCGTCAGGCCGTCAAAATCATGGGCTTCAACAAAGGTGCTCATGATGCGCTGAGCTTCAGCTGATTTGGAGATGCCTTTCAGATTGCTTCTTGCAGCCGCTCACAGCCATTCGGATGCCCAGTCAGCAAGAGCTTTGCCAGACGCGCCAGCTGCGATCCGCTTTCCCTTTGCCACTTTTGCCTTTGGCGCCAGGGCCTGCATGTTTTTTCCGGAATCACCGATGGAGCTTCCGCCGGATGTAGCAAAGGGAACGACCGTTTTCCCGCTGAAATCATAAGCTTCCATAAAAGTGTCGATAATGGACGGCTCTCTGTACCACCACACCGGAAAGCCAACGAATACCACGTCATATTGGTTCATGTCTTCCAGCTGGGAACGGATGGCCGGGCGGCATGATCTGTCGTTCATTTCAACAGTGCTTCTGCTCCCCCTGTCCTGCCAGTTCAGATTCGCGGAAGTATAGGGGATTTCCGGCTCGATCTCGAACAGATCAGCGCCCGTTTCCCCTGCCAGATTTTTCGCTACCTTGGCGGTGACTCCGCTTGCGCTGAAATACGCTACCAATACTTTACTCATTTTTTCATTCCTCCTTGCATCTGTTTTTATTGACTTTTAAATTTAAACCTTCTATAATGAGCTTGAGTTAATGATACAACTTAAAGTCCACTTTAAGTCAAGAACTTTTTGGAATTTTTTTAAGGAGATTGGTTATGCTGTATACGGTTGGTGAAATGGCAAAGGTATTAGGTATTCCCGCTTCCACACTTCGCTATTATGATAAAGAAGGGCTGCTTCCCTTTGTGGAGCGCTCCAGCGGGGGAATCCGCATGTTCTCAGATAAGGATTATGAGTGGCTGAAGGTAATCGAATGCCTGAAGCAATCCGGCCTCTCGATTAAAGAAATCCGGGCCTTTATTGAGATGGCCCAGAGGGGCGATGAATCGTCTCTTGCGGAGCGGCGCGCGCTGTTTCAGGACCGGCGGGATGCTGTGAAAAAGCAGATGGAAGAGATGCGGGAAACCCTGGCGCTGCTGGAATTCAAATGCTGGTACTACGAACAGGCTATAGAGGACGGTACGGAAGAACGGGTGAGATCTCTTTCTCTTGATGAAATTCCGGAGCAGTACAGGGCTGTGAAAGAAAAGATGCAGGACAAGGGATGACGCCTATGTAGCTGGCAAAGAGTTGCGGTTCTGTCCTCTTGCAGAGGGACTGGATTTGACAACCACTATACGATAATGGAGCGAGAAAGGGGCTGTTGTATTGATATGCTCCCCTTAAGGTAGACAGATGAAATAATAAAACCGTCACTATAAGGAGAGAAAACAGCATATAAAAGCTGTCCAGCAGTTTGCCTCTTATGTTATAATGCTTTTATCGGGAGCTAGGATTTTGAGACCATCCAAAAGGAGAAAGTTAAAACGTGGTACGGTGGTTTTACCTTTGGAACAAAAACCGATATTTATAACCCATGGTCCATCATTCATTACCTGAGTAAAAAAAGGTGGGAACCTACTAGGCCAACACCAGCTCCAACAAGCTGGCAGGGAAGCTGATTCAGGAAGGATCGCAGGAGCTAAAACAGGATTTTGAAATCCTGCTGCAGGAAAACAGCCTGAAAACAGAGCACAATGAGCAGATCACATATGGAATCCTGTAATTTTATCAAAGCCCTGCTGCCCGGAGAGGTAAAGGCAAGGAATGCCTATATGAATCGTGTGACAGAGGAAACCTTCAGCTATTTTGACACAGGTACAAAACCATCCGCAAGTGAACCAGAACGCTTTCACACAGTGGAAGCGATCACTAAGAGTTTGGACGAGCCAAACTCAAGTGCCTGCTTCTACCATGGCTTTGTGCTGGAACCGAAAAACAAAGCGGACAAAGCTATCCTGCTGGAATTCAAGTATGCGAAAACCCTGATGGCAAAGGGAATCCCTGCAGAGCATATCCGCAGCAAAGCCCAGGTGATCGCCCAGCACAAAGGAGGCGGACACGGTAAAGGCGCAATTGAGGATTTTCCCCTTTGGATTTATATCCTTCATCAGCTGAAACACGAGGATGTTGTTTGGAAGATTGGAAATCAGCCCCACCATGCTGGTTTCATCCAGATCGAACCTTTGCCCTAGCCGGGTCAGGGGAGCGCTGAATTTTCTCGTGATAAAGCCCCGGCCAGGCAGGCTCAGAGTCAGGCCTTGCGCCGCACATCGCTATTACAACAGAAAACAGGTCTGGTGTATCACCCGCTTGACAAATTCAAGATAGAGAAGCTATACTGAATATCAGAATTCAAAATGTGAGAAACCTGTTTACCTGAAAGAGTCAAACAGTGAGGAGGAATTTTATGAAAGCATTATTACTCAATGGCAGCCCGAGAAAGGGCAATACCTGCGCAGCCTTAGAAGCGCTGAAAAAGGGAATGAAGAACATGCCGGAGCTGGAAATCCGAGAAGTGAAGGCAAATGACATAAGTGTTTCACCGTGCATTGCCTGCGAGGTCTGTGGCACAAACAGCAGCTGTGTATCGGACGATGACACCAACGACATTATTGAGGCCGTTTTTGCGGCGGACATCATCGTTTTTGCCACCCCGGTATATTGGTGGGGCGTGACCGCTCAGTTAAAGGCCATTATCGACAAGTTTTACTGCAAGGCGGAAAGCCTTCACGGCTTGAAGAAAAAGATAGGAGTGCTCGTCATAGGTGAGGCTGAACAGGAGGATCCCCAGTATGAGATTATCCCAAAGCAGTTTTCCTGCATCTGTGATTATCTGGGCTGGGAGCTTGTCTTTTCCAAAACCTATACGGCGGCAGCACCGGATGACCTGGCTAAATCCGAGGACAGCATTCGGGAAATCGAAGCCCTGTGGAAGACTTTTTAAACATAACGAGAATCAAGATCCGGCAGGAGCAGGGAGCACCTTGTTCTGCCGGTTTTTTGTATGGCAGCCTATTTCTTTTCTTTGCGAATCCAAACAGCGCGCCGGAGGATCTTACAAAACCGTAAGATTTCGGCTTGCCGCTTGTAGCCGGTTTGTAAGCTGAGGCTTGTAATATGATACGAGGATAAAGGAAACCTTCCTAATTATGAATTATGAAAGCTATAAGACATCATAGCTCATGGAATGCAAGCCATGGAAAGGAGTAGAAAAATGAAGATCTTGGAAGTCTTAGAGATTGAGAAGGTATACGGTACTGCGGAAAACCAGGTTCACGCCTTAAAGGGAATCAGCTTTTCTGTACAGCGCGGCGAGTTTATCACAATCGTGGGAACCTCGGGTTCAGGCAAAAGCACGCTGATGAATCTAATAGGAGGGCTTGACACGCCGGCAAAAGGAGAAATCCGCATACGGGGTCGCAATATCGCGGCTCTGACAAGAAAGGAGCTTACGATTTTCCGCAGAAGGAATATCGGATTTGTATTTCAAAACTACAGTTTGATGCCGGTGCTGAATGTTTATGATAATGTCGCGCTTCCGGTAACCTTTGACAAAGGGAGTTATGTGGATCACACGTTTATCGAAGGACTTTTGAAAGACTTGGGGCTGTGGGAAAAGCGCAGCAAGTATCCAAATGAGCTGTCGGGCGGGCAGCAGCAGAGAGTCGCTCTGGCAAGGGCGCTGGCGAATAAGCCGGCTGTAATTCTCGCTGATGAGCCAACCGGCAATCTGGATTCCCGGACCACAGCGGAGGTGATGGGTCTCTTGCGTGCAAGTGTAAAAAAGTACCACCAGACCATTTTGATGGTAACCCACAATGAACAAATCGCCCAGTCCTGTGATCGCATTATCCACATCGAAGATGGGCTGATTGAGGAAAAAGGCGGTGAGCACCATGTTTAAAACCGTAAAAACAGCCTTTACCTATCTGCTCTACTACAAAAAGCAGACCTTAGCGCTCCTTTTGGGAGTCGTGATATCGGTTGGCCTGCTGACAGGCGTCAGCTCTCTTGTTTACAGTGGAAAAGTGGCGGATATGGAGCGGTGCAGGAGCCTTTACGGTGATGCTCACTATATCCTGGACATGAATGAGGGGAATCTTTCCAGCTGGAAGGAGCACAAAAAAGAAGCGGGCTTTGCCATTGAGCGGGCTGGTATTTATACAATGAAAAAGAAGATAGAATCCCCTTATAATATTACCTTTGCTTATGCAGATCAGGAATACCGGGATATGTTTGGCAGGACCATAGTCTCAGGGACATATCCGGCAAGGCCGGGCGAGGCTGCCCTTGATAAGAAGGCTCTGCAGAATCTGGAGATTGACAGCAGGATCGGCTCCAGGTTCGAGCTTTCTGGCAAAGAATTTACCTTATGCGGCATTACAGCAGACAAATGGGATGCGAAAGCGGGCGACATAGAAGTCTTTGTAAGCCAGGACATAAAGCTGGAAACGGAACAACCCACGCTTTATGTAAAATTTGACGAGAGCAGCCCAGTATATCCTCAGCTTGCTGCCTTTTGCCGCTATTTCCACTATAATATGAAGGAAACGGTCTGGAACAGCCAGCTGACCTCCTATGTTGGCGGAAATAGAAAGGAATCAGTTTTTTTCATAATTGGAGAGGGCCTGCACCAGCCTGCAGGAAAAGCAGCCTATATCTGGGGAACCTTAAACGAAGTCTATAACCTTACGGAAAAGTTGGCGGTCCTTATATTAGGGCTCTTTGCCGCCTTTGTCATATTCAGCCTCTTTCAAATTTCCCTCAGAAAACGCATGTCCCAGTACGGTATCATGCAGGTTCTGGGCATGGATGAAAAGCGAAATTTCGCCCTGCTGATTTCGGAGCTTTATATGATTCTGCTGGCAGGCTATCCTCTGGGGGCGGTGCTTGGAAACGGAGCCGCCGGTCTCTTTTACTCCCGTATGGGAGAAATGTTCGTCAATCAGGACATCGGCCTTGTCCGCGGAGGACTGCACCAAACGGATGCAAGGGAGCTGGCCTCCTCTGTCAGTGTAGAGGCGGGAAGCTTTCATGTTTCCTGGAACGCGGTTGTCCTGGGAGCCATATTTCTGCTGATTCTGATGCTGGCAGTCAGCGTCCTGCTGGTCCGGCGCATGAGAAAGCATACATGGGCGGAGCTTATTACGCAGGGCGGGGATAAAAAGAGGCGCTCACGCAGGGTTTACAGTCTGAAAAAGGCCAATATGACAGGGATCTTGGGCCGCAGGTTTGTGCTTGAACAAAAAGGCATGTTCTGCGCTGTGATTTTTTCCCTGGCCCTGGGAGGAATTCTCTTCCTGGGTACGACTTATGTGGCGCAGAATACGAAAATTCACAATGAAATGACCTTTAAAGCCGACGACGGACTGGGTTCGGATATGCAAGTCTATGAGGACTCCCACACCTTGTCCGATGTGATCCCGGAAAAAACTGCAGAGCGGATCAAACAGACAGCAGGAATCCGTTCTGCTAGTCCAGTCAGCTATACGCTGGGAGAAATCCCTTTGGAAAATGGAAGCTTTACATGGAAGAATTTTTACCCGGAGGTGGCAGAAGACGCGAATGAGGATTTCCGTCCGGATCCGTTGATTATGGAGCGGTATAACGGAATCATTACGCAGCAGGGCGATGAGGATTACAGGCTGAAGGTCAATATCTACGGATATTGCGACGAGATGCTGGAAGACTTATCGGAATATGTTCTGGAAGGGAGTCTGTCGCCTGAGAAGCTGAAGCAGGAAAATACAGTCGTTTGGCAGGCTCTGATGGACGGACAGGGATATTACAACGATGCGGTAAAAGTCGGCGATACGATTCGGTTGAAGGTTCCTGCAAATCCAGATGTGCCACAGCAGGCTCTGCGGTTTGAAGGATCGGATGGCTGGTACAAGGAAAAAAGCTTTAAGGTTGCCGCTGTCGTGAGCAGGCCTTTAGGGAAAACCGATGAATACATCAACTTGAATGCAGGCGGAAGCGGGATTACAGCAGCAGTGATTATGACAAACCGGCAAATGGACGATAATTTTGGTATAAAAGGCTATAACAGCGTAGGGATTACCCTGGAGGAGGGCGCAGACAGCGACGCGGTACACCAAAAGCTGCGTGGTGAAACATCCGGCATTGCAAAATGCCTCATTACCGATTATACTAGACTCATTAAGAAGCAAAACCTCTACCTGCAGCAGAAACTGTTTTTCTTTTACGGAATTGCCGCGATTTTGCTGATAATCAGCATCTTTCATATGATGAACAGTATGCGGTATCTGGTTGCGGCAAGGAGATATGAGTTCGGCGTTTTAAGAGCAATGGGAATCACAGACGCAGGCTTTGGCAGAATCCTCATGAGGCAGGGACTCCTGTACGGCCTTTGCGCAGCAGGCCTGATGCTGGTGCTGTATTGGATTGTACAGAAGCTGCTCTACTACGGCCTTCAGCACGTATTTCTGTATTTACACGCTTCGTCCGGCCTTCCGCCTCTGCCTATTGCGGCTGCAGCTCTTTTGAACATTCTGATCTGCATAGGCACAATGTTATGGGCAGGAAGAGAAGTACTGCGGGACAGCATTATCCAAGAGCTTACAAAATAAAAGCAATAAAAACAGGGGAGAAAAAGAAACCTATGAATCGGATCCTGATTGTAGAAGATGATGAAAACCTGAGCCGGGGAATCAAGCTGGCTCTGAGACAGGACTATTCCTGCATACAGGCTTTTTCCGCGCAGGAAGCACTGGAATGCAGCCGCAGGCAGCAGCCAGATCTGATCCTGCTGGATGTGAACCTGCCGGATAAAAGCGGAATGGAGGTTCTGGAGGAAATACGAAAAAGCAGTCAGGTTCCAGTTATTTTGCTGACTGCCAACAATATGGAGATGGATATTGTAGCAGGGCTGGAGTCCGGAGCTAACGACTACATAACAAAGCCCTTCAGCCTGATGGTTCTCAGGGCCAGAGTAGGCGTACAGCTTCGAAACCGGCAGACCGGGGCCAATATATTTAAAAGCGGCAGCTTTTGCTTTGACTTCGATAAAATGGAGTTTACAAAAGGCAGCGAATGCCTGGAGCTGAGCAAAACAGAGCAGAGGCTGCTGAGATGCCTTGTGGAAAGCAAAGGAAAGAGCCTGAGCAGGAGCCGCCTCATTGATGAGGTATGGCAGGGAGATACGGAGTTTGTAGACGAACACGCCCTGACTGTTGCCATAAACCGGCTGCGCCGCAAGCTGGGCAGCGGACAGGACGATGCGGAATGTATCAGGACCATATACGGAGTGGGTTATGCATGGGTGGAATCGTAAGATTGCGGAAAGGATGTGGGAGATATGAGCCGTGAATCACTAATGATCCTGAGTATTATCGTCATCACAGCCATCCTTCTCACAGCAGGCCTCTGCCTGATTCTTTATTTCAAACGAAGGGAAAAGCGGCTCCTGGAACGCATACAGAGCATGCTGGATCAGGCAATCGCGGGAAGTTTTGAGGATACCCGTCTGGACGAATCCGGAATTTCAGCAGTGGAAAGCGCCATGCACCGCTTCCTCAGCGACAGCTGTATGTCCTATGAAAAGCTGGCGTTGGATAAGGAACACATCCAAACTCTGATATCGGACATTTCCCACCAGATCGTCACACCTCTTTCCAATATCATGCTCTATACCCAGCTGCTGGAGGAATGGGATACATCCGGGCAGGGGCTGCAAACTCCGGGGCCTCCGGTCAATACCGGTGAAAATGATATCGAAAAGGGGGAAGTCCTTGAAGCCATCCGAATGCAGGCGGAAAAGCTGGAATTCCTGGTGGAAGCTCTGGTAAAGGTATCCCGTATGGAAGCGGGACTTATCCGCATACAGGCACAAGAACAGCCCCTTCAGCCAGTACTGGCGGCAGTAAAGCAGCAATTCATCCGCAAGGCCAAAAGCAAACAGCTCTGCTTCACAACAGAGCCCACGCAGGAGCGAGCTGTCTTTGACCGCAAATGGACCATTGAGGCAGTCGCCAATATCGTGGATAATGCCATAAAATATACACCCAGAGGTGGAACTGTTTCCATCAGGGTCCAGCCATATTCCTTTTTTACCTGCATTTCCGTTTCTGATAACGGCCCGGGCATTCCGGAGGAAGAGCATGCTGAAATTTTCACAAGATTTTACCGGCGGGTGGAACACGCCGAAGCTCCGGGACTTGGAATCGGCCTGTATCTGGCAAGGGAAGTAATGAAGGCCCAAGGCGGCTACATAAAGCTTACATCAAGGCCTAGTGAGGGAAGTACATTTTCCTTATTTTTGAAAAGAAATTAAATGTAAAATATTGACATATAAGTATTGATGTGGTATTCTGAAAATGCCAAGGGAACGAAGCGAAAGCGGTTGACTGAATGTTATTACTGCAGATATGGTGAAAAATCCAAATTGCATTGACAGGAGGTCTCGGTTTGAGAATTACGATTACACTGAAAAAGGGTGTATTGAGGGTTACGATAACGACAAAAACCGCCGGAGCTAAGGACTAGGCGGTTTTTGTAACCCAAAAGTCAACCGTTTTTTGGTTTTCCCTTGGTTCCATTATACCTCTTTTTTTTCCCTCCCCGCAACATAAATTTTCCGATTGGGCAAACAAATGTCACAGAAGTGAGAGCTTCTCGAAACCTGTTTGAGACAATGATATGGTATAGTCTGTATGAAAGATTCAGGTAAGGAGGTAAAAGCGATGATTATTCTGGAAACAAGAAACCTGAGGAAAACCTACGGGCAGGGGGAAGCGCGAATACATGCCTTAGACGGAGTTGATCTTACTGTGGAAAAAGGCGAATTCACGGCAATCGTGGGAACCTCGGGAAGCGGAAAGTCCACACTGCTCAACATGATAGGCGGCCTGGATGTTCCTACTGCGGGAGAAGTGATGGTAGATGGAAAAAAGCTGCAGGCTTTATCCGATGATGAGCTGACCATATTCCGCCGCAGAAAGATCGGATTTATTTTTCAGCAGTACAACCTGATTCCCATGTTGACGGTATGGGAAAATGTAATTCTGCCGCTGAAGCTGGACGGCAGGAAAGTGGATGAACCCTATATTCTGAAGCTGATTGAGCTTTTAGGGCTTTCCGGACGCATGGACAGCACGCCGGGAACGCTGTCGGGCGGACAGCAGCAGAGGGTGGCAATCGCAAGGGCGCTGGCAATAAAACCGGCAATTGTTCTGGCAGATGAGCCTACGGGAAATCTGGATTCCAAGATGAGCCAGGATGTGCTGGGCCTTTTGAAGGTGACCGGCAGCAGGTTTTCCCAGACCATTGTGATGATTACTCACAACGAGGAAATTGCCCAGATGGCTGATCGAATCCTGCGGATCGAGGATGGAAAGCTGGTAAAAAGGCAGGTGACAGGGGCATGAAACGAACGACGGATATCAACCTGCACAGACGTTTTATCACTAGCTATAAGAAAAATACGGCAGCTGTCTTTTTCAGCTTTGCGCTGACCTTTATGCTGCTTTCCTGTATTTTAATTTTGCTGCATACGAACTACAGAATTTCTAATATACAGGCCAAATGCGAATTTTCGCCGGAGGACTGCTACATCGGAGAACTGTCAGAGCAGCAGATTTCCCTTCTGCGTCAGGATACGTCTGTTAAGCGGCTTGCCCTAAATCAGGAGCAGGAGGCCTGGACGGATTACGAATGTGAGGGACATAAAGTGGAGCTTCTCAAAGGCGATGACACGTATATTACCATGATATCCACCGTTATTGAGGGCAGGCTGCCGCAAAAACAGGGAGAAATTGCCGCAGAAAAATGGGTACTTTTAAACCTGGGCATTGAGCCGGAAGTGGGAAAAACGGTTTTTATAAAGAATTCGGATACTGGAGAACGGACAGAACTGAAGGTTACCGCAATCCTGTCCGATATGTTTGGAAATAAGAAATACGGCACAACCTTTTTATATACTACTTTAGATTCTGCCGCAGAAAAACAGAAGACCCTCAAATATACAGCTCATTTCCAACTGAAAGAAGGTACATCCTATGACAAAAAGGTAAAGGAACTGGCGGCTTCCCTGAATATAAAGACAAAACAGATCAAAAAGGCCCCGGCGCAGGAGGATATGAGAACGCTGTATGCCGTGGATCTGCAGGTTATCAGCGTAATTCTGCTCGTCTGCATGGTCGTCTTTTACGGAGTCTACCGCATTGCGTCCATTACCAGGACAAAGCAGTACGGTATATTCCGGGCCATTGGCATGAAGCGGAGACAGTTGCGCAGCCTGATCTTGCTGGAGCTATATCAGATTTATCTGGCAAGCATTCCTGCGGGAATCGGCATGGGAATTTTGTTGGCGTATCTGGTTATGGCTGCCTCCGGTGACAGGAGCCAGGAGCTTTACCTCTACGGCGAGAGGGTGCGATTTGAACTGATTATACCCGGCTGGGAGCTTTTCTTCTGCATTCTTCTGACTGCCCTTCTCATAGGCGCAGTAGGCTGCATGACAGCGGGAAAGTCGGTGAAGCCCCCAATAATACAAGCGATATCGGGAAACCTTCAAAAAGAGGACAAGCGCTTTCAGCCATGGGGTCTATTCCGGCTCAGAAACCGTGGAGGAAAATGGGTGACCCTGCTTGCTATGGCGGGAAAATATATTGTAAAGGACCTTAAAACCAGCGGCTTCGTTGTGCTTACGATTTGCGTGGGCATTACCCTCTTCACGGGACTTTTCTACAAGGCAGAGACCGTAAAGACCTATGGAAGCGATATCAAAGAGATAGGATATTTGAACGGAGATTACGCTATGACAATGCTCAGCTTCGACCACATCCAGCAGGGCGTTTCACGAAAAAGCGCAGAGGAGCTCAGCCGGCTTCCCCAGCTTTCCCAAATAAAGACAGCATCAGGGCTCCCTATCCGTATTCTGGCTGAAGAGGGCATAGAGCGAAACGAAGCGTATTACACAGCCTTAAACAGGCGTCTAAAACAATATGTAGGCTATGAAGCGGAAGGCTTTGACGGCAGAGATTCGGTTTATAAGTCCATGCTCTATGGATATAACGAAAACGCGCTGAGGGCACTGAAGCCCCATGTGCTTTCAGGGGATTATAATGCGGAAAACCTGAAGGAGGATGAAATTATCCTCTGCGTGCTGCGTACCGATGATACAAAGGCAAATGAAAATCCGGGCTCTTACCGGGAGGGAACGCCTCTGATGGACTACCAGGTTGGGGATCAAATCCGCATGAAGTACCGGGCAGATCGAAATACCGCCACGCTGGCTTATGAAAAAATGAAGGATTCCCCTGCAGATTACGAGTACAAAACGTATAAAGTCGCGGCCATCGTTTCCTTTCCCTATATGCGCGACTGCAGAATAACTGTATATCCGATGATGATTACCAGCGATGCACAGGTGAAAAAGCTGGCACCGGAAAGCGCTTTCCAGTGCATTTATCTGGATGGAAAGGAAAAACTATCCGTAAAACAGCAGGTTGCACTGGAGAAAAAGCTGATCCGCATTGGCAGTAAAAATAAAGATGTGTCAACCCGCAGCCTGATTTCGGAAATTGAACAAAGTGAAATGTTTTTCCGCAAGCAGATGGTTTATGTGTTCGGCATTGCCATTGTTGCCTTTCTGCTGGTCATGCTGAATCTGATCAATAACCTGAAATACCGGATGCAGGCAAGGACACAGGAAATCTCCATGCTCCGCGCTGTGGGCATGAGCGTAAGGATGACCAGGAGAATGCTGCTGCTGGAAAATATTCTCTTAGGAACAGTCGGCATACTTGCGGGATTCTTTTTTTCCCATCCTGTCCTGAAGTATCTTTATCAGATTTCGGATATGAAAGCCTTTGGGCACCCATTCCGCTATTCAGACGGAGGATTTTTGCTGGTATCAGCCTGTGCTCTGGGAATCTGCATGCTCATGTCCTTTTCTATATTAAAGGAGTGGAAGACAAAACAGATTATGGCAGGGATCGGAAAAATTGAGTAGCAAGACATGTAAAAAGCCCCTAGAAACATATATTTCTAAGGGCTTTTGGCGCGCCATTAGGGATTCGAACCCCAGACCTTCGCATTCGTAGTGCGCTACTCTATCCAGCTGAGCTAATGGCGCCTGTCTTACCAACAAAAATTATTATACACTAAAACATGGGTATCTGTAAAGTATAAATTGAAAAAAATTGCGGATTTTCGGACTGAGAACGTGAGAAAATAAATTTTCAGAAATTAGCACTCAACTATTGACAGTGCTAACAAAAAGAGCTATTATAGAATTGTTCCAAAAGGGGGAATATATAAATGAAAATGCAGTCTGCTCGGATGTTACTAAGCGAAACAGAGCAGAGTCTGCGGTATACCGGTGAATGGCCGGCTAAATTTAAGGAGGGATATGTATGTTAATGATGCCAAGAAGGAATTTCGGTTTTGATTTATTTGATGAAATGTTTAAGGACCCATTCTTTAACCGAACGGAAAACAAAGCAGTCATGATGAAAACTGATATTAGGGAAAAGGATGGGAACTACCTGATGGAAATTGATTTGCCTGGGTTTGCGAAAGAGGATATTAATGCGGAATTAAATAATGGATATATGACGATTACCGCAAAGAAAGATGAATCCAGTGAGCGGAAGGATGAAGATGGAAATTATATTCACAGAGAACGCTGTACAGGTACTTGCTCCAGGACATTTTATGTAGGGGAGGGAATCAAAGAAGAGGATATTACTGCTTCCTTTAAAAATGGAATTCTTCATCTATGTGTTCCAAAAGAAGAGCCAAAGAAACTTCAGGAGCAGAAAAAGCTGATAGCAATTCAATAAAGGGGTCTAAAGCACAATAAAAATAAGAGTAAAAAGCGGCTGTATTATGAATGGAACGCATAATGACAGCTGCTTTTTTGTGCCATAAATGGTGCTTACGCATATATCAAGTGGATTTTTTTTCAGAATATTTGAAATGTACACCTGCATAGGAAAACGAAAATGGCTCAAACCCTGTGAATTTCAATGTTTTTTAAGAAATAAAAAAAGCATATAAATATAAGTATCTTAACATACGCATATTATAGACTGAAAATCAAATGCAATTTAAGTTAAAATATGGGTATAGAAACGAGGTTGTTAAGAGTGAACTATACGCTTAATAAAATAGAATTGATATGCAACAAGAAAGGAATCAGCAAATATCGATTAGCGCAGGATGCAAATATCCCTTATACAACATTGACGAATATGTTCAAAAAGGATACAATGCCCACTCTCCCCACTCTGCAGAAAATTTGCGAAGGTCTTGATATAACCATGGCACAGTTTTTTACAGAGGAAGAGAGCAGGATTGATTTGACAGAACAGCAAAGGGCGCTTTTACTTCTGTGGGATGAGCTCCCAAAGGAAATGCAGGCAAAAGCGATGGGGTATCTGGAAGGGTTGACCGAAAAATAACGAAATTAGCAAAGAATTGCTTCACCCATTCATATGAAGTGATTCCTGACGTTTTTGCCGATCAAACTGAGCAAGTATTTCGGCATGCTCAATGAGCCTTCCCTTTGAGAAATCAGAAAGGGAAGTATACAGGGCCAGAAGTTTCGTTTCTTCACGAGTATATTCCTGATAAAGAAAATATTCCTGAAGTACCGTTTGTGCATCACTGTTAACAAGTGTATCCATATTCACATGGTAAAAGCTGCACAGCGCATATAAAGTATCGACATCTGGGAGCCTGTCTCCCTGCTCATACTGAGAGTATGTGGAACGGCCGATTGAAATCTTTGATGATAAGGCGCTCTGGCTCAGTTTTGCATTTTTGCGCAATAGTGTAAGGTTATGCGCGACTCGTTGCTGAAGTTCAATTCTCATAATGACTCTCCTTGAATTTCCAAAATAGTCTTTTAATGTAATAGAGATTGTTTTGGGAGGAAAAGCTGCAAAAAGTAGTAAAAAATATACGTGAGGGAGGGAGTCTGTAAAAATACCCCTGAAAGATATAGCGCGATCCCTTGGAAAGTCATTTAAAGGTAGAGGCAGATTAAAAGATTAAAGTACAAATTATTGGAAAAGACACAATTACAGCTTAGAAAGGATGCAAGTGTTGGATAGAAAAGAGAAAGAAGCACTGTTGTGCAGCAAGTATAATAACATAAACCGGTTATTGGCCATGTACAATGTTGATAAACAGGACAGAGAAGACCTGCTTCAAAATATTTTCGTTAGTGCATTTCGCTCTCCGGATCAACTTCGGGAAGCGGATAAAATGGATGCATGGTTGTGGAGCATAACGAGGAATGAGATAAATCGGTATTGGAGAAAAGTTATGCAAAACCGTGAAATGATCCGCTCAATAGATACAGAAGATTTTGATGCACAGGCAGCATCTATTGATGATGCTAATTGCCGCAGAATGGAAGAAGAAATCGATCATATTTGTGAAAAAGAAGAGCTTGTCCACGCGCTTCGTCAGCTGCCGGACAAAACGTTATTCTTGTTCCGCCTGTATTATTTTGAAGGATATAAGCTGCGGGAAATCGCAAAGATTACAGGTGAAAAGGAAAGTGCTGTCAAAAGCAGACATACGAGAGGCTTAGTAAAACTTAAAGAAATCCTGGAGGAAATGAACCAAGAGGAGGAAAGCTGATTTCCGGGCAAGGAGCCTGTGGAACGCGGGTGGAGTAGCGGGAATGTGGCAATTCTTTTAAACCTTCAATTTAATATCTCCGTATTTATAGTTGCAATCCGTATCTTCAGCTGCTGCTCTTTGTGGCTGAAGATACATTTATGCAGTCGTATAGGAAAATGCAGCTTTTCTTTTTATGTGCAGAAAAAGAAACAGCACTTACCATAAAAATCCATAGAATGTGAAAAGCTCCCGACATTCCTGTGAATGGATCGTGAAAATGGGAGGGGAGAGGTTTTAAAAGGAATTTGCGTTATGGTATAATAGTGGCATAAGTGCGAAGCGATCATGAAGTGATCGTATGAAGAGATCATTAAGGAGGGAAAAAGAATTGAAGAAGAGAGGAACAGCCCTTTTACTGATATGCTGCCTAATGACCGCAGTCTGTTTTTCAGAGACAGGGAGCGTGTATGGCATGCAGCAGGCAGTAGAGCCGTACACAGACAGTGAAATTCTTGTTGTCTTTGAGGACGATGTTAACACGATGGAAGCTGAGTCCATCGTAAAACAGCAGGATGGACAGGACATAACTGTTTTAGATACTCCCCGGGAGGAGATAACAGGCCTTGTGGAATTACCGGAAGGGCAAAGCGTACAGGATGCTGTAGAACAGTATCAGGCGGATCCGGATGTCACATATGCCCAGCCAAATTACAAATATAAGCTTGCTGATAATGCAGACAGCTCGCTCAATGCGCAGACAGCAGCAGAATTAAATGATGCCAGAGCGGACAGTCTGTGGCATCTGGATATGATACATGCAAAAGAAGCATGGGAGTTGATTCAAAAACTTAAGCATACGAAGACCAGAGTAGCTGTTCTGGACACGGGTGTTGAGCTGACGCATCCAGATTTAAAGAACAATGTGAACAGCAGCCTGTGTGTAGATCTGTCCTCCGGAAAAAAGCGTGCTTTTAAAGGAGATGACGATGGGCATGGTACTCATGTTACGGGAATTATCGCTGCTGCGGCCAATAACAGCATTGGAGTAGCAGGGGTTGCCACGGTTGGAGATAACACAGGAGTGGAAGCCTTTGTAGTCGATGTGTTTAGCGGAGATCCGAGAGATAAAGATGAATACGGCGCAACGACAGCGGCTATGGTAGCAGCGCTGCAGTATGCGGTGGACAACAAGGCAAAGGTCATCAATATGAGCGTTGGCTATGATGTAAATGATTCGGACCTCTTTGAAGACCGGCTTTTGGAAAGCGCTGTGAATAAAGTGAATGCAGCAGGGAGTATGGTAGTTGCAGCAGCTGGAAATGCTGGCAATACGATTCCAAATTATCCTGCAGATTTTGATTCATGTGTAAGCGTTATTTCCGTAGGTAAGAACAAGCAGAGATCTAGTTTCTCCAATTACGGTGAGACAAAAGATATTTCCGCACCGGGAAGCTCAATCCTCAGTACGGATAAAGGGGCTGCCTACACGCTCAAGTCAGGAACCTCCATGGCAACTCCTGTCGTTTCCGGAGCAGCAGCATTGCTTTATTCGGTTGATCCCAATATAACACCAAAGGATGCCAAAAATATTTTATACCAATCCGCAGAGGATATTTATACAAAGGGATGGGATATGCAGTCCGGATATGGGATTGTAAATGCCTATGGAGCTGTCGCAATGATGCAGCAGTATGTAACGAGCCTGAAGCTGAACAAAGCCTCACTTTCCATGAGCATCGGACAGACGGAACACCTTCAGGCAGCGGCTGCCAGTGCTGCAGGTGAAAACCAGCTTACATGGACATCTTCCAATCCAGATGCTGTCAGTGTGGATGCAGAGGGAACTGTGACGGCAAATGGTTATGGGACGGCGACGATTACCGTAAAATCAGGTGATGCACTGGGCGCATCGGCCACCTGCAAAGTGACTGTACCATACACAATAGACTACCAGCTTAACGGCGGGAAAAATAACAGTGCAAATCCATCCTCATACTATGGAAGAACGATATCTCTGAAAAATCCTGTAAGAGCAGGATACACCTTTGCGGGATGGTACAAGGACAGCGGTTTTCGCTCAAAAGTCACTTCCTTTTCCAGTGGAACTTATACCCTCTATGCAAAGTGGACCAAGGTGACTGTTCCGGCAGAAGCTGTCAAAAAACTAAAGCAATCTGCAAAGACAAAGGTTACGGTTACATATAAGCGTATCAGTGGCGCCAAATATCAGACCGCTTACTCGACGAACCGCAATTTTACCAAAGCTGCTACAAAATACAAATCCTCAAAGACAACCTCCATCAAACTGACGGGACTGAAAAAGGGAAAAACTTATTACGTAAAGGTGAGGGCGTACAAGTCCGATTCTACAGGCAGGAATGTATATGGCAAGTACAGCAGTGTGAAAAAGATAAAACTGAAGAAATAACAAAGCATGAGATCTCAAAAAGAGCTGACATTAAAACAAAGCCAGCTCTTTTTCAATTCTGCTCCAGGGAAAACCGATGACATTTTCATAATCACCTTCAATATGATCCACATAGATTCCAAAGGAACCTTGGATAGCATAGCCTCCGGCCTTATCATAAGGCTCTTCGGTATGGATATAGGCCTGCAGCGTGTCTTCTGAATAATCTTTGAAAAAAACTTTAGTCACTTCGTAAAAGAGACGCCGCAGGGGCTGTTCCGCCTGTAGGAGGCAGACTCCAGTGATGACGTAGTGATAGCTGTTTCGAAGAGCAGACAGGATTTCCAGAGCTTCCTGAGGGCCTTGCGGTTTTCCTATAAGTTTGTCCTTATAAACCATCGTATCTGCGGCAATGATAACAGGGTACTCCTTTTTTTCCATTTCCTTGAGAGCGGATTCAACCCACAGCGCCTTTTTACAGGCAAGATACATAACAGTCGCTTCCATACTCATAGGAAATGGGATATCCTCGGAAATCCTGGCGGGAAAAACCCGGGGCTCATAACCTTTTTCTTTCATCATTTGGATTCTGCGGGGAGAAGCGGAGGCCAGAATCAAATTTTCGTTTTTCATAAATTATCCTTTCCAGTTTTTAAGCTTGTCATAATGTATTATGGCATAAATTTTTATTATTGGGAATAATAAAAAGAGAAATCGGAAAGGAGGACTTTATGACGGAACAGGATAAACAGGAAAAAAAGCAGAAAAAACAGGTGGCAAAGGCTTATGAACAGTATGCGGATCAATTTACACCAAAGCCTAATTATGTGATGAACTGTGTAAAGGCCTTTATTATAGGGGGGCTGATCTGCGTATGTGCGCAGCTGATGGAAAAGGGATTAACCGGTTCGGGCATGGATGAAAAGGCAGCAGGCACTTATGTAACGATTATATTGGTGATGGCCGCGCAGCTTTTAACCGGCCTGGGAGTATTTGATACGATTGGGAAATTTGCGGGTGCAGGTGTAATTGTACCTATTACCGGATTTGCCAACTCAATGGTTGCGCCTGCGATTGAATACAAAAAGGAAGGAATTGTCCTCGGAGTAGGGGCAAAGCTTTTTAGCCTGGCAGGCCCGGTTTTAGTAAGCGGAATAACGGTTTCAGCATTAATTGGTGTGATTTACTGGTTGATAGGTCAATTTTAGGGGAGGCAATATGATAAAGAATAAAAAAGGAAATCAGACTATCGTATTTCCGAACAAGCCGGTTATACTCAGCACAGCATCTGTGGTTGGAAAGAAAGAGGGAAAAGGTCCTCTTTCTCAGTGGTTTGATACAAGACTGGAAGATGACACCTTTGGCGAAAAAACCTGGGAAAAATCCGAGAGCAAGATGCTGAAGGCAGCTATGACCCAGGCTTTGCAGAAATCCGGAAGATCTAAGGAAGATATTGGGGCCATGCTCAGCGGCGATCTGTTAAACCAGCTAATGTCATCCTCTTTCATGGCAAGAGATCTGCATATCCCTTTTTTGGGAATGTACGGTGCCTGCTCGACTATGACCGAATCCCTCATGCTTGGGGCAGTACTGACAGACGGGCAGTACAGCGATAATGTGATGATTGGAGCATCAAGCCATTACTGCACAGCTGAACGTCAATTTCGCATGCCTCTTGAGCATGGAAACCAGAGACCGCCATCTGCTCAATGGACTGCCACAGCAGCGGGAGCCATGGTGCTGTCCTGCGGAATAAAAGAAAGACAGCAGATTATTGCAGATGAAGAAGGAAATACAAAAATTCCTGAAATTGTTAGAGTAACTTGCGGAACAATTGGCAAAATAATTGATGCAGGGATAAAAGATGCAAATCAGATGGGGGCAGCCATGGCGCCTGCAGCTGTAGATACACTTTTGAATCATTTGCAGGATACAGGGCGCTCTATAACGGATTATGATTTGATTCTTACTGGAGATCTGGGATATATCGGGAAGGATATTGCAAAGGATCTGCTGGTTGGTGCAGGAATTCCCAAACAAGAACTGGACAACCGCTATGATGATTGTGGAGCGATGATTTTTGAAAAAGAACAAGATGTGCATTCAGGCGGAAGCGGGTGCGGATGTTCAGCAAGTGTTTTTGCAGGATATGTATACAAGCGTCTCATAAAGGGGCAGCTGAAAAAGGTGCTTATTATGTCTACCGGAGCGCTGTTATCCACAATCAGTCCCTTTCAGGGAGAATCTATTCCAGGAATTGCACATGCGATTTCCCTGGAAACGGAGTCCGGCGGGGCCTGCGTTTAAAGGCAGCCCTGTAAATAGTCTGAATGCGGCGAAATGTGCATTGGGAGAGAGGAAAATATGGAATATGTATATACATTTTTAATAGGCGGCGCTATCTGCGTAATTGGACAGCTCCTCATGGATGTGACCAAGCTGACAGCGCCGCGGGTTTTAGTCCTATTGGTAGTTTCAGGTGCTGTCCTGCAGGGGTTGCATTTGTATGAACCCTTAGTACAGTTAGCTGGAAGTGGCGCAAAGGTACCACTTCCGGGCTTTGGATATGCCCTGGCAAAAGGGGCGGCAGAAGGCGTCCAAAACAGTCTGCTGCAGGCTATTACCGGGGGAATTTCGGCAACTGCCGGAGGTATTACGGTTGCGATTGCCTGGGGATATCTGATAGCGTTAATTTTTAACCCGAAATCAATTCGATAAAAAGAGGCTGCTGCATTGAACCGCTCCCCGTCAAGAGGACATTGAAACAAAATAAGATTGTTGTACAGTCAGTATCGTATGGTGCTGGCTGTTTTTTTAACGTTTCTCCTGATTGGTGGCATTCATTCTAATCATCGCTCCGCCAGTGTCAAGGGTAAATGCATGGCTTCGCCA
>CAJTER010000042.1 GCA_910575405.1 Clostridia bacterium | reverse complement strand
CGGTTGGCCCGTACCCAGCCATACATGGTGTTTTTGGGAATCCCCAGTTCTTTAGCAGCTTTAGCTTGTCCGATTTCTTTAGCGAGCTTCACTGCCTGTACTTTGTATTCGTGGTCATATTGTCTGTTTTCTGCCGTTTTGTTCACTCCTTATTCTCTTGATTATATCTCAAATCCTTGAGAATGTGGTGTCAACTTTTTTTATACCACATCAAAATGTCATTTCATCACCACTTTCTTCATCTCACAACAATTAATTTATATACTTATCCCTTGCAACATTTCCTTCTTTATTCATACCAGAGGGATATTTTCCTCTTGCCCTTTCCAGTAGCGCTTCCACACTGTCATAAGGAAAGATCTGCTTTTCCTCCTCAATGGGAACCATGCGAAGATGCAGTTTCTCACATAACTCTTTCATCTTATCAAGCGGATATCTCCTGCGTGTATCTAGGTCGATGACAGTAAAGACATACCATTCCGGTCTGCTCAGTTTTAACCGGTTTTTCTGAATCCCCGCTCCGCAAAATTCTCCTTGAATTGCCACCGGCGGCAAATTGTTCTCTGCCATATACTCTGGTATTTTATGCTCATGGGCATATTTCCACATGGCGCATTTGTCATCATCCGCATATTCGTAATTTCTTCCGCAGACGCCAAAGCGGCCGTTTCTCCAATACATGGTTACGCTGGTTCCATCCATCTTTGTGCTGATGTAATACCCGGGTACCTGCTTGAATTCATCAATCAGCTGCGGATAGGACTGCACCCTGAGTTCATCTGTTTTGGGGATTCCATCTGGAAAGTCGCCAATTACAGTTCCGCTGGTGGTTACGCGTTCTTCAACCTCCCATTTTCTGATGCCCAAAAGCTCTGTTACATCCTCCCCCAGCGAATAATCGCCTTCAGGCAATATGGATAAAGGCTGTACCAGTCCCTGGGAAATCTGCCCTCTGAATTTTTGAGTCTTCAAGCGAAAGCCTTCCCCCAGGAGCTCGCTTTTCCTGTAGCTGCTGCTTCGCAGGAACTCAAATGGCTCACACACAGGCAGAAACGAATCCACTTCCATATATACACATTTGTCTCCTGTCTGAAACTGTCCCTTGTTTGCTACACACTGCCATCCCAATACATGGATACATTCGATTCTGTCCGCTCCTTCAATTGGAGTGACATGATGGATGTACTGTACAGATGCTAATTTTCTTTTTTCCATTCTCTTCACCTCTTCCTACTTCTTCCGGTAATATTCCCATACTATTAATCTGCCTGAAGCTCCAGGCATTTTCCCTAATACCGGAGAAGCTTTTTTCTTCTATTTTACCCAGTCTCAGGGGTGCTGTCATTGGACTAATAGTCCAAAATGCCTAATATTGATCCATAGCATCTGCCGCGCCGTATATAGTCCGAAAGAAGACAAACAACCCTCCACAGAGGGCTGCTAAAGAAGGGTGGGGGTTGGTATATCCACCCGCATCTACAGCATCATCCGACTTCTTCCAAATACCGATCCATAATGAATTCAGCTGACTCTGCCCACAATGCATTTTCTGTATTCTGCAATGTCTTATAGGTTTCGGACTTATAAAAGCGCATTACCGCTTCCTCAAACCCGATCCCAAACTCCTCCTGAATCAGATTGAGAACTGAACAAATCTGAATGCAGACATTCATCGTAATGTCTTTTCCGTTAAATTCATAAACAACATCATCCATATGTCTTCCTCCCCACAAACCTCAAATATCCCAGGGCATACTCTGTATGAAAGGATATCTGATTATTTACCTTGTTGTATTTTAACCGTTCCATAGCTTCCTCAGCTGTTAAAATATTGGAAATTTCACCTCCGCAGCAGCCCGCACACCAGCACAAAATAGTGGGGCAGCCTTCCGTCCTCCATCCACTCCAGCTTAAGCCCCATGAGCTTTTCAATGGTCATGCCCACATTGCCGCCAAGAGCCTCAATGGAGTAGCGCATCTGTTCCGGAAAACGGCAGGGCTTTTCCTCCTGCTTTGCACAGCTTCCGCCGCACAGGGAGCAGGAGCCTGCTGAAAGACTGGCGCTCCCGGGGATCTGGCGTTCCTGCGCCAGCAGCTCCTGAGACAGCTGCTGTTTTACCTTGCCGATGGACTCCTTTATTATCTTGTCCATTTCTTCTTTTGAGAATTTCTTTCCGCCATATTCCTCATCAAAGATGATTTTAACGGCTGTAAGCTCAAAGCGTTCGTACCTCTTCCAGAATTCCTCCGGATCAAAGTCAAAGGGCGGGCATGACCAGGTTTTGCCGTAGTTGGGACACTTTTTGCAGCATTCCACAAAGCCCGCCACATCCACGTACCCTTCCAGGTAATCCTTCGTTGAAATTTCCGCTGTATATTTTTCTGTTGTAAACATTGTCTGTACCTCCTCTTTTGCTTATTCTTCACTCAGCAGATCGCCCAGGAATTTTCGGATGATTTTTTTCTCTGATGCAGAATAGGCGCTCTGCTCCTCCGCGATACGCATGGCAGACTCAAGGATGCGTCTGTTTTCTATTACAGCCTCTGCCTGATGAGGATCGTGGAATCCCTCCCGCACAAAAAATCGGGTGATAAAATAGCTGTGATCTTCGTCCGTTTCAAATTCCGGAAGGGGTGAGCCGTTCTTTTTCAGCGCAGCCAGTATTTTATGAAAGCCGGTATTTCTCCCCTCGGTCAGGTGAAGCTCTTTTAAAAATTCTCCGATCCGCCTGTTTCTGTAACGCCTGCTGGAAACCTGATAATTTTTTAACCCCTCGAGGCTGACCGAGCGATCCGGTCCCGGGAAGCTGATGATTTCGATTTTCTCTTTTTCTACCCGCACCTCAATGGGTTCTCTGATATCGTAGCCCTTGTGATATACGGCATTTGACAAGGCTTCCTTAATGGCGGCATACGGGAAGTTGTAAAAGCGATCCGCTTCCGCCCGATCGGGATATTTTACGATCTGTTCTTTGATAACGCTGTTTTTTATATATAACAGAGCTTCTCGCAGCTGCTGGTGGAGAGGCCCTGTAAAGATCTTTTCTGTCAGCAGATCGCCTCCCGGGCCGTCGGGAAATTCGACTACGTCAATCCTGGCATAGGGGAAAAACTTCTGCGGATTGAGGCTAAAAAACATCAGCCCCGCATTTTTGGGCTTTCTGTATTCCGGCAGGGTGCTGATGAGATTCATATTTTCACATAGCTTGATAAAGTCCATATGCTGTGATTCTTCGTACAGCGAGCTTTCCACTTCTTTGAGATAACTCTGCATCAAGGTAATATTCAGATCCGCCAAATCCGCGTCGTGGTTGGTGCGATCATCAAAGGGGATGTTGTTTGCCAGGCCGTATAATTCCCTCTTTTCCGCTTCTGAAGGGATGATGGTGCTGGACATTCTGCGGATATAGGGGATTTTTTCTCTATTTTGCTTTTCCATTGTCTTTGGCGCAGTATATGGGCGCAAAATTCCTCCTGGCGCCCAGAGGACAATGAATTTTTTATCTTCATAATCTACTACTTCCGCAATGGGAAGATATTCCGGCTGAATCAGTCTGCATTTGTTCAGTATGTCTTTCAGATAGCCGTCAATTTTTTCCGCAGGCACGCCAGGGAGCGGATACTTTGGAACGCCATTTTGTTCTCTGACTCCGATTACAAGATAACCTCCGCCCCAGTTATCCAGATCATTTGCAAAGGCGCATATGGTTTTTAAGGATGCCTCCAGATCCCATGTCTCCTTGAATTCAATCCTTGCCCATTCTACTGTATTGCCGGACAGCAGCGTGCTGATATTTGTCGGTAATCCCATAAATTCCTCCTTTCATTGATCCTTTCGCATTGCTGGGACAGCTCTGAAATCCTGCTTTCAGACTGAGCCTGTTTATTGTAATTTTTTATTTCAACTTTAAGTATTTGCTCATATTCTTATCTTACACGAATCTCCGGAAAATAGCAACTACTTATTGTTATTTTTTTACATTTATTCATAAATTATGCATTTTGAATTCCGTTCCTGCTTGTACCTGTATCAGGCATTATGGCCCATCCTCCACTCACGCACAAAAAAGGGCCTCCCATGCAGCAGCTTTCCTCACCACCTGCACAAAACGGCCCTTTTTCGTATCTTTATTTTCCTAAGCCAATGCTATTCGTCATACTGAATCCGCAGTTCGATTTCATCCGGCAGTCTGGTCAGGTTGGTCCTTGCCACCTTCACCGGGTAGGTGATGACCTGGGCCAGAGCTTTTCCCTTTTCCGGATCTTCAAAGTCCGCATATACCACCAGAGTGCTCTTTCCCTCTTGTTCTTCCAGCACCATTTTGTCAATGTCTACTTTAAATCCGGAAGTCGGTTTTTCGCCTCTAGTTACAATTACGTACACCTTGTCTTCTACCATGCATGCCAGCGCCCGCTCCAGAGTTCTGTATTCTGGGATCACCTGGCCGGAAATGTCCTGCGGTATTTTGTTTTCACTGAGCGTTTTAAACTCTACTTTTTTGTCACCTTTTAACATAATATTCGCTGTAATCAGTCCGGCGGCCAGGGCTGCCACCACGAGAACAGCTATGGCAATCAATCCTTTTTTACCTGGCTTTCGAATCTTCTTCTTTTCTTTTTCTCCCAAAATAAAAACTCCCTTCTCTCTCTAATCTATAATTAAGATTATTCAAAAAGGGAGCTTGTTATTACTTTTTTCTATTCTGCTGTTTCGCCTTTCTCTTCTGTCAGAAGCAAGGTCTTTGCAATCCGGTTAAATTCCGGGCTAAACGCCTTTTGTCTGTCTTTTGGGCACCAGCAAATCAGCTGTACATAATACTCCCCCGCATGTATGCAGTAAATCCGGTATGCCTGCTTGGCCCCCTCCACACTTCCTGTTATATCCGTGCGGAAAGCTTCGTATTCCCCCAGAGAAATGGCTTCTGTCTCGCCTGCTTCGTCCCCGCTGATATGATCCTTCATTTGCCTGAGCACCATGCGGTTATACTCTACAAGCTCAATGGGAAAATTCCATCGGTATTCGCTGAGAAGAGCCATGCGGGCGCCGCCTTTTTTGGAAAGCACTAAGGATGCGTCCTCAATTTCAAGCTCATCTCCTGCCTTACTCCAGTTTTCATCTGCTGTAATACATAGCAGGCCGTCTTCTGTTTCAAACTCCTTTTCTTTTGCCGGAGCCTCTGTTTCCTGAGATGCAGATACGGATGGCTTTTCTGCCTTTGCTTTTACAGAAGAAGAGCTGCATGATGTGCAAATCAGCACTAGCATCAGTGCGAGTGCCAGGCACAAACCCCTTTTTTTCATTTCAATCTCTCCCCCTTATAAGCTTACAGCGATTTTACAGCGGAAGCAATGTCCGCAGCTGTCATGCCGTATTTTTTCTTCAGTTCATCCGGCTTTCCGGATTCTCCAAAGACGTCTTTCTGACCTACAAAAGCCATTTTAACAGGTTCGTGTTTTACAACCACCTCTGCCACCGCGCTTCCAAGGCCTCCGATGATCGAATGCTCTTCGGCTGTTACGATTTTGCCGGTTTCCTTTGCCGCCTTTATGATAATCTCTTCATCAATGGGCTTGATGGTGTGGATGTCGATGACCCGGGCCTCGATTCCGTCCTTTTTCAGCTCTTCTGCCGCAATCAGGGCTTCGTTTACCATGATGCCGGTGGCGATTATGGAAACGTCTTTTCCTTCCCGCAGGCAATTTCCTTTGCCTAAAGTGACATCCGAGTTTTCATCATAGCAAACAGGTACTGCCGCTCTTCCCAGTCTCACATAGCAGGGACCTTCCATGGCCACTGCCTGCTCCAGCAATTTTCCTGCGGAAACGCCGTCAGACGGGTTGATTACTGTCATTCCTGGGATGGTTCGCATGAGAGCGATATCTTCAAAGGTCTGGTGGCTGGCGCCGTCTTCGCCGACTGTAATTCCCGCGTGAGTTGCGCAGATTTTTACATTAGCTCCCGTATATCCGATGGAGTTTCGGATAATTTCAAAGGCTCTGCCTGATGCAAACATGGCAAAGGTGCTGGCGCAGACGATTTTTCCGGCTAAGGCGAGTCCTGCTGCGCTGCCATAAAGGTTTTGCTCTGCGATTCCCATATTAAAAAAGCGTTCCGGATATGTCTTTGAAAATTCCGCGGTCATGGTGGATTTGGAAAGGTCCGCGTCCATTACCACCAGGTTTTCGTATTTTTCACCAAGCTCAATGAGTTTTTTTCCATAAGCCTGTCTTGTTGCCATTTTATCTGCCATTACCATGTACCTCCCAGTTCTTCGATTGCCTGCTGCGTCTGTTCTTCGTTCGGAGCCTTTCCGTGCCAGCCTGCTTCGCCTTCCATAAAGGAAACGCCTTTTCCTTTGCAGGTCTTGGCTATGATCATGGTCGGTTTTCCCTTGCAGGATCTGGCCTGATCAAAGGCATCAAAAATCTGGCCGAAATCGTGGCCGTCAATTACGACCACATTCCAGCCAAAGGCGCGGAACTTTTCATCCACAGGAGCAACGGTCATAACGTCTTCATTCTTTCCATCGATCTGAAGTCCATTCCAGTCTAAAATGCCAACCAGATTGTCCAGTTTGTAATGGGCAGCGGACATAGCTGCTTCCCATATGAGGCCTTCCTGAATCTCGCCATCTCCCAGCAGCACATAAATTCTTCCTGGGTTTTTATCCAGCTTATTCGCCATTGCCATTCCACCTGCCACAGAGAGCCCCTGGGCAAGGGAGCCAGTGGACATTTCGATTCCCGGCACCTTGTGCATATTGGGATGGCCCTGGAACTTGCTTCCCAGTTTTCTCAGCTGCAGAATGTTTTCTTTTGGAAAATATCCTCGTTCAGCCAAAGCAGCATATTGTACAGGGCCTGCATGGCCTTTGGAGAGGATGAACTTGTCTCTGTTTTCCATCTTCGGGTTTTCGGGATCAATATTCATCTCCTTAAAATACAGTGCAGTCACCACATCCGCTGCGGAAAGAGAACCTCCCGGATGTCCGGATCCTGCATTATGTATCGCTTTTACAATTCCTGTACGGATATTGGCGGCTGTTTTTTCAAGCTGTGTGTAATCCATCTTTATCCTCCTGCAATTCTTTTATATATTTGCATTTGGCAGAAGAGCCCTTTGCCCTCCTGCCGCCTGCTTTGTTAACGATTATTCAAAGGTGTTTGCGTTTGTTATTCCTAGGCTCACACCTAATGCTTCATCTACATCCGGTAAACGTTCCTGGTTGATCGTGCCAATCCGTTCCTTTAACCGTTTTTTGTCAATTGTTCTGAGCTGTTCAAGAAGCACTACTGAATTTTTACTGAGACCATTGCCGTCCGCTGCGATTTCCACGTGGGTCGGCAGATTGGCTTTATTTTTCTGTGAGGTAACTGCAGCCACGATAATGGTCGGGCTGTATTTATTTCCTACGTTATTCTGAACCACCAGGACAGGTCTTACCCCGCCCTGCTCGGAGCCGATTACCGGACTTAAATCTGCAAAATAAAGATCGCCTTTCTTTACCATCAAGTCCTTCACTCCTTATTTATTTTGATTTTATTTCCGATAACTATTATTTTCCGATAATTTGTTTAAACGCAAGAGCCGTATAATTGGCGATATCCATGGCCGTCATGCCGGTCTGGCCGATTTCCTCCGCGCTCAGATCCCCTGCCATGCCGTGAATAAAAACTCCTGCCCTTGCGCAATCCTCCGGCGCCAGCTTTTGTCCTGCCAGAGCCGCGATAATGCCGGTCAGCACGTCGCCGCTTCCGCCGGTAGCCATACCCGGATTGCCTGTAGTATTAGTATATGAATCACCGCTTGCCGTTGCCACCAGGCTCTGACTGCCCTTCAGCACGCAGACTGCCCCTGACCAGGAGGAAAGGGAGGCTGCCGCCGCCTGTCTGTCCTGCATCACTTCGTCTGCAAAGCCCGCATATTTGAGAAGTCTTGCCGCTTCTCCGGGATGAGGCGTCATAATGACATTGGCCTTTGTGCTCTTCAGTGCCTGTCCCAGATCAAACCTGCTGACAGCGTTGAGCCCATCGGCGTCCAATACAATCGTCCTGTCGTATTCCTTCAAGATCCCGCGGATCAGGTCTTCATTTTTCCTCTCATCTCCTAACCCCGGACCAATTGCTATGGCATCCTGCGCCATAACGTCCAGTGAGGAAGGATCCCTTGAGACACATGTGGCTTCCGGCGTCCCTACCTGCAGGATAGGGTAAAGCTCCTTTGGGGCGGAAATCCGTACCAGTCCCGCTCCTGCCCGCAAAGCTCCCCGCGCGCAAAGCATGGCTGCGCCTGCCATACCTTCGGAGCCTGCAATTACAAGAACCTTTCCGCAGTCACCTTTATGTATGTCCCGTGGCCGTTCCTTAATTACAGTATTTACATATTCTAAAGTGATTAAACCTGTTTTTTTCATAATTTCGTAAAACTTTCCTCTTGTCGTCTGTTTTGCTGTCTTTTATCGCCCGGCTTTGGGCACCTTCAGACTCTTCAGATATGCTTTCTGCTCCGGGCTGATGCGCCGGCTTTCGATGGCTTTCTGGATGGCCTTGTTATGGGTCCAGGGAGCAAGCCGCCGCTTTTCAATAAATGGAAGTATCTGCTCATACTGCTTTGCCAGGGCCGTCGCAAAATACCAGGCGATCATCATGTTTATGTAATATTCCTCCGAACGGACACTTGCTATCAGCTCCGGGTATCTGAGGTCAAAATTCTCCTCCAGAAAATGCTCCATCAGCATGCCCACCGCAAAGCGGACAGTATAGGTTTTGTCAGATGCAATCCACGTTTCGATATAGGGAAGCAGCTCCTGATGATGCTTTTTGAAAACCTTAGGCGACATCTGATCGCAGGTAGCCCAGTTGTCAACATAGGGCAGAAAGCGCTCTGCCTCAAGGATGCACCGCTCAAAGTCCTTTTCTTCGGACACCAAAAACGCGTGCAGCTGATTCTCGTCAAAATAGGTATGAGGAAGCTCTGCCAGAAATTCCCCTGCCTGCCCCTCCTTTGCCAGCTCTTTCGCCAGCTTGCGAAGCTCCGGTGTCCTTACGCCGATGATGGAGGATTCCTCCACTGTCGGTATCAGCTTTTTTTGAAAATCCCGGTATTTTATGTCCTGCAGCTGAAATAGCTCACTGCGAATGCCCTCTATGGTCATATTATTCTTCCGCACCTCCTTTTGCCTGTCTCTTCCTGTCATCATATTGATATTCCCAGCACCACTGTAGCCATGGCCAGATAAGCAAGGGCTGAAACCATATCTGTCAGGGATGAAATCATCGGCGTTGCCATGAGGGCCGGGTCAATGCCGATCCGCTTTGCCAGCATGGGGAGCATTCCGCCAATGAGCTTTGCGAACATGACCACAATGAGCATGGAAGCGCACACGGTAAGGGCGATTTTCATGGTCTGGTGATCGATGAGCATGATCTTGGCAAAGTTAAAGAGACTCAAAATCACGCCCAGTATGATACTAATCCGCAGCTCCTTCCAGAAAACCTTAAAGGTATCTCGCAAATCAATATCCCCAAGAGATATTCCCCGTATAATCAGTGTGGCCGCCTGGGTTCCCGTATTTCCACCGGTTCCCATCAAAAGGGGCAGATAAAAGGTCAATGCAACTACCTGCTGCAGGGTGGCTTCAAATTGCTCAATAATACTTCCCGTTATCATAAGCGATATGGACAAAAGGATCAGCCACGGCAGTCTGTTTTTCACATGGCGGAAGACCCCCATGTCCAGATATTCCTTGTCGGATCCATCTATAACCCCGGCCATACGCTCAATGTCCTCTGTCGTTTCCTCTTCAATGACATCCAGAATATCGTCAACTGTAATGATGCCCACCAGCCTGTGTTCTTTGTCCACCACCGGGATTGCCAGAAAGCCGTACTTTTTAAAGGATTCAGAGACCTCCTCCTGATCGTCTCCCACATTTACGTACACGTAATCCGTACTCATCAGATCCGAGATTTTCGCATCCGAATCGTGGATCACCAGTGCCCGCAGCGATACGATGCCCTCCAGCTTGCGGCCCGCCTCCTTGACATAACAGGTATAGACTGTCTCGCTGTCCATCCCTTCCCGCTTGATATAGGCAAGGGCTTCTCCCACAGTCATGTCATGCTGCAGGCTGATATAATCCGGCGTCATCAGGCTTCCAGCGCTGTTTTCCGGATAATTGAGAAAGGTATTGATGAGCTTTCGCTCTTCCTTTGGGGTCTTTTCCAGGATTTTATCCACCAGATTGGCAGGAAGCTCTTCCAGTACGTCGATTTTATCGTCAAAGTCCAATTCTTCTATAATATAGCTGATTTCCCGATCCGTAATGCCCTGAATAATGGCCAGCTGATCTTCGGAAGGTAAGTAGGAAAACACCTCCACAGAAACATCCTTTGGCAGCATACGAAACACTATGATGGTGGAGTCCACCCCCAGCTCTTCCAGAACCTCTTCCAGAATTTCCGCAATATCCACTTCATTGTTTTTCAGCAGCTCGTCCCTGGCTTTTACATACTTTTTTTCTTCGAGAATTTGTAAGATTTCTTTAATGGTTTCATCGAAGGTCTTTTCATTGTCCATTGGTCTTTTCCCCCTTTCTCCAAAAGATTTCTATCTATTATATCCTACTTTTGCAGGCTATTGCAACCGCCTGTTTTCAGGTTTTGCAAAATACTTTGAGCAAAGGCGCCGGCCCGCTGCTCAATGCCCTCAGACTTGAGGATCGCCTTTGGATCATTGGCCGTTTCCAGCAGGGAAAAATAGCCCGGCAGGCGGAAGGTTTTGTTCATGTTCAGGGCGCTGATGAGCTGCTGCGCTACAATATCTCCTCCACTGTAGCCGGATACTACGATGCCGAAGAGGCTTTTGTCATAAAATTTGTGGGCCATAAAAAGCGCGGTCAGCCGGTTGATGAAGGCTGCCAGATTTGCACTTACCGCGTCGTTATAATTGGCGCATACCATGACAAGGGCATCACAAGCTAAAATAGCGGGATAGACCTCCTCTACAATGGGCCCGCCGTAAAAGCACTTATTTTCATCTCCATAATGCTTGCACATCTCATAGGGGCACCCCTGACAGTCCAGCACTTTTCCATTGCGAAGGGATAATTCCTGAATCTCGCAGCCCTGCAGATGTTCCTTTACCAGCTCCCACAGGCTCAGGCTGTTGGATGTTTTCTGATCACTGGCATGGATCATGAGGATATTGGGCTTTTCCTGTTTTCGTTCCTGAACATTCAGGACATTGTACACCAGCTGTCTTCCTGCCACAATGTAAGCTCCCAGATTATCCATGTGCAGATTCTGTGCCTGAATATTGAAATTTTTTAAAGAACGGGTTCCTTCCACAAGGGGTCTTCCTGGAAAGGAACAGCCAGAACGGTTGGAGCTGAATACCAGCTCCCGGGAAACGGATTTTGTAAAAAGCTCACTGTTTCCGTCAATAATGACGCCTCCCGTGCTGCCGGCAAACAAATCGCGCTTAAGGCGAATCTGCTTGAGCATGTTATAAAATTCCAGATTAATGCCCGACTCGCCTAATGATATGGAAAAAAGCAGCTTTTTCCCTCTCAGATCCGCGTCCGCAAATTCCTGCGCTGTCACAATTTCTTCATATTCATACCCCTTCAAGCTGGCATCCAAAATGGACATAAGCCGCTCTGCTTTTTCCCGTTCGCTGCACAGTGGATTAATTAAAACAAACTGCCCCATAACATACCTCCTACTTTTCTCCTGTTTTTATGATCCCAATCCCTTATAATTTATTCTCAAGTTCTTTCCCAAATCTTCCAAGTACCGTACATCCAGGCTACAGATTAAGCGCCGCCAGGTGTTCATAAGCCTTCTTAATGCGCAGATAAAGCTCCTCCGGCATGGGCGCATCCTCCACCTGTATACCGTAAGGCGTCCGCCTGTTTCTCACACCTAAAAAGGCGCCGCTGTCTCCTTTTCCAAAATATACGGAGCTGTAATGCCAGCCGCCTGAAAGGGTTTCTGTAATAGAAATTGCCCCCGAAGACAGGGCCGGCGCAATAAATGGCTTGAACCCCAGCTCCCTGGTCTTCAAATTGGATTCTACAGAAAGCTTTGTCAGCTCCCTTGAGAGTGCGTCATCGTAATGCTCCAGGCTGTTAGCAATAACCAGATCTTCTCCATGAGGTCCAAAGGCTCTTCCTTCCCGCAGAAAAGACGCAAACCGCTGCTCCTTTCTCGCAAAATAAAGGGCTCTGCTGTTCATGACCCCCAGGCCATAGCCCTGCACCTGCTCCGGTCGAAGGCCTGACAAAAGCGCCGCCTTGCAGAGGGGATCGACTGGATCCGATACAACCGCAAAGAGCCCGTCAAAGCCTTGTTGCACAGCCTGAGATGCAAAAGAACCTACTAGCTTTGCGTTGGCCTGAAGCTGCGCCATTCGCACATCTTTCACATCTCCGCCCACTGGAGGAACCCCTTTGGATGCGCAGAACACCAGCACATCACAGTCAAAGAGTTCAGCGGAAGAAATAATTCTTACCTCCGGCAGCATTCCATGAGCAATTGGATATTCAATCTGCCCAGCTTCCATCTCATATCGCCGGGCCACCTTCTCGTTCAGATCACAAATTCCAATATGGGAAACCGTTTCTCCGGAAAGAAGGCGCAGCCCGATGAGGAGCATCCCTCCTACGTCCCCTAAAGCGAGAATATTGACCCCCTTTTTTTTGTCAATGGCAAAAGGATTCTTTTTTTGGGGCTTTATGAAAAAGCTGTCCCCTTTCCTGTTGATGGCAGCCGAATCCTCAAAAAGGCTGCTGATACGCATGGTTTTCATATGATAAGATTCTCCAGTCTGATTAGTCGCTCAATTCCGTTCTGCAAATATCCGGAGGGCGCCAGATTCATGTCGTAATTCATGTAGCTTCCCAGATCTGGCACGCGAGGTGAAATAACGGCTTCTGACAAGCGGCGCAGGGTCAGCTTTCTGCCGAATACATTCTGATACTCCTCTTCCAGCGCAAAGAAAATTTTCCGTGCATTTGTCATGCACACCATGGAAAAGTGATACAACTCTTGCCTGGGAACATCGGAAAGAAACGCCGGGGCCACATAGGGCAGTATCAGATTGATGGAAGTCTGAAGGCTTGATTCTCCTTCCGTTTCCCGGCTGACACCATCCCCGCCGATAAAAGGATATAAGCTTGATTCCACAAACCAGCTTTTCAGGTTTGGAATAAAATAGGCGCTGTCAACCGTTCTTCCCTGGATAGTCATCAGATCCTTGCCTCTGCCGGACAAGAGCCCTACAACCAGCTTACTGACTTCCACCTGATTTTCCTTCAGCACCGGATCCAGTTCTTTCATCCGGTAACCCTTGTGGAGCAAATCATCCACCAGAATTACAGGCCGGTTAAAAGAGCGTATCGTTTTTACCTGATTGGCAATAGGCGAATAATACGGATATTCCTGTATACTGAAGCTCTTCAGATCCGGATCAAATTTTTTCTCCGTGTGGAGGGTCTTTGTTACTGTGTTTGGAACTGCCATACCCCTCAGGATCTTGCCAAATGGCACGCACATATAGGGGCCCAGCTTTCTTACTTTCAGGGGCTCGCTGGGAACGCCGTTTGTCTTTGTCACCATGTCGATAATTTTATGGTGCATAACGCCGGAGTTAATGGACAAAACCAGATTGCCCGGATACATCCTGGTCAGCGCCATCTGCAGATCAATATGGGCCTGCTCCATGGTTTCCAGGATTTTTTCGCTTTTGTTAAAAGGATCCTTCAAAACCGTATCCATGTTCTGAAATACGGATATGGGGCTCTTCATATTCACCTCGTAAACTTGAGTGCCTTTCCCCTTTATGACGATCTCGCGAAATCCCTGCCGCCGCAGAACCGAGATAATTGTATCGTTGTTGTCCGAGTCCACCACCGGGTGATATACGGCATAGGTGATATCCTCCTCCAGAGCCTGAGAAATCGTTTCCGTTACCATGAGCTGCACCACATCCCGAATGGCCGCGGCATGGTCATAATAAAGGCTTCCGATAACTATGATCCGTCCTGTTGCTTTCTGCCTCAAGTATGCCGCCATTTCCGCGTTTTTAAACTCCTCGAACAGATCCGCCGTATTGATTTCTTTTACTGCGGCAAGAGCGCAGACTTTGTCGTTCATGCCTCCGTCGCGGATGGCCGCTGTCCGGACATCCGGATGCTGCAGATAACCCTCTACCTGCTCAAAATTATGCCCTCTCTTTCGGATTTCCCCCTCCATATCTTTCAGAATGCCGCTTCCTCTATGAGCAAGAGGCTCAAAGCGGATGAGCTTGGTCTGCATGATATGCTTGTACTGAGGCTCTCGCAAATACAGACTGTTATCATAAATATAGTTTTGTGCCACCGTATCAATCAGGTTGGAAATGTCCCGGTTATAGTCGATATTTTCACGTATTCTGGTGGAGCTAATATCCTCCAGATGAACGGGAAGCGTAAGCTCCACCACTTTACCGGAGATATTGCTGTAAGCTTCACTCAAGTCCTCTTTCTTTTCTTCACCCTCAACTGCGCTTTCCCGCCGGAATACCACATGATTAAAGGTGTGGATGGAGTTTTCAGATGGCGGCGCTTTATAGGAAGAGGCATTGATGATCACGTCGCTTCCCACCACAATATAAAGCTCCTTGTCCGGCAGCAGGCTCCGCAGCTTTTTCAGATCCGAAGGATTCGCGATGTTGACCGGTTCATCGTCCGGAAACAGATACACGCTTCCCTCATCTGCCACAGACATGGTAATCAGCTTTCTACGTATCATCCTCGGCTGTGTCTTTTTAGACCAGGAAAATTCATCCAGAGCAAGATACACTTCAAAGCCCAGATCCCGTATTGAGGTCACAATGCCCTTGTGGCTCAGGGAGAAGGGGTCAAAGGTTCCTGGGAAAAAGGCTGTTTTTGCCTTTTTAGGCAGATGAAAGTCCCCGTTTTCCAAAATGTATTCGGAAATAAAGCGATAAATGTGATTCAGCGCCGCGGCATTTGTAAAAAAGGTCAGCTCCTGCTCCTCCTGATCGACAATCAAAGTCAGCATCTTCTTGTAAATTCTGCAGAAAATATGATATTTCCGCTTCAGATCCAGCTCCCTGCTTCCGAAAATGTGCTGTCCGATGACGCGAAAGGCTTCCTGACTGACTGCCACATTATAATTGGCAAGGCCCCGCATCAGCATTCCTAAAAGAGCCTGCTTTCGTCTGTCGTATTCTTCCTCAGGCTGGGAAAAACGCTCCTTGTATTCTGGGAAGCGCTTGATGACTTCTCCTATGGTATCGAGGGTAACGGAGGCCACCTTTTCATTGGTATTTTCAAGGAAGGAACGGAAGTTTCCCAGCAGCTCATCCAGTTCATTGGGATGAAGGTACAGCGCCAGAGCGCCCAGGTACTGAGGGATATATTTGGAAAACTGGTAATCGCCGATTTCCAGACCCTTTGTCAGCTCCACCACCAGCTCGTTTCGCTGATCCAGAGGCAGCATACGCACCACCGAAAGCAGACCCTTTCCCGCAATATGGCGAACCGTTACACGTTCACTGACCTTCAGCAAATTGGAAAGGTGAGTTGCTACGTGGAGCACTTCCTCCACCTTGCCCTGCTTTACCTCATCCAGAAGGAATTCGATATTTACAGCCTTTATCACCCAGGGTGTATCCACCTTCAGGTTTTCCAGGAAAATATCCGAAGTTGTTTCTTCTCTTTCATACAGCAGGTATTCGTGATCCTTTGTCTCCTCATCCGCTATACCCAGGTTCTGCCTGATCTTTTCCTTCAAAAATACCACGCTCACCAGCTGCTTGTCATCTCCAGCATTGTGCATTACAGTCCGTGCCTCTTCTGCTATCTCTTGCGCGCCGCCCTCCTGCGTCATGTACTTGATGAGCCTCATGGCAGCAATCTTGATCTCCTCGGATTTGCGGAAGGATGCCTGCATGGCAAAAAACGCCATCTGCCTGCGCTGCTTTTTGCTGCATAGAGCAAAGGGAATGTCCAGCGCCGAATCCAGCAGCACAAAGACTGCCAGATCGTCGATATATATGTTTTCATAAAATTGCAGAAAACGGTCAAGATAGCCATTATGATCGTCGCTGCTGCAGCTTTCCAGAGCAGAACGGAGGACGATTTTCAGCGTGTAGCCGATCCACCGTTTATGCTGATCCGTAACTTTGTGATCCGGAAAAATGATTTTCCCCAGGTATTCATTCCACAGGCTGAAGCTGGTCTCTCCTTCCTGGGCTCTTGTCGCTCCCTCGGGCAGTTCTTTGCGGTATTCTTCATCATAATTGACGATGATTTCTCCCATAAGCGTGGCCGCCTGTCTGCGGATATCTCCTTCCCTGTGGGTCAGCAGATCGTATAGAAAATACAGGGTCATGCGTTTTTGCTTTTGCGTCATATACGTCGAATATTCATCCAGAATATTGATATAGGCTCTAAGATTTTTCCACTGTTTTTCACTCCTGGCCGCCTCGATCAAATTGCCGAAAGCTGCTTTGTTGTTGAACTTATTCATCAGATAGATGTTGTGCTCAACGGCCAAATATTTGAGCCTGTCGACCGTCTCCTCAGGGGAAAGAAGAGCAGAATCCTTTTCCTCCGGCGTCCCCTCATATTGCGCGTTCAGATCGGTTTGAATGCCCTTGTTCAGCATATAGTCCTCAAAGTCTTTCAGCTTTGCGTATACTTTTTGATAGCGGTGCTTTTTGGCTTCATCCACATTGTCGAGCTTTCCTAAAATAACGTCAAATGCCTCCTCAAGTGTGTAAAAATGAACGATTTCCTCACCATCCGCATTTCTGCTACTTTTCACACGAAAATCCGCGTAGATGAGGAGCAGGGATTCCACGGAAAGGTTTTCAAGCTCCAGATCCCAGGTAGAGTGGTTGCTGGCAATGTGTGCGATGAGAGGCATCCCATTCCGTTTGAGGAATTGATCGGTATAATAATAATGCAGATAGGGAATTCGTTTTGCCTCTGCCCCTTTACATCCATATTTGCCAATATCGTGGCCTGCCGCTGAGCCTGAAACCAGAGCCAGATCCACAGGAATTCCCGCCGCTGCAAGCTGCCTTGCTGTATAAAGAGCTACGAAATGGACGCCGCAGATATGTCCCAGTGTATTAAAGGGCGTAATAGCCTTCCCGATAGCCATAAACTCCATCACATAATGATAGCGGAAGTATTCTGCAAACTGCATATACTCTTCCTCCGCAGGACAGCTTTCCATTTCTTCTTTCGTGACAAGTTCCATGTGTAGAAGAGGCGAGAAGCCATCCTTCTTGCGCTGATAGCTCAGCACTGTCCGCAGCGTTTCCAGGTAAAAAAGCTTTCCTGCAGCAAAATCCCTTTCGCCCGGGTGTTTTTCGTAGGTTTCGGGAAACAGATCCGCATTAATATCCTGATAAATATAAGACAACCATCCTTCTTCCGGTTCAGGAGAAAGCTGGCTCAGAGTTGTTTCTGCCTGCTCCAGTATTTCCCCGCAGCCCGCAGTTTCTGTTTCAAGCTGAGCTGCCCGCGTCTTCCATTCGTCCTGCTCCAGTATACCGAGCATATGCCGTTTCGACATTTTGATCCGTTTCAAAAACCGTTTTTCTGTCAGATTCCGTTCCAAAGATTTATACAAATTCCATTCTGCTCTCATGCCGGTCTTCCACCTCTTTTCTATTTTTAATTTTCTATTTTTAATAATGACTGTATGTTTATAGGATACTCAGAAGCCTCTATCCATCGCGCAATCTCAATGCAATTTCCAACCAAAAAATATACGGAAAAATTGCTGACTACCAACTATTGTACCATATTTTTCAAAGATTGCGACTAAAACATACATTTTTTGTAACTCTAACATTTTTCTCGTTTTTAATATTTTTTCTCAATAATTATATTTTCTGCTCATTATTCAGAAAATTAAAACTTTCAACGGAATTCCTGAATTATATTGACTATAATTTGACAAAGTGCTATATTTTAAAGTGTTAGAAACTTTATATTTATTGTGAAAATATAATGATGAGAAAAAGAGGAGAAAATCAAATGTCAAATTACATCGAAACAGTAATTGAAAATTGCAAAGCTAACAACCCTGGAGAAGTTGAATTTCATCAGACCGTTGAAGAAGTTCTTCACTCTCTGGCTCCAGTAATCGAAAAGCATCCTGAATATGAAGAGGCTGCTATCCTCGAAAGACTGGTAGAACCTGAAAGAGGAATCACTTTCAAGGTAACTTGGGTTGACGATGCTGGTAAAGTACAGGTTAACAAGGGTTACAGATACCAGTTCAACAGTGCAATCGGACCTTACAAAGGCGGACTGAGATTTGCACCAAACGTATATCCTGGAATCATCAAGTTCCTGGGCTTTGAACAGATTTTCAAGAACAGCCTGACTGGTCTTCCTATCGGTGGTGGTAAAGGTGGAGCTAACTTCGACCCGAACGGTAAATCTGATGCGGAAGTTATGCGTTTCTGCCAGGCATTTATTACAGAATTATACAGACACATCGGACCTTCCACTGACGTTCCTGCTGGAGACCTTGGTGTTGGCGGAAGAGAAATCGGTTACATGTATGGACAGTACAAGAAGATCGTAAACAGATTCGAAGGGACTCTGACTGGTAAAGGCCTGTCCTGGGGCGGCTTAAACGGCAGAACAGAAGCTACTGGCTATGGTATCGTTTACTATGCAGAATGCATGCTGAAAGCAAATGGCGAAGATCTAAAGGGCAAGAACGTTGCTATTTCCGGGTTCGGTAACGTATCCTGGGGTACTGCAATGAAGCTGAACGAGCTGGGCGCTAAAGTTATCACAATCTCCGGTCCGGACGGATACATCTACGATCCAGACGGCGTTTCCGGCGAAAAAGTTGATTACATGCTGGAGCTGAGAGCTTCCGGTAAGAACATCTGCTCACCTTACGCTGACAAATTCCCAGGCGCTACCTTCCATGCTGGAAAGAAACCTTGGGAAGTTGATGCTGACCTGTATATCCCATGTGCAACTCAGAACGAAATCAGAGAAGATGATGCTAAGTCCTTCGTTGACAGAGGCGTTAAATTCGTATGTGAAGGTTCCAACATGTCCTCCACAAACGAAGCTATCAAGATCATGCAGGACGGCGGAATCATCGTTGGACCTTCCAAGGCTGCTAACGCTGGCGGCGTTGCATGTTCCTGCATCGAAATGGGACAGAACGCTGGAAAGACTGTATTCACACCAGAACAGGTTCACGCTCAGCTGAAAGACATCATGGTTGGTATTCACGATGCTTGCGAAAGCGCTGCTAAAGAATACGGATTCGGATACAATCTGGTTGCTGGCGCTAACATCGCTGGATTCCTGAAGGTTGCTGACGCTATGATGGCTCAGGGCATCTGCTAAAGATAAGCTTTTTGCTTACATAACACAGATTACTATTTGGGGGACGTCTCGCTTTTATGCAGGCGTCCCTTTTTTCACGGTATTCTTTTTGAGCCCCTCCCCTATCCGGTAAGCTGCAGAAGCCCCCTAATCCGAAATACGTTTTTCCCTGCAATCTGCCGCTAAAGGGGGTAGAAATTCCCAGCTTAACGTGGTATGATTATAAACAGAAAACATGCTAAAAGAAAGGAATTGTGAATCATGTACGAAACCATTAAATATGAAGTATCCGGCGGAATCGGATATATTACCATCAATCGTCCAAAAGCAATGAATGCTCTCAATGGGCAGGTTCTGGATGAAATCTATGCTGCCTGTACAGAAATTGAAAAGGATGATGCTGTAAAAGCGGTTATTCTGACCGGCGAAGGAAAGGCATTTGTTGCCGGAGCCGATATTGCTCAGATGAACCAGCTGGATGCTGTTGGCGGAAGAGCCTTGATGATCAAAGGCCACAAGGTAATGAATTATATCGAAGCCATAGAAAAGCCATTCATCGCTGCTGTAAACGGCTTTGCGCTGGGCGGCGGCTGCGAGCTGGCCATGGCCTGCGATATCCGCGTTGCTTCCGAAAAGGCAAAATTCGGACAGCCTGAGGTAAACCTGGGAATTCTCCCTGGCTTTGGCGGAACACAGAGACTGCCGCGTCTGGTAGGAAAGGGCATGGCCAAATATCTGATTATGACAGCTGATATGATAAACGCAGAAGAAGCCCTGCGCATCGGCCTTGTAGAAAAGGTCGCTTCACCGGAAGATCTGATTCCAACCTGCGAAAAAATTGCTCAGACCATCATGTCAAAAGCACCTATCGCTATTGGCATCGCCAAGTCCACCATTAATAATGGCTATGATCTGGATATGCGCGCTGCCAGCACACTGGAAATCGAAGCCTTTACTTCTGCTTTTGCTTCTGAAGATAAGACGGAGGGCATGACCGCATTCCTGGAAAAACGTGAGGCCGAATTCAAAAATAAGTAAAGCCGTACCCAGTCAGAAAGGGATCAAAATGAGTGAAAACGAAAACAAACCGCTTCAAAAGAAGACAACACAGTCCCAGGCTGCCAGGCTGGCCAAGATGGGAATGCTTGTAGCCATTTCCATCGTATTGGTATATTTTATCCATATTCCAATGTTTACCGCCTTTTATGAATATGATCCGGCAGATATCCCCATCCTCATGGGAACCTTTGCATTCGGACCATGGGCCGGACTTTTACTCACCGTTGTCACATCTCTGATCCAGGGACTGACCGTAAGCGCCGCCAGCGGGGCCTATGGGATCATTATGCACATTCTCGCAACAGGCGCTTTCGTGCTTACAGCAGGCCTGATATACAAAGGAAGCAAGACAAAGAAGCGCGCAATCCTCGCACTTATCTGCGGTGTCTTTGCAATGGTAATTATCATGATACCTGCCAATATCCTGATTACACCTTACTTTATGGCAGCGCCCAGGGATGCGGTTGTCGCTATGCTCCCTTTGATCATAGGGTTTAATTTTACAAAAGCAGGGATTAATGCCATCGTTACCTTTATACTTTACAAGAGACTATCCAGATTCCTGCACAAATAAGCGCTAAACAAGCCGCCTGTGAATCGTTCTTTTCGACTTACAGGCGGCTGTTTTCATGTCACTACTTGCTATATTCCAAATTGAGGATTTCAGCCTCCAGAGATATTCTATACAGCTGTATCATGTCAAGAAACATTTGAAAGGCATCCTCCCCCATCTTTCGGATTGCCGCCTGCTCAAGCTCCTGCAGCGGCACCAGCACTTTGGCAATATGTTCCTTTCCCTCCTCTGTCAGGTTCAGATTTTTTTCTTTTTTATTGCCTTCTACAGGGGAAACCTCCAGATGTCCCGCTTTTACAAGCGCACTGGTGATCCGGTTTACAGTCTGTTTTGGAAGGCCGCAGACTCCGCAAATTTGCTTCTGCGTACAGGGCGCCGCTTTATGAAGCACGCCAAGAACCAACAGTTCATAGTAACTGAGCCGGTTTTTCCTGGCCCATCCTGTATATGCGCTTCTCGTTTTGTTGATGATAATGCTGGCGTCATTTTGAAATATGCGTCTGGTAAGATTCACGTTTTCTCCTCCCGCAGCAATCCGACTTATAAATCATAATACATGTCGAATTCCATCGGTGTTGGCATCATGCTGTGCTTTTTCGTTTCCGCACGCCTGTTTTCCAGCCAGATCTCAATGAGTCTTTCCGGAAATACGCCGCCTTCTGTCAGGAATGCGTGATCTGCTTCCAGAGCATCCAGAGCTTCGTCTAATGTTTTCGGCAAACTCTTGATCTTTTTCTTCTCTTCCTCGGATAAGGTATACAGATTAAAGTCATACGGCCCATAGCCCTCTGCTACTGGATCAATTTTATTTTTAATTCCATCGCAGCCTGCCATGAGAATGGCGGAGAATGCATAATACGGATTGCAGGTTCCGTCCGGATTACGGATTTCAAAACGCTTTTTGTCCGGAGTCTTTGCATAAGCCGGGATACGGATAACCGAGCTTCTGTTGGCTGTCGCAAAGCCGATGGTCACAGGAGCTTCATAACCTGGAACCAGACGCTTGAAGGAATTGGTACTTGGATTTGTGAAAGCGCACAGAGCCGCGATATGCTTTAAAATCCCGCCCATAAAGTGCATAGCTGTCTCAGAAAGCTGGGAATATCCCTTTTCATCATAAAACAGTGGCTTTCCATCCTTAAACAGCTGCATGTGAACGTGCATACCGTTTCCAGCTTCATCAAATACCGGCTTTGGCATGAAGGTCGCCGTTTTGTCCTCAGCAATTGCCTCGTTTTTAATCAGATATTTTGTCATCATGGTTTTGTCTGCCATTTCCGCAACCGATCCGAATTCTACTTCAATTTCAAGCTGCCCCGGGCCGCCTACTTCATGGTGATGATATTTCACCTTAATGCCCTGCTCCTCCATCAAAAGGCACACCCGACTGCGGAAGTCATAAAGAACATCCTGAGGAGGCGCCATGTGATAACCGCCCTTGTGAGGCATCTTATAGCCTAAGTTGTAATCCTCCTCATTGGTGTTCCACTCTGCCTGTTCGGTATCAATGCAAAAGCCGGATTCATTGGGTTTTGTGGAATAGCGGATATGATCAAACACATGGAATTCATATTCCGGCCCAATGCGCATTTCATCTGCAATGCCGGACTGCTTCAGGTATTCTTCCGCGTGCTTTGCCACATTCCTCGGATCCTGATCAAAGCGGCGGTTTTCCGGAAGATCGATGACGTAAACATCTCCGATCATAGCCAGTGTAGGAATTTCCATAAATGGATCCACGTAAGCGCTGGCAAGATCTGGTATGAAAACCATATCGCTCTTTTCTACTGGCGCAAAGCCGTAATTGCTGCCATCAAATCCGATGCCGCTCTCAAGAGTATCCTCCGTGAACCGATCTGCCGGAATGGTCAGATGCCGCCATCTTCCATCCAGATCGATCATCATAAAGTCCACCATCTGGATGCCTTCTTCTTCCATAAATCGTTTTGCTTCTGCTAATGAGTTAAACATGCAAGTTCTCCTTTTATTTTCTCAATTTAAAACTACCGGGCTGCTGCTCCGATTGCATTTTTTATTATACTCCCAATGCTGCGGCGGCTCAAGAAAAAATCTGGGTTTTATTCATTTAATAGCACAAAACGCATGTCCATATATTCGCGCATCTGTGTTTTTAATCAATTGCTCCCCTTTCTCTGGCTGTTATTTTCTTCGCTTTAACAAAATTAGCATGCGAAACGCTTGCATATCGCAAGCTAGGATGATATACTACACTAGTGAAAGGAAGTGTTTTTATGGCAAGAACATCAAATGTATTTGCGCGTGTAGAGCCTGAAATCAAAGAACAGGCAGAGCAGGTGCTTGATTATCTGGGAATTTCGATGTCAAATGCAGTGGGTATGTTTTTAAGGCAGGTTATACTCCAGCGTGGCATTCCTTTTGAAATGAAACTCCCACAGGAAGCGCCCCTTGCGTATGGTGCCCTTACAAAAGAGCAGTTTGACATGGAGATAGAAAAAGGTATGGCAGATATCCGAGAAGGCCGGGTCTATTCAGCAGATGCTGTTGAAGCCGAAATGAAAAGGAATTACGGAGTATGAGCTGGAGCATCATGTATGAAGGCAGGGATATCCGCAGGCAATTACGTGAAACATCACTCGAATATTGAAAAGGGCGAGCTAAAAAATAATCGCTTCTCACTCGCCCATTTCTGTATCCTGTATAGCTGCTGCTCTGTATTTTTTACGTTCTATCCTCAAACGTGCTTCAGGTTTACACCATGATTTGACAGATAATCGCTTCATAAGGCCGTAGCTTTATCTGCTCCAGTGAAAGCTCCGGCTCCTGCTCATAATTGGAGAGTATCACTCTGCCCTTTGCCGGATATTTAAATTCTGCCAGCTTGTCATAGAAATTACATACGATCAGCCATTTTGTGCCCTCCCACTCTCTGGTATACGCGAAAATCGTCTCATCCTCCGGGCAGAGCATTTCAAAAGCTCCATGAACCAGCACCGGTTTTTCCTTGCGCAGCCGGATCAACTGCTGATAATAATGGAAGATGGAATTCGGATCTTCCAGGGCCTGCTCTGCGTTGATTTCCCTGTAGTTGGGGTTTATGTGATACCAGGCGGTTCCTTTGGTAAATCCTGCTTCATGCCCATCGTTCCACTGCATGGGGGTTCTGGCGTTATCCCTGGATTTCGCGCAGAGGGATTTCATAATTTCTTCTTCTGAATATCCCTGCTCCGTTCTTTCCCGGTACATATTAATGGACTCCACATCGTCAAAGTCGCCTTCTCCTTTAAATGGGAAGTTGGTCATGCCAATTTCCTCGCCCTGATAAATATACGGGGTTCCTTTCATGCCGTGAAGCGCGGTTGCCAGCATTTTGGCGGATTTTTCCCGGTACGCTCCGTCATTTCCCCATCTGGAAACGACCCTGGGGAAATCGTGGTTGTTCCAAAATAGGCTGTTCCACCCCTTTTCGCCAAGCTCCTGCTGCCATTTTCCAAATACGCGCTTTAAGTCTCTCAGGTCAAGCTCCTTCAAATCCCACTTCTGCTTTCCTGGAAGCTCGTCAACCAGCATATGCTCAAAGGTGAAAATCATATCCAGTTCCTTTCTCTCCGGATCCGAATAAAGCCTTCCCACCTCCGGATAAGAGCCTCCGCATTCGCCGACCGTTATCATATCCCTATCTCCGAAGGTTTCCCGGTTCATTTCCTGAATATACTGGTGAAGTTTGGGCCCGTTTTGTATGATCTTTTCATCCGGCACCTTTCCTACCATGTCCATCACGTCCATCCGAAAGCCTTTGATGCCCAGATCGATCCAGTAATTCATCATCTTCCACAGCTCGTTTCGCACAGCTTCGTTTTCCCAGTTTAAATCCGGCTGTTTTTTGTCGAACATGTGCAGGTAGTATTCTCCCGTTTCATCTGAATATTCCCATGCGCTGCCGCCAAAGCAGGCCTGCAGATCATTGGGAGGGTTTCCCGGCTCTCCCTTTCTCCATATGTAATAATCCCGGTAGGGATTATCCTTCGTGCTCTTTGCTTCCATAAACCAGGGATGTTCATCCGATGTGTGATTCATGACCAGATCCATCATGATTTTAATATCATAATTTTCACATTCTTGGATCAGGGCTTTCATATCCTCAAGGCTTCCATATTCTTCAGATATGCCGCAATAGTCAGCTACGTCGTAGCCGTTATCCGCATTTGGGGATGGATATACCGGGTTGATCCAGATAATGTCAACCCCCAGCTCTTTTAAGTACCAGAGCTTTGAACGGATTCCGTTAATATCGCCAATGCCGTCGCCATTGCTGTCGCAAAAGCTCCGTGGGTAGATCTGGTATACAACGCTGTTTTTCCACCATTTTTCTTTCATGTCTTTCATCGTTTTCCTCCCTCTCGTCTTGTATTCCCTGCTTGAATTTAGTATACTGTAAAAAAGCGCCGGTTGCTTGCATAATTTTAACAGGTAATAACACAATTTTGCGATTTATGGCGAATATATCGGCGCCGTTGAAATAAAAACAGGAAAACTGTTAGAAGGCGATCTGCCAAATCGAGCTTTAAAAATGGTTCGGGAGTGGATCGAAGGAAATAAGGATGATTTAATCCAAATCTGGCAAACCCAGAAGTTTATGGAGCTTCCTCCATTAGAATAAAAGGAGTGTATAATATGTTTCATAAAGTAAAGACCATAAAAGCAGCTGAGGATTACAATCTGATCATTGCATTTTCAGACGGCACGGTGAAAAGATATGATATAAATCCGCTTTTTCACATATGGGAAGTCTTTAATGATCTCAAAACTATTCCCGGTCTGTACGAGCAGGTAAAGGTTGATGCTGGTGGATACGGCATCAGCTGGAATGATGAAATTGATCTTGCATGTAATGAATTATGGGAAAATGGGATAGAATTATAATGCAAGCTTATCATGAAAACCGCAGACATGGAACCTCTGACTTTCATCTGCAGGTCTATTCTCACCATATGGGGGAGGAGTTCCGCTTCGTTTCCCAACATTGGCACGAGGAAATGGAGTGGATCTGCGCGGAGGATGGAGTGCTCCATTTGACAGCAGGCGGCAAAGCCTATACGTTGAATCCAGGAGATTTTTGTTTTATCAATTCTGGCCAGCTGCATGAGATCAAATCCCCCGGCGAGTCCCGGCACCATGCCATTGTGTTCAGCCCAGGGCTATTGGATTTTGCTCTTTACGATGCGTGCCAGCACAATTTTATCCGGCCTGTAACAAGTGGCAGGCTGCTGTTTCCCGCCTGCTCTGCTGCCCTTACGCCAGAGCTTCACAACCGGGTTTTGTTTCATATGGGGGAAATTATAAAACTTTACCACCAGCAGCCTTTTTGCGGACTTCTCAGCATCAAGCTTCACATCCTCCATGTTATCGAGATCCTTTTTCAGGAAAATGCTTTTTTGAAGAATACGCTATCTTCCAAGGGGAAGGATTCGCTGGACAAGCTGAAGAAGGTCATCGGGCATATTCATGAAAACCTGGCAGAGCCTCTGTCCCTGCAGGAGCTGTCGGAGATCTGTTTTATGAGTCCAGGCTATTTCTGCCGCTATTTTAAGCAGGAAATCGGAAAGACTCCTATCGCCTTTATCAACGAATGCCGCATCGAACGGGCCTGCGAGCTGCTCTCCGGTTCAGCGCTTTCGGTCTCCGATATCGCTCTTTCCGTGGGGTTTGATAATTTCAGCTATTTTATCCGCAAGTTCCGGGAGTACAAGGAGATGACGCCCGGAAAGTATCGGGAGCTCTGCATAAAATGAATCCGGCCCATTTGTCCTCAGGTCGGATCGTCTGTAAAAACTCAGTGTCCCTTGTGTTTTTCTTTCCGCTTTTGCTGCTTTAATTCATATTTGCGCTGTTTTCCGCCTCCTTTACATTGCCGCCTGTGCATCCAGAATAGCTATTTTCGCTTTGCGAACTTTTCCCTGGCGTATTCATAGGCTTCCTGGATATAGGGCTTTATCTGCTCAAAGGTATGCTCCGACGGGTTTAGTACGCAGATCTAGCTCATCCAGGCATAGACCGGGTGAGGCAGTGGCTTCATATTTCCTCCGGCTTCATATCCGCTTCCTTTATCCTCTATCATCGTTTTCCCATATGACGCTTTTACAGAAAGAATTCATTGTCTTTGCGGACGTTTTTAAACGGCTCCAGCTTTTGCTCCAGGCTTTCTTTCACAGGTGCGGGAAGAATGCGGGCGTGCTCCGGGCAGGAAGCAGCACAGGCCATACATAAGATACAGTGCTCCGGACTTGCAGCGGCCATGCCGCCTTCCATACGGATTGCACCAGTGGGGCAGATGGGCACGCAGTTTCCGCACCCATTGCAGGCAGGAAGTGAAAGAACTGCTGTCGGTACATCCATTTCCGCTTTATACGGATCATTTCCAGGCACCTTTACTGGCCCGTCCGTTTTTTTCGCCAGTTGTTCAAGCACCTTCCCTGCAAAACCAAGCAGCTCCTCTCTGTCCTGCGCATCGGGCCTTCCCGTTCCGATTTCCGGAATCATGGAGTGCTGCGCGATAACCGCTGCCGAGGCGACTACCTGAAATCCTGCTTTTTCTGCCAGATGATTCAACTCCAGGAGGGCGTCTTCATACGCTCTGGTGCCGTAGACAGCCAATGTCACCGCCTTTTTTCCGCTTCCGTCCAGTCCCTTTATCTTCTCTGCTGCAACTGCAGGAATTCTTCCTCCAAAGACAGGTGCCGCAAAAACGACCACCTCACCTTCCGGATTCTCCGCAGGTATGTTCTTTGCGCTGAGCGCTCCTAAATCTATGGCTTGAACAGTTTCTGAAATTCCCGCACAGAAAAGCTCTCCTACTTTTTGGGTTCCGCCTGTAGGGCTAAAATAGTATAGTTCTGTCATATTAAGCATATTTTTTGCTCCCTTCATAATCACATTGGGGGAATGGATGCTGCTTCATCAGGGCAGCTGCCGTCCCGCCGGTTCCGTGACTTTATTATACCGTAAAAACCGGAGAGCGCAATAGTCTGAGAGGTATAATCCGCAAAGTTCCTGTGCCATTATACTTACGAATCCGATTGTTGCTCGCTTCTTTTATATAGCCATGCTGGGAAGGGCAAATCGGATGAGGGATACGGCGCTGAAGCTTTTTGCTAGGGGATTGTTTTCAGTCTCACACATGGCCGCTTTCCTCCTCCGCATTTTCCTCCTTTCCGGACTTGAGCACAAACCGCTGGGTGGGATATCCGTATTCTACGAGCAGCTCCCCTTCCGCAAAGCCGAGACGGCCGTATTCCTCCCGATAGCCGGTATCCGCTTTGTCGCCCGCCCGATAGGTAGTAATGCTGATCTCCCTGCCGCAAAGCAGCTCGCCTGTAAGCTTATCAAGGAAAAGCTTTGTAATCCCCGCGTTCCGGTATTGGGGGTGCATGGCCAGAAAGTCGATGTTTCCTGAATCAGAAAATGCCATGACACCGGCAGCTTTGTACATGGCTTTGAAAGCGTCTGTAAATGCCTGCTGGCTTTCGTAGCCGCTTGTCAGCGCGATTTGCAGAATCGGCTCTTTGGAAAAGGCCAAAAGCCTTGCCGCCTCGGTCATCTGCCGCCTCCTTATGTAATCGTGAAGCGTCAGGCCCACTGTCTTTGCAAAGCTTCTGTGAAGATGAAATTTGGAATAATGCAGCGCGTCCGCTATCATGCCCAGCTCCAGCTTTTGGCTGAGGTTCTCCTCTATATAGCGGATGGCTTCAGAACTGATATAAGTCGTTTTGGCTCCCATACTCGCTTTCTCCTTCTTGTTTTGATGTCCATTTTTTCAAATGCAGGGATCTGCTTTGCTATGCCCTTTCTGTGTTCCCAGCAAAGTATTGCATAAACTATTGTAGAACAAAAGCCTTTTTCTTTTTTCATGGTTCTTGCTGAATGTTCAGCACAAAAAACCGGCGAACTGAGGTGCAGTTCCCAGCTCACCGGCCTTTTATATCATCTTCTCAATCTATTATTTCCCAAAATAGTTCCGTATCTCATCCATTCGCTGCATCTGCTGCACCTTAAAGGGGCACCGGCTGTTGCAGTGTCCGCAGCTGATACAGTCGGAGGCTGTTTTGTCCAGCGTCAGATAATGCTCTTTTGCCAAAGTATCTCCCTGCAGCGCCAGGTCATAATATTTATTAATCAGGCCAATATCAAGGCCCGCAGGGCACGGGTGACAATGCCTGCAGTATACGCAGTTTCCCATAGATTCATCCGGCGTCAGGGTACTGATGATGGAATAATCCCGCTCCTCTTCGCTGCTGTCAAAATAGGTCAGGATTTCCTTGAGCTGCGGAATATCTGCCGGACCTCCCAGAACTGTCACAACCCCTGGTTTATCAAGCGCATACTGGATGCACTGCGCAGTTGTCAGCGCCTGGTGGAAGGGAGAGCGCTTCGCGTCGAGAAGCTGCCCGGCATTAAAGGGTTTCATGACTGAGATAGCGACACCTTCCTTTTCACAGCGGCGGTACAGCTTCTGTCTTTCCCCATCAGTTCCGATGGCGTAATCTCCCTGCCCATAGTCGTACATGGGATTGATCGAAAACATTATCATATCCAGGATCTGTTTATCCAGCACTTTACTTGCGATCTCCGGCGCATGGGTAGAAAGACCGATATGCTTTACGACTCCCTGCGCTTTCATACTCAGGAGAAAATCAAGCACGCCGTTCTTTTCATAGGCCGCCAAATCCGCTGCTTCATCCAGGCAGTGGATAAAGCCAAAGTCAATATAGTCCGTTTTCAGCTTTTGCAGCTGCCAGTCGATGGATTTTTTTACGGCATTCAGATCCGTCGTCCAGCCATACTCGCCCTTTGTATAATTTGCCCCGAAATGCACCTGCAGCATGGCCTCCTTTCTGCACCCTTCCAGTGCTCTGCCATACGCAGGAAAAACACTGGCGTGTCCAGCGGCCAAATCAAAATAATTGATCCCTGCATTCAAAGCAAATTCTACGTTTTCAATGATGTCTTTTTCAGTCTGTTCTCCCACAACAGAAGAGCCCATGCCGATAACGCTGATCTGCTCCTCACCGCGGGGTAACTTGCGATACTTCATAAAGCTCTGCCACCTTTCTTTTCAATTTTACAGTCTCATCTTTATTCCACCGCTTTGCTCAGGGCTTGCCTCGTCCCTGTAAGCGATTTGACGTACCTTTTTGCGTTACAGCAGTTCTATTGTAATACTTAAACCTGACTTTAAGTCAATACGTTTTATGGAAATTTTGCACTTTCCAGCAGCAGCGGCCGATACTTTTCGTGGAAAGCCTACAGATCGTCATACTTGGCCGCATTCCCCCTAGCCTTCTCAACCGGGTATTTGGCCTCGTTTTTCGTCATTTTGGCGTTGACAATTTCGTCCGCGTCCAGACCCAGCCTGTCCAGCATGTCCTGGCAATATACGATCACATCCGCCAGCTCTTCTTTCACGTGCTCCAGATCGTAGTCCGTATCACTCCACTGAAAGCATTCCAGCAGCTCGGCGGCTTCGATGGATATGCTCTTGGCCAGGTTTGCCGGCGAATGGAACTGCTCCCAGTCCCGGTCTGCTGTGAATTTGCGGATTCGTTCTATTGTTTGGTTGTTCATGGTTTGGTCCTCCTTGGGTTGGTTTTCCTGGGATAGTTGTAAATAATGCATATGTTTTATCGCATATACAGCCTCTTGCTTATACTTCATGTGGCACTGACTGATGTTCCATATATTCCTGCCGAAGCTGCGACAAGGTTTTGCCCGTTTTCTGATCCATGGAAAACGCATATGTTTGTACGGATGGCCAGCTAAAAACGCCCTTCAGCCATTGCTGTATCGAAAGAATGTCCCCGGAGGCAGTTTTGACTTGTCCATTGCCTTCAAGTACAGCCTACTCTGTCGTTCCTTTTGCTGTCAGAATATCTCCCTGCTCCACAATTCCCCATTCCATCATCATATCAATTTTCGGAAGCGACCTTCTGGAGATGTCTTTCTTTTTCCCCCTAACAATGGATCCTCTCGCAACGACATTAACATAAAAATCTTCATGTTCAACTACAGGCAACACCTTTTTCATGTCGAGGAGTATCCGTTCTCCAAAGCGGTATTTACCTGCTGCCCGACAATCAGCATGGATTCCTCATCATCGCAGAGCATATCCACATTCTTTCGCAGAATTTCTTCAATGTCGCTTTCTTTCATACCCAGGTCTGCAAATGTGGTCTCCTCTATTTTTGCCGGATGATTATTGTCTAATATGTACATATGTTTATTCTCCTTACTTCATCACCTTGTCCAGCAGCGACTTATAGCTCGCTATTGTGCATCATAAATAATATATCACATTTTACGACTATCATTTCGGCCATATTATCTATACCTCATTAGCGAGACTCACACTTATACAGCATCTGGTAATAAGTCTACCATCAAACAGTCTTATATACAAGATTCAAAATTCATCTGAGCCAGTATATGACAACCACGGTATCCTTTGCTTTAGAATATAACATCTGAATTGGGGTATCCTATTTTATGTGTTCATATGATTGGGGAGTATTATGGCACAATTATAGAGAAAATTGTTCCCCAAGGGAGGAGAGACAATGGCAACACAACATAATGAAATACAGGAGTTCTCAGAAGCCGTGCTGACCTTCATACAAGGCTGAATCTGATGCCCTATAATGGAACACCTGAAATCAAGGAATGTGGTGGTAGAAAATACCTCTATGTCAGAGAAGCTCGTGAAATCAGAAAATCACTCCGCAGCATTGAGAAACAGCTTGCTGCAGCTAGATATTCAGAGGATGAACTGCCTGCCGATGTTATAAGCAACATAGCATTTGCACGTGCTAATATGAAAATGAATATCTATGAGCAGGCTGTTTTAGAGGGCATCGCGACATCCTTCCCTCAGACAGAGGAAATCATAGAAATTCGAATATAGTTCCCACAGGTTCCTGGCTCAGACAGGATTCATTGATGCTTAGTTCGCTTTGAGGATAGCTCCTCTCACTGCCGTCGCCAAAGCAGATGTGCCAGTATGTATCCCCCATGCCATAAAATACATATATTTCCTTTATATTAAAAAAATCGCACCCTGACCCATCATATAGGAAGGCGTCCTGTAAGGCTGACCGGCGAAAACGTCAACAACTACCTTCGCTGCGTCGGCCTGGAATTTCTGATGTTTGAATTGCAGTTTCACTCGTCTTCACCTTCTTCCTGTACTTTTACTAAGCTGATTTTGAATTGGCTAAACAGTGTTTCGCCAATTGAATCACAGGGTATGCTTTTTAAAAATTTATCCTTCATTTTATTTGTTACAGCCTCCCTAGATTACCTTGGTTCTCGTATCCGGCGCCATCAGCTTGAAGATTTCACCCACATTGATCATAGATGGACTGTCGGCAAAGCCGCTGTTGCGGAATACGGCGCGAAGAGGCTGCTTTTTGGCGATTTCTTTGATAACGCTGTCCAGAACCTTCTCTTCAAGCAGGCAATGAGATCGCTATCGTTATAGTTGTGAACCGTGCAGCCTCAATCACCTCAGATTCATATGGAAGGGATAAGGGCAGGCCCCATTCTAGCAGACAGCCGAAGAGTAAATCCAGATCTGTGCGATCCGGCTTGATATTGGACTCCAACATGGAAAGCTACTGCTTCAGATCTTGGCATATCGGTTCCCAAAAAATCAAACTCAAAATACTGCCTTTCATAGTCCGCCCAATCCCACACAAGCTCTTTTAGGGAATAATCTTCTATTTCTTTATTCTGCAAGTAATTGCCAAGGCCCCGTGTACCAGCAGATACTGAGTCCCATTGACGGTCAGCTGTTCATAAAGCTGAAATTCTTTAATATACTTGAGAACTTCCTGCCTCATCTCACTGTCCAGCTTGTAGAACTCATATACAGTACGCATACTTCCGTTTCTCTGCCAGCTGATAAGATTATTACTCATTTCAGCATCCAGCTCCGCCAAGGCTTCCTCCGTGATTTCCCTGCACAGAAATTGCAGACACTCTAGGGCATAAGTTCGTGGTTGCCGGCAATTGGAACAGCATTGGGCATTTCCATAAGCTTGCGCAGTACTTTGATGGGATGCGGCCCCCTGTCAAGAATATCTCCCAGAATATATAAGGCTTCAGCCTTGCTCAGAAAATCTGCCAAACACTTCATGGATGATCCGCAGCGCGGCCCAGGCTGTAATATCGTTGATATCCAGCGGCGGAGCTACTTCTACAAGATCCATGGCTTTTATCGGCGCCTTCCGAATCAATATTTTAAAAATCTCAATCAATTCTCTGCTGGAAAGACCTCCTGCTACAGGTGTGCCTGTTCCGGGTGCAAAGGCCGGATCCAGAACATCAATATCCAGTGTCAGATAAACCGCATCGTAATTCTCATAAGCCCTGACAAGCTCCTCCGCAATGGCCTTAGGCCCCCGCTCATATACATCTGCCGCCCGCAGAGTCTGGATTCCCGGATGCCGTTTCATCAGCTCCAGCTCTGTAAGCTCTGCAACCCGAATGCCCACAAAGCTGAGGTCTTTTCCGCTGCACACATCCTCCAGCGCTCTTGCTTCTGTACAGGCGTGAGACCATTTGTGCCCATCATAGGAAGGACACAAATCATAGTGGGCATCAAAGTGGATGATGCCGATTTTCTTTCCCGCATAGTAGTCTGCAAAAGCCTTTTGCAGGGGAATGGTTACGGAATGGTCTCCTCCGATAAAAAGAGGGAAACCGCCTGTCTGAAAAACAGTTTCCGCTTTTTTTCTCACATCATCAAAATGGCGTTCCCAGTCCAGCTCCGCGTGAATATCTCCGAAGTCGTACAAAATTCCCTCTTTGACTGGGAGAAAATCCTCCGTAACATCCGACAGATCCACAGACAGGGAGCGCAGCCGTTCCGGCGCTTTTGCAGCTCCTTTATTCAGGCTCACCGCATTGTCAAAGGGTACACCCATAATATAGACCTTCGCGTCCTCTTTTTTCTCCGCTGCCCACCTGAGCCAAGAAGCTTCCTGAAATTCCGAATAATCAAACATACTTTCACCTCATTTCGTTTCTCTAAAAATAGGATAAAGTATATGGTAACCAGATAGTCAATAGGAAAATTTCATCCCTTGTTAAACAGCAGCCAAGCTGCAATGTGTATTACTTATTGCTCTGCTCTGCGTTTTGTTATTTTCTGATAAACTTATCATCCGCAGATACGTCTTCCGCTTTCACATATCGCTCTACATTCATATGCAGATCGTATTTTTCTCTAAGACGTGCAACTTGCTTCATCATAGTTGACGCATGGTGCGCATCCAAAGCCGCCTGATCGCTCCAGCTGTCTATCAGCAGCACCGTTTCTGGGTCTTTCAACGAAAGGAAATACTCATATCTTTCGTTTCCGTCCTCGGCACGGATGGCATTGGCTGTTCCGCTTGCTTCCATCTCTTCTGCAAATTCTCTTGCGCTGCCGTTTTTGCCTGTATAATATAAGTTCACTGTTAAACTCATCGCTTTTACTCCTTTATTTCTTAAAGATATTGGGGGAATGATTAAGGTGCTTTGCCGCTGTCAGGGAAAAGACCACAGGGAGTGATATCCGATTTTTCGATTTCTTTGAAGGTTTCGGTAAGAGAATTTTTTCTCTTCCGAAAAGTCACACTCCAGTGTTACAAAGTTTATTCCGCGCTCAAAAGCCCATTGCTGTGCATGTACTCTACAAATCCACAGAGAATCCTCGCATTTCTTTGCACAATATCGGTCTCGGTAAAATCTGTGGCTACAGTGGCTAAATTAACCTGTTGTGCTAATACTTGTTAAGCATAGCAGCCATATTCAAAAGCGCAGAAATTCCCTATCGGATTTCTGATACGCAAAAGACACCTGGCCCAATGGTTTTAGAAAACAAATTTCTTTATGCGGGCAAGTTCGCAATCCTCGCCAAAGATATGGTTCAATACCATGCATAGGTTGTATGCAAGAATCTTGTTCGCAAGACGCGTGCACAGTCCTTGAAAACTTCTGGCAAGCACCCGTTCTGCATTTAGCTGCCCGCTAAGCTGTGAAAATACGGTTTCCACCCGCCTGCGTAGCCGAAATGTCAGCTGACGCACATGTCTGGGCCAGTCGTTCCTGCTGTTGGGATGCCTAAGCGCCAATAAGATTTTGTCAAGATTAGTTGACACATTTTCCTCAAGGATTTTGTATCCTATGCTGCTTCTTTCAGGGAATCATAGTATCGCTGCCGTTTTATCATGGGAGGAAG
>CAJTER010000041.1 GCA_910575405.1 Clostridia bacterium | reverse complement strand
AAAAGCACCTCGCCAGACCAATTACTCCCTTATCATAAAAAAATAAGTGCAGAAGGTAAAGCACTGATGAAATGCTTTATCTCTTACACTTATATGGTACTAAAAAGCACCCACTAACATCAATAGCTGCCGCCGCCTTTCTCAGAAGGATACGCAAAACGCCCTTCCGAAAGAACAAAGCTTTTCGGAAGGGCGTTTTGCGGGTGGAACGGATGAGCAAAATACGGATTTACGAGAAATCGCCGGACGGGCTGCAGGTCAGGGTGACGGTCTTTGTTTTTGGCTCTGTATGGCCTGATCCTATATAATGGGTGCCTGTAGCCTTTGCGCTGGCTTTATTCCCCGATTTGCTGCCGGAGATGCCGGAAACCTTCCAGGAAGAAGAGTTGGACGCGGCGGAAGGCGTCGCCTTGGTGCATGTTGCAGAACCGTTTCCATAGGTGAAGGTTCCGGTGACCTTTACATACCAGAGCACCTGTCCGCTGGAATTCTTATATTTGGTTGTCTTGGATTTCGTAGCGGTCTTTGTCGCCGCAAAAGGCACGATTGCATCCGCAGGCTGCAGGTCTTCGGCATCTTCAATAATCGTTTCATAATAGCTGCCGTCCTCCAGATATTCGATGGAAACCGACTCCGCCGGAGCAAAGCCGGAAGTATCTGCCGCATAAACAGGCGCGGCAGCAAGCAGCATAACGGTTACAACCACAAATGATAAATACTTTTTCATAATGAACACTCCTTTTAATTATTATTCTATGATAGTTTCTTCATGTGCAATGACCTGGCTCTTTTCGTGCAAATACAATTTGTATAACAATCCATTATAAATGCCAAAGGTCAGCAGAGCCAGCACCATAATCAGGGCAATCCCCCGCCTGATATACTTGCGGATTGAAATCTTTTTGCACAAACCCAGGGTAGCCGCGTTGGAAAGATAATCTGCCGCAATTTCCTTCGGCTCTCCAAAGCGCTCTTCAATTTGCTCCAGAGAGCATCCAGGATTCGCTTCCATAAAATCCGCCACGCTTTCCCGTAAATCCCGAAGAAACTGTTTTTCTTCCCGCCCAAAGACCGGCATCAGAAGTCGGATCTGCCTGAAATATTGTTTTAATTCCTTTTCAGTCACCTGACTCATCTGTCCCTCCTTTCCCCGCGCCTGCCCCGTCATCCGGCAGCTGCGAAGCCCTGCCTTCGAGCATTCCCTCGTCCAGCTCGGTACAGGCCAAAATCCGTTCAATGCCCCGCGTAATCTCCCGGTAATCCTCCAGCAAATCGGAAAGTCTTCCCCTTCCGGCTTCCTCTAAGTGGTAATAAACGCGGATACGCCGCTTGCCTGCGTTTTGTTCGTAATCGGAGATAAACTTTCGATCCAGCAGTTTGTACATAGTTGGATACAGCGTACTCTCCGTGACAACAAAGCTGCCCTCTGAGAGGCGCTTGATCAGTGTGGTCAGCTGATAGCCGTAGAAATCACCCTTGTCCAGCAGGAAGAGAATGATCATCTCAACCGTTCCCATTTTGAAATTGCTCCGGCCCCTTGCCATGGCTGTCTCCTTTCCCAATACAGCATTATTATATACAAAATAAGATGAATAATCAATACTATGTTTTATAAAATAATTATTGACAATATTATATGGACTATGTATAATGAGGGCATAAGAAAAAAATAGCAGTGGGGGTTCCGGTAACAAAGAGGGACAGAGGCTGCTGACGGCAGGGAGGTGATGGGGATATGATGGTATGTGTTTAATGATGTGTGTTCAATCAAGGGAGGAAGAGGAAAAAGAGATTTTTGAGCCTGCAGGGCTTGGAAATAAAGCTCCGGCAATGGGGCCGGGGAAGAAAAGACCGTAGTGAATAAAGAAATTATTGGCACTTGCCGTTATAACAATTTTGACCATCGGAACGACATGTAGTTCATTTGCTAACACTGAAAAAGTTGGGGAAAATAAAAATGAGGCACCAACACTCTCTGTTAATGCCAATGGTGAACAGACATATACAACGAGCCTTACCGACAGTGAAATTGAGCAGGCTTTGGATGAACAAATGCAAAAAGAGATTGATGCTATAATAGCAGAAGGCGAGGCCAATGGGATATCTTTATTTGCATCAACAGCAGGAAGACCGACATACACGACCACTCATGGTGACACAGAGATAGTAACGGCACCTAAAAAAAAGGTGTCAGGCCAACCCGCGGGAGGTGTTCAATTTTCCAATGGTGGGTCAGTCTATGTGGACTGGTCCGGGGGAACATCCTTTAGTTTTAGCTATTCATTCCCTACACCTTATGGAAGTATCGGCCTTTCAGCGACACCAGGGAAAAAAGTTACCCAAGCTACTGGAGTGGCAGTAAAGATTCCAGCAAGTAAGACAAAACATTATGTTGTCTATCTGGCTAATCGTTACAAATGTAGGCCGTACATCGTATATGAGGTATCAAATGGTAAAAAATCGGTGTACTATAAAGGATCAAGTAAAGTCTGGTATCAGTCAGATTTTTCGCTTAAAACCATCTAATCTCACAAAACACCCGCTCCTACAAACAACCATAGGAACGGGTGTTTATAGGATATTTAAGGGCTCTGCCCCAAGGAGATTGATTTGAATCAGGAGTGTCATATTATGAAAAAAACTACAATACCATTCCTTTTGCTAATTGTCGTATTGCTGGGCATGACAACCGTTCTTCTAAAACAGCATAAAACGATGAATGGCTATACAAATGGGTTTCCTATAAAGGGAACCTATATTCAATCAGAGGGTAATTCGGATGTCCGCCTGATATTTTCGGATAAGAATAAAGTATATTCTTATCAGCCCTTTGGGAAGATTCTGGAAGGCACTTATGCAAAAACAGGGGATTCAAATGTCTATATTTTAAAGATGAACAACCATAAAACAAAATATATTGTACTTCGCAAAAACTCCCTTACCTGTATAGATGAGGAAAATACGGCTACGTACAGGAAAGAATCAAGCGGTGAGATATATGATAGTGTTGAACATCTGGAATAAACGAGACGCTGTAACCTTAGATTGCTGAAGGGGAGTTGCAACGAAAGAGTATCGTGTGGATGGACGCTGTGTAAAGGTGAAATAAAAAAAGTGAAGAGAGAAAGGGGAAAAGCTCTTGAAAAAGATATCCATAATACTTGTAATATTAGTCGGTGCTGGAGTAGTTTATTCAGGTGTCCTGCTTATTGCAAAAAATGCATCCTATAAAGAAGGGCTTGAAAGAACACTGCCCATTCAGGGAACGTATATGTTAGCCGATGAGATAGAGCCTACTTACCTTTCAATTGCTTATGAGGATGGTATACATGAATTTGATTACTTTGAAGCGGATAACCGGATAACCCAATCTGGAACCGTTAAGAAAAGTGATGACAATTATTATTTGCTGTACGATGAAAACAATCAGCTCTATGGAAAAATCATCCCTTCCTATAAAAAGATATATTTGATCGACAAGGATCTGCAAATCACAGAATTTGATTCTTACCGACAGGATATATTGATGCATCCTGCGCAGCAAGAAGAGCGTTAGCAGCAAGTGAAAAGTGAAGAAGCTGTACATCTGAATTGTAAAAATCAGGAATATCTGCTGTTTTGTTTGGAGTTATTTGACAGGGGGCAAGTAATGGCATAGGAGGTTACTGCTCCCTGCCTCTTTTTCTGAGCACAAGAGGGGCTTTCCAAAAAAATTCCCCATTCCCTGAGTGATTCCCCCTAAATCACAGGTATATGTAATATACAGGCACAGCCGCCAAAGCGCACGCAGGCTTCCAGCAGATTCCCATTTCAGATTGCCTGAAAAAAGTTTTTGTTTTTTGAAACTTTCCACTATTATCTGAGAAAAAGCAAGAAAAATTTCAGTTGCCATAAATTATGGAAGGGAAGCTATAAAGTCACGAGTGTTGACATTCATATTCCTGCAGATGCGTCAAAGGCTTCATGTTTGGCTGCAAAATCGGATGTTTGTTCAATCAAGGTAGGAAAGCCAATAGTGAAAATGAAGAAATAATTTAAAAGAAAGGAAGAAGACATGAACAAAAATGATACATTTGGAAATCTATATGGGCTTTTTCGGGTGTTTAAGCATTTGGCCATATTTAGCCTGGCGCTTCTCTTAGCAGTATTTTTGGTGAACTTGTATTATTCTCCAATACTCTTTAGAATCTTTTTAGTTTTAATCGCATATATAAGCAATTCGATAATAACGATAACAGTGGGCTTAGCAGTAGTTCTGTATTATGGTAAATTAAAAAGAATGAAGTGAAACAACAAGTTCGGAGTTATGAGAGTAGGAGGACACATCCATGAACAAAGGAAAACTATATGAAATATCACTCGCAATATCAGTTATTGTTTTGCTGGCAGGGAGCCGAATCCCTCATATGTTGGGAAGACAATTTACTTTTCCAGAAGATGGGCCTCCCGAATATTTTTACTTCGTAAGATATGCTTTGGACTGCATATTCCTTTTTACAGCACTCATAATCAGCGTTCTTCTGGTTCTTGATGCGATAAAAAGACTTAAGTAGATGTGGATGGTATCTTACAGAGCTTTAAAATTTTAGGAGGTCGAAGTGAAAAGGTCTTTAATCATTTGTTTTGCCGTTTTAATTGTAATCGCGGCTGCAATTGCCCTTGTACAGAACGAAAGGAAATCTGTTTTATACGCGGAAAGCGATGACAGTAATTGGTCGGCCTGTGTTATAAAAGTTTACGGGGATCCTCATGGCGCAAAAGCGGGATATCTCTTTTACAAAGGGGAAAATCCTTTTCCAGAAGATTTACGTATATGGGTAACCGTCGATGGAACCCCACATCTTATAAACGAAAAAGCAGAACCGGAAAAGGTCAATGTCCCCTCCTGGGAACAAAAAATGATTTTAATGGAATCCTATCAGGAAGTCGTTTCATTTATGATGTCATACGATAAAGAAAACCCAAAACAGATTGCCATTGATTTATCATGGACAGAAGAAGGCAAAGGCTGCTGCCAAAGCAAATTGGACCTACAAAAAATATGCCGCACGCAGGACATATATTTTAAAGCTAAACCTGGGCGGTACTGCAAAGCCAGAGCGTATTTATTCGGTGCATACTGGCGGCGAGATAAAATATAATAAGGCAACAGCATTGCATAGTTTCGGATATTATGCCGGCAGCCAGCAGAGGTTTTCTATAAGACCAGCTACATTCAAGGAGATTGTGAAGCAGAGTGAAGCGTGCAGCGGAACTGGCTGGCATTATAAGTATTATGGTCATATAAGTGTAAAAAGTGATCAATGCAAACTATGAAAAGGGCGCCGGACTTCTACAAGGAAACAAAAGTTTGGCAGGGAGTAAGTATAGAAACAGGTCACTGCGCTCATTTTTAATGCGAAGTGTTTTTTCACAGCCTGTCTTTTTTTCTCCCTGCCAGTAAGCACGATATAGTGACCTGCGTCAGCGCCTGCCGGGCCCTCAGATGCTGAGCCGGGCCAGCTTTTTGAACTTCTTCATATCATAAGCGGTAATTTCATTATCCTGCACCAGATAGAAGGTGCTGCCGATGTACAGGCCCCGGATGCCGTAGCCGCTGTTTCCGGTGCTTTTTTTGAAAAGGCGCTGGAAGCCCTTTTTCTCGTCGTAGCGGAACAGGTAGTATTTGGCGCTGTCATCCTCTATTACGGCAAAGCCGAAGATGTTTTTCTCCGGGTCAATGAGGATGGCGTGGTGATTTGTGAGAATTTCCGCGTCGTAAGCTTCCCTCAGTACGTATTTTTTCTCTTCCTTTACGTTTTTCGGGTCCGCTACGTCGAACATGGACAGCTTGACACCTCTCGTTTCCCCATTTTTGTTTGCTTCCATGCCGACTCCCAGCAGCTTTCCCCTGTCATAAAAATGCAGGTATTCGGAAAAGCCGGGGATTTTCAGCTGGCCGATGATCTTAGGGTCTTCCGGATTGGAAAAGTCCACGGAAAAGAGGGGATCCGTTTCCCGGAAGGTTACGAAGTAGCCCTCGTCTCCCATAAAGCGGGCTGAGTAGATTCGCTCGTCCTTGGCCAGCTTTAGGATGCTTCCCTTCACCTTCATGGCTTCGTCCAGCACGTATACGTTGTTGTAGCTTCCGCCGCTGACCGTATCTAAGGTTGTCACCAGCCGCAGGTATCCCTTGTATTCGTCCATGGAAAAGGAGTTTTCCAGATAGCCCTTTACGCTTCCTTTGGAGGCGTAGTCGATCTTGCCGCCTTTGTAGGAAAACTTGCGGATTTCTGTAGATCGTCTGTCCTGCCCGTCTGCCGCTGCCGCGTAGATGTGTTCCTGGCTCACGTAAAAGGTTTCCGCCGAGGAAAGCACGGCCTTGCGGTCGCTGGTGCGGTCGGGCTTTTCCAGGTCAACCGCTGCCATAACCAGGTATCCCGGTGAATCCGGCTCCTGTGGAACGATGATGCCCGGCAGTTCTATGAGCTTGCCGCCTGCCTGCGGGATGTATTCCTCGGTTTTGGCTTTGTCGTCGGGCAGGCTGGGATAATAGCTGCTGAATACGTAAAGGCAGTTCCCCTGCAACCTGCTGGAGCTGAAGATTCCGCTCTGGCTTACGGTTCCGGCCTTTTTGGGCTTTTCCCGGTCGCTGATATCATAGGTGTATGTTACTGTTTTTTCAGGTTCCTTTCCTTCCGCGGGCAGTCCTCCCAGGATGGAAAGCTGGTTTCCCGCCACGTAAAATTCGTTTGCGAAAAAGTCTTCTCTCAGGTTGATGACGGAAAGCTTTTTCATAGCCTTTCCCTTTGCCCGCACGATGGTGATGGTATTATAGTTCTGATCCAGCGTGTAAATGCAGTCGCCGTCGGTTTTGACGATGTCCCCCTCATCTACGCCCTTTGTCTGCAGGTTTGTGCCGGAAAAGTCTCCTTCAGAAGCGCTAGACTCAGCGGAAGCACTGCTTTCTGCCGAGCGGCTTTGCGGGCTGCCCAGGGCCTGTTTGGCTGATTCCATGCCTGCTGTATCCGCTGCCATATCTTTCTGTGCCAGGTCCATACATATCATCTCGCCGTATTCCGGTGAAAGCTCCTTCAGCAGATCGTAAATCTGGCCGTAATCCCCCTTTTGCTCTTCGCTGGCCACCAGAGCAGGCTTTTGCGCGGGCGCTTCCTTTGACGCTTCTTTGCTTTGGCTCATGCCGATTCCAATTCCGCCGCAGACAAGTATCAGAGCCGCTGCCGCTGCTGCCATCCGCTTCCACTTAAAGGGCCTTCGCGCTGCAGCGGCGGCTTGCGGCACGTGTGCGGCCCCAGCCTGCTTTTGCTCAGGCAGCTCGCTGTCCTTTTTCTCCAGCATCTGCCGCACAGCCTCCGGCTCCAGATTTTCCGGCACCGGTATTTGTTCCCCTTCTTGTTTCAGCCTTTCCAGCCAGTCTCTTTCCTTCATCCATTCTCCTCCTCTCCCAAAAATTCCCTCATTTTGTGAAGCCCGCGGCGCAGCTTTGATCGTACTGTAGCCGCAGGCAGCTGTAGCTGCTTCCCAATTTCTCCGCTTTTGTATCCGCCGAATACGGACAGGGCGATGATCATCCGCTCCTCATCGGAAAGGGTTTCAAAGGCTTCTCTCAGGCTAAGCCCCAGATCGGCTCCCGGCGTTCCTGTATCCGGCTCTGCCAGCTCCGGCCCATCCCCTTGGGCCGCTTCCTGCAGGCTCCTGTCTTTTAGCTTTGTCCGGCAGCAGTTGACCAGAATCTGGAACATCCAGCTTTTGAAGGCCTCCGCTTTTTTTAAGGCGCCGATATTTTCAAAGGCTTTTATCACTGCCTCGCTAACCGCATCCTCCGCATCCTGCTGCTGTTTCATAGTATAAAAGGCAAAGCGATATAGATCCCCATACACACTTTCGTACAACATGGAGAAGGCTCGGGCGCTCCCATCTTTGGCCTGGCGCACCAGCTGCTCCATTTCCAGCTCAATCTGGCGTTCCTGCTCCCGCGCCATCTCATTCGAACTACGATCCATAGCATTCCTCCTTTCCGTCTTCCTTTGCCGGCCTCCACTTATTAGACTCTGTTCCGCCCCTTTCTGTTGCACGCATTTTAAAAAATTTTCCCAGCCAGTACCGCGCTGCATGAAAATATAAATCAGATACTACACTTGCCAGCGGCAAAATGCTATAATTGACAGAGGAAGCTCATTTTGCCGAGTACCCATATAAGGATATATATTTTAAGCATATCGCAATTATTGCATCAAGGAAAGGGGAGACTGATTATGATCGTTTATAAATCTGAAATTCCTGCAGAGGCGTATAACAATATGCGGCTGGCTGTGGGCTGGAAGGGCCTTGATCTGGCTCAGGCGGAAAGAGGACTGAAAAATTCGGCTTATCTTACGGCTGCCTGGGATGATGATACGCCCGTTGGCATGGCCCGGGTCATCAGCGACGGGGGATATATGACGCTGATTGTAGATGTGATGGTGCTGCCCGCTTATCAGGGGCGCGGCATCGGAAGGCAGCTTCTTACCAATATCAACGAGTGGCTGGATTCTCTGGGAAGGGAGGGGCTCTGCATTATGGTGAATCTCATGGCCACTACGGGAAACGAAGGCTTTTATGAAAAGTTCGGCTTTGAGGTCCGGCCCAACGACCGCATGGGGGCGGGTATGGTTCGCTGGATCAATCCGTGAGATGCTGTCCGCCCCAATTGTCAGGTAGTCCGTACAATATCATACCAAATCGTCTTAATCCTGCAGCAGCTCTTCCTTATATTCGGGCGTTTTTAAGCAGCGTTAATGTCTGAATGAAAAGCCCTGCTCTTCCTTCTTCATTCTTCCTTGATGAGCTTGCTGTAATAGCTTTCCGCCGTATAAAGAGCAGCCACCGGATTGTGGCCCAGGACCCGATCCTTGGTGACGACTGTAGTTGCCAGTGCCTCGGAATATTTGTAAAACAGGCTGTCGTGGCCTACGCAGAGGCCCATTACCAGATTCAGATCTGTGCTCGCTTCATTGAGCAGCTCCGCCTGCATGATGGGATTGCACATGGAAGCGCCGATTTCCTCGCATTTGGGGTCGATTCCCACCTCGGTCTTTCGCACAGCCCCTACCTTGCAGGCTGCTCCGTACACTTCAAAGCCGTGGCTTCTGAGGATTTTGGCCAGGGTCCTGGATTCCCGCAAAAGCCCTACGCAGGTGGCGATACCCAGTTTTTTGGCGCCGATTTTCTGCGCAAAATGGATCACCTCTTCCACACGGCACTGCTTCAGGTAGCCTTCCGTTTCTACCTCAGCGGCAGCGCACATGATACAGTGGTTTTCTTCCTCTTCATACCGCTTCATAACCTTGTCCCTCTGCTCCTGCCTGAGGCTCGTCGTCAGGCAGAAATCCGGGTACATCCGATCCTGAAATTCGCAGTTTCGCACTGCGCAGTCTACGCAGCTCAGCTTGTTGTTCTCCATGTTTTTGTTCCTCTCCGTATTTCTTTATTACTTACATTAGGTCCTGCAGCAGCTTTAATGGCACTCCTTGTATAGCTCCGCTATATAGGATGGCCCGCACCACCACAGCTTGGACTCCTCATCATATAGCAGCTTTCCTGTGCTGGAAGACAAGAAATCCAGGCATATCTCATCCGGATCTGCATTTAATTCCTTGGACAGTTCATCGACAACCATAGTGATAAGCAGATCAATGGCGTTATGCTTCTTTTCTGGTTTTATATCCATATTTGTTCACTCCTAATAAAAGAAAGCTGCTTCGTGGCTTTCGCCGTTCTAAAGCAAAATTGATCCTGCAGCCGCTCAGGCAGCAGAAGGCCGATACATATTTCATCCGCTGACTGTGAGCCAATTTCGCCATATGCCATGGCAATATATGCCGCGATTGTGGCATTGGTGTTATCATTGGCTATTTTACCCGCAATAATATCGTACTTCATCATCCCTTCCACAATATGCTCGAAGGTGTTTTTTCGCCTGTGTGCTACAACGCAATGCAGCCAGTCAACATCCGCCGAAGGAAAGCTGCGTATGTTTAGTCCCTCGTCCTGTTTAAATCGAAAAGATGAAACATAGCCATAATTTGGGCTTGCATCCGCGCGTCCCTTTATGAGGGCTTTCTTGAGCGAAGTTTTGATAAAGCCTTCAGCCTGTACTTTGGAAGAGGTCAGATAAAACCCCTGTCCAAAATCCTTGTACCGTTCTTCCTGTAAAATATCCGGCTTTTTGATTTCACAATAACTGCCATGGTACAGAATAATCCCATCAGTCAAGCTCTGCATTGAATTTCGCTCCTCTATGAATTAAGTATTTCCTAATTTCTTCCAGAACTGCGAAATCACCCTCCGCATGAAACACGTCAAAGCAGTCCCTTATTACCGCAAGTACATGAAACTCCGCAAACAGCGCAACGATTTCCGCAAGTGAAGCGTTCCATTCTTCCGTAGCCAGCCTGATAATGCGCGCCTGCATGTATGTTATCTGCTGCTCCTCATTCATCGTCCTTCCCCCCCTAGTGATACAATCCTGCCTTTATTATACGGGAAATCCGGCAAATTAACAAGCGCCGTGAAAAGCTTTGCACCCGTGATCAGCCGAAACAGACGGTGGACTCGCGATGTTTTTCTTACAACTTCTTTAAAATAATTGGAAATATGAAAAAAAGCATTGCGCGAAAAAATATTTGTGGTAGCCTATAAGTACGAATATTGTAGAAAGGAGGTACTTAATGGAGAAAAGGAAATTTATTTCGTTTTTCCTGTGCATCTCACTGCTTATGGCCATGACCCTGAGCCCCGCCGCAGCCTTTGCCGCAGAAGCGGAACCAGCTCAGGCCTCTGAGGCAGCTCAGACAGAACCGGCTCATCAGACAGAGTCCGCGCAGGAAAGCACTGTCCAGATTCAGACGCAAGCGCCAGCTGCCGAAAGCACATCTGTGCCCGAGCCTTCTGAGCCAAGTGGTATTCAGGCGGCTGATCCATCTGAAGCAGCTACTGAGCCTTCATCTGAGGAACAGGCTGAAACTCCGCAGCAGACGCAGGAAACCAGCACCGCGCAGCCCGCGCAAACAAAGGACGCAGATGAAGAGCAACAGGAAGCTGTCGACACTCAGGCCAGGGATGCGGAAGAAATGGATGCTGCCAAAGAAAGCACCGCAAATCCGCAGCCCAAAGCTTCCGCTCCCGCGCAAAAGAAGTCCGTTACTGCGGAAAAAACAGTAAACGGCATCAAAGTGAGCGGCGGTGTAGAGGGAAAGGACTGGGTATATGATTCCAAGGAACAGACCCTGACCATCAGCAAAGACGGTATGACAGTCAGCGGCACAGCTACTGACAATCTGATCATCCTCTGCACGCTGGCAGCTTCCACCCTGACTCTGGACAATCTGGATCATGGCAAACATGAAGTCCAGATCGTTTCCGGGCAGAATGAAGAAGATAAAACAGATCTGACCCTGATTTTAAAGGGAACGAACAAAGTCAGCGCAGTCGTCGGATCAGGCGATGTGACCGTTATTGGCAAGAAAAACAGCAGACTGGATCTGACTGCCGGAATGACGGCTTTCAATGACCTGAACTTCCGTAATGCAACGGTAACAGGCGGAATTTTTGCGGCTGACAGGGATATCAATATTACCGGTACATCCCGCGTAACTGCCCGGCCTACCAAAGAGCTGGCTCCCGCGCTTGAGATGGGACTTCCGGTTGCCATGATGACAGCAGGCAGAGATATTAATATTGATCTGGCTCCCGGCGGAAGTGTAACAGCGTCCGGGATGAAGACAGCTGAGGCAGACGTACTGCCTATGCTGGCTATGGGACATATCAACATCAGCAAAAACAGCAGGCTTGTCCTTCCGAAAAACGGAAAAGTCACCACATCCGATTTGTTTGATATTCTTCCAGTTCAGATTATTACCGATGGTTCCGGTAAACCGGCTTCCGATGTACAAATCGAGTATGGAGCCGGACAAAATTCGGCAGCAGCTTTTGTAACTGCATCCTACGGACAGGGAATGGCAAACGCTTACCCACAGACCGGGGATGACAGCGCATCCATGCTTTTGGTTTTATATCTGATCTTGGCAGCGGCAGGCAGTCTCTCGATTGCTTTGCGCATTCACAGAAATCGTGTGGGTAATGAAATTATATAGTAAAGATTGTTATCCTTAATTATCAAAGAACCATGGATACAGAAAAGCGCCGACTGGCCGGACAGAAATCCCGCGCCCGCCGGCGCTTTTATTTTCCTCATTTGCCCGCTCCTTCCCCTGTTTTCCCATTTCATCCAAATTCGTTGAAATTTCAACACTATAACCCACATGGATCATATGGCATTTGCTCCAATTTTGTCGAAATTTCATAGAATTGGCCCTATCGGCTAATAGTCTTTTTTCCGCATTTCATTATAATTTTGACTATAGCGATAATGCGCAGCTCTGCTGGATTTTAAGCTGCGAGGACATTGCCGGTCAGGCAGCAGTTGTTGGGTGTTACCTTACATATTATGTTCTGCCGCATATGTCTATTTATATTTAAACAAATTTTAGAGTCATCATCTAAAATCATTATTTGGAGGTTGAAATGAAATTACTGATCATTGGAGCAGGCGGCGTAGGTACATCCGCTGCCAAAATTATTGAGAGAAGAGGAGCCGAGGCTGACTGGGCAGAAAAAGTAGTAGTAGCAGACTATGACGTTGAACGTGCAAAGAAAGTTGCAAATGAAATCTGCGGCGGCGGCAAGTTCGTACCGGCACAGATCAACGCTATGGATCCGGAAAGTATCAAAGCCGTTGTAAAGGAACATGACATTGACTTTGCAATGAACGCCTGCGATCCAAGAATGAACGAGTGCATCTTTGACACTTGTCTGGAAGCAAAGATCGGATATCTGGACTGCGCTATGACACTGGGCACCGAGCATCCGGAAAAGCCATATGAGCTGGCCAACATCAAGCTGGGCGACTACCAGTTCGCAAAGCAGAAGGAATGGGAAGCTTCCGGCAAAATCGCAGTATGCGGTTCCGGCGTAGAGCCTGGAATGGCTGACGTATTCGCAAAATACGCAGAAAAGCACCTGTTCGACAAGATCGATGAAGTAAACGTAAGAGACGGAGACAACTATGGAAACACAGACTCCGACTTTGGATTCTCCGTATGGACTACCATCGAAGAATGTCTGCAGCCACCGGTAATCTGGGAAAAGAACGAAGAACATCCGGACGGACACTGGTTCTGTACCGAACAGTTCTCCGAACCTGAAATCTTTAACTTCCCTGGCGGAATCGGCGACGTAGAAGTAATCAACGTAGAGCACGAAGAAGTACTGCTGGTACCGAGAGAAATCGATTGCAACAGATGTACCTTTAAGTATGGCGTACCGGCTGACTTCAGAAAGAAGCTGATGGTACTGTTCGAATACGGCCTGTCCGACAAGAAGACCAAGATCAAGGTTGGCGACAGCGAAATCACACCAAGAGACTTTGTATGTAAGGTAATCCCAAGCCCAGTAGACGCAACCATGACCATGACCGGAAAAGGCTGCGCAGGCACATGGGTAACTGGCTGGAAAGACGGAAAATACAGATCCATCTACCTGTATCAGATTGCAGACAATCAGGACTGCATCAAGAAGTACACCACAAACTCTGTAGTAGCACAGACTGCAGTAGGTCCAGTCATCATGATGGAACTGATTGCAAAAGGCATCTGGAAAGACGCTGGAGCATGGGGACCAGAACACTTTGATCCAGATCCATTCGTAGAAAGACTGGCTAAATATGAATTCCCAGCTGGAATCAAGGAAATGGATTCCGAATACGCAGACATGCTCAACGAGCAGGCTATGCTGGATCAGCTGAAATAGCAGATTGACACTCCCTTTTTCATTTGGTGTGCCGCCTGGCTGATTCTCACCAGACAACACACTTCAAACTGCTCTTAATTTTGCCGCTGCCCGCAGGTTTTGCAGGCGGCGGCTTGATTGTGCAGTTATCCCATTTTATTAAATTGCAGCCTGACGCTCCTTAGGCTGCTCTGAAGTTTTATTAAATTAAGTTGAATTAAGAGGAAAAAAGATACTATGTCAAGTAAAAAATCAAAGATTTCTGTAATGGGTCTGGTTGCCATGATCTGTGTAACTGTTGCAGGCGGCGGCTTTGGAATCGAAGACCTGGTAGGTTCTGTCGGCCCTGGAATGACCATGATCGTCTTCATTGCTATCCCCTTTATCTGGTCTATTCCATTCGGTCTTTCTTCTGCTGAGCTTTCATCCGCATTCCCGGAAGACGGCGGAATGTATACCTGGGCAAAAGAGGGCCTCGGTGAAAAATGTGGTTTTGTCAGCGGCTGGTGCTATACGATTGCCGGATTTGTAGAGCCTGCTACCTTTGCTGTACTCAGCGCCAACTATATCAAGATGCTCATGCCTGTTGAGATTTCCGACTTTGCTTACTGGCTTATCTGCGCAGTATTAATCGCTATTTTTGCAATTATCAATATTTTTGGAATCAAAGTCGTCAGTAATATGGCAACCGTCGTTACATTCCTCTGTGTTATTCCGTTCCTGGTTTTGATTGTTCTATCCTTTATGAACATTGAATACAGCCCGGTAAAGCCTTTAATGCCCGAGGATATGTCCTTCTTTGAAGCTGCAGGCCAGGGACTGTTAGTTGGAATCTGGTTTAACACGGGATTTGAAACGATTTCCACCATGTCCGGTGAAATTGAACACGGAGAAAAACTGGTGCCAAAGGCCATCATCATCGCAGTTCCCATCATTTCCGTTATGTACATTCTGTATGTAATGCCTGCTCTGGCAGCTGTAGGCCGCTGGGAAGAGTGGTCTTCCGAAGGTCCTCTTTCTTTCGTAACCATCGGGGAAATTCTGGGCGGAGCGCCTCTCAGATGGGCATTCGTTGCTGCAGGAAGCCTTGCAAGTATGATGATTCTCTGCGAATATATCACTGCTTATGCGCATGTAATGTCCTCCTTCAGCGCAAAGGGACAGTTCTTCAAGGTTTTCTCTGTTGAGCATAAAAAGTACAAGACGCCTTACCTGGCAATCATGATTTTGTCCGTTGTCAGCATTATCCTCTGCACGTCCGGAAGCTTTATTGAGTTTGTCGGAATTGCTTCGATTCTATATGCGGTTCCGGTTATCATGATGTTTATCGCCAACATCAAGTTGCGGATCAAGCAGCCGGATATGGAGCTTGCTTACAAAGTTCCTCTGAACAATAAGGTTTACATCGGCTACCTGTGCTTCCCTATTGTTATCTACGGAGCCAGCATATTTGCCGACAACTGGATCGTAGGTCTGGGCCTCGCCGCAACCTCCATTCCAGCTTATCTGTTCTTTAAATATGCATATAAAGGCGGACGTTACTGGAAGGAATGCCACGAGAATCAGGACAAACATTCTGCATAAAATCGTAAAACTGCATATTACCTTTTCAAGGGGTTTTGGCCCGGCGGAAGATCTGCCGGGTCTTTTGATCTGCCTGAAGAAAAAAGGCAGAGGGACAAGCCCTGCGCAGGCTTTGCCCCTCTGTCCCAATCCGCACGATTTGCGCGGTTTTCTTTCTTTTACAGATACGTTCCCAGGCATTCCATCACGATTTCCCGAATCTCTTCTGCCCGCTTTATCGCTTTTTTATGAGCCAGCCCTGCCTTCTTTGCCACAGCCAGGATATGCTCCATGCCCGGCCGCTTTCCTTCGCCGTCTACAGAAGTCGCGTGTTCACCCCCTATGGAGCTGCTGTAGGTCAGATCATAAGCCGGCGACAGCTTCCACCGCCCCTCTGCTTCATCGTACAGGAAGGAAAAATTCTTGCTGTGATCATCCCGGTTATGGGAAAATACGTTAAAGCACATTAAATCGAACATTTTTTCCACTTCCTGAGTATCACCGGTCAAAAGCAGCGTAAGCCTCATCAGCTGGTTATAATCCAGATTTGGGATGCGGTGTGATGTTTCCAGCAGGCCACTCACCGATACCATGTGAATCCTTTGTGTTCTGTCGCCTTCCACCCTTCTGTCAAAACGCTTTGTGCCAAAATATCCAGTGCATTTTTTTGAGGGAAATAACCGGGTTTCACTCATTTCCAGTCTGCAAGCCTTTGCGCACAAGCTGTATTCGTATTCCTGCAGGCCAATATCCGCTTTGTCATCAGAAGATGGGAATTTGATAATCCAGCTTTCCGCATCAATCTCAGTCAGTATTTTTGGCCTTGCCCCGCCAGAAGAGCCTCCCAAATGAAAAAGCGTATCCAGATCCTCCGTATAATCCTGTTCCAGCAGCTTCCTGCATTCCAGCGCAACGGTATCATAATCGCAGGGCGGCGTATATCCTTCAAATTCCTGTGAGGGCTGATAGGATAGTGCGCCCATACCGGAATCGGACAGAAAGGTAAGCCGGTAAAAGCTGCTGATTTCTTCTGCATTTACCTGAAAGCGCTGCCGCAGGTGCCTGTCCAGCAGCAGTCTGCCCCAGCCGTCAGGAAGAGAATCGGCGAAAGCTCCAAATAGCCCTTCAAAGGGCATATATTCAGGTAAAAATACTCGTCCTTCAAGGGGCAGGGAAAAGGGGTTCAGAGCAAATCCCTTTGCCAGCCATTCATCGCTGTACTGGAACGCAGCCAGCCCTTTTGCTGTCTCCGCCAGGGTTCCCACGTGCCGCTCGCCCATAAAGACGTCGATTTTATCGATTTGCTCTGCGTTTTTCATCAATTACCTCCTCTATGGAGCTGTATTCGGCCTTTACGAAAAGCCCTTCAAAATCCCCCAGACAGTCCAGCACCAGAGCGATTTTTAAAAGAGAGGCCAGAGATATTTCTCCGCTCTGCTCGAACCGTTTGACAGAGCCCAGGCTCACCCCCGAGCGCTCCGCGAGGCGGCTCTGTGTAAGCTTCAGCGCTTTTCGCCGCTCCTTTGCCTGGGACGCGATTTCCCGCTGGATTTCATATGGAGTTTTTAATTGTAAAAACATTTTATTCATAGATAATATTTTATCCGTTTTTGCCTATTTTAGCAAGAAAAGATTCATATTTTAGCTATTTTTGAACTTCATTTTCAACAGGACGTACTAAAGCACCAGTATCCTGACCAAAAAAGAAGGGGACAAAGCCCCTTCCAGTATGTTCTGCCGCTGCTCAGGATTCATCCCCCTGCCATAATCCGCAGAAGGCGAATGGTATCGCCTTCTTTGATTTCACAAGTTTCATATTCAGTCAGCAGCAGCTGCCGTCCGTTGATCCAGACTGCGGCTTTGCGCATGCCCCTCTGCTTGATCAGCTGGGAAGCGGTAGTTCCCGCTTCCAGCTCCATATCCTTGTTGTTAATGGTTACGTTGATTGTATTCATAATTGTTGTTTATACCCATTCCAACCCCAGCCGCTTGATGGTTTCCTGCGTCGGGTTTCCTGTTTCCGGGTCCCATCCCGCATATTGATAATATGTGGTCAGGGTTTGCTCGAACTGCTCCGGTGTAATCTGCGCGATCTCACCTTCTGTAAATTCGATAGGCAGGAAGGCCTTCTTTGGAAGGGTATCATCCTTTCTTGATAAGCCCAGTTTTTGGTTAAAGAGGCGCATCATGTTGATGCGGCGTTCTCCGATTTCCTGCAGCTCTTCTATGGAAGTTTCCCAGCCAACGCCATAGCGGCAGAATTCTATCAGCTCCTGCGGGCCGTAAAGCTGCCATGCCGGTCCCCAGGCAAACTGGCACAGGCATAGTGTGTCCATCATGGCATAGAATTTCTGGGTAGCATATGCGAATTTGGCCTTGTTGTCGTCCAGAAGGCCGTAGCGGTCGCATTTTTCAAAGTGTTCCAGCATGTTGGGCCAGAGCCAGTTCTGGTCGTCGTCCGGAGCCATGAGAGCCGGATCATGTTCGCAGGACTGATGGTCAGCGCCAAAAGGATTTGCCGCGTAATTGAGGGCCAGATTCGTCTTGAACTGTACCATGTGAGCCGGCCATTCCTGTCCCTTGCAGGCTACTACCAGATCTTCTGCTTCCGGTCCCAGTTCTTTTGCCGCCGCCGCGCTTCCCTTTGCCAGCAGGGCGCCGATTCCTTCTTCCTTTTTGACGATCTTGTGAATCAGCTCTTCAAAGACAGCGCCGTTTCCAAATTTTAGCTCCAGTCCGTCTGTATCCTTCTCTGTCAGGATGCCTCTTTCAAAACAATCCATTGCCCAGGCAATTGTCGCGCCGCAGGAAATGGTATCCAGCCCGTACATATTGCACAGCTGGTTTGCATAGCAGAGTTCGCCCAGATCCGTATTTCCACAGTAGGAGCCAAAGGTCGCGCAGGTCTCGTACTCAGGGCCGCCGTATTCCGGATCCACTTTCCCCGGGATTTCTACAACGCCCTTACAGCGGATGGCGCATCCAAAGCAGGTCTCCCGCTTTTTGAGAATGGTCTTTGTAATGGTCGTTCCAGCTGTCTTGATCCAGTCATCCATGGTGCCCTTTTCCCAGTTATAGGCCGGCAGGAAGCCTTCCGCAGCAATTCCATCTACGCAGCCGGCTGAACCGTTGAGAGCCGTATCCACGATGGTCTCATTGGCTGCCATTCGCTGCTTTACATCTAATGTCAGGGTCTTCATTCCCGCTGGATCCTGAGGCGCTACAGGCGGCGCTTTTTTTACCACCAGAGCCTTCAGGTTTTTGGAGCCCATGACTGCGCCCACTCCGTTTCTTCCGTTGGCTCTGCTGCGCCTGTGCATGATAGCCGCATAGGGAATTAAATTTTCCCCGGCAGGTCCTATAACGGATATCTCGAATTTGTCATGTCCCAGATCCTTTGCAATGGCATCTTCCGCATCACCGGTAATTTTGCCCCACACATTGGAAGCGTCCCGAATCTCTGCCTGATCCTTTTCAATGTAAAGATAAACCGGAGCCTCGGCCTTACCCTTTATCACAATCGCGTCCCAGCCGTTTCCCTTCAGCGCGGCCGGAATAAATCCTCCCACCTGAGAATCCCCAGCAGCGCCGGTCAAAGGACTTTTGGTAGTTACACACATGCGGCTCTGTCCGCTGATGGCAATACCGGTCAGGGGCGAAACGGAAAAAATCAGTATATTTTCCGGCGAAAGGGGATCTACATGCGGATCCATTTCCTTTAGCATCAGATACATCCCCAGAGCAGAGCCTCCCGGGTATTTTCTGTAAGTCTCCGCGTCCAGAGTTTTCACTTCCGTCGTCTTTGTTTCCAGATCTACGTATAGAATTCGTGCATCGGTAATCATCTTTATCTCCACCTTTCCTTATGTAAATGCACTCTCTGATTATGATTACCAGCTTTGCACCGCCGCATACTCCCGGGATCGCTAAAATCCATATTTCCTGTACTGCAAGAATCCCCGCAGATACTGCTACAAAAAAAGTGCGCAGGCAGGTTTGATCATAAAATCAGGCCTCCTTCGCACAATGGCAGGCAGCAGGATCGCTCCCGCTACCCTAACGTCTTCGTCGGCACAGGGTGTCATACGAAAATCGGAGTTATTCGATTGTTTTAACACTTACTATATTACTCTGAAAATTCTGTTTTTGTCAACTGAAATTTTATGTTAAATTTTATACTAATTTGCTGGAAAAAAGAGTCTTCGGAAAAAGGGCCTTCACACATCCCTGAACAACTCCGGATGTATCCGGTAGCAGGCTACGGTTCGGTACATCAGATTATTGGACAGAATATCATCGGTCCTGAAATTGGTGATGGAACGAATTTTGGACAGGCGGTACTGTATGGTGTTTCTATGTACATAAAGCTGGGCAGCTGTACCTTTCACATCACAATCCGTGTCCAGATAAAAAACGCTGAGGGTTTCAAACAGCGCTTCGCTGTCTCCATCTTCCAAAAGAGGCTTTAGAATATTGCAGCAAATGCGCAACTCTTCACCATTTTCCCGGCACACGGTTTCACATTGGTGGGCAAAGAGGATATCGGCATAAGAAAACAGCCTTTTCTTTGGAAAAATACAGATGGCCAGGGGGATGGTTTCGCTGTACAGCAGGTACGTTCTGCGGGTTTCCTCCGCTTTGTTGTCGCAGGGAAAAAAGGCCACCGTGTAGTCTGCATAGCGAGTATCCAGGTGTTTCATTACATCCTGCATGTACTCTTTGTCTGCGCTGGCAGCAGAGGAATACATAATAAAGCCGACAATGAGAGATTCGTAAGTGTCCACGATTACCGTCTTGCCCCAATCTTCGGAACAGGCTTTGATCTGCTGCACCATATTCCTCTGGAGGCGAAGCTTTTCCTGGGGCTCCATTCCTTCAAAGGAAGGACGCAGAAAGATAGAGGTATTGATGGAGCGCATATCAATGCCGAGCCTGGCGGAAATCTGATGCATTTTTTCCGAATCACCTTCCAAAATAGAGGGGATCAGCGAGTTAGCCAGAATGTTGTCAGCATCCAGATTCCAAAGTTTTGAGAAAATCTCCAGCAGCTCAATGATATCGTGCATATCGTCTATGGTCAGGGCTCCGGATTCATCAATGGCGTAGATGGAAAAGTTGCGGTATTCAAAGACCGTAAAGGGTAGCCGGAAGATGCGGAGTTTCCGTCCCTGCCAAACTGCCTCTACGTCGCTTTCGTCCGCAGATCTTGTTTCCTCATAAAGCCGGTGGATATCGGCTGCCGTAATATTGTTGGACGCAGGCCATTTGGAGAGACAGACATTGTTCATAACCGTATCCGACAGGAGCACCGTGCATTTGAGAGAATCACTGATGAGGCGGAGCAAATTAGGTACGTTCTTTCGATCCTCCGGCAGCCTTGAAAACAGAGCGGCAATACTGTTAATCAGATCCTTTTCTTTGTTACGGGCGTAAAAAATCGCTTTGTAAACATCGTACAGGACTTCCCGGTAAAAGCAGTCCAGCCGCTTTTCCGGCATTACCAGCAGAGGAAAACCTAGCCGGTCGGCAGTTTCGATGAGCGAAGGGTGAATTTCTTTCAGAAAAAGCCCCACATAATAAAGGACGACTGCCGCATCGCCGATACTGTGCATCTGTTCAATATGTCTGCATTGCAGCTCGTAATCATCGGCAATTCCCTGAAAAGACGTCAGCGTCAGGTCTCCGCTGTTGACTGTAGGCTCCAGATCAAACAGGGAAATGTCATATACTTCCAGCACAGAAACATTGTTGACCATATTGCCCAGCCCTCTTTCCCCTGCAAGGACCCTGCAATTTCGCAGAGAAGGAAGTTTCAGGCAGTCTGCAACTGTAATACCCATAAGTTTACCTCCACAAAAGATTCACTCTAATTATACCACGGATTCTCATCTACTGGCCAAAAAATTGTGAAAATGCATAATTTATACACGGTTATTTCCACCTTTTATCGATAAAATCAAAAAACAATTGTTTATATAAACAAAAATTGTCCCATTTTTTCGACAAAGAGCCCAATGACAGGGCCTGATATGACTGCTATACTGATTTATATGAATTAATATTATTGTATTGAGAGGAGTAAAACTATGACTGAGACCAAGAAAAGTCATGTTGAAACCATCACTCTGGAACAAGTTCCAGCCAGTGAGAAGAAGAGCTGGCCTTCCATCGCCTTTATCTGGGCGGGGAACGTCATCTGTGTACCTGCGCTCATGGTAGGCGCTATGGTATCTGCTGGATTGAATTTTAAGGATTCGATTTTGGCCATGTTTATTGGCTACGGCATCGTCGTTGTGCTGATGATGCTCATTGCAGCCCAGTCTGCCCAGACAGGCAGGCCCACGGCAGTTGCAGTGTCCCGGGCCCTGGGGGATCGAGGCTCCCAGCTGACCCTTTCCCTTATCATCACCATTTCCATGGTCGGCTGGTACGGCTATCAGACCATTGTATGCGCGTCTTCCTTCTGTTCCCTGATGGAATCAAGCTTTGGAATTGGCATTCCTGAGTGGCTTTCCTGTATCATATGGGGCGGTCTGATGCTCATTACTGCCTTTTACGGTATCGGCCTTACGAAAATTCTCAACATCGTCAGCGTTCCGCTACTGTTCATTTTCTTGATTTACGGTGTTTCCATTGTATTAGGTGACGGCGGCTCCGCGGTACTGTCCGCTTATGAACCTGCCGGAGAAGGCGGCATGATGTTGGGAATTACCATTTCTGTGGGCGGTTTTATCTCTGGCGCTGCTACCTGCGGCGACTACAACCGCTACAGCAAGGACGGAAAAAGCGCTGCTCTTTCCTGTCTCTTTGGTGTCATCCCGGCAGGTGTAGGCGCGCTGGCCTGTGGCGCAGTTTTGTCCATCTGCTCCGGTGATTCGGATATCACGGTTATGTTTTCCAATGTGGGACTGCCTGCTCTGGGCATGCTGGTTCTGATTTTGGCCACCTGGACGACGAATGTGGGAAATGCTTATTCTGCTGGTATTGCTGCTGTAAACATTTTTAAGCTCAAGGATGATAAACGGGCTATTGTCACAGCAATTTGCGGTATTATCGGAATTCTTATTTCCCTGGGAGGAATTGTTTACTATTTCGTAGATTTTCTGTCCATTCTCAGCTATCTGATCACACCAATCTGCGCAGTTCTCATTGCGGACTACTGGGTTGTTGGCCGCGGAAAGAGCGAAGGCTGGAAGCCCTTCCCCGGCGTCAATTGGCTGGGCGTCATCGCATGGCTCTGCGGTGCGGTTACCACATATTTTGACAAGTTCTTTGTTCCAGAGCTTATAGGTATTGCAGTAACGATTATCATCTACTGGATTCTTTGTACAATAGTAAAAAGTCCAAAGTTAAATCCATTTGCAAAGGAGGCATAACGCATATGAACAGCATATATGAATCTGCGAAAATTTCGATTAAAGCCTGCATGGGCGCAAAGCCAGGTGAAAAGCTTTTGATTCTCACCGATACAGAGCAGCTTGCGCTGGCAGCGGAATTTGTAAAGGCGGGAAATGATCTGGGCGTCGAGACGGTCATGGTCTGCGGGCCGGTCTGCCATTCCGGGGAAATGCCGGAGCTTTCCAGGGCTTCCCTTTCTGAAGCGGATGTGTGCATGATGATTACCACCGGCTCCTTTACCCACACCAAGGGAAGAGCGGAAGCCACAGAGCGGGGATGCAGGATCGCTTCCATGCCTGGCATTACGGGGGAAATCGTCGAAAAAACACTAGGCGCTGATTACGACCAGGTGGAGCACATCGGCAATATTCTGACGGAAAAGCTGACAAACGCGGAAACCATACATATCACTACAGAGGCTGGCACAGATCTGACCCTTTACTGCGGCGGCAGAGAAGGACTGGCAGACACCGGGCGACTGACGAAAAAAGGCGACTTTGGCAACCTTCCTGCCGGCGAGGCCATGATTGCGCCCATTGAGACTAAGGGTGACGGAGTTCTGGTAGTAGACGGCGTTATCGCGGACTTCAAGGTTATGGAAGAGCCGCTGGTTATCACCTTTAAGGATGGCAGAATCGTAAAGACGGAAGGTCCTGATGCGGAAAAGTTTAATGAATTTGCGGATCAGTTCGAGGATACGGCACGCAATGTCTGCGAGTTCGGCATTGGCACAAATCCTTCCTGCAAGATCATGGGAAATGGCCTGGTGGACGAAAAGGTATTTGGTACCATTCACATTGCCTGTGGAAATAATCTGTTCATGGGCGGTCAGCAGGACTGCGACATGCATTACGACATGATCATCAATGCCCCCACCGTATGGATCGATGATGAATGCGTCCTGGAAAAAGGAAACTATATTTACAAAAAATAGAGTATGTGAGTAGTGAAAGAGTGAAAGAGGTAAAAAAATGGCAAAAGAATTAAAACGCACGGAACTGACGAATATTGTTTACGGCTCCAGCTTTTTTGGCGGCGGAGGCGGAGGCTCCCACGAAGAAGGTCTGGCTCTCATCGAAGCCATGTACAAAGAAGATGCGAATGCAGTCCTCAAAATGATAGATATTGCGGAAATGGAGGACGACTCTAACGTTGTTTCTACTATGGTTGCCGCTCTGGGCTCCCCTGTAGCCACAAAGGGCAGAACCTTCCAGACTGAATCCGTCAACGCGGTCAAGGGCATGAGCGAAGAAGCCCGCTTTAGGGGCAAGGAACTGAAATACGTTTATTCCGGAGAAATGGGCGGCGGAAACACCTTATTGCCTCTGTATGCGGCATGGAAATGCGGCCTTCCCATCCTTGACACAGATGGAAACGGACGCGCTGTTCCCGAGCTGAACACAGGACTGCTGCCCATCCACGGTATTCCTACCAGTCCGGTTATTCTCGCCAGTGAAGCCGGGGACACCATTACAGCCAGAACCGAAGACCCTATGGACTGCGGGGCCTGTGAAAGAATCGCAAGATATATGTGCCAGGCCTTTGACCAGGGCATCGGCTTTGCTGCCTGGATGGCCAATAAGGAGCAGCACAAGAACGCCTCCGCACTGGGCCAAATAACCCTGGCAATTGAAACAGGAGATATTCTCAGAACTACCCCGTCGGCAGAAGCAGTGAGCCAGCTGAAAGCGCTCTTTGATAAGAAAAACATACCCTTCATGGTGATTGCCGAATCAGGCACCATCGTGGATATCCAGATCACATCTGAGGGAGGCTTTGATACCGGCGTAACGACCATTCGTACGGATGATGGTCAGGAAGTTAAGGTTGTATTCCAGAATGAAAACCTCTACGCAGAGACTGGCGGAAAGACACTGGTCACAGTTCCCAGCATCATTTCCACTCTGGATCTGACCGATGAAAAGATGGCTCTGCCTGTATCCAACAGCGACACCTACGTGGGACAGCGGGTTGCCGTTACAGCGGCTAAAGCGGACAATCGCTGGTACGACCTGCCGGAAGGCTACGGTTGCTGGAAGGAAATCATGAGCAGCGCAGGTTATGACAACGCAAAACCGGAAGTGAAGTTCTGGTAAAGCCAAACTACCCCTAGACATAAGGCAGCCCTGCAGGCTATGACTAGATAGCATCTGCAGAGCTGCCTTTGCGTAAATAGAAATATTATCAGCTGTCTTACATCTTACTTAATTCTGATTTTCTTTGCGCTGCTCCAGGCTCCGCAGTACGTCCTTCCGCCCACGTTCTTACAAGCTCCTTATCCTTTCACAGCAATGTAAGTTTCCTTATTGAAATTATCGAAAGGTTAATGCCTCAGACTTCCCCTGCAAAAGCATTCCATTCATTCAACAGGCATAGCGAAAGCGTTCAGGCTTTTCGAAGGCTAGATGCTGCGCGGGCAGAACTCAAACAGTATCTGCCTGAGGACTTTGATCCGGATAAAGAATTAGAGGGGGCACTGTCAGACCGGTATGAAAGCTCAGAAAAACAAAAAAGCATTGCCAAATTTCACTTGCAATGCGGCCTGATGGGCGGTATAATGGAGACAAAAGGGAGAACCGTTGAAAACGGTCAGCCTCGAATACACAGAAAAAAATAGCTGCGCACCTGGGGCACGGTACAGCGGCTATTTTTTTATGTACTCGATTAAGAGCGCCACAATCACACTTACGAACATAAGCATTATTGAAAGCATCTCGAAGTCTGACATAGTATATTCGCCCTCCTTTCAGGAAAATCCTGTAGACAGGGCGGTCTCCCTTCTTTTGGAAGACTAACCGCTTTCGCTCCCTATTTCTTTGTCTCTTTTCACATTATATCATTCAGAAATTCCTTTTTCAAGTATTTTTTACATTATTTGCATTTTTTAAGAAGTTTTTTCCATTCAACATCCACATATTCCTGGGTATTTTCGATCATCCATTCGTTTCCCGGACGGAACATGTGCTTGAAGCGGCCCTGCTTTGCCAGGAATTCTTCCACTGGCTTTTTCTTTTTCGGCTCATAGGTCAGCTTCCACTTGCCGTTTTCGATTTCATACAGGGGCCACACGCAGGTGTCCACCGCCAGCTGGCAGATTTCCGCCAGATCCTCGGCCTCGTAGCGCCAGCCTCTGGGACAGGGCGCCAGCACGTTGAGAAAGCATGCTCCCTTTGTGTAGATGGCTTTGTGGGATTTTTCATGCAGGTCCTTGAAGTTGCCGATGAAGGTGGTCTGGGCCGCGTACGGTACGTTGTGAGCGGCGATGATTTCTGTCAGATTCTTTTTGTTCTGCAGCTTGCCCGGGCTGACGGTTCCCACTGGGGAAGTGGTGGCGTCCGCGTATCTTGGGGTTGAGGAGGAACGCTGAATGCCTGTATTCATGTAAGCTTCGTTGTCATAGCATACGTAGACCATGTCGTGGTTCCGCTCCATTGCGCCGGACAGGGACTGAAGGCCGATGTCGTAAGTTCCGCCGTCGCCGCCGAATGCGATGAACTTGAAAGTGTCCTGGATTTTGCCCCGCTTTTTCATCACCTTATAGGCCGCTTCTACGCCGCTTAAGGTGGCTGCCGCGTTTTCAAAGGCCGTATGGATATAGCTGTCTTCATAGGCTGTATACGGATACATGAATGTGGAAACCTCCAGACAGCTGGTTGCATTTGCTACAACTGCTTTATCCTCAGGCTCTAAGGCCCGCAGAACGCCTCTTACCGCAACTCCTGCGCCGCAGCCCGCGCAGAGCCGGTGCCCGCCTGCCAGCCGTTCTTTTTTCTCTACTTCTTTTTTTAAATTATATGCCATTATTTAAACCTCGAATCTCTCACACCGATGTAACGATAAACGTCTCCCGGATCGTCGTTGTCGTAAATGACGAACAGATCCTGATAAATATCATAAAAGTCTTCCACTGTGATATCCCTGCCGCCCAGGCCGTAAATATAGTTTACCGCGTAAGGCTTGTTTTCCAGGTCATACAGAGAATTTCTCGCTTCATTAAAGAGGGGGCCGCCGCTGTTAGAAAAGCTTTCCGCCTTGTCCATGATGGCAACGGCTTTTACTTTGCACATAGCTTCTGCCAGAGGAATTCGCGGGAAAGGCCGGAAGACTCTCAGTTTAATGAGTCCTACCTTTTTGCCTTCCGCACGCAGGCGATCCACCGCTTCCTTGCCGGTTCCCGCGCTGGATCCGATGATAACCAAGGCAACTTCCGCATCGTCCATCATGTATTCTTCAAAGAAACCGTAGCTTCTTCCGGTCATATCCTCGAATTTTTCCGCCACATCCCGGATAACCGGCATGGCGTCCTTCATGGCCTGGGCCTGCTGCCGCTTGATTTCCATATAGTATGGAGAAACGCCGTAAGGGCCTACTGCCAGCGGGTTTTCGTGTTTTAACAGGTAGTTTTCCGGTCTGTATTCGCCTACGAACTCTTTCACCTTTTCATCCTCAATCAGGTCGATGTTGGATACGCCGTGGCTGGTGATAAATCCGTCCTGGCAGATCATGATGGGAAGTCTGCAGGCTTCGGAAATGAGGATTCCCTGGATGAAATTGTCGTAAACCTCCTGATTGGTCTCCGCATACATTTGCAACCAGCCCGAATCCCGTGCTCCCATGGAGTCGGAATGGTCGTTGTTGATATTGATAGGGCCTGTCAGCGCCCGGTTTACAACGGCCATGGTAATGGGAAGTCTGGAGGAGGCCGCAACGTAAAGGAGCTCCCACATGAGGGCAAGTCCGGCAGATGAGGTGGCTGTCACCGCCCGTGCTCCCGCAGCTGATGCTCCCATACAGGTGGACATTGCGCTGTGCTCCGATTCTACGGCAATAAACTCCGTGTCCACCAGTCCGTTTGCGATATATTCGGAGAAATACTGGGGGATTTCCGTGGACGGGGTGATGGGGAATGCTCCCATTACATCGGGGTTCACCTGCTTCATTGCCATTGCAACTGCTTCGTTTCCCGACATTCTGTCTCTGATAGCCATTATTTTACCTCCTTCACGAAATCAATTGCATCAAAGGGGCAGACCTTGACGCAGATGCCGCAGCCCTTGCAGTGCATGTAATCAAAATCCAGCCGCTTTCCGTCCTTTACCGGGATGGAGCTGTCTGGACAGTATGGGATGCAGAGCATACAGTGTTTGCATTTATTTTCTACGAATACGGGACGCATGATGCGCCACTCGCCTGTATTTACCAGCTTTGAAGTTGCCGGCTCGATGATTTCAGCCCCAATGGTCATTTCCTGCCATGTAGACTGCTCGTTGATATCTTTTGCCTGTCTGTTCATTAGCTTACCTTAACCTCTTCCATTGATTTTTTCAGCGCTCTCATATTACCCTCTACAACGTCGGGCTTGTGGGAAAACTTGTGGCGGAAGGATTCTTCCATATCTTTGATAAACAGCTCCTGGTCAATGACCCGGCTGACTTTTACGGCTGCTGCCAGCATGGGGGTGTTGGGGTAATTCTTGCCCAGAGTTTCCATGGAAATCCGCTCCGCGTCTATGACGCAGATTTTGCCTTCATATCCGGGAAGCAAACTTCTGAGCTCTTCCGGCTCTTTTTTGCTGTTGATAATTACAGCTCCGCCTTCCTTGATGCCTTTTGCCACATCTACGGTTCCCAGCAGGGTTTCATCGACTACCACTACATAGTCCGGATGATAAATGTTGGAGTGCACTTTGCACGGCTCATCGGTTATCCGGTTATAAGCGGTGATGGGCGCTCCCATTCTCTCCGGGCCGTATTCTGGAAAGCCCTGAACGTGTTTGCCTGAGTTGAAGGCCACGTCTGCCAGCAAAAGACATGCTGTCTTGGCCCCCTGGCCGCCTCTTCCGTGCCACCTGATTTCCACTGCTTCGTTTCTTCTTGCCATTTTCAAACAACCTTTCCTTTCCTGTTATTGTCTTTCTCTTTGGCGTTGTAAAGGCAGATTTTGTTGATATTCAGCCGGCGCCGCAGCCAGCATCTTCTGCATAAAAAAAGGTTTTCGCCCTTGTATAAGGACGAAAACCGAAAGCTCTCGCTATACCACCTAATACAACATACTATCATACGCGTTCCTGATTACGGAGGAATACCCGTCAGAACTTACTGTATCCGTCTTTATCCGTGCTCCCACAGAAAGCGGTCTCGCTTTGCGCCGGATTCGTTCAGTCCTGCAACTCGGAAGTGATTTTCGGTAAACTTTCTCCTGCCTCAGGCTCACACCGTCCCTGATTCGCTTTCCATTCAAAAGCGCCTACTCTCTTCGTCATCGTCTTTGTTCCTATTCATTTTTTTGCTGTCTTTGAGTATTTTAGCGTACTCGGGCCTTTATGTCAATAACTTTTTTATTTATTTTTCACAAAAAATCACTTTTTTTCTTGTGCTTTAGCACCATGGATTTCCAGCCAGCCCTCGATTTCTTCCTTCAGCTGGCAGAACATTTCATAGAATTCACCTTTGCTGCCTCTCACGATCTCCAGAGCGATGGCCCGGTTATAGGCGTGCGAAACGTTGTTTCTGGCATCCAGCGCCGCAAGCCAGAGGGCTTCATTCTTGATCATACCGGCCTTATAGGCGGTTTTTAAGATCATTTTCGGCGAGCCGGTGGCGCTTTCTTTATAGCCGTGAGCAGAAAGAACCTCCTTCATCATTTTCCAGGACTGTTCAAAGCAGATCTCATACAAGCCTACCAGCCCGGTTAAAATTACATTGTCATAGGGCTCGGAATACTGATAAATGTCCTTCAAATTTTCAAATGCAGTGCAAAAATTTTCATATTTTTTCATAAACCACGATCCCCTCCCGCTGGATGGACTGTCTCAGCTCTTCATTCACCGCACCGTCCAAATTCACAATATCGTACATCAGAAGTGTGGATGTTTCCTCCTCCACGTCCAGAGCAAACTGAAAATAGTCGCCGCCTGTGACAGCCAGATCAATGTCACTTGCCCGCTCAAAATCCCCCCTCGCCCTAGAGCCGAACAGCAGCACCTTTTGAATTTCATGTCGCTGGGCCAGTTCCCGGATTTCCTTTATTACTTTTGGGTTGATTCCTGTTCTCATTTATCTGCTCCTGCAAGCCTCATCCGGCGTACACGACCTCTTTGAACAGAGACTTTCCGCTGCCGGGGTATTTGGTGAGTCCTTTGACCCAGCCGGATTTTCCGCCTTTGATTTTCACATGGAGATAGACTGTGCTGTGTTTGGCATTGATGTAGATCTGATCAATTTTCGCTTTTTTTCCTGTTTTCAAAGTCGTGATTTTTTTCCCGCCAGGGGATTTGAACACGTTCATGGTGCGGTTTGCTGTCCAGTAAGCGCCTTTCGCCTGGGAGGTCTCCAGGAGCTTTGCCTTTGTGGTTTTCTGAACCATTTTGCCGCTCTTGTCCTGATAATCCAAGCGGAAGCTGATGGCCCCCAGAGAATGGGACGCTTCCCAATAGGTAACGCGGATTTGGTTGCCGGAGACGGAAATATTTCTTACGCTGTTATGGTAGCCGATTTTGTCCATGGCATCCAGGTCGATGGCCTTTTTCAATTTTCCACTTTTATACTGGTATACGGCAGCCTTGGGAATATCGCCATTGTCGATGGGAGCGACGATGGACAGATAGACCTTGCCGCTATTCAGCTCCAAGCGCTGGATTTTGACGTCATAAGAAAAGTTCGCTCCGTTATCTTTGGCTGATATCACTTTTTTTCCATTAATGAAAACCTCGTACCTGCCGTATGTTTTGTACCGATCGTCCCATGGAGCGGAAACTAAAAAGGTGTCGGCCTTTTTGTCGCCGGTTACATCGTATTTGGTATAAGTTTTGTTTACTTGCAGGGTATTGGTCTGCGCTTTGGCCGCTGCCGGAGAGGGCATGGCGATGAACAGGCCCATTGCCAACAGAAACAGGGCTGCGGCGATTCCTTTGCTGAAATTTTTTGTTTTCATGATTTCCTCATTTCTGACGCGCCTTCCGCGTCTTCCTGGTGTACTGACTACCTGATAATTGGGCGTCTGATCCTTGTAGATTTACCGTTATGTGTTAAGTATACTCTAAAAAGGAAGCCAATTCAATATGCGAAACTTACACAGTCATTGATAACCTTTTCCACCATTCCCGCCTCCTTAGGGATAGCGCCCCGCATGGAGCCTACGGCCGGCATGATGTGATCCGGCGCCAGCCAGTCGACTCTTTTTTTCTTGGAAGGGCGCGCTCCGTCAAAGAGGAAGGGCTGATCCACGCCGTTGATCAGAATAAAGTAGCTGTTCATCTTGTCACGGTTCCATTTTCGTAAAATTGCCGTAATTTTTTTGGAAAAAGCGGTAAGATAAAGGCTGTGAAAACTTCTTATTTCAGCGCGAAAAGCAATGAACCAGGCTTTGGCAATAAAACTTTCCCGCCGCGTTTATTGTAAACCGAGATATTTTTTTGTATAATTAAGATATGAAGCGCATTGCAAAAGCAGCTTGCAAACAATCCACAAGAGAGGTGATGAAATGGCAGACGGCACACCGAAACGCAAAATCAAGGACAGTGTATTCACGAATTTATTTCAGGGAAAAAATACCTGCTGCAGCTCTATCAGGCCCTCCACCCGGAAGGCCTCTATGTAACGGAAGATGCTATTGCAGATGTCACGCTCAAGCATGTGCTCATTGACGCAGACTATAACGACCTGGGGTTTTCCGTCGGCAACCGGCTGATGGTTCTGGTGGAGTGCCAGTCGACCTGGATCACAAATATCATTATCCGCGCGTTGATGTATCTGATGCAAACCTATCACGATTATTTTAAGCGCACTAATCAAAATCTGTACGGAAGCAAAAAGGTAAACATGTCAAAACCGGAGCTGTATATGATTTATACCGGGGACAGAAAAACAGTTCCCAATGCCATATCACTTTCAAATGAGTTTTTTAACGGTGAGACGGTTGCCATTGATGCGAAAATAAGGGAGGATCCCATGGGAAACAGTATTGAATATTACCTTTCCAAAGGCTTTGATAGGAAAATGGCAGAATATTATGCTGCCGTGGGAACACTATGAGTAAATCCTTTTTAAAAATCATATGCCTTATTACCATATTTTCCGTGACCATTGCCTTCATCGTGGGTTCTATTTCCATGCTCCGCAGCACCGAATATCTGACCGCGGAAATTGAGGGGAAAATCCTCAGCACCGCTGAAAAATATTCCCACGATTTCAGCTCCAAATTCAACCATATGGAAGGACTGACGGATTCGCTGTTTGCCTATGTGTCCACCACCTTTGATGAAGCTTCCTTTGAACGGGATCCTTCCGGTTATCTGCACCAGTACAAAGAAGAGCTTGCGAGGATGATCAAAAAGACTCTTTCCACCGTTGATACGGCCCACAGTCTGTATGTCACCTTCAACCCGGAGCTGACGCCGGAAAACGACGAGGTATGGTACGCGTTTCTAGATGGAAAAATCAGGCGGATTCCCGTGGATTTTAACAGCAATAAGCGAAATTTTGAGCTTCCTTATGCGGATAACATGGCTTACTTTTTCGAGCCTCAGGGAAAAAGCTGCGGTACTTGGTGCGGCCCCTATTTTGATCAGGATCTGGACGAGGACGTGTTTTCCTATTCCCGGGCAATCTATGTAAACGACCGCTTCATCGGCGTTGCCGGAGCGGATATCACGGCCTGCGACATGGTGGAGGTTGTGGAAAACATGAAGCTTTATGACAGCGGATATTCGGCTCTGCTGGATGAAAATTTTGCGTATATCCTCTATCCAAACGAACATCCTACAGAGGAACAGCTGAATATACCGACCAGGCTTCAAAAAAGATTGGAACGAGAAATCGCCCCGGCTTCCGGCACCATGCGTTATTCTCTGGAGGGAACAGACAAAATTTTGGGTTACTCTCAGCTGGATAATGGCTGGACCCTGATTATTACCCAACCCCAAGCGGAAGCCTTTTCGCCCATTCATTCCCTGGGAATCGCCCTCCGCATTCTGGCGGTTTTGCTGGCTCTGGTGCTCATCGCCGCCCTCTCCGGCTTTTCCATTCCCCTGCTGAAAAAGCAGAGCTCCCTGGAGGAGGAAAACCGGGAAAAGGAAATTCTGCTGGTTTACCAGTCCCGGCAGGCCAAGATCGGAGAAATGACGGGCAACATCACCCACCAGTGGAAGCAACCCTTAAACACCATCAATTTGATTTTAGCCAACCTGCTGGACAGCTATCACTTCGGCGATCTGGATGAACGCAAGCTGCAGAAAAGTGTTTCCAAGGTGGAAACCATCGTGGAGCGCATGTCCGAGACCATTACCGACTTTTCCGACTTTCTCAAGCCTTCAAAGGAAAAAATCGCTTTTGACAGCCGTCAGTGTATTAAAAGCGCCATTTCCCTGATGGAGGAAAGCATCAACAAGGAGCAGATTTCCGTAAAACAATTTTACGACGGGGACACCTTCGGATTTGGTTATCCCAACGAGCTGACCCACGTAATCTTTAATCTTCTGACCAATGCCAGAGACGCCATTGTCAGCGCCGCGCCGCCTGTACGGACCATCACCATACAGACTCGTAGAAAACAGGAACAGCTGGACATTCTCATTATTAACGAAGGAGATCCCATTGAGGCGGATATCCTGGAATGTCTCTTTGAGCCTTATTTTACCACAAAGTCGGAAACAAAGGGCACAGGCCTGGGCCTTTACATTTCCAGGGAAATCGTCGAACAGCGCATGGACGGAAAACTGTTTATCGAAAACATTCCCGGCGGCGTCCAATGCCGCATTGAGCTGCCTGCAGGGGGAGATTCTCCTGAAAGCGGAAAGGAAGCCTTCAAACTCTGCCCAAATGATGAGGCAGGACTGCCAGAAAAGAGAAATCAAAAAGAAAATTATGGAAAGATATAGTAGAAGGACATAGTATGGAAACAAGAAAAACAAACAGCGCTATCGAGCTTTTAAAAAACATGAAAATCCTCTACGTGGAGGATAATTCCGAAGCCAGAGAAGAGCTGACCGATGTGCTGAAGCGGCGGGCTGGAAAAGTTCTTACTGCGGAAAACGGCAAACAGGGGGTGGAACTTTACGAAGACCATCTTCCAGACATCGTACTTGCGGATCTTTATATGCCGGAAATGGGCGGCATCGAAATGATACGGCAAATACGCAGACTCTCGGGAAGCCCTGCGGTAATCGTCATCTCTGCTGCCAATGAGGTGGATACCATCCTGGGCGCTGTGGACGCAGGAATCGACAAGTATCTGAGAAAGCCAGTCAGCCTGAAAGCTCTGCTGGAAGCCCTTTCCGAACTTGCGGAGCTGCTTCAGTCCCAAAGACCGGGCGGTATCGCTATTCCGCCGGAAAACAAAAAAGTGGCAGAGGCTGAAATCAAAAAGGAATTTGCCGCATTTTTGAAAGCTTCCACAGGAAAGGGTCCCCGGGATGTCAGCGTCTTTATCCAGGACAATCACATTGAGATTATGGCAGCAGAAGTCCTGACGGTTCTGGAAAAAAGCCTGCTGGACGATTCCCGCAGCAGCACAGCAATCCGGCAGATAAGAGAACTTTTCTTTTCTGTCAAAGAAACGCAGCTTTGTGAAATGCTCTTCTCCATCCTGCGGTACGATGTACGGCTGAAGGAAATCCTCATCAATCCGGAAAAGGATCGAAACAAGCTGATTTTTACCATCCTCCGTGAAAACTGACCTGGATGTGAACCACTAAAAAAGCGTTCGCGGATTCTTCCAATGAAAAAATTGGAGCCTCATTTTTCCCCGCTTTGGGGCAGACTACAGATGAGGTGATAAGTATGGATGCAAACAAATCAACGGTTTCCCGGTTCAAAAATGATAACCGGGCAAATCCTTCTCTTGTGATCGATCATATATTATCTGAGGTTGAATCTCACATAGAGAAAATGACGGGCAAGAAGGTAACGCTGACGGCCAGAGAAATCGGCAGCTGAGGAGTACCTGCTGCAATAGTAAAAGCCTTGCAACGCTGTAATTGCAAGGCTTTCCACTGGCACCCCCGAGATGATTCGAACATCCGACGCACGGTTTAGGAAGCTTGCAAAGTTCGTTGAAATTTCAATAGGTTGAGTGCCTACTGCAACACCCCCTGCAACAGTTAAAATTCCCAATATTTAGTCGGTTACATGGTACAATTTTATCACCCCTTTAGCTGTTTGGCCAGCAGCTTGACCACTGCCTTCCTGAGTGCGTCCGATCCATATGCATTAATATCCAGCTTGGACGAACGCTTCCTTGTATAGCTGGCCTTCTTGGCCACCTGTCCGCTCCCGGTACTGACACGGGGAGACTTGGCAGACTGCACCTTGCTGACGGATACCTTCTGCGGTTTCGGCTGGGCTTTTAGGGCCCGCTCATATTTCTCAAGTGCGGTTTCATCGGATACTGCCGATGTGCTCCCGGTGCTGCCGCCGCCGGAACGCCTGCGGCCTGACCTGCGGTAGCGTCTGCCGTAGCGCCGATAGCCCCATTTTCCATACTCTTTCCAGCCGCCGCTGGTGTCGATGCCAACATCGGTTTTCAGGCTGAAATCCCGGATGGAGCCGTAAGGGTTGGCGGTACTAAAGGACAGTCCATAAAGAGCTTCCCATATCAGAGCCTTTTCCTCCCGGCTGTATTTTGATGTGGTATAAAAAAAGTTGACACCACATTCTCAAGGATTTGAGATATAATCAAGAGAATAAGGAGTGAACAAAAATGGCAGAAAACAGGCAATACGACCATGAATACAAAGTACAGGCAGTGAAACTGGCAAAGGAAATCGGACAAGCAAAGGCCGCTAAAGAACTGGGGGTTCCAAAGAATACCATGTATGGCTGGGTACGGGCCAACCGCCTTGGCAGCCTTGATGTGGTATAAAAAAAGTTGACACCACATTCTCAAGGATTTGAGATATAATCAAGAGAATAAGGAGTGAACAAAATGGCAGAAAACAGACAATATGACCACGAATACAAAGTACAGGCAGTGAAGCTCGCTAAAGAAATCGGACAAGC